>CAZXHT010000009.1:0-90539 GCA_964640665.1 uncultured Myxococcales bacterium
GACGTCAAGCTTGGGAAGCTTGCATTCTACCTCTGAATTACACCCGCATGAGGAATACCGAACGGTCAGCCACCTCCCATGTTCCGGTCTTTTCCTAAATATACCAGGCAACAGACAAAAAAGGAGGTACTACGGCTTGCCCAGCCTGTCAAGGAAACTGTCGATTTCGTCCATTGTAACGGCTTTCGTGCCCGTTGCCTGGATCCTGCCGGCGGTGGATTCTTCGGGGATCACTATTCCGGCCTCGCGGCGGGCCTCGATCGCCTCGGGAACCTCCTGTTTGCGGTTCAGCCCGAGTGAGGCCGCCACCTGCTCGGCCAGGCCGCTGTCGACCACCGAGCGGCGCGACAGGGCAGCCTCGAAGAGACCATTGTCGCACAGCGTGTTGATCAGGCGCGGAATTCCCTGGCTGTACTTGTGGATCAACTCCACCGCCTGACTGGTGAAAAGCATCTTCTTCGAACCCGCCATCCTGAGACGGTGCTTGATGTAGGCCTCGACCGACTCGAGATGAAAGGGCTCCAGCTTGTAACGCACCGCCACGCGCTGCGCCAGGGGCGGGTCGAGCATCAGGTTATTCTCGAGTTCGGGCAACCCGAAGAAGACGAAGGTAATCAGCTTGCGCTCGGGCACCTCGAGGTTGGTAAGGCCACGGAACTCTTCCATCAACTCCCGCGACTGGAGCATCTGGGCCTCGTCGATCAGCACCACCGCCTTCTTGCCCTGCTCGTAGATCTCCACCAATCGCTGGTAGAGCTGACTGAGCAGCGCCAGCTTGTCCTCGGCCGGGCTCTGCACTCCGAGCTGCAGCGCGATGCGCCTGAGAAGCCACGAGGCCGTGATGCCGGCATGGATGATCACCAAAAGCGCCGCCTCGAACTGGCTCTCGGGAAGGTTGTCCAGCATTCTCCGTGCCAGCGTCGTTTTGCCGGCGCCGATGTTGCCCACGCACAGGGCCAGACCGCGCATGTTGTTCACCGAAAACATCAGGCGCACCATAGCCTGCGAGTGCTGCACGCTGTTGTAATAGAAACGAGTGACGGGTGCGTTCGAAAAGGGCTCCTGGCTCAGCTGAAAATAGGCTAGGTAGTTCATCGTTCCGGCTACATGTAAGAGATATTGCTTTTGGACTTGGCCGCTTTGCCGGGCTTGTCACCCTCGTTCGGCTCGTTCTTCGTCGCCGCGTCTCCTTTCGAGAGAACCTTTATCTTGGCCGCAACCTCCCTGAACCCGGAATCGCGCTTGTGTACCTTCTTGAAGTAGAACAGCGCCTCTTTTGGATCGTCGAGCAATTCATAAGTATGCCCAATCTCGTAGTAGACACCGGTGGCCGCCTGCTCGGTGATATCGGCTCCGTGCAGCGCGTCCTTGAAACGGTTGATGGCTTCGCTGAACTGCCCTTTTTCCTGGTGACACAGCCCGATCATGTTGAGGGCCGCGGAACTTCTGGAGTGATCATGGGCAGCGATGCCGAATTCGCTGATCGCATCATCGATAAGACCCATTTCCTTGTAGGCGATGCCGAGATCGTAATGGGTGGCTGAATCCTCCTTGTCCACAACCTTCTCGACCCCCTTCTTGAACTCGGAGAACACGTCATCGAAGCTGTACTGAAAATCTTCGTCCAGGGGAACGGGCGCGACGTCGTCTCCCACCTCGCGTTCGATTTCGGCCGCCAGGTCGAAAGGGCCTTCCATCTCTTCTGGTAACATCTGGGCGCCGGGGCTCTCCCCCTGTTGCAGGCGCTGAATCTTTTCGTGACGCTCGGCGACCTCTGGGTTATCCGGATACTCCCGCATGAGCCGCTCGATCTCGTCGCCGGCTTCGTCGAGCAGGTTTTGCTGGATGAAGAAATCGATCTCCTCGAGCGAATCATCGAGATCCTCGTCGAGGGCCTCCCCAACAGGTTCCGCCGCCTCCTCCGGCTCGGGTTGGAACGGTTGAGCCTTATGGGCAACCTCGGTCGCCTCGGGTTCAAACTCGTCAACCGCTGCGGGAAGTTCCGCCGCCGCTTCCGGCACGAGGCCGACTTGCGACTGGTCGAAAAAGTCATCTTCCCCGCAGAACTCGATCAGTTGTTCTTCCGCCTGCCTTTCATTCGCGACGGGCAGCCTCTCCCGAGTAGTTTGCGGTTCGTCCAAAAACTCGACTATTTCGGGTTCGCTGGAAACCTCGACTTCTTCCAGCAAATCCGGCTCTTCGAGTAGCTCCGGCTCTTCGAGTAGCTCCGGCTCCTCGAGTAGCTCCGGCTCCTCCAAAATCCCGGGCTGGCCGGCGAGATCCGCTACAGGCGGTTCGGCGAGTGGCGGGTATTGACCGATATCCAAGGCAGAGGCCTCGACCGTTTCCTCGGTTCCGTCGTAGTCCAGCGACAAAAACTCCTCGGCTGCGGGCGGCTCGCTGGCGGCCCCGCCTCGCACGGTATTGCCTATCTCGTAGTCCAGAGCCGCCCGGTCGGCGATCATGGTCGGAGCCTCTTCCGCTTCATCCACCAGGTCGTCCATCTCGACGTCGATGTCCATATCTGGAAGATCCTGCTCCCCGCCGAGACTGACCGTGTTGTCCTGGTCGACCACCAGGACGTCCGGAGCCTCCCGGGGTTCGGCTTGCCCTGACGCCGCAGCCGCGGGAGGCGCGATGTCCTGCCCATCCAGTTCCTTGACCAATGCCCGGCCCTCGCTGTGATCGGGGAACATGGTCAGCAAAGAGCGCAGGTGCGCACGGCATGCATTGAAGCGCCCGATGCGTTTGTTGAGATGGGTCAGCGTGAGCAATTCCTGGGCGGCGTGATCCAGTTGGTCGGCATTGATATAGATGTCCTTCAGCTTCTCGTGGGCCTCGATATTGTTTGGATCCAGTGTGAAGACCTTGCTGAGGTGGTCGAAGGCCTTGTTTTGCAGGCCGTACTTTATGTACACATCCGTTTCGGTCAACAGCCTGGATATTGTCTCTCTGGCATCATCCTCTACTGCCGGCGCCTGCCGCGGGGAGATATCCTGGTCGACCGTCAGGCTTTCGCCTATGGTGACCTCCCGATCCTCGGCCGCCCCATCCGCAGGGTATGCCTCCTCGACGAGAAAATCGTCTCCGGGCACATCGGCTGGTTGAGCGGCAAAATCACTGAAAGACTGTTCCACCGTCACACCTTCTTCGGGCATTTCCTCGAAGGCGATATCGGATTCGCCATCCGGCGCGAAATCATCCGCCGTCGACATTGGCAGCGAGGCCGTAGGCAAGGTGGCACCACCAGGGCCACGGTCTTCCTGCATGTCGGCGAAGCTGAGATCTTCGGCCGGGGGCTGTTCGGCCGACATCCCTTGAGACAGGGCCTGCCGCGCATCCGGATCGTCCGGGACGATCTCCAGGATACGTCGATACACCTGCTGCATCTCGTCGATGGCCTCTTGCTCGCGGTATATGTTGGCCATCTCCTTGTATACCGAGACCGTCTTGGATATCTGGTTGAGTTCCTGGAAAGCCAAGGCCAACATTCCAAGCACCTCGAGATCGCGGGGGTCTGACTTGAAGCAAACCTGCAACTTTCCGAGTGCCCGCTTGGTGTCGCCCCGCTGCAGGTAGATATTGGCCAGTTCCTTGATCAAGGCAGCATTGGAGGCGTCGTGGTAGATCAGCCGCTCGGCCACCTTTATGTAGTCTTCGATCCGGTTGGCGCTCTTGAGGTCCTCGGTTGCCCTGGTGAACTCTCCCACCGCCTCGGAGATCATCTCTTCCCGCGAATACATTTCCCCCAGCTTGATCCGGCTGGCGATGTTGTCCGGGTCGAGATCGACTATGCGCCGCAAGATGTCGAGTGACTCGCGTGACAGGTTCTGCTGCTCATAGGCATTGGCCACAATCTGCAGGTGCAACATTGCATCGCCGATAATGCCCAGCTTCTGGTACTCTTCGGCCAGGTGCAAATTGACGTCGACGCGGGTATTGTCGATCTTGAGGATTTGCTTGAAAACCGCCACCGCCTTCAGGTGAAACCCCTGCTGCGAATACGTGGCCGCTACCATCAGGTAGGTATCGACCGCCTGCTCCTTGTCGCCGACTCGGACAAGCAAATCGCCCTTCTTGAGCAGGGTGCGAACGTCGTTCGGATCCTCCGCGAGGATCTTCTCATACTCGCGAATGGCCTTCTTGATCTGGCCTTTCTGAATGAACTTGAGCGCGTTGTCGTTTATCTTGTTCTTGTTAGTCGCCACGGTCAGCCCTGTTCAGAAATTTAGTGAACCGCGAAAAACCCTTTTTTTCGCGGACACTTCCGCCAATGTTGCTAACCTTTTATCTTAGCCTGGATCCTGCTGTGCAGTCAATTTCTTTTTGTGAAAAATTGAAATGCCGACGGCGCTGTTTCTTATCTGACCCGCTCGACATATTGTCCCGTCCGGGTATCGATACGGATCTTTTCCCCCTGCTTGATAAAAAGAGGCACCTGGATGCTGGCGCCCGTTTCCAGTTCGGCGGGCTTCGTCCCGCCGCTGGCCGTATCTCCCTTGACGCCCGGATCCGTATTGACGACCACCAACTCCACAAAGTTGGGCAGTTCGACCGTTATCGGCTTGCCGTTATGGAATAGCACCGTCACCTGGACATTTTCCTCGAGGAAATCCCGTACGCCTTGCAGGTTGTCCTGGTGAATGAACTGTTGCTCGTAGGAGCTGCTGTCCATGAAATAGTACTCGTCTCCGCTACGGTAGAGAAACTGCATCTCCTTCTCTTCCATGTCCGGCTTATCGACCTTGTCCCCGGACTTGAAGGTGCGATCTATGACATTGCCCGTGTTCAGGTTCTTGATCTTGGTGCGGACGAAAGCCCCTCCCTTACCGGGCTTGACGTGCTGGAATTCCAGAACTATGTACGGCTCGCCGTCCAGCTCGATCTTCAGGCCGCGGCGGAAATCGCTCGTGGAGTACATCGGATTCTCCGGGCGACCCTACGAGAGCTCGTCGATCAGCGGCCGGGCATGGATCCTGAGAGCATAGCGGCCGCGGCCGACCAAAGCCTCGGGCCCGGTCAACAGGGCCACGAAGTGCTCGTCGCAAAGCAGGCGCACTATCAATTCGCCGTTCTCCATGGAAAGCGAATATTCACGGACGGCTCCGCCGTCGACGCTGGCCGCGGCCTGGATTGCCTGTTTCAATGAGTTGGTCAATTCTATCAATAGTATCTCTATGTCCGGCGGCGCCTGGCTCTCGTCTTGGCGCGCAACGATAAGGCCGTCGAGATTCATGACAACAGCCGAACGGATGCCCGGAACCTGTTTGCAAATTGCCTGCAATTCTTCCTGAAAAGACATCGAATTCCTCCTATACTAGTTCCCATCTCGAAACTGATCGAACACCATTAAAAAACCCAATAATTTCGTAGTGCCCGTCAGAGAAAAGTGGGGGTTTATGACGGGCACTAGCTAGAACCATTGAGGCGATCCAGCATCGACCTGAGCAGGCGCAGCTTTTTCTCCCGGGGGTTCATCCGCTCGGGGATTGCGGTCGCCCGTGCGCTCGTTTTCGCCGCATTGTCCGGGACCTGTGTCCCGGTCAGCCGGGCCAGCATCTGCTGCAATACTGCGATCCTCTTCCCTTGCGCCATACCAGCCTCTCTTCCGCGAGCGCGCAGCAGGTCGCGGCAACTCGCCAACCCCCTGGCCGCCGACTCGTTGTCCCGATCCGCTGAGAGCAGCCGTCCGAATATTTCAGCCGCTCTTTCCGGATGCCCCTGTTTCAGATACAACCACGCCAGCGTCTGTGTCTCGAGGATGTCGTCAACCATGGCGTCAACCGCTCCCGCCAATTCCGCGAACAACTTGTATCCGAGACAGCAGGGGTTTGTCAACAGGAAGGGAGAAATCCTTAGCGATCAGGTTCCGGTAATGTCCTCACAGGTGTAGTCGTTGTTGGTGTCCTGCCCGGGGCGGCAACCGGGGTAGATCGGGTTGCCGTCGCCGTCCAAGATATCGTTGCCGTTCTCGTCCTTGCAGGTTTTGGCCAGGCATCCAGAGCAGAACGTGATGGGAAAGATGAAATCATTCGATTCGACAGTCCGATCCCCGAGCGTCTCTCCCTCGATTCTCAGGTGCAACCCGAGGACCACCCGGTCGAGGTCGACCGGGTTGATGATATTCTGGAGGAGCATCAGGGAGGAGCCGACCTGGGGAGAGACGAGACGAACGCACAAGACGATCACTCCGGGCGAATCGCCCGAACCGGCATCCACCAGGCCGCTTATGTAGGTATCGACCTCCACCTGGTTTTCCAGCATGAGAACCGGTGAGACCGCGTTCTCGGGGGCCTCGAGGACATCGCGCCCGTCCAGCCACTCGTACGAGACCATTCCCTTCCTGAGCTGTATATCGTTGGCTTCCAACTCCCCTATATCCTCATTGGCGCTGGCCACCAGTCGATTCTCCATCTGGAAACAACCGGAGTACTGCGGGTAGCCGCCGAAAGCGGGATGACCGATGTCGAGCAGTCCATGGGACATGTATTCGAAGTTACCTCCCGTCTGGACCTGCGCCTGGCAATCGCTATCGCTCAGGGGCGATGCGAAAGCGATGACCAGCGACTTGTCGTTGTCAACACAGCCCGCAACTCCGCCGGCCGTTGCGACCATCATCATCCAGAATAGCGCTCTGGTCTTCATGGTTTACCTCCGTATCTTTCCGGCCGTCAGCGTTGCGAGACCGTCGACCGCAGCCGATTGACGATCCTGGGAGTGATGAAGATCAACAACTCCGTCCTCTCGTCGTTCTTCTTGGTGTTCCTGAAAAACCACCCCAGAACGGGGATCTGTGAAAGAACGGGAATTCCGGAGAAGGTGTCGGACGTCTTGCGGGTGTAAATGCCGCCGATGACCGTGGTGTCTCCGTCCCTGACCAGCACCTGGGTTTGGGCCTCTTTCTTCAAGATGGTGGGATCTCCCCGCGCGCCGGTGCGCGAGAAATCGGGCTCGTTTTTATTGACCTTGATGTCCAAGAGTATGCTGCCCTCCTGGGTGATGTGCGGGGAGACCTCGAGTTCCAGCTTGGCCTCTACGAATTGCGTATTGACGCCGGCTGCCGACACGACGCTGATGGGAATGGATACTCCCTGGGCAATCTTGGCCTTCTGGTTGTCCAGGGTGGTGATCTTGGGCGCGCTGACGATCTTGACCGCGCCCTGGTTCTCGAGCGCGCTCAACCTCAGGTTGAGGTGGGCGCTGCCTCCGGCCGAGCCGAACAAGAAGCCCAGGGCGCCGCCCGACCCGGCGCCTACCGCTGCGGGCATGTTGATGGCGAACTTGCCGGGATTGGCCGTGCCGCTCATGTCGCTCATGGTCTGGGTGTCGTCGGCGCCGCCCTGCATGACGAAGCTCGAGGGGAAAGGCAGCCCGGTGGGATTGCCGGACTGCTCGGAGAAAGCCAGATCGCCGCCCCATTGGATGCCTACCTCGCGGACGAACTGCGTGTTGGCCTCGACGATGCGCGCCTCGATCAAGACCTGGGGCGTTTCGGTATCCAGGCTGCGCACCAGGCCCTCGGCCTTGACCAGGTTCTGGAGAATATCCTTGATGATCAGCACGTTCGTACGAACATCGACGTTGACCGTGCCTCTCTCGCTGAGGATGTCCTTGACCTGCGCCTGGATGTTCCCGGCGACCGCGTAGTTGACCGGGATCAGCCTGACCCGCAGGGGCTCGAGGGTCAGCCTGGCCTGGGCCGCCTTCTGGGCCAGTTCTTGTTCCTTGGCCAGGTCGGCCATGCTGGCGATGCGAATGATGTTGCCCTGGCGGACCTTGCCGAGCTTCTTGGTCTTGAGGATTATTTCCAGCGCCTGGTCCCAGGGAACGTTGCGCATGGTGACGGTTATCTTGCCCTTGACGTCGTCGCCGGTGATGATGTTCAGCTTGGCCACCTCGGAGATCAGGCGCAGGATGTTGTGGATATCGGCATCCTTGAAATCCAGCGAGATTCTCTTGCCGTGGTATTTCCTGCGTTTCCTGACGCCGCTGCCGGCTCCGGACGCCAACTCGGGCCTTCTTACGCTGTAGCCGGCCACCTGGCTCGGCTCGTAGGAATAGGCCGCCGCTTCGCCCCGGCCGGCGGAGTCTTGCTTCCCGCGCGCGGTTTTCTTCTTGCCGGCTGTACCCGCTGCGAACACCCAGTTCAGCTTTCCGTTGCGCCTCTCTATACGGTTGGCCACCCGGCCGCCGGTCACGGCCACCAGCTTGACCTTTTTCTCGCCGCGAATCATGTAGGCGCTCAACGACTTCACCGAGCCGCCGAATTCGGAGGTGTCCAGCGTGCGCTCCAAAAGCAAGGGCATCTTGCAGTTGTCGATCTGCAGCACGGCCGAGCGCGCGTCGCTGTGCGTGATCCGCGGTTCGGCGTCACCCTGCAAGTCGATCACCACCCGGGCCTCGTTCTCGTCCTGCCTGAAGTCGACATCCTTCACTTCGGCGACCTTGCGTGGAGGTGCGGGAAGGATGGGCTTGACCGCGATCTTCGGCTTGACCGCGATTTTCTCCTTGGCTGCCGTCTTTAGCGGCTTGTCTTGAAAGCTCAGGCGAATGCCCCGTTTGAGCCTCTCTATCCGGTAGGGGCGTCGCTTTCCCTCGACGCAATCGACAACCACGCGAACCTTGCCGGCATGGCACGCTGCCCTGAGCTTGCTTATATACTTCGAAGACAGCTTGCGCTCCAGCTTCTTTTCGGGCATCGAGGCGCCGAAGACATCGAGAACTATCCTGAATGGCGAGAAGACCTCGATTACTTCGTAGTTTTCGATCGGTCTGTCGGCCAGGATGGTGATCTGCTTGCCATGCCCGGAATCGATGCTGCGGATCGCAACCTTGCCGGCCTTGTCGGGCTTGCCCCGGCTCTGGACCACTCGGAAATCTTTGTCGGCTTTTTTCGCCGTCACGATGCGCGGAGCGGGCGCTTGCGCCCGTGCCGGGACGGCCGGGCGCGCGCGGGCGCTTGCGCCCGTGCCCGAGATGGTGACCACCAGCGTGGATCCCTCCGCGCGGGCCCCGAAGCGCACCCCGGGCTTCATGCCTATAATGAAGCGGCTGACCACGCTGCCCGCCTGCCGGAACTGGGTGCTGGCTATCCTGGATATATGCGCGTCCTCGATCCCAACCGGGACCTCAACCTTCAGATCCGCGTGGATCAGGTCGACCACCAGGCGATCGGGGTTCTTCAGCTTGAAGACGGTAAAGGTAGGCGTCTTCTCGCCACTGAAAACAATCCTGGTGGCCTGGAGCCCGGACGTGACCTCCACCTTCGTGATGACGTTGTTCGCCCCCTGGCTTGCCGCCGGTTGGGCCAAGGCCACTCCCGCGAGCAGCACTGCAGGCAGTGTCAACAGGCTTACCAGAACTTTGCGAGATCCCATGGATCTTCTCCTTCACCAAGTATGGGCAAGTCGGCCCTGATATCGATTATGTCTCTCTCCTGCCGGTTGCTTGATCAATATATTTTTTCCTTGATGATCTTCATGTGAATGTAGTTGGTCACCTTGCGCCCGCTCCAGTCGCGGTAATCCTCGGCAACGACCACCTCGTCGTTCTTGATGCGCACGACTCTCCCGAAGTTCTTGCCGATCCGCGTGCCGACCTTGATGACTATCCCTTTGCCGTCAGGAAGCTCAACCTGGGCCCGCGGCCGGCTGATGCCGGAGATGATCGCGGTCAACTTGAGCTGATCGATTTCGTACTTCGTCAAAATGGTACCGGGGCCGCGCTTCTCCGGCCCGCGGATCACCTTGTAGAACGACTTGAACGGATCCCGCTTGCCGACCGGTGAATAAACATAGGGCATCTCGGTAGCGGCCTCGGCTTTCAGCGCTTCGACAACCGGCGCGGCCGCCTTGGGCTGCGCCGCTGTAACCGGCGCGGGCGGCCTCTTCTTCTCGCTGCCGCAGGCACCCGACGAAAGAACGACAGCGAGACTCAGCAGAACCAGGCCGGGCAAACCACCGTCCCGGTGCGGAGTGAGGATCCTGACTTTTTTCGTGCGTTGCGTGTTCACAACCGGCCCTTCCTCTTCAAAGGACGTGGATTCGAGCATTCTGGATCACTTTGTCCCACTTTTCTTCTTTTTCCCGCTTTGGCCGGCTTTCTGCGGCGGCAACGAGCGAAACGTCTTTGCCATGCAGGAAGCCTCGAGCATCACCTTGCCGCTTGCAATCCTGGGCGATTTCATGACTATGCTCGAGACGTTGATGATGCGATCTTCCTTGGCTATCTTGTCGAAGAAAGTCAAGATCTCGTGGTAGTTGCCCTCGATGTTCATGGACACGGGAATCTCGGCGTAAAAATTGCGCATCACCTCGGTGTGTGGAACGAATTTGATAATTCGAATGTCCGATTTTTCGGACAGCTCGTTCAGTGTTTTCAAGAGTTGATCCATGTTGGAGTCGTCCGGGAGGTTCTTCTTCTTCTCCTCGAGCTTCTGTCGCAGGTACTCCACCATCTTTTTGAACTTCGAGAGATTTCCGGCGATTTCCTGCTTTTCCTGCAGCTCTTCGTCCAGCACCGCGAGCTTCTTGCCCAGCCGGCCGAGTTGTTGCTGCTGATCGAGGAAGATCAAGTAATAGTGCCCGCCTACCATCAGCCCCATGACGATCAATACGATGGCGGCCTTGGTGGCCATCGGAATCTTTTGGAACTGGGAGTAAAACTTTTCCATGTCGTCCTCTTGGTCGCGCTAACCGAACCGCCGTCAGATGGCGTAGTTCACCTTCAACGTTATCTTGAAAGAGACATATGACAGCTTGTACTTCTTGTCCTCGTCGGACTTTGTTTCTACCAGGCGAATGCCGGAGAAAAAGCTCTTCCGAACAGCGGGCTTCTTTGCCCCGGCCGGCGCGGGTTGGCCGTCGATCTCCGCTTCCGACACGGTACCCAGCAGAGTCATGAAGTTACCCACGTGTTTGTTGCTCAACGCCTCGCCCTCTATCGTGACCGTGCCGCTTTTCTCCTCCCACTTGGTGAGCCAGACTTGCTTGGGAATGACCCGGCTGAGGCGATCGAGCACCCGCACGGGACCAGTCTTGCCTTTAATCAGGTTCTCGATTATCTTGAGCGTGCGCTTGAGGGACGCTTCCATGCCCTTGTATTTCTCCACCTCGCCGATGGCCTTGTTATACTGCTGGATCTGCTGTTGGGCCTGCTGGATCTCCTTTTTTTTACTTGCGATATCGGAGTCCACCGAGTTCCACCACAGGTAAAGCCCGACAAGCGTGCCGGCAATCAGCAGCACGGCCAGGACGAGTTGCTGCTTGACATACTCTCGCTTCCGCGCGGCCTTTATTGGAAGCAGGTTGATTTTTATCATGGCTGCTTCCTCACTTATCGTCGGGTGAGCGGATGGCCAACCCCACCGCCACGGCGGCCGCCGGACCCACTTCACGGATGTACTCGGGGTCGAAGCGCTTGGGATCGAACTCGATGTTGCGGAAGGGGTTCATGATTTCCACCGGGACACCCACCTTGTTCTCGACAACCTTGTAAAGCGAAGGCAGCTTGCAGGTTCCTCCGCTGAGATAGATGCGGCTGATCTGGCTGTCCGCCGCCGTGGCGGCATAGAAATCGAGCGAGCGCTGGATCTCCCCCGCCAGGTTTTCAGAGACCGCGGCAATCACCCGCTCGACCTCCTGGGGCACGACCGAGTCGGCGTCGGACGAGGACCCGCCGCCGAGCTTTAAAGCTTCTGCCTCGTCGTGGCTGACGTTGAGCTGCTTCTGGATCTCCTCGGTGAACTGGTTGCCGCCCATCGAGATGTCCCGGGTGAAGGCCGTTACACCCTCGGCCAGGACGTTGATGTTGATGACGCTGGCGCCGATATTCACCAGCACGATGGTGTCGCCGGCCGGCAGGTCGTAGTTCACCTCGAAGGCGTTCTCGGCGCAGAAGGCCGCCACGTCGACCACCATGGGCACCAGCCCCGCCTCCTGCACAACCGCCAGGTAGTCGTTGATCATGTCCTTCTTGGCCGCCACCAGCAAGACGTCCATCTGGCCCTGCTCCGTCGGCTCGGGGGTCAGCACCTGCACGTCGATATTGACGTCGTTGATGTCGAAGGGAATGTACTGCTCGGCCTCCCACTGGATGGATTCCTCGAGCTCTTCCTCGGTCATGGCCGGCAGGGTGATCTTCTTGATAATCACCGAGTGGCCGCTGATGGCGATGGCCACTTCCTTGCTGCGGATGCGCTGGGTCTGGATCAAGTCGCGGATGGTCGAGACGATGACCGTCGAGTTCATCAGCGCCCCGTCGATGATGGCCTCCGGCGGAAGCTGGGTGGTGCCGAAGTTGAGAAGCTGGTATCCGTTCTTGCTCTCCTTGAGCTGGACGAGCTTTATCGAACTCGATCCGATGTCCAACCCGACTACGTTTTTTGCCTTGGCCATGGACTTGTCACCTCGTCAGCCTGAATCGTCTTCTGCACTGTAAGCGGGGACGAAGACCTCGTCCTTGTCCGAAAGACGCATGCCGAGCGCCAGGATGATCTTGCGCTTGGTGTCCATGCGGCAGCTATAGCCCGACTCGACGCGATCGATAGTCAGCGCCGAAAGCCCCGCCTTGCGCGCCAGTTCGGCCTTGCTCAGAAGCAGCGACTCGCGGATCTTGCGCACGTTGTTTTTCTTCGCGACAGCAGTCTCCGTGCTTTTCACCGCCGTGTCTTCAGAGTCGCGCTCCCAAACACCCACTGCCGACTGATTGCGATTTCTCTTCATTTTAACTCGTCTCCTGCCCGTGGGATCCCAGCACCGTAGAAATTGTAGTTCGCGGGGATCGTAGGCTGCATCAGTATCCACCAGAAGTTAATCATTGTCAAGAAAATTTAGCTTAATTAGATATAATTATGCCTAACTGAGCGTAAATTTACTTCCCCGGGGGGGCTCCAGGTACCTTTTTGAGCCCCTTGGTAGAGCGCTCTTTGTCTACCTCTGAATGCGGGGGGCGCGGCCCGGCGTTTTCGCGCTTTTTCACCACCATCTTTGGGTGGGCTCGTTGAAAGTCATTCAGCGCGCTTATCGCCTTGACGGTTGCCGGGGGCACATTGGGGTTGGTCGCGGTCGGGGCTTCCCCTTCGCCGGTCGACCCGCGTCCCGAGGTGCTCAGCACGACGCCCGGCTTCATCTCGACGATCCCCTCGCGGCCGGGCTTTTTTGCCGCTGCTCTCTCGCTACGGGCCGGTTCGCGGCTCGCCCCCGCCTCGTCTTTCGAGGGTTGCGCGCGTTGCACGGGCTTCGTGTTTGGGCCCGCGTCAACACCGGCTTCCCGCTCCTCGGGTGAGCAACCGCAGCCGCGGCATCCCGTAAAAATCAACACACAGCCGGCAAAGAGTACGGCCGCTAAAATCGACAATCCTCGCATTTATCTTCCTCCAGCAATATGTCTTCTCTGTTTACCCCAGGCGAACTCCGCATGCAACACATGACACCAGAAAGATACCGGGGGCGGGGCCATGGCCCCGCCCCCGGTAAGATGCTCGCTTGGCGATCTTTTGACTCAGAGCACCTTGCCCCAGTGCATGACCTGGGCGCCCACCACGATGTTGAAATCCACTGTACGTCTTTTATCTGGTTCACCCGTGACTGCCTTGGCGCCCGCCGCCGTCCAGACAACTTCAACCGGAGGGGGCGGGCCTATGGTAGGTGGATCGGATAAAAAATCGCCATCATGGAAATTGTCGAAGCTATAGCCATAAGTGGCGCCGACGCCGGGCTCGCACAGATCCGAGTCTGGGGTGTAGGTGGAAAATAGCACCTTGCCACCCACGACCAGCGGTTTTCCGAAGAGCCTCTCGGCGGTTGCCAGATCCAGAGGATTGCCCGAGCCGACGCAATCTGCGCCGTACAGTTCCTCGTTGCAGAAAAGCTTGCCCACCGGATCGGGATCGTAGAAGCCGTCCGCGGTCAGCGTGCGGGTCTCCTCGGTGGCGTAAAACCTGTCTTGCGTTGCATGATAGGTGAGATCGTCCATCACGCCCGTACCGAAGAACAGCACCAGGTTGCGCTTGTAGTTCATGGCCAGGGAAGGCTGCACCATGATCGGCCGGTTGACGCCGGTGTCATACCAGGGAAGCGGATCGCCCCCGGCGTCGCGGCCGACGTCCCAGTCGTGGTCTTCCCCCGTATCGGGGTCGCTGAAGAGGTAGACCATCTCGCCCTCGGGCCTGTCCCGGTCGTACTCGGCCGAGCGCATGTCGACGCGCCAGATCTTTCCCACCGTGGTCGGCGCGAAGATCCTGGTGATGTACTCGCCCAGGGCCTGGTTGTAGGCCACCGGGGAGGCCGCGGACGTCTCGAGGGCGAAGTCCTTGCCCACCGCGAGGCGGAACTTGCCGTTCGCCGCCACCGGGCAGTTGACGCCCTTGAGCTTGACCTGGACGGCGCCCGTGTCGCCCTTCCACTTGGTATAGGAGTAGAAGCAGCCCGTCACGGCGTTGGTGGGGTTGCAGCCGGCGGGATCGACCGGGCTGCCGCCGTTCCAGCAGCAGCGTATCTCGTACTTCTCGTCGTTGTCGGTGACGGCGCAGTTGGAAAGCAGTTCCTGCGACAACTGCACCTCGTTCAGGATGTGGTCGCGTTCCTCCCTGCAGAACCAGCCCGTGCCGCTGGGCTCGTTTTCGTTGCCCCATGCCCAGCCCCCGCCGCCGGTGCCGGTATCGGTGAAGGTTTCGGGCCCCCAGCTACCGTTGGTGCCGGCGGCGATCGCCGCATCACGCTCGGTGTTGAAAGCCTCGAGCGCGTCCAGGGCCGCCTGGCTAACGCCGTTCGAGAAGACGAACTTGCGAAGCAGCTTGCCGGTCTCGATGTCCACCACGTGAATCGAGGCGCTCGAGGCCAGCAGCTTGATGAAGTCGATGCAGCTCGAGACGTTGGTCAGGCTCTGGGGCGGCAGGTAGCCGCCGGGGAAGACGGCCACAGAGCGTGAGACGAAGAGCGGCTCGGGCGGGTCGCCCTCTCCGGCGTGCTTGTTCTTCAGCCACACCCGGCCCACGATGGGCTTGGCCCATGTCTGCAGGCGGGAGGACTTGCACTGCACCTCGGGATCCTCGTAGTCGTTATGGACATCGACGTCGGTGCGGTACTCCCAGAGGTATTGCGGGTTATCCGGATCGGTGACGTCCAGGGCGAAGTAGGCCGAGCCGCCGCCCCGCTCGCCCGAGATGAGCACGGTGCGGTATGCGCCCAAAATAGGATGGTTGCTGCCGTCCAGGACGGGCGCGCCCGTCGTGTCGGTCATCGGTAAATCGTCGAAGAAGACGTCCCGGATGATCGGAGAACTGTCGACGAAGAAATTGTGACCCCAGCGGATCTTCTGTATTTTGGCCAGCAGGTTGTTGGGGATGAAGGCCCAGGCCTCCTGTCCGTCCCGTCCTCCGCCGTGGCTGTCCTCGCCCACGAAGGCGTGCAGCATGCCGTCGTTGGCGCCGACGAAGAGCATGGTGTTCCGGTCGCGATTGTTCAAGAAGTACTGCTCGTACCTGTAATCGGGCACCATCACCGTCGGCGGTGATACCGCCACCGGGTTCGAGTGGAAGACGTCTCCCAGGATGGGGTGGCCGTCGAGCATCGGATTTCCGCCCACCGGGTAGGCGCCGTTTACTCCGCGCGTGTAGTTCTTGATCATGTCCGACAAGGCGTCGTTGCCCAACCCCTCGGTGTCGTTCAGGCACATGGCCGGGTCGCTGGCGTGCTTGCCGGCCTCGAAGGGATAGAGCCCGACGTCCGGATCGCTCTCGTCCACCGGGCGGGGCATGTTATTCGGGTAGTCGAAGGCCGGGTCCTGGCTGCGCGGATCGTTGACCACGGTGTAGATGTCGCGATTGGCGGGACTCTGGTTGTAGAGCACATCGGCGAAGTCGATCTGGGTACCGTAGTGCCATTCCGGGATACCGTCATGGTCGCTATCGGTCACCCTTGTCCGTACTACGTGACCCCGCCAGCCCAGGGCGGTGATGCCGGCCTCGAAGTGCGACGAGTAGACATAGGCATCCTCCTGGGAAAGCTGCGAGGGCGACGATGACACCACTGTGCGGCTGGCCGAACCGGACAGGATGGCGTTCATGATGGCCTGGAAGGCGACGTAGAGATCGGCGGGGTTGTCGGCCAGGAAGGCGTCGAGCGGCGCCCGCCCCCCTCCGCAGGCCGGCCCGGAGCCGGCGTGGGCGATGGCGTTCAGGTTGGCGGCCAGGCCCTGATCGCCGTAGCCGACCACGAAGACGGGAATGCCGGCGGCACACAGGTTCGCGGCCTGGTCGTGGCCCCAGTGGTAGGTGGGCCACCCGGAGCCCGTGTTCTCCTCGCCGTCCGACATCAGCAGCACGAAGCGCGGGCGGCAGGCGTTGAGCGGGTCGTCGTAGTCGATCTCTGTCTGCCAGTTGTCGAAGTATTGCTTGGCGTCGTAGAGCGCCGGGGCCAACGGGGTGCCGCCGCTGGCGGTCATCTGGCAAACCTCGTTCTGCGCCCGGGCGTTGTTGGCTATGATGTTTTCCGGTTCGGCCGGGTCGACCACGTCGACCAGCTTGCCGTCGGTCGCGCAACTGCAGTCGACGTCCGAGTTGGGCGTCCCGTCGCAGGGGCAACGATCCTTAATGCCCAAGCGCTGGTGGGTCCCCAGGTCGCTGCCGTAATCCCACGAGGTCTTGTGGGTGTTGCTGTCAAACGATGAATAGCCGAAGCGGATCACGTCACTGTACAGATCGAGGATGCCGTTGGTGTCCTGATTTGCGCAGGTGTGGTTGACGTCCGCGTAGGAACCGGTAAGTATCTCCCTGGCCGACTCGATCCGGTTGCGGTAGCAGGTGCGGTCGTCGCCGTGCGAGTAGGGGGTCGTCCCGTAGTTGGCGCAAAGATAAGACCCGTTGAAGTTCCTGCAGGTCCGTCCCCCGGTGACGCACTGGTAGACGGCACAGGGGAAGTAGTAGTAGGTATGGCCGTACCACTGGGCTATGAGGTACAGGTTGCCGTCGCCGTCGAGATCGTAGAAATCGTCGTCGCTGCAGGGCGCGAAGCCCGGGTAGAGGCCCCAGAGCATCGATCCCGAGGAGTCGATGATGGTCAGCACTTCGGGCAGCACCAGCATCGGGTCGTCGCCTGAGAAAAAACCCTGCGCCCGGGCGCCGCCGGGCGCCGCCAGCGTGAGGAAGATCACCACCGCCGTCACGTTCATCAAAAATCTCTTCATGGCCGCTCTCCTTGGTTTTTAGCCTGACTTTTCATCTCGACACCCTCGATCTTGCATTCCGCCGATCTATTCTTGTATCTGCCGCGCGCACTTCGTCGGGCCGATCACCACCCGGGCTCGGTAACGAACCACCACCGTGTTGTTCCCCGACAGGGTTTCGTCGACGGTCTCGCCCTCCCTGGCGGGCAGGCCGCTTTCGGCGTTGAAGTCAAACACCTTGAAGCAGATCTTGCCCACCTCGTACCCGGGCATATCCGGGATCTCGTCCATCGCGCGTCCTTCCACCTTGTACGCCAGGCCCTGCGACGCCATTGCGGCCTCTCTTTCATTGGGGTCTGTCGGCAGGACGAAGGGCGCGCATTCAGCGTCGTCCCCGGTCATGGCGGTGCTGTGTTGCCGGGGATCCAGCAATGGTTTAAGCTGATTCTCGAGGTTGAAGGCGTAGTCGTACAGGTTCTTGCGGACGTCCGCCATGAAATAATTGATGCCCGTCTCGCCGATCATCTGCGCCTGCACTGACCTGACCACGTTGCCGGCCACCTGCAGGTCGGAGTTGGTGCGCTGGATCGATACCAGCCCCACCGAGGTCATCGCCAGCAGCAGGAGCACCGAGAGCACCAGCGCGTTGCCCGCGCGTGACGCCAGAATTCTATTGGATCTCATGCTCTCCTCCTCACATGGAAATATTCAGCCCCAGGTTCTGAAGCTGCACCACCGTCCGCTGCGTCCGGACCAAGGCCAGGCCGTTTTCGGGCGTGCCGTCGAGATCGAAGCCGTAGTTCAGCGCCTTCGAGTCGGTCGTGTAGTTGGTCAGTACGATGCCGGGATCTTCGGCCGGGCTTCTGCCGCGGATGGTGATGCGCAGCGCCCGGGCTCGCATGGCATCGATGGGCCCGGCCAGTGAGACGGGCGGTACCGAGATGACCGGCTGCCAGGGTTTCGTGCAAAATCTTGCATTGACCGAGCTGTCCGAGTAGATCTCGACGAAGAATCCCGACGTGTCGGGATCATTCGTCGGTGGCAACAGGAACTCGGCCAGTTCCACATCGGGCTGTGGCGCGGCGCCGTAAAAGCGCCGGCGAACGAGAACCCAGTTTCCGGCCGTTTTTTCGAGCAGTTGGTACTGTATCGTGGTGATCGGGCTGATCCACTTCGTGAACCCCTGGATCTGGCTGGCAAGATTGATCGTGGGCTGGAAGCCGATGCCGGGTCCCCAGGCCAGATCCCCGGGTAGAGAGGTGACGATGTGGTAAGTGTACAGGCCGGATTGGGCCTCCAACCGAAACACCTGGCCGGTGACGAAGATCTTGGAGAAGGGCTGGCCGTCGGCGAAGGGTTCGTCGTATTCCGAGCCCAGGGGAGGTATATTGCAGGAGGCGGAGATGGTGCGGTCTATTTTGTTCCGGCAGATGATCGCCCCCCTCGAAGCCACCAGATGACTCGGGTCGGGTGCATCGAGCCTCAGCAGGTAGTCACGGGAACTCGAATAGTTGCCGCGTATCGTTAAGAGGTAGTTGTCCTTGTCGTACTCGATGGCATCCCATGAACCGGTCGGGCTCCAGGCGCCGGATGGGTATGAACCGAGAAGATGGCAGTTCTGGCTGGGATCCAGTGTGTCGCCCGGCCGGGCCATGTACATGAAGGCCGTGCGGCGCAGATCATCGGTCATGCGCAACAGGGCGAAACGCAGGTTGGCCTGCACGTCGGTTACATCCTTTGCGTGCCCGAACGCTCTGCGCATCGAGCCCGCCAGGCCCACCAGCCCGGCCATGAGAAACCCGGCCACCACCATGGAGATCATCAACTCAACCAGGGTAAATCCTGCTCTTTTTCGAAAAGCCACGTTGCCACCTCCTCAAGACCAGTGATAATCGCGCATCAAGTCGACCGGGATCATGATCACGTTGCGCTTCCAAAAATCATCCGCATCGCTGTTCTGCCAGCTGAAGTCCTGCCGCCCGTGATCCTTGTTGTCCCAGGAGACGTACACCATGAGGTGAACGATATCGTGGCTGATGGCGGACAGGCCCCCGCCTCCCGAGGGTCCCTGCAAATTGACCCAGGTTGCGGTGTAATGCACACGGTAGATCGCCCGGGCCGTCTCCAGGCTGCCCGCGTCGATCACCTGGGGAACATTGGGCCCCAGACCGTCCATGTTTACCAGGCGCGAGTTGGTAAAGTCGTTCCCGCTGGAGATCGTGTTGCCGCCGTAGCTCAGCATTGAGTGAACATCGTCCATTCCGAGCCCTGCACAGCTCGCGGGCTCGTCTATCGCCTGGGCTTCGATGTTCGGCAGGACGCCGGTAAGATCCTTTCCGCCTCCCGCGAACATTACCCACTCGAGGCCCCTGGCGCGCAACTCTTCCACCACGCCCCGGGCTATCTGCAGGGCCTCCATCCGCTCCCTGGCATAGCCGCCGCCGCGCAGCGAAACCAGCTCCATCTGCACGATGGCAAACAGCCCGACGGACATGATGACCATGGCGATCATCAATTCGACCAGGGTGAAGCCGGCCTTACCCTGAAGCACTCGCGGTTTACTGATCATGATCAAAGCTCCTCGGCTATGGCGGCGGCGGACAGAACGTGTATCTCACCGAACCGCCGGCGGAGACGCGTACGTGCCGCTGGACTCCGCAGGGGACACCCGGAGACTGGTAGGCCGTGACGCCGAAGAAATACTCCCGCGCTGTCGTGGCCTCCTGGCCGCCGGTTGGTTCGAAGAATATGGTGACCACGCCGGGGGCGGCCGGCGTCTTGACGCAGACGTTGCTGAAGCCGTCAATGGCCACGTCGCCTTCTTTCCTGGCCGCGTCGCCTCCGACCACGCCGGGATGCACGCCGTCGCGCGAGACCGACTTGTGGCTCAGCTCAACCCAGTCGGGCGAGGCGGACGGGATGGGCGTCGCGATCCCGCAGTCGAAGGGCGCCGTGGCCGGCCGGTATTCCCGCAGGCTGACTATCCCGCCCGTGCCGCCGTCCAGGCCCGGCTTGGCGAGCGTCACCTCAACCATCTGGCAATGGCCGGTGCGGGCGGCGCGGCTGCGGGCCGCGAAGACGGCCTGGACTATCAAAAGGCCCGCCTCGCGTTGGCGGTTCCTCTGCAGGCTCATCGAGAAAGACGGCACCACCGCGGCGGTCACGATGGCCACGATGGCCACAACCACCATCAGCTCGACCAGCGTGAAGCCGTCATCTTTTTTCCGGCGCTTTCGATGCATAGGAATCATGAACAATCCTCCGGCGACAGGCGTGCTCTTCTGTTGCGTGCAATTGCCGTACCAGCCTCCCGAAGAGCGCAACGCATTGTAAGACAACGAGAAACCACTCAGACCCGCCAAGCTCTGTGTGAAATGATTGCGGGGTAGATGTAATTTTTGCCAGGTAACAGCTCATCGGCCCGAAAAAACGTCCGCGTCGATCTTGTAGTCCTTGAGCTTGTAAAGCAGCGTCCTGTGGCTAATTTCCAAAAGGCGCGAGGCCCGGGTGCGATTGCCTTGCGTCTGGGCCAGCGCTCGCCGGATGAGATCCTCTTCAATCGTGCGGACCGTCTTCTTGATCGAGAGTTGGCCCGACGGGATGCGGGCCCCCGGCGCGGGCTTCGCCCGGGCTACCTTGTCGGTCAGCAACTCGGGCACGATCAGGTCGCCGTCTGCGAGGATCACCGCCCGCTCCATGATGTTCTGCAGTTCGCGGACGTTGCCGGGCCAGGCATAGTTCACCAGCATCTTCATCGCCCCCGCATCGACCCCGCGCACCGCGGTGCCCAGCTTGACGTTGCAGCGGCCTAGAAAATGGGCCACCAAAAGCGGAATGTCCTCGGCCCGGTCCCGCAGCGGCGGTATCTTTAAAGACAGCACGTTCAGACGGTAGTAGAGATCCTCGCGAAAGCCGCCGCTCTTCACCTCGGCGGCCAGGTCGCGGATGGTGGCCGCCAAGATGCGCACGTCGACCTTGCGGGGTTTGTTTTCACCCACCCGGCGGATCTCGTCTTCCTGCAGCGCCCTGAGCAGCTTGACCTGCAGCCCGAGCGGCAGCTCGCCGATCTCGTCGAGGAACAGCGTGCCCCCATCGGCCTCCTCGAAAAGCCCCTGCTTGTTGCGCACGGCGTCCGTGAAGGCCCCCCTGATGTAGCCGAACAACTCGCTCTCGAGCAGGTTCTCGGGGATGGCCCCGCAGTTGACGGCCACGAAGGGCTTATCGACTCTCGGGCTGCGCGAGTGGATGGCGCGGGCGATCAATTCCTTGCCGGTGCCGCTCTCGCCCATGATCAGCACGGTGGACTTGAACTCGGCGACCTTGGAGACCGTCCTGAACAACGACCGCATCACGTCGGCCTGCCCGATGATGTTCTCGAAGGAACCTTCCATGTGCATCTCCCGGCGCAGGCGGATGTTCTCCCGGGCCAACCGCAGGCGTTCTCCGACTATGAAGATGCGCAGCAACAGATCTTCGTTCTTGAAAGGCTTGGAAACGTAGTCCGCGGCTCCCAGCCCGACCGCCTCGCGAGCCATCTCGATGTCTCCGTAAGCCGACATGATGATCACGGCGGCGGGGCCGACGGCGGGACCCGTGACTTGTTCGAGAAAGGTCATGCCGTCCATGCCCGGCATGCGCACGTCGCAGATGACCATGTCGATCTGCTCGCGCCTGAAAACCTCCAGCGCCTGTTTGCCATCCGAGGCTTCTTGCACCTCGAACCCCTTCAGTTTCAGCAGGGTCGAGATAGAGTGGCGTACGTTGGCTTCGTCGTCCACAACCAGGATGCGTGTCGCTTTCGGCATGTCGTCTCCCGAACTCATTCTATCGTTGCGCCTGTCGATGTCAAAGAGTTAGCCTGAATATCGAAAAACTCATGAAGCGTACGGCGGCATACATGACGTTCTTCGGCCTGATGGTGCCGTGCCTACTCGCTTGCGGGCAGGCGCGTGCAGGCGCCGATCCATCCGCGGCCGTCTTCTCGCCCGACAGGATCCTCGAAGTCAGCATCCAGATGCGCCCGGACGATTTCGAAAAGCTGAGGCGCCAGACGCGCAGCAACGAGCAGATCACGACCACGCTGCGCGAGCGGCGCAGGCCGCGTCGCATCTTCACTTATTTTTCCGCCAGCATCAGGCTGGCCGGTAAGACTCTCGGTCGCGTCGGCGTGCGCAAGAAGGGGTTCTGGGGATCCCTGAGCACCGAGAAGCCGTCTTTGAAAATCAAGTTTTCGAAGTACGTAAGCAACCTGCGGCCGTTCGGTCTCAGGCGCCTGAC
Source organism: uncultured Myxococcales bacterium (assembly GCA_964640665.1). Taxonomy (GTDB): domain Bacteria; phylum Myxococcota; class B64-G9; order B64-G9; family B64-G9; genus DATKYQ01. The sequence goes on from CAZXHT010000009.1 coordinate 22,441, forward strand.
TCTGAACAACGCCCTGCAGGATCCGGCCTACATCGGGCAATGTCTGGTCTACCGCCTCTTTACGAAATCGGGCCTGGCGGCGCCACGCTGCAATTTCGCCCGAGTGCGCGTCAATGGCAAAGATCTGGGCCTGTACGTCAACGTCGAGAGCATCGACCGCTCGTCCCTGGCTCGACGCTTCAAGACCGCCGATGGCAACCTGTTCGAGGGCAACATGAGCGACCTGCGCGCCGGCTGGATGGGCTCGTTTGTCCGCAAGACCAACAAGCGCCGCGGATCGAGCGCGGATCTGTGGCGGCTGGCCTCGGCCGTGCAGCGTCCCGAGAAGGATCTGCTCGCGGCGCTCGACAAGCTTCTGGATCTCGATGCATTCTACAATTACTGGGCGCTCGAAGCCCTGGTGGCCCAGACCGACAGTTATCCGTACAACGGCAACAACTTTTACCTTTATGACGATCCCACAAGCGGGCGCTTCTACTTCATTCCCTGGGGAGCCGACCAGGTCATGCCCGAGTTGCCCGCCGGGGCGGGGACGGTGTACGCGATGAGCGCTCTGCTGCCCGTGCGCTTGCTGGCAATCGACGCGGCGCGCGAGCGTTACGAACGCACCCTGCGCAAGTTGCTGGCCGGGGTCTGGAACGAACAAGAGCTGCTCGGCCGGGTGGATCTGATGGCTAAGCGCATCGAGCCGTTGGTTCCCCGCGCCAAGCTGGCTGCTTTCAAGGAGGCTACGGAACACATGCGGCGCTTCATCCGCGGGCGCCGCCGGGTGGTGCTTGCCGAAATCGAGCGCCGCGCCCACCCGCAGCTCGCCCGCGATATCGGCATCTCGCGGAGTGTTTTGATCTTCGCGCCCTACACGACCGGAAGCACCGAGAAGCTCTGCGCAATGCTGCGCTCGCAATCGGGCAAACCTTTCCGCGTCACCGAGCTGGTAGTACGCTCGCCGGCGCTCAGGGCCGAGGCCGTAGCCGCTCCCGGCGGCGTCCAGCTATGCGTGGAGCTTTTCGCGCGGCCCGAAAGACCGAAGCGCTTGATCCGGATCCATACAGATCGTGCCGACCAAAAAGTGATGCTGCTGCCGGTGACGCTGCTGCGGCCCTTGGATGTCTCGTCGAAAAGCTACGCTACGGGCAAGTAGAAGGCGAGCTGGGTGCCGCGGCCCGGTCGACTGTATGCCCAGATCTCGCCGCCCAGGGCGCTTATGGCCGAGTGACAGATGGCCAGCCCCAGGCCGGTACCCCGGCCGGGTTCCTTGGTGGTGAAGAAGGGGTCGAAGATGCGCAACAGGTTCTGATCTTCAATTCCGGCTCCATCGTCGACGACGCAAAACACGACCACCCGGCTTGCGGGGCTCAACCCGCGGCTCCCCCCTTGGGGGGGCCGGATGGCGTGAATGTCGCCCAGTTCGAAGAACCCGGGTTCTTCCGGCCCGGCGGCGTCTCCGTGTCCCCACGAGAGCCGCCCGTCGTCGTCGACACCCATGACGACCGCGCGCACCCAGACGTGCCCGCCCTTCCCGCAGGCGTCCAGCGCATTGAGCATCAGGTTCACCAGCACCTGGCGCGTCAGATCCGCATCGGTCAGCACCGGGGGCAGGCCGGGCGGGACGTCCAGAGCGAACTCCACCGTCTTGAACTTCTTCTGCGGCCGTATGAGCGAAAGGGCGCTTTCTGAAAGCTCTGAGGGAAGGACCGGCGCGATCTCGGATCGCCCCGGGCGCGAGTAGGCCAGGAGATCCCTGATGATCGTATCGATGCGCACGATTTCCGCCTCGACCCGGGCCAGGATATCTCCCTGCTCTTTTGCGGGGATCTCCTCGCTGCGCAGCATGCCCACGTAACCCAGGATGGCCGAAATCGGATTGCCCACCTCGTGGGCGACGCCGGCCGCGAGTTGTCCGATCGAGGCCAGTTTCTCGGACCTGACCAGACCCTGCTGCGCTCGCTGCAGTTCGTTATTCAACTTCGCGAGTTCGTCGATCTTGTCCCTCAGGCGCTGTCGATCATCTTCGATGCGCCGGGCCATGCGCCCCAGCGACGAACCGAGGCGGCCCAGTTCGTTGCCCTTGTCGGCGGCCAGCCAGTAAAGCAGGTCGCCCTCCGGGAGGCGGTCGGCGTTGCGCAACAGGCGCGCAAGCGGCCTGACGACCAGACGGTTGAGCAGCACCCAGCCCATAAGCGCCACGACCGCGGCCAGCAGGGTGGCATACAATATGAGTTGGTAACCGATGCGGGCCACGATTTTATCGGTATCGTCGAGCGGGGAAGAACCGGTAAGCTTCCAGCCGCGCCCGGGAAAACGAACCGTGACCGTCAGGATCCGCTTGCCCCCGCGTTCCCATACAGACCAGTCTTCCCCGGGGCCCCCGCCGGCCGTGCGGGAACCGAAAGCGTCCCACAACTCGCGGGCGGTGATGTGCGGATCGGAAGATCCGACCAACCTGCCCCGCTGGTCGAATACCGACAGCGAGTTCACGGCCGGCAGGCGCTTGTTCAGCTCGGCCAGGCCGACCGCCGTATCACAGTGACCCGGCGCGCCCGCGCAGATGTCGTCGAGCAGTCGCGGCACTTGCGCAAGCAGCTCATGCTGCAACCTTACCCGCTCCATGACCAGGCCGTGCCGGGCCAGTCTCAGCGCGGTGTACACCAGCGCAGCACTCAGGATGCCCACCAGCAGCAGCAGGTAGAAGGCCAGGAGCGGCTTGAGTCCGATTCCCGTCCGGCGCATGACTCACTGCCCGCGTAGGAAGGCGTAGAACCAGCTTCCAAAAAAGAGGTACTCCACGGCGGCCAGGGCCAAGAACGGGCCGAAGGGAATGGCCGCCGCCAGGAAGGCTGTCTGTTCTTCTTCTTGTTCTTCTTCTTCTTGTTCTTGTTCTTCCCACTCCTCGGGAAGCGGAGGTTTGAGCTTCACGCCGGCCAGCAGCATGATCACAGACGCCAGCACCCCCTGTAACGATGCAAAAAGCAGAACGAAGAGCAGGCACTGCCAGCCGAGCCAGGCCCCCAGCATGGCCAGCAGCTTGACGTCTCCCATGCCCATACCCTCGCGCTTGCGGATCAATGAGTAGCCTCCGGATAGCAACAAAAGGCCCCCGCCTCCCACCAGCAACCCGATCAGCGAATCCTTCCAGAACCCCTCCCACAGGAACGAGCAGCCTAAGGCGATGACTATCCCGGGCAGGCTGATCTGGTTGGGAATAATCCGATGATCGATGTCGATGAAGGTGATCGCCAAAAGCGCCGCCGAGAAGACGAAGTGAACCGCGAGCGCGACCGAAAGCCCGAAGCGCCACCACAACAGGACGATAAGCGACGCGCTCAGCGCCTCTACCAGCGGGTAGCGCCAAGAGATCGGCGCCCGGCAGCGCCGGCAGCGGGCACGCAGCAGGAAGAAACTGATGATCGGAATGTTGTCGTACCAGCTGATGATCGCGCCGCAGGCCGGGCAGCTCGAGCGGGGCCGGACGATCGAGCGATCGTCGAGCGGCAGGCGGTAGATGACTACGTTGAGAAAGCTTCCCACTGCGGCCCCAAAGACCGCGAGCATGATTCCGATAAATGCCGCTGGCACGGGTAGGTCGAGGTGCATGCCGTCCTCAATAGCACGAAAAACCAAACAAGGCCAAATCCGCGATACAGCGGCCGATGGCACTGGGGCTGGCGCCCAACCCCTTGCCCACCGCACGCGGCCTGTAGGTCAATGGGTGCTGGACGATAATCTTGCCCGATCTCTCGGCGCGCAAGATGATCTCGGCGGTGGCGAACACGCCGCGGCTGTTTTGCTCAAGCTCAGAAAACATGCCGCGCCGCCATAGCTGCAGGTAGTTGAACTGTCGCACGGCCGAGCCGGTCACGGCGCGCAGCAGGGCGATGTAAGACAGCGAGACGATTTTGCGAAAGCCTGAGTAATCGCTGCGATCCGAGCGCAGGCCCACCACCAGGTCGCAACCCTGGCGGGCGCGCCACATGCCCGGCAACTCGTCAGGCTCGCAGGCCAGGTCGGCCGGCAATAGCATTATCCAGTCGCCGCGCGCCCAGAACAGTCCGGTGGGGATGGCGGCGCCCGGCCCCAGGTTCCTGGGATGGCCAATAAGCCTGAAGCGCCGGTTTCTCTTGCAGGCAGCGGCAACGATTTCCGCGCTTCCGTCAACACTGCCGTCGTCGACCAGCAGAATCTCGTAGCACCTGGTGCAGGCGCGGGCGGCACGCTCGATGACGGCAAGATTGGCCGAGAGGTTTTCCTCCTCGTTGTAAAACGGAACCAGCAGGGTGAGATCGGGTAACATGCGCACCTCAGCCGGGCCGCCGGATGCTGCGAGCCGGCACACCGGCAACCACGTCGCCCGGCTCGACATCTTTGGTGACCACCGTCCCGGCTCCCACCTGGGCACGGCTGCCCACGCTGACACCGGGCAGAAGCACGGCTCCGGCGCCGATGTCGGCCCCGTCTTCCACGACGACTTCTCCCGCATCGAGCGGGGTGTCGATGATGGCAGTCAGCGAATCGCCTCCCCGGTGCGCGGAAGAGATAATCTTCACCCCGGGCCCGAGCCCCACCCGCCGGCCGAGGCGCACGCCTCCGTAACTGTTGATCAAGCAGCCCGGCCCGATCCAGCAGCCGTCCCCGATAACCAGAGGCCCTTGCGGATAGGCCCGCAAGAAAGAGCCGTGCCCGATGTAGACGCCCCCTCCCAGGCGCACCCTGTCCGGCCCGAAGATGCGCACGCCGGGCTCGATGATTGTCCCGGGGCCACAGGCGGCAAGTAAGGCAACGTCCGGCGTCCCCGCGCCGAGGCCGACGCGATCAGCCACCGGCCGCCTCGTCGTTATCGGTCGGGCGGGGGCTGCCGGCGAGATCTTCTAGGTCGAAGAGCAAAACATCGTCCTCTCCGGCGCGCTTCTTCAGAGCCGGGGTGAACCCGCTCCGCGACCAGAGGGCATAGCCGGTCGTACCGGAGTATCCACCGATATCCGCCGTCACGGCGCCGGTATTGGCGATCAACTTGTCGAGGACATCCACCCCGACCCGGCACCTGCTCCACTTGCACTCGCCGAGAAGCACCCCCCCGCCATCGCGCACGGCGACGATGTCCACCTCTGCCGCGGCACGCCACCAGCCGCCGATGCGGTCATAACACTCGGGCAACAGGCCGGCCGTGTTCAACGCCCACAGGTGTTGTAAACAGATCTCCTCGAAGGCGAGCGAGACTTGCTGGTCGAGCCAGGGTGCGATCTTGGTCCGGTAAACCTGCCGCGGATCGCCGGCCTCCAGAGCGCTGCGATTCGGCAACACGAACCGGAACCAGAAGCGAAACAAGGGATCCGCCAGCCGGTATCGACCACGGCGGCTGCGCTCCGGGTTGCGTTCGGTCACCGGTATGCGCCGTTCGATCACCCGCAACCCGCGCAGGGTGTCGAGATACCTGCTCGTGACGCCCCGATCCCTCAATCCCGCCCCCTGGGCGATTTCATTGGGGGTCGTGCGGCCGAAGGCCACGGCGCGGCACAACGAGAAGTATATCCGCGGGTCGCGAAGCTCCTCCATGAGCAGAAAGCGCGGCTCGTTGTAGAGCGGCGCCCCCCTGGACAGGATGGCGGCGAGGACATTTTCCTTGATCGAACGTCCGCTGTCGAAACGCTCGAGGTAGGCGGGCACGCCGCCGAGAATACCGAAGGAGGTCACCTGCTCGTCTATCCGGTATTCGGGCAAGAAAAGCCGCGCCTGCCTGAAGCGCAGGGGTCCGAGCAGATACTCGCCGGTTCTCCGGCCGTAGAGCGGATTCTTGGCCCCGAGTATCTCCCGTTCCATGAAGGAAACATATGAACCGCAGAGTACGAGGTGAAGTCGGCTGTCCGCGATCTCCGCGTCCCAGAGACGCTGGATGACAGAGGGAAGCGAAGGATCCGCCGCGCAGAGATAAGGGAACTCGTCCAGGACCAAAAGCAGCGGTTGCTCGCGCGAGCGGCCGGCCACGAAGCGCAGGGCCGCCTCCCATGTGGAAAAGACGGCATCCGCGAGCGCAGGCTCTCCCAAACTGCGCGCGGCCACATCCGAGAAGGCCGCGAGCTGATCCGCGCGCGAAGCGGCGTCGGCGACGAAGAACACGGAGCGACGATTCGCAGAGAAGCGTCGTAACAAGGATGTCTTGCCCACCCGGCGGCGGCCATACAACACAACCAGCGCCGCCCGTTCGCAAGATGCCTGGGACTCCAGGAATTCGATCTCATCATTGCGATCGAAGAAGCTCATCTCTCCCTTTTTGTATGTTTTCAAGCAGACTAATCCAGTTCATACAAAATGTCAACTGCAACTACCGGCCGCCTCCACAGGTTCGATCCGCTGCCGGCGATACCAGTCGAGCGTTCGCTTCAAGCCGCTGTCGAGATTGACGCTTGGCTCGAAGCCCAACAAGCGCCCGGCCTTCGAGATATCCGGAATCCTGACGTCGACCTCCGGCCCGGCGCGCGTCTCGAACCCGAACGGCAGTTCCGATCCCGCAAGCAGACTCACCTTTTCGGCCAGCTCGCGCACCGAAAGCGCGGCTTTGGGATTACCCAGGTTGAATACTTCCCCGACAGCCGCGGGATCGATCATGACACGCAGCAGACCGGCGATGAAATCGTCAACGTAACACCAGGCGCGAACCTGGCCTCCGCCGTTTATGAGATTCAGGCGCCTGCCGGCCATCGCCCGCGAGACGAAGACACGCACCGCGCCCTGGCCCGTCTGTCCCGGGCCGTAGACGTTGAACGGCCTGACGATCGTCACCGGCAGACCGTACTGTTCGTGGTAGGCCAGGGCCAGACGTTCGGCGGACAGCTTGCCCACCGCGTAGCTCCAGCGTGAGACATTCATTCCCCCGGGCACCAGGGCGCGATCCTCGGCAACTCCCTCCGCCCGCGGCCCGTACACTTCGGAACTCGATACGATTACCACACGTTCGATGCCGTCGCGCAGATTGCATGCCCCGAGGACATTCTCGGCTCCCAGCATGGCCGTGCGCAGCGTGCCCACCGGGTCTGCGCAGACCGCATCGACGCCGGCAACGGATGCCATGTGCACGACGGCGCGGCAGCCATCGAGGGCGCGGGCCACGCAGGCCGGGTCGCGCACGTCCCCGCGGATCAACGATACGGAAGGCCGATCGAGCAACGCGGAATGCGCCAGCGAGTTCCTGCGCATGTTGTCCAGCAAGACGACGGGCGTCCGCCCGCAAAGACGGGCCGCCAGCGAGCTTCCCAAGAACCCGGCCCCGCCGGTAATGAGGATGTTCCCTGGCACCGCTGTCTTCCTCAATTGCCGTGGATTGTCAGTCGCGGTGACAAAAATTGTTACTCACGCGAATCGCGGTCATGGCCGGAAAAAGATAACAGGGCGGAATAAAAAGAAATCCAGAAAAATGTCGAACGGCATGATAGTTGCTAGCATAGTTGACAACGACTTGTGTATCAAGGTATTTTCGCAGATCATCATGATGGAAGTCGAAAGGAGGTGCGGTACGCGGATCGTTTTATGGGCAGATCGAAAAATACTCTTCTACTCACGAGAAAAGGAGATAGCATGCTAATGAAGATCAGAAGGAAAATTGGAGCAAGGGGCTTCACGCTGATCGAGTTGATGATCGTCGTGGCCATCATCGGCATCCTGGCCGCGGTGGCCATCCCCGCCTTCATCAACTACATTCGTAAGTCGAAGGCCTCGGAGGTCAACGAGAACCTCGACAAGTGCTACAAGGGCATCGTCGACTACTACGACAAGCCGATCGTCCGCTCCGACGGAACTTCCCGTTCATCCATGTTGCCGGTAGCAATGACACAGATGTGTCCCGGCACCAAGGCCGAGGGGGATCTGGACGGCTCCTCGGGCTTCATCGACTGGCCAAACAATACAGATGACCGTAAGGCCTACAATGATATCAACTGGCTGATCACGGACGCCGTCTACGCCTGCTACCAGTATGACGACCTGTCACACGGCAACGCGGCTATGGGAGACACCATCATCCCGCACAGCGGCGGGGAGGATACGGGGGCTTTCGTCTGTAAGGCATGGACGGACATCGACAACGACGATGCCATCGCCTTCTGGTGGAAGGGCGCCTCGTGGCTGGGCAAGTCAAGCGCATTCAGGGCCGGCGCCGTGACAAACGGCTACACGTCAGAGCTGGCGGTAGGTGACGACTGGTAAGGGCAGGCGAGACAGTATAGACCCGAGAGAGAGACCGTCCTGCACGGGCCGGTCTCTCTCCGTCATTATCGGCGCCGCTTTGCCTTTCGAAGACTTCGGGGAGAACAGATGACAACCAGACCCGGCAAAGAGATCGGAGCACGGGGCTTCACGCTGATCGAGTTGATGATCGTCGTGGCCATCGTCGGCATTCTGGCCGCGGTGGCCATTCCCGCCTTGATCAACTACATTCGCAGATCGAAGGCCTCGGAGGTCAACGAGAACCTCAACCTGTGTTACAGGGGTGTCGTCGATTTCTACCACAGGGAAAGAATCGATGCGATTGGTCAGAAATCGTCCTTGGAGATTCCCGCCGCCATGGCGCAAGTCGGCCCGGGTGGCGCATGCGACGCAGCCGGGCTGGATGGTTCGTTGGGCTTCATCACCTATCCAGCCGGTGCCTTGGCGGACTACAAGTCGATCAACTGGATAATCCAGGACGCCGTCTATGCCTGCTATCGGTATGATGATAGCGGACACGGAAACGCGGCGATGCCAAACGCCGATGTGATTGCAGCCGATGATACGGACGGCATCTTCGTGTGCCGGGCCTGGACCGACATCGACAACGACGAGAGTATCGCCTACTGGTACAAGGTCGCGTCATGGATAGTCAACAGCGGCTCCTTCAGGGCCGGCGCCGTTGCCAACGGCCTCGAAGCCAAGGACGACGGCGACGACTACTAGCGCCGTAAGAACCGCGCTGCCGGAAAGACCGTCGATCTGTCGATCTTGATCCGTACGCCCGGCTATGCTATTCGCACCCAGGATTGGGCGGAGGCTTGCATTGTCGAGGGGTTGGCTCTCAATTGCAGTAGGGGTTGCGCTTTGCGCCGTCGTTGCCGGATGGGCGCGCGGTAGGCTTGCCGCCGATATCTCCGCCGAGCGCAATGAACGCGACGCCTACGTGTTCTTGTTGCCGCCGGGAGAGGTGGTAAGGAGCGTCGATCTGGGCTATCACAGTCTGGCGGCCGATCTGCTCTTCATCCGGGCCAACCTGTATTATGGACGCCACATCCTGGGCGATGAGCACATGCCCTGGCTCTCCGATTTCATCGACATCCTGCTTACGGTGGATCCCGATTTCAAGAAGGCCTACCTGTGGAGCGCCAACGTCACGACTTTCCGCAAGCGCGGCTACGAGTACAACAAGAACTACACCGAGCAGGCGATCGGCATTCTCGAGAAGGGCATGCGTCGTTTCGACGACGATTACCGCTTTCCGATGCGCATCGGCTTCAACTATTACTACGACATGGGCGATGCCTGGCGGGGAATTCCATACTTCGAGATTGCCTCGCAAAAACCGAATGCGCCTTCCTGGCTTCGAGAAAAGCTTGTCGATTTATACGCCAAGAAAGGCCGCCTCAGGCTGGCCAGGCGAATTTTAGCCGAACTGGTGATGGAAGCCGACGATCCGGTTCTCAAGAAAGGATTGCAAGACCGACTGACAGTCATGATGGATGACACCCGGAAAGAAGAGATATCGCGCCGGCGCGCCGCGCTTGTTCACGAGTGGCAAGAGAGCTACGCTTACCTGCCTTTGGACCTGTACCTGCTCATCAGGGAACGATGAAGAGCGAAAAAACCATAGCCATTCATGTCTCCGCTCTATGCAAATCCTTCCGCACGGGATTGCGACGCAAGCATACCATTGCCCTGCGTGGACTGGATCTGGATGTGTCGGCGGGAGAGATCTTCGGCTTTTTAGGCCCCAACGGCGCGGGTAAGACGACCACCATCAAGATCCTGACCGGGCTGTTGCGCCCGGACGCGGGTCGGATCTCGCTCTTCGGACTCTCTCCGCGTGATGCCCGCGCCAGGCAAAGAATCTCCTTCCTGCCCGAACAGCCTGACTTCTACGACTACCTGCGTCCCGGAGAGTTTCTCACACATTGCGGCCGGCTCTCGGGGATGGATTCGACTGTTCTGCGACGCCGTGTGCCCGAGCTTCTCGAAAGGGTGGGCCTCGATCCGGGCGAGAAGCGCCCGTTGCGCAAGTTTTCCAAAGGCATGTTGCAGCGTGTTGGAATAGCCCAGGTCATGATCGCCGATCCCGATCTTTACATTCTGGACGAGCCCATGGGCGGCCTCGATCCCCTCGGGCGGCGCTGGATCAAGGATCTGATCATCGATCTGGGCCGCGCCGGAAAAACTGTCTTCTTCTCGTCCCATATCCTGTCGGAGGCCGAGACCGTCTGCGATCGCGTAGCCTTCCTGGACCGGGGCCGCCTGATCGCCCAGGGCGGGCTCGACGAGTTGCTCGCGACGTCTGTAGGCGCCTGGGAGATTGTCGCGGCCGGCCATGACTGCGGCCGGGACGAAGAGATCGCGGCCTCGGCGACCTCCGTTTTGCCTTCGGGAGCGGACACCAAGCTCACGGTCGAGGGCGAAGACCAGCCCGGCCGCCTGCTGCGGTTGTTGTTGTCGCGGAGCTACCAGGTTCTCTCGCTGAATCGCCGGCACTCGTCGCTCGAAGACGTGTTTGTCCGCGCGCTCGCTGAATCCCCTGCCGGCAAGGAGATCTTGTGATGCGGGCAATCCTCTCCGTGGCCTCGGTGACCTTTCGCGAGTCCATTCGCAACCGGACGGTGCTGGCCGTCCTGTTGGCGGCGATCGGGTTCATCTGCTCCGCCCTTCTGCTTGCGGCCATGGCCTTGGATCAGCGCGAGCGAGTCATCAAGGACTGGGGTCTTTTCTGCGTCTCGTTTTTCGGCGTGTTGCTCGCAATTCTGATCGGCGTCAACCTGGTGCGCAAGGAACTCAAGCGCAAGACGCTCTACGTCGTGCTCAGCCGGCCCGTTCATCGCTTCCAGTACGTGATCGGCAAATATCTAGGAATGGGGCTTACACTGCTTGCCGAAGTCGGGGCGTTGTCGGCGGCGCTCTTTGTCCTGCTGGCGATCGAGGGAGTCGCTCCGGAGGGGCTGATTGTCAAGAGTTTGTGCGCTTCGTTGATTGAAGTTCTATTCGTGGCGGCCTTGGCGATCTTCTTCGCCTCGTTCTCGTCTCCTTACCTGAGCGGTTTTTTCACGCTGGCCCTGTTCGTGGCGGGACGCTCGTTACCGGCCTTGAACACCTTGGCCGACAAGGTTGATGCTCCCTTACCCCACCTCTTGTTGAAGTTGGTGTACTACGTCTTACCCGATTTCTCTCTGTTCAACATGAGCACGCGTGCCGTGCATGGCCTGGCCATTCCCGCCGGCGAGGTGTTGCTGGTAGCATGTTATGGAGTCGGTTATCTCGTCTTGCTGCTGTTCCTGTCCTGCCTGATTTTTTCCCGGCGCGACATCTCGTGAGCCGGGTGCCCGCGTGGTCGTAGCGGAAAAAAGAGAACCCGGCTCACGCCTTCCCGCCCTGGCGGCCTCGCTTGCGAGTTTTCTGCTTTACGCCTTCACCTGTTACCCCTCGCCTGACTGGCTCGACGGACCGGAGTTGGCCGGTGCGGCCCTGCGCCTGGGAATCTTTCACCCCCCCGGCTCGCCCCTGGCCGTATTGGTCGGACACATCGCCGTGCTGTGGCCTTTCGGCCCACCCGCCGGCGCACTCGTGTACTTCTCCGCCGTTTTCGCCGCCGCCTCCGTCTATGTCATGACCCGAATCATCCAGGAGGCCCGGCCGGCGCTCGGTTCGCGCGACGGTGTCCGGGACCATCTCTTTGCATTGTTCGCCGGACTGACATTCGCCGTCACGCCGGCCGTCTGGTTGCAGGCTATGCGGCTGGAGGTTTACACATTCGCCCTGCTGCTGTTCTTGCTCTCACTGCGCTCCCTGCTCGCGACCGGCCGGGCCGTCAACCCCAACGTCGCCGCCGGGCAGGCGCAGCGGGCCCTGTTTTTCTGCGGCCTGGGCGTCGCGATACACCCGCTCATCGCTCTTTCGGCCTTGGCAGGCGTGCCCGTATTGGCGGCCTCCCGCTACGGATGGCGCCCGTGGCTCGAACCCCGGGGAATGGCGCGCCTGGCGGCCTCGTTCCTGTTGGGATGTGCACCATTATTCCTGCTGCCCTTGATGGTGCGTGCGCCCGTCGACCTGCGCTGGGGAGATCCGACAACTCTTTCGGGTTTTATAAAGTTCGTCTCCGGCTCCGCCTTCGGGCATAGCTTCACGCTCATGGCTTCCAAACCGCACGGGGGTGAATTGCAAGCGCTGGCAGCACTGGCCCAGGGCCTGGGAATCCCGCTCGTCGTGGTTGCGGCAATCGGTATCTACCTGCTCGCAAGAACCCGGCCACGCCTTGCGCTCATGCTTTCGGTCGTGGCAGTCGCGGGCACACTGGGTCTCGTTCTCCAGCGAGGTTTTCGCCTCGACAACCCGGATGTCGGCGGTTACCTGCTTGCGGCAACAGCATCTCTTTTCTTGCTTGCGGCCTTGGGCCTGACAGCGGCTTCCGGTCTGCTCGCGGCCGTGCATCCTCGCGCTGCCTGGCTGGCTGTGGCGCTTTGGCCGGGATTGGCACTGGGATCGGCGCTGGCGGTCGAGCGGCCGCTGGATCGCTCCGGCTGCACGGCGGGCAGGGCGCTTGCCGCAAGGGCCTTGGCAGACCTGCCGACGGGAACCGTCGCCCTGCTCGCCGATTTCAACCTGGTCTTCATGTTCGACTACCTGCAGCAAGCGGAGTCGCTCAGAAAGGACGTTCAGGTGTTCTACCTGCGCGACCTTGCAAACCCAGCCCTGCGCGCGGCCTTGGCGGGACAGGACTCGGAACTCGAGGCATTACTGCCGCGCTCTTCGAACCCCGATCGGCGCTCCTTGCTGCGCCTTGCGCAGCGGAGACCGCTGGCCCTGGACCTGGGGCCGCACCTGGCCTCGGAGGTGCTGCCCGTGTTGCAACCCGGCGGCCTGCTGTGGATGGTTCGGGAGAACGGCGTGCCGAGTGAGGCGGACGCGTTTCGGACCCAGGCGGCCTTCTTTGCCGATTTCGCCCCCCCGCTCTGTGGCCCGGGGTCAATCGACCGGCGCAGCGCCGAGGTCATAAGCTGGCACGCCTACTGGCAAGCACTCGCCGCTCGCGCCAAGGGGCTGGATATCGTCGCCGACGCGATGCTGTCCTGCGCAGCCTGCGCGAGCCCCGCGGATAAGACGATAGCCCGTGCGGCAGTCGGTCGCGGGTCTTTCAGTACTCCTTGGTGGGAGTACGGAAGGTCCTGTTATTGTATGAGTTGCCGCAGAAAGTCACCGTAATTTTGTTGCCGTCGGTGTCCGCCTGGGCCTGCACCACACACCAGGGCTGGACCGGTACGGCGTTGAACCCCTCCGCGTTCCAGTCCACGGCACAGTTTGCAACCAGGGCGGGCGGTATGTTCTGGTTAAGGTCGACATTCGCGCCGCCGGCGCGGGTAATAACCCGGTAGTTGAATGCCACGGCGCCGTCGGGCTTCCATCCAAGCAGCTTCCAGTCATCGAAGGTGCCGCCGGGTCCGTCCAGGTCGGCACAGCCGCCATCGGGCCAGATCAGCGTCTTCCCGGCGCCCGGGAAGGTGTCCCAGCCATTGGGACAAGGCGCCAGGTTGCGGGTGAAGTGCTGGTAACGGGTGTAGTATGCCTGCTCGGCCTCGATGATCCCCTGGATGTTGGCCGTGGCCTCGGACATGCCCGCCTCCTTGCCGTACATCGAGACCACCGGGATTGCCAGGGCTGTCAGTATTCCTATAATGGCGACGACCACGATAAGCTCGATCAGCGTGACCCCTCTCGTCGTCGAAACTGCCTTCTTTTTTCTCGCCGCGGACATTTCAGAGTCTCCCGGTCAATCGTTCCAGGCAAGCTGCAATCGGCCCGATATCGTAACGTCGCTCTAGTACTCCTCATTGCTGGGAGTTTTATACACCGTCTTGTTGTGCGAACTGATGTAGTAATGCGCATCGGTCCCGTTTTCATTGATATCGCCGCAGGCCTCCACGACGAACCAGGGCCGCCGATGGGCGGGAAACACCGTGCCCACATTTACCTCTCCGGTCAAGCTTTGCGGAGCCGAGTTGTCGTCCACACCGTTGGCGTTATATGGCGTGCTAACCGAGTAGGCATAGTATGTCGGCCCGCCGGGGTCGAAGCCCAGTTGGATCCAGGGCGACCCTGGAACGTCGGGCCAAAGCACGGAAGCGCTGCCCGTGGCACAGTTCCCTCCGGGTGTGAAGGCGATGTCTCCCGTGTATCGCTTGAAATCGACAAAGTAGGCCTCTTCTTTCTCGCGGATGCCCTGCAGAACCGTATAAGCCTCCGAGGCTTTCGATCTCATCAGGTAACCCCTGAAAACCGGTATGGCGATCGCAGCCAGGATGCCGATTATCGCAACCACTATTATCAGCTCGATCAAGGTAAATCCCGAAGCGCGCAACCGCGGAAACCGTGTCATATTTTTCCTCCCACCTGATGGGTGGCAAACTTGAATCATAGAATACCAAGCAAATTACATGCCAGCATGCCGGAAATAGCTTGTAGCACCCACATGGGCACACCCACGGCTAGCGCTCCGAATTTCATCACGTTTTTGCACGGGTCGGCCTAACGCCGGATTTGTCCTATCCAGAATACGGACCCCTCAACCTGCCGAACTGCGCAATTATTATACAGCTTGAAAGGTTTACACGTTTCTTCACTCCAGTCCATGTTTTTGGATGCGGTAGCGAATCGAACGGAACGATATTCCCAAAAGCCTTGCGGCTTCCTTTTTTATTCCGCCCGAGAGCTTCAGTGCCTCTTCGAGGAGCTTGCGTTCCACCGAGGAAAGCATCCCCTCGAGATCGGCGCCCTCCGGCGGCAGCTCGATCCCGCCGAGCGCCGGCGCTTTCCACTCCCGGCGCATGTACTCGGAAAATAACTCCGGGCCGATTGGGCCGTCGGCGGACAAGGCCACCGCCCGCTCGACCATGTTTTGCAGCTCACGCACGTTTCCGGGAAAATCGTACCCGGCAAGAACTTCGAGTGCGTCGCGCATGACGATCGGCGTCCTGCTGCCGGTCGCAAAGGCATCGAGGAAATGCCCGACGAGGGCGGGGATGTCCTCGCGTCTCTCCCTGAGCGGCGGCAACTCGATGCGGATCACGTTCAGCCGGAAGAAGAGATCTTCCCTGAAGCCGCCCGTCCTTACTTCCCGCTCGATATCGCGGTTGGTGGCCGCCACCAGCCTGACATCCACCGGACGGTCAACGGCGTCTCCCAGCCGCCTGACAAAGCGCTCCTGCACGACGCGCAACAGCTTGACCTGGATTGAAGGTGGAACCTCGGCAATCTCGTCGAGAAAAACAGTCCCGCCGGAGGCCAGCTCGAACAAGCCCTTGCGATTCGTGGTGGCGCCGGTGAAGGCTCCCTTGACGTGCCCGAACAGCTCGCTCTCCATCAGTTGCGAAGGGATAGAGGCACAGTCGATGGGTACGAAAGACCCGTCGCAGCGTTGGCTGCGCAGGTGTACCGCCCGAGCCACCAGATCCTTGCCGGTGCCGCTCTCGCCGGTCACCAATACGTTGGAAGGCGTCGGAGCCACCTGCTCGATCAGCCGGTAGACCTCCTGCATGCGGGCGCTCTTGCCTATGATATTGCCGAAGTCGTAGCCACCCCTCAGTTCGGCCCGCATGCGCAGGTTCTCGGACAGTAATCTCTGGCGTTCGAGGGCCCGGTGCACCACAACCTTCATCTCGTCCACCTCGAACGGCTTGATGACGTAGTCGTAGGCGCCAAGGTTCAGAGCCTCTATGGCCGTCTCGTTCGAGGCGAAGGCGGTGATGACGATCACCTCGACGCCCGGGAAGTTCTGCTTGACGTGCTTGAGCAGTTCGATACCGGAGCCGCCCTTCATCTTCAGGTCGGTGATCACCAGGTCGGGTGCCGCCCGTTGCAGCGCCTCGACGGCCGCGGCCATGTTCACAGCGGTGGCGACGTTCAGGCCCTCGCCGGAAAGCAGGATCTGCAAGAACTCGCGCATCGAGCGCTCGTCGTCTACCACCAGGATCTCATTCATCGTTCACCCCCGGCATCCCCGGCAGGAGCACGCTGAACCTGTTGCCGCCCCCGGCGGGACTGTCGAGAGAAATGCTGCCTCCATGGGCCTCGACGATCCTGCTTACCGTGGCCAGTCCCAGTCCGCTGCCCTCTTCCTTGGTGGTGAAAAAGGGCTCGAAGATGCGCTCGCGGATATCCGCGGCGATCGCCGGCCCGTCGTCGGCGACCTCTATCACCGCCCGGCGGACGCCGGCGGCGTCCTCGACCGTGCGCAGCCGCACCCATACCCGGGCGGGCGCGGCCTCGACGGCGTTCTTCAAAAGGTTCCAAAGCACCTGGCGTATCTGGTCGGCGTCCACCCGTGCGCTAAGCTTTTCGATTTCCGTGCCGACTCGGGGGCGGCCACCGTCCAGGGATCCCGTGTATACCGAAACCGTCTCTTCCACGAGTTCTCCAAGGTCGCACCGCTTGGGCCTAAGTTCCCGGGGTCGGGCATAGGCTAAGAAATTCGTCAGCAAGGCATCCAGGCGGCGAGTCTCGCGCAGTATAATATCCGCCAGGCGCCGGTCGGCGTCGGCGAAGCCCGGGGCTTTTTTTAGCACCTGGACCGCGCCGCTGATCGAAGCCAGCGGGTTGCGAATCTCGTGGGCCATGCCGGCCGCCATCTTGCCCAGGGCGGCCATCTTTTCGGCCCGGCGTACCGAGACCTCCAGGCGCTCGAGATCTATCTCGGTCTCTTCGAGCCTGCGGCCGGTGCGCCTGAGCTTTTCTCCGAGCGTGCCCGACAGCCAGGCGATGGCGAAGTAGGCGGTGTAGTTCAACGCCAGCAGGTAAACGATCCTGCCGGTCGCAGGCGGCGGAGCGGCCCTTCCCTCGGGCATCACCGGCAGAATGCCGCGGTTTTCCAGGATGAACACCGCTCCCAGGAAAAGGCAGCTTAGGCTCGCCGTGAGAAAAGTGCCCCGCCGCGAGGAAAAGACAGTGGTGACGATCACCGGCAGGGCTAAAAAGAAGCAGAAGGGGCTCTCGACCCCGCCGGTCAGGTAAACCAGGAAGGCTGCCACCAGGACGTCGAAGACGATCTGGCCCTGGACGTGCAAGCCGATGTTGAGGCGCCCGAACTTCAGCCACAGGAGGGAGGCGCCGGTGCCCAGGTAGACGACGGCGACGATGCCGTACAGCATCACCTGCGAGGCGGAAAAAAACAACAGGCTGCTGCGCAGGTTGAAGAAGATGGTCGAACCGAGCAGCGCCGAAATAAGCGCCGCCCGCGAAAACAGCAGCACCAGGAATCGACGCCGCTCCTCGGGATCCGCCGGCCGTCTCTCCTGCGTCTTCGACGTCACGCGGCCCTACCCGACGACG
Organism: uncultured Myxococcales bacterium; assembly: GCA_964640665.1. Classification (GTDB taxonomy): domain Bacteria; phylum Myxococcota; class B64-G9; order B64-G9; family B64-G9; genus DATKYQ01. Next base: position 39,976 of record CAZXHT010000009.1, read on the forward strand.
CTCGCCAGGCTGAAGATGGGCAGGTACATGGCGATCAGGAAGTAGCCCACCACGCCGCCCAGCAGAACCAGCATCATCGGCTCGAGCAAGGCGGTGAGCGAATCGACGGCCGAGTCTACCTCGTCGTCGTAGAAGTCGGCTATCTTGTTCAGCATCTGGTCCAGCGCGCCGGTGTTTTCGCCGACGGCTATCATCTGGACCACCATGCCCGGGAACACCCCCGATTCGGCCAGGGGCTCGGCCATCGTCTTGCCCTCGGATATTTGATCCCGCGTGCGGTAGATGGCCGCCTCAACCACCTTGTTGCCCGCCGAGCGGGCCACGATTTCGAGCCCGTCGAGAATCGGCACGCCGGATGAGACCATGGTGCCCAGCGTGCGGGTGAACTTGGCCACGGCCACCTTGCGAATCAGCGTGCCGAAGATCGGCATCCTGAGGATCATGGTGTCCCACATCACGCGGCCCTTGGGCCACTTCTTGAAGTAGTGCACCCCGGTCGGCAGGCCGATTATGAACCCCAACACGTAGTACCAGTTGTGGCGCATCCAGTCGGACAGGTCGATCAGGTTCTGGGTCATGCCCGGCAGGGACGCCTTGGAGCCGAAGTCTGCGAACATCTTCTTGAAGACCGGGATGACGTAGTAAAGCAACACCAAAAGCACCACGATGGCGATGATCACGATGCAGATCGGGTAGACCATGGCACCCTTGACCTTCTTCACCAGCTTCTGGTTCTTCTCGATGTAAACGGCCAGGCGCGAAAGGATGGTGTCCAGGATGCCGCCCACCTCGCCGGCGGCCACAAGGTTGACATACAGGTCGTCGAACACCTTGGGGTGCTTTTTCAGAGAGTCGGCGAAGGTCGCGCCCGATTCGACGTTCTCCTTGATGGCCATCAGGATTTCCTTGAAGGCCTTGTTGTCCATCTGCGTCCCGAGAATCTCGAGGCACTGCACCAGCGGCAGCCCGGCGTCGATCATGGTCGAGAACTGGCGGGTGAAGATGACCAGGTCCTTGGTCGAGACCCCGCCGAACCCCGGCATCTTGGGAAAATGGATTTCGGTCGCCTTCTTCTTGACCTTCTCGGGGCTGATGGCCTGGGCGCGCAGCTTGCGCTCGACCTCGGCTGCGTCCTTGGCCTCGATCACGCCGTTTCGCAGCTCACCGCCCCTGGTTTTGCCCTCCCAAACGAAAGTCGCCATGTGGTCATCCTCCGAAAAAGGATTTCATCAGCGGTTCGTGCCGCCGGGTCTGCCGGCCCGTGCGGCCCGGTATCCCTGCGCGGATTCGCCGGCGGCGCCGGCGAGCATGTTTCTAAGCTCGTCCACGTCGGTGCTGCGGCCAATGCACTCGTCCAGCGTGATCATCTTTTTCTGGTAGAGCGTAAGCAGGCTCTGGTTCATGGTCTGCATACCGTACTTGGCCTGGCCGACCTGCATCTGGCTGTAGATCTGGTGCACCTTGTCCTCGCGGATCAGGTTGCGAATGGCCGCGTTGGGCACCATCACCTCGGTCGTCAGCGTGCGTCCCTGCCCCGAGGCCTTGGGCAGAAGCTGCTGCGATAAAATCCCCTGCAGCACGAAGCTGAGCTGCGCCCGCACCTGGGGCTGCTGATAGGGGGGAAAGACATCCAGGATCCTGTTGATCGACTGCACGCAGTTGTTGGTGTGCAGCGTGGCGAATGTCAGGTGCCCGGTCTCGGAGATCACCATGGCCGCCTCGATCGTCTCCAGGTCGCGCATCTCGCCGATCAGCACCACGTCGGGATCCTGGCGCAGGATGTACTTGAGCGCCCGCTTGAAGCTCTGCGTGTCCGCCCCCACCTCGCGCTGGTTGACGATGCAATTCTTGTGGGGATGAAGGTACTCGATGGGATCCTCGACGGTGACGATGTGTTCGTGGCGCTCGTTGTTGATCTTGTCGATGATCGAAGCCAGGGTGGTCGACTTGCCCGAGCCGGTCGGGCCGGTAACCAGCACCAGCCCGCGCGGGCGCTTGGCCAGCTCGGCGACGATCGGCGGCAGGCCCAGCTCCTGAAACGAAAGGATCTTGAAGGGGATGGTCCTGAAGGCCCCGGCCACGGCGCCGCGCTGCATGAAGATGTTGGCCCGGAAGCGGCTCAGGCCCTTGACGCCGAAAGACAGGTCGAGCTCGTTTTCTTCCTCGAACTTGTGCTTCTGGGCATCGGTCAGCACCGAGTAACACAACTGGCGCGTTTCGACCGGCGTCAGCGGAGTGGTCTTCAACGGCACCAGCCTGCCGTCGATCCGCAACTGGGGGGGAGTACCGGTCGTGACGTGCAGATCCGATGCGCCCTTTTCGATGATCGCCTTGAGCAACTGGTGAAGATTGGGCATCTTGTTCTCCCGTATCGAGTCGCGGCAATAAAGTCTTCCGCGTTTACATGGCGTCCGCCGCGGTCACGCGCACAATCTCGTCGATGGTCGTCATGCCTTCCTTGAGCTTGATCAGCCCGGCCATGCGCAGCGAGCCCATTCCCAGCTTGATGGCCTCCATCTTCAGTTCGGCCGTCGAGGCGCCGTTGAGCACCATTTCCTTCAGCGGTTCCCAGAAGGGCATAACCTCGTAGAGAGCCACCCGGCCCCTGTAGCCGGTATCGGCGCAGTTGCGGCAACCGTTGCCCTTGTAGACGGTCATCGCTGCCGCTTCCTCCCGCGGTATGCCGAGATCGGTAAGCGACTGCTCGGGAACCTTCACCGGCCGCTTGCACTCGGGACAGATCCGGCGCGCCAGGCGCTGGGCCAGGATCAGCACCACCGAGGCGGTCACCAGGAACGGCTCGACGCCCATGTTCAGAAGCCGGCTGATGGTCGACGGGGCATCGTTGGTGTGCAGCGTGGACAGCACCAGGTGGCCGGTCAGGGCCGCCTTGACCGCGATCTCGGCCGTCTCGAAGTCGCGTATCTCGCCCACCATGATTATGTCCGGGTCCTGCCGCAGGAAGGATCTCAGCGCCGCCGCGAAGTTGAGACCGATCTCCTCGTGCATCTGGACCTGGTTGATGCCCTTGAGGTTGTACTCGACGGGATCCTCGGCCGTCGAGATGTTGACCGTCGTCTGGTTGAGTTCGGTCATGGCCGAATACAAGGTGGTCGTCTTGCCCGAACCGGTGGGTCCGGTCACCAGGATCATGCCGAAGGGGCTCTGGATCGCGTCCTTGAACCACTTCAGCGGTTCGGCATCGAAGCCAAGCTTGGTCATGTCGAGTTGCAGGCTGCTCTTGTCCAGCAGCCGCATGACGACTTTCTCGCCGAAGAGGGTCGGCAGCACGCTGACCCGGAAATCCATTTCGCGTCCCCGGCCGAGCTTGAGCTTGATGCGCCCGTCCTGGGGCAGGCGCCGCTCGGCGATGTCCAGATCGCTCATGATTTTGAGTCGCGAGGTGATGGCGTTCTTCAGCCGCAGGGGGGGTTTCATCACCTCGTAGAGAACTCCGTCTATCCGGTAGCGCACGCGGAATTCTTTCTCGTAGGGTTCAATGTGAATATCGGAGGCGTTCTTCTTGATGGCGTCGATCAGGATCAGGTTCACCAGCTTGACGACCGGGGCGTCCTCGGTGCTCTTCTCGAGGTCGACGACGTCCATGTCGTCTTCTTCTTCTCCGTACTCGATATCCTGCTCGTCGAAGCCGTCCATCACGTCTTCATAGGAAGGTCCCGCGCTGTAGTAACGCTCGATGGCGCTCCGAATGGCGTCCTCGGCGGCCACCATGACCTCGACGTTGTAGCCGGTGATGAACTTGATGTCGTCCACGGCGAAGATGTTCGAAGGATCGCTCATGGCGACGCTGACAGTGGACCCCGAGCGGTTGAAGGGGATCAGGCAGTGCTTTTCCGCCACCTCGCGCGGAACGAGGTTGATCACCTCGGCGTCGACGTCGAACTCGTTCAAGTTTATGGCCGGCACGCCGTACTGCTTGGAGAGGAAGGATGTCAGCTCGCTCTCTTCGATCATGCCCAGCTTGACCAGGCTCGATCCCAGCCGGCCACCGGCTTTCCTCTGCTCATCCTGCGCTTTTTTCAGCTGGCCGAGGCTGATGACGCTTTCACGAACCAGCAACTCACCGAGTCTACCCGCCATGTGCCTGCCTCTCTCCCGGGCCTGTCCCTGCCCTGATGATCCATTGCAAGAACCGGCCTATGCCGGTCCTGATGTGAGACGGCTCATCTTATATAACCTTGGGATTATCCTCAAGAAGGCTTTTATATGTCAAGTTTGTGCCATTCATATGCCGTCGAACGGATCAATCGCTGCCGTAGCTTTATGAGCCATGACCACTTCACGCGCTTGAAGCACGTCTGTGCCTATTTGGTTTTGCAGGTCCGCGGGCGACTCGAAGCGCTGTTCGGGGCGCAGGCGCTCCAGAAACCCGAGCGCCACTCGCCGTCCTGTCAGATCGCCGACGTCACCGTCGAGGACATGCGCCTCGACGCTCAGCCGGCTGGCGCCGAAGGTTGGGCAAACGCCGATATTGGTCGCGGCCGGTCGCGCCGGGGCACTGTCGGGAGGCCGGAAATGACAGGCGTACACTCCCCGGGCCGGCAGGATGTCACAGTCCGTCTTGATGTTGACGGTCGGAAAACCCATCTGCCGCCCTCGGCCGGCGCCGCTTACGACCTTTCCCGTAACGGCATACGGCCGGCCGAGCAGCAAGGCCGCCCCCTTGACCTTGCCCTGCAGCAGGAAGGATCGTATGCGCGTGCTGGAGACGATCATTCCCTCGACCGCCAGACGCCTGGTCACCTGGACCTCGAACCCCAGCCGCTTCCCGTGCCGGGCAAGGTCCTCGGCGTGCCCCGCGCGGTCCCGGCCGAAGGTGAAATCGTCACCGACGACAACCAGCCTGGCATCCATGGCGCCCGCCAGCACGCGGCTGGAAAACTCCTCGGCGGTAAGAGCCGCGAAGCCGCCATCAAAGCGCTGCTGGAGCGTGAAGTCGAGGCCCAGCCGCGCAAGAGCGCGCAGCTTGCGCTCTTCAGGCATAATCAGCGGAGGGGCATACCGGGGTGCCAGAACACGCGCCGGATGGGGCTTGAAGGTAAGCACTCCGGCCTCGACATTCATCCGGGATGCGTCTTCGCACACCCGCCGGAACAGGAGCTGATGTCCGCGGTGCAGGCCGTCGAAGGAGCCGATAGCCACAACGCACGGTTTCCGGACACTTTTCATTTCTCTGAAGTCTTCGTACCTGCGCATGGCTGACCCCCGATAGCACGGGCCGCATCCGTGGTCAAGGTCGGCCGAACATTAACGGCCGCAATTGGCTTGAAAATCCTTTTGCATCTGATATACAAGGCGACTTGGTGACATCCGGGATTGTCACGAACACTGCGAGGAGGCAAAAGTGGCATCGACGAAAAAAGCGGCGGCCGAGAAGAAAGTGAAGACCTGCAAGGTCAAGGGCTGCAAGCGACCCTATCGCGCCAAGGGTTACTGCAACGCGCATTATCAGAAGTGGCGCCGGGGCGAGCTAAGCAAGACCCGCTACAAAACCTGCAACTTCGGCGTCAACAAGCTCAAGCGCGGCGAGAAGAAGGAGTGCCTGAAGCCCGTCTTCCAGCGAGGCCTGTGCGAAGGGCACTACAAGGCCAAGTACGGCAAGAAGCAAGCTCAGGCGGCCGAGGCCTGAAAAGCACCGGCGCCCAGCGCAGGAATCACTCCCAGCGCTTGGGCAACGCAACGTAGAGGGCATCGCGTTGCCTGAAGATGTAGAAACGGATCATCCGACCACGGCGCACAGCGGACAGCTGTTGTTCTAGTTCCTGCGCGTTTCCGACGGCGACGTCGTTCAGCGTGGCGATCACATCTCCGACCCGGATACCGTGTTCGGCGGCATCCGCGGCCACGCTTACCACCACTACCCCGCGCGTGCCCGCGCGCAACCCGGAGACCGTGGCCGTCTTGGCGTCCAGTGCGACGACCATCAGTCCCAGGCTGTGGGTCTTGGCCGTCTCCCGGGGCCTCGTGTCCTGTGCCTTTTCGGATCGTCTTGTCTGGCAGGTCACCTCGATCGTCAGTCGCCGGCCTCCACGCCATACCATGGCCGCGACTTTCTTCCCGGTCGGCGCCGTGGCAACTTTCCAGCCCACATCCGGCGTTCCTTTAATCGCCATGCCGTTGAACTCGAGCAGAACGTCTCCCGCCAAGAGGCCGGCCTTGGACGCCGGGCGATCGGCCAGCACCCGGCTGATCAACACGCCCCTGGTGTCCGGCAGGCCGAGAGCCCGCGAAAGTTCCCAACCGACCGGATCGACACCGATCCCCAGGTATGAACGCCTCAGGCGACCCTCTTTGTGCAAGTGGGGCAAGACGGCCTTGGCCAGGTCGGAAGGCACGGCAAAGCCGATGCCGCGCGCACGTCTGTTGATGGCGGTATTGATCCCGACCACCTCGCCGCGCATGTTGACCAGCGGTCCGCCGCTATTGCCCAGGTCGATTGCCGCATCCGTCTGGATGAAATCGACGAACCTGCCCCTTAGAGACGATAAGTCATCGAGCGACCTGCCCTTGCCGCTGACAATGCCCTTGGTGACCACCGCCGTCAGGCCGAACGGATTGCCGATGGCGATCACCCAGGCTCCGATTGGCAGGTCGCCCGATCTTCCCATTGGCAACACAGGCAGGGGCTTGGGCGGCTCGATCTTGATAAGCGCCAGGTCGGATCTCGAGTCGGATCCAACTACGCGTGCCTCGAGGGGGTCCGCCAAACTCTGCACCCTGACGGTCAGCGACTCCGCCTCGGCCACCACGTGCCGGTTGGTGACGATGTAGCCGTCGGCCCGGATGATGAAGCCCGAGCCGATGCCTTGCTCCCTTTCGCGGCGCGGAACCTCCGGGAAGAGACGCCAGGGATTGAAGGGGAATCCCTCCCGGCTGTCTGTGGCCGGACCGCTGTTGTGTATGGCCACAACGGCCGGGCGGACGCGCTCGATCAAGGCCGCGAAAGAAGCCGGCCCGACGCCCTGTTCTACACCCGCACCGGCCCGATCGGGCTTGAGCGTGGTCCATAACTCGCCCGCGCCTGGAGACGCGAAACCATGCCCGGCCGCGAGCAGGCCGAGAGCCAGCACCAGCGTTACCGGGCGCGAGATCACTCCCCCCCTCCCCGATCGGCTTTCATCTTTTCGTCAATCAGCTGTTCCAGGCCGCGGCGGTCCTTGGCGGTCAGACCCTCGCTGTCGGGCCCGGCCGCCCGAGGCGTTCCGGCGTCGATCCGCAGCTGCTTGTCCGGCCCGGGAGTCTCCCCGCTGATACGCTGCAGCACCGTCCGACCTCCCAGCGGCACGGCCACGACGACGATCGCCAGACCGGCGATCAGCAAAAGCAGCAACAACCAGCGCACGATCCTTTTCAATCCTGCCCTCCCTCGTCCGGTCCTTCCGTTCTGCGGGGGCCCTGGCGCCGCTCTCCCTGCTCTGCCATTTGCGGGACTGTGCGACGATCGTCACCGCTGCGCCTTTCGCCCAAAGGAACTCCCGGCAGGTAGAGCCTGTCCACCTTGCTGAAGATTTGCCGTATCTTGCCCGACCTGGAATCGCGTTCGATCTCGGCCACCTGTTCGGTCTCGACCGTGACCGCGTCGCGGAGATCCTTCTCGGTTAAAAAGTCGTCGAAGCGCGCCGCTATGGCCACGGCCAGGGCATCGGCGTCAACGTCCGATGCCGGCTTGAATTTCACCCTCAGCAGGTTGCGTTCCTCCTGGATCAACTGGTACTGCCTCAGGCCGTCCACGTCCAGCAGCAGCGCCTCGAACGGAATCGGCGGCAGGGACACCGGGTTGTGATCGCGATCGTAGACCCAGAAAATGTCGTCGGTGCGCCCGCGGACCCTGATCTTCGGGAAGGGCAGGCCGCAGCCGCACGGCTCGGCCACGGGAATGACCACGTCGGTCAGCTCGTACCTCAATAGCGGCATCGTGCGCGCGAAGAGGCATGACATGTAAACCTTGTCGCCGGCAGTGCCGGGGGCGGCGGGAGAACCGTCGTCCTTGACGCTCTCGATAATGTACTTGTCCGAGTTGACGTGCATCCCGTCGTGCAACTGGCACTCGCTGGCCAGCGTGACGCCCTCGGTGGTGCCGTAGGTCTCGTTAACCTGGCTTTGGGGAAAAGCCTTCTCGATCATCTTGCGGGCCGAACGACCGAGAGGCTCCGAAGAGGACGATATCGCCCACGGTCGGATGTCCAGCCGGCCCTCGATCTGCTCGTAGGCCAGCACCTCCAGCATGGTTGGATAACAGTGCAGCATGTTGGGCTTGAATTCGTTCAGCCCGGCGACCAACTCTACCACCGGCTTGGTGACGGAGAAGTATCGGAACTCGGACAGCACCCTCGCCAGCCGGGGTGTTACCAGGAAAAGCAGGTAGGTCACGAAGTGACCGCCCAGAACGCTGACCAGCGCTATACGCGGGTGCCTGAACAAGATGCGGCCGGCATGGCGAAAGAAATCGATAAATGAGGGCTTGAAGCGCATTCCGCGCGTCACACCCAGGGCCTGGATCCAGTCCCATTCTCTCTTGTCGTAGACGAAGAAGGCCGGCGTGCCCGTCGTGCCCGAAGTATGGGTGACGACGAAGCGGCCACGGAAAAGTTTGCCGAGCTTGGCGCGATCCCGGATCCAGTCCTTGACTTCGGCGAGACCGATACGCCTGTCGGTCACGACCCGGTCGAAGTTCTCCATCAGCATGTCCTTGGTGACCGGCGGCAACGAGCGCACCGAAAAGTCTCCGGCGTCCGGATCGACTTTGCTGTAGTATTCACCAAAGAAGGGAGAGTTCGACTTGGCGTGGCGCACGGCGCGCCTGAGATTACGCAGCTGGATCGCCTCGATCTGCTCGGCGTCTAACTTGTCGGCGTGGCGGAGTCTCAGGCAATAATGGATGGTCCGTGCAATACCCATTCAAGCTCCAGAACTCCGCTGAGATGCTACCCGCGCCGCGCATGAACGGCTCAATCGCCCCCGTCTCCCTTGTCGCTTTTCGGTCCGGCCGCGGCGCCGCTCTTTTTAGCGTCCTTTTCCTGTTTCTTTCCTGCCTTGCCCTTTTTGGATTCCCGACCTTCTTGCGGCATGCTGCTTTCCTCGGATGCCTCTGTCTTCCCGGATACGACGGGCCAGAGGATCTCGATCGCCTCGACCGGGGCCAGGCGCCGAATGGGAGATCTGCTGGGCGTGTAGGCGAACTTCTTGCCGGTCTTGTCGGTGATGTAGAAAGTCGTGTCGGCCCCGACTTCGACACTTTGCCACGAGCCCAGCCAGGAACAGGTGTTGGCCATGGTTGTCTGCGGCATAACTTCAATGGTCACTTTTTTTTCGCGCCTTGGCCAGGGAAATACCTTGCGCATGTCTTCTGCGCGCACGCCGGCCCGCGAGGCAGAGCCGCAGGCCGCAAGCTGAAAGATGGCAGACAGACCGACAAAACACACAAGCGACCGCCACAGGCAAACCCGCATCGGCTCCTCCTGGCCGGAAGTGCTTACAGGGAAACAGATTGTATGAAATGCCGGGCGCGCTTGTCAAACTAGTTCTCGGCTCGAACCTTATCGAACACCATTAAGAACCAATTATTTCGTAGTGCACTTAGACAACAAGTACGGCACAAACCGCCGCCCGTTCTCGAAAAATGGCCTTTTGAGACGGGCACAAACTAGGCGCCGGTTTTTCACTCAGGACAGTTTGAGAAACGCCGAGCTCAGGCCGTCGATCGAGCGCAGGTAGGCACGGTAGGTCTGCCGGATCTTCCTGTAATACTCGGTGAAGCGCGCTTCCAGCTTTCCGTGGCGTCTGACTATGAAGCGGACGTTCGTAGGCCCCCGGTTGTAGGCGGTCAGGGCGAACTTGTAGTTGCCCTTGTACATTTCGAGCAGTTGGTCGAGGTAGTAGACCCCCAACCTGACGTTGGTCTCGAGATCGTGAAGCTGCTCGGGCCCCGTCCACACCAGCCCGATGCGCCCGGCGACCTCGCGGCCGGTCTCGGGCATGACCTGCATCAATCCCATGGCGCCCTTGTTGGAGATGGCCCCGCTGTAAAAGGCGCTCTCAACCCTGATCACGGCCGCCAGAAAGAGCGGGTCGATCCCGGCGCGCTGTCCCTCCTCCACCAACATCTTGGCCAGGCGCTCTCGCTCGGCGGGCAAAATTCTCCGGGGAAACTTGGAAAACAAGGTCTCTAGACTGTCGGCTAAAACGTTTTGGCCGACCTCTGTGAGAACCTCGCCCGGGTTGAATTCGGTTGCCAGCGTTTCGGTTGATCGGATTCCCGAGGTCAACAAGATATCCCCGGCCTGCCCGGCACCTTCGTGCGACCGTCTCTGACTGCCGCCCATGCCGGCCATGGTGGAAGTTACAATGGTTATCCCAAAGACTACAAACGCCGCCGTGAGCGCCAGGATTGATCTACTGCTGGAATAAGCTTTTTTCTTCATGATATCACCGCGTTTCCACTCTTTATAAACATTTCCCACAAAAATCTTGCCAATTCCCTAAGCAAGATCCGGGCCAGCTCTCGGCGCATCGCGTCAAAAAATGGCAATCGTCGGAAATCACGGCTGAAAATATTTTCAATGCTGGCGCCGATAGGATTTCAGTATTGCTTAAGTAAAAAGGATGGTCGAGGTCAACGAACCGCTTTTCGTTCCAACTCTCTGTTTTTCTTTCTGTTATCTAAGGTTACGCTAAATTCTTCACCAGCGATATATTGTAGCGTAATGTCACATACTGTAACCACGAGTACGCACTTGCTTTACGAACCTTTTCTTGACGCGATCCTCGCCGGGGTGTTAGTTTCGGCGCTGCTCGCAACAGCCACGGAAACGACCAGGAGGACTGGCAATGGCACTCCGCCGGGAGCGTTGGACGAAGCTGGAAGTCCCGGTAACTCTTGAGGCGTCCCGGGCCACTCATCATATCAACCTGATGTTCGTAAGCCCCGCCGGCATATTCGTGCCCGACGATCTCGATCTCGGGTCATACTCGCCCGTCACCGCACGTTTTTCGGTGGAAGGCCGCAAGGTGGTGGCCCACACAGAAATGCGCCGCCTGCTCAGCGCCGACGAGGCGTCCGAACGCGGCATACCCGATCCAACGGGCGGGACCGAACTGCGCATCGTGCGCATGGAAGGCGACGGCTCGCAGATCCTGGCCGAACACATCAAGAAGGTCATGATGGAGTCTGGCGGACCTGGTTAGCATATTTCAAGCTTGCGTCACCGGGACGCTCGCCCGGCTTCGACGGATCTTCGCCCCCAGCTTTCTCAACTTGGCATCCAGCCGCTGGTATCCCCGGTCGAGATGGTAGATGCGCAGGATGTGCGTCCGCCCGCGGGCGACCAGCCCCGCAAGGACAAGAGAAGCGCTGGCTCGCAGATCGGTGGCCATCACCTCTGCGGCCGACAGGCGGCCGACGCCCTTAACCACCGCCCGGCTTCCCTCCAGATTGATCTTGGCGCCCATGCGTTTGAGTTCCTGCACGTGCATGAATCGATTCTCGAAGATCCTCTCGCTGATTACGGAGGTTCCATCGGCCAGCGTCATCAGCGCTAGAAACTGCGCCTGGAGATCGGTCGGGAAGCCCGGGTAGGGCTGAGTGGCGATGTCCACTGGCAGTGGACGCGCCGGCCCCCTGACCCTGATCCCGTCCCCTGAGACACCCACCTCCACCCCGGCCTCGACCAACTTTCCCAAAAGCGAGCTGAGCTGAGCGCTGTGCGCTCCGCGTATGGTGACGTCACCTGCCGTGATGGCCGCGGCGATCATCAGGGTTCCGGCCTCGATGCGATCGGGAATCACCGTGCAGTCCGCGGGTTCGAGCCGTTCGACTCCCTCGATGGCAATCGTCTCCGTCCCGGCCCCATTAATTCTCGCGCCCATCTGTTCGAGCACCTCGGCCATCTGAACGACTTCGGGCTCACGGGCCGCGTTGCGGATTAGAGTCGTGCCCTTGGCCAGTGCGGCCGCCATGATCAGGTTCTCGGTTCCGGTCACGGTCGGCATGTCAAGCACGATCTCGGCCCCCCGCAGCCTGCGCGCGGTCGCCTCGACGTAGCCGTGTTCGAGCGACACCCGGGCTCCCATTTTCTCTAAACCCTTCAAGTGCTGTTCGATCGGCCGGGCCCCGATGGCACACCCGCCCGGCAAAGACACCCGCGCGCGGCCGTAGCGCCCGACCAGCGGACCGAGACAGACTATGGACGCCCGCATGGTCTTGACCAGGTCGTAGGGCGCTTCGAAGCTCGTCCGGCCGGAATTCACCGCGCGCACTACTCCGCGCGAGAAAGACGCCTCGATTCCCAGCCTCTGAAGCAGCCGGCAGGTCGTCCTGACGTCGACCACGTCGGGAACATTACCGAAGCGATGCTCGCCCTCGGCCATGATGGAAGTCAGTAAGAGCGGCAAGGCGGCGTTCTTGGCGCCGGACACCCGCACCGAGCCATTGAGCCGCCTGCCGCCGTCGATGATTATCTTTTGCATCAGCACTCTCCCCGTCTGGCGGTCGTCACGACTTGCGCATAAGCAGCCGGGCGCAGCCCGGTCCGACTTAGTGCGCTTGTTGGGTGGCTGCTATCGACTCCTGAATTCACAAAGTCGGGTACAGTCAATAAGCCGGTCTAGTGTATTAGCTGTAAACACCTTACCCCTGGTCGCAAGGATCATCTTCTTCATGTCTTCCCGGCGGACCCCGAAGCCACGACCACCGATACAGGCTATGACCTGATATTTCGGGTTATCCTCGGAGCGATCGGCAAGGCTCAATTCTCCGAGATGTTGAATGCGCGTCACCTTGTCGCGGGCCGTGCCGTCATCCTCGGTGATTTTCGCCTCGATAAGGAAACCCGACTCCAAACAAGAGAATATGGCATCAACATAGCCTTCAGGGTTCTCAAGTATCTCATCGAGAGAGACTTCAAAAGGAAACGTCGGCATATTCAGCTCCATATTCTGCATCGCTTTCGTGCACCGCGAACAAGGGCAGATCCTTTGTTATCGCCGCTCTGTCATGCGCCATGCACTTTTCAACTTCGACCCATCCTCCGAAACGTTGGAGCCAATATGCCACTTTCGCGATGCGCGTTGTAATAGGTTCTGTGCTTTCCCACTCAAGGCGCAGTGACCAGATTGCTAATCGGATTAAATGCCCATAGGTGATGCACCTGATATCGCCGGGCGTCGGTTTGACGTTTCCGGCCCTGAGCTGGTCCAGGTCTCTGTTAACGAGCCGTGCGACTTCATTCGGAGAATTCGCCAGCCACTTCCGCTGCATGGATCCAGTTTGCCGGCAGACAAACACGGTATCAATAATAGAGGAGCCTGTTCCGTTTATGTGAATAGATGCGGCCATTTCCGCCGGACAGGGAAGGGACGCCGAACAGGTTAGTCCAGCGTCAAGGATAGCCACCGCAACGGGATAGTACGCTTCGATATTATTGTGGTGGTAGGTAAATGCCAGAGGAGATCCGGGCTTTAATGCCCTCGCCATGCGTTGAAAAACAGAGGAAAGCCCCTCCGTGAAATGATCTATTCCACGCCCCATGTCCACATTGCCTGTCAACTCACCAGGTGTGCGGGTGGAAGCGACATTGAATGCGGTTGAGTCTTTGCCAACCAGTTTCCTTAGCCAGACATAGCAAAAATCCATTAGCTCAGCATACTGGATATTGCCAAAATAGGGAGGATCGGTAAACACAGCATCCAGGGAAGCATCCGGCAGCATTGAGGATGCTGCATCTTGGCATGAGATATCAATAGCACGTGAAGGTTGGGAACCATCGCCATTGAAGTGATCACCGATCCATTCGCCGTTGATTGGAATGATTCTCTTTGAGCGACCCTGATATTTTACTTCAAACGGATGATCACAATAGGATTTTGCTTTCTTAAATTTCTCGACGATGTTGGCCCATCCGCCACTGCCTACACACATGTGGCGGCCCGGTTCCATGATCCCGAGAAAATTCGACTCGCATTGAATCAACCCCACCGGAAAACCGTGGACAGAGAAAATATCTAACGACTTCAACGCCCTCGTGTCGTAGCGGCACAACATGTTCTGGTAACGGAGCAAGTCAGAAAGGTTCGTTGCAAGCGCGTTGCGTACGCGCTCATTTGTCGTTTTTGCGATTATACGCGCGGATAGTTCCAGACCAAGAAGCTGACGGCTATTGAACATTTCCCGGTAACGCGTGTAACCCCAGCGGTGCAGGCGATCCGTTTCGTCACCGCTTGGAATCTCATCGTCCGGAATATACTTCGGGTGCATCCTTGACCAGAGTCTCTCGACCTCGCTAATCCGCGCTATATCCTGATCATCGGGTTTTTTAAAGAACCTGCCGGCATGGGATGGTTTGCATCTTGGGCAATGGTATTCCACTGCAAAAAGGCGGTGATGCGGCGCGCCAAGACTGGCATCAGGATAATGATTATCGGCACCACACACCGAACATCTGCAACGGCTTCGTTTGGCAGGTCCAGTCAACATCAGTGCCGAGCCGCAATAATTACAGCGGCCGGGCTCACTCCGGTTGCCGACCTCGGCCAATTCTCCGCAGGCAGGGCAAACAAAGACGTTTTTGGGATGTCTTGAATCCGTGGAAAGAAGATAGCCGGGAAACAAGTCCATATCCTTTTTGCATTCATGACATGGCGTTACTTTAACCCAAAGGAAGTATTTTACATGGGCATCGTTCGAGCCACATTGAGTACATCGCGTTCGATACATCTGTCCGATTTCGTCTTCCAGTGTTGTGCGAAGAGACTCCGCGGCTTTCGCGTAAGCATCAAGATCAATATGCTCGATTTCCTGTTTGACGATCCAGTAAGACATCGGGTTGATGTCAAATCCGGTGACATTGCATCCAACACGGTTTGCCTCCAGGATCGGCGTACCGCCGCCCATAAATGGATCGGCTACGTGGCAACCCGAAAAATCGTTAGCTTCATAAAACACCGCCTGTAGCGGTCTGTCCAAGAACTCAGACAGGAGCAAGCCGCGAAACAAAGTACCCGGACGCCTTGCAAACCATTTATGCACAGCAATAACCGGGCGGTAGTTCTGCTGAACCTGCTTTTCCCTAAGCGCCAAGTCCGCGATAAACGGTATATCAAAATTCTTTTCTATCATTAGGTATTACCAATCCTGTTGCCGAACGCCTGGGATCACTTGTGCCCAAAAGCCAAAAGGTTATGGGGATCTGGTGTGATCTGCCCCCCCATCGTAGGGCCATTTCCTATGTGAGTCCACTGTGGTTAAAACTCATTCCTCCGAACAGCCGCCTGCCGCCGTCGATGATTATCTTTTGCATCAGCACTCTCCCCGTCTGGCGGCAACCACTCGCTGAATGCCCCGCAGGTCGCAACGGCCGTGCAGGCCTTCCAGTCCCGCCTGCTCGCACAACCCCACGACCTCGGCGAATTGCCCGGCGCCTACCTCAAGAAGCAGCCATCCACCGGGCGTAAGGGCGTCGGGTGCCGCGGCGATCAGTCTCCCAATTTGTTCGAGACCGTCGCTTCCGCCGTCGAGGGCGCAGGCGGGCTCGAAGTCGCGCACCTCGGGTGCCAGGGTTGCCAGATCGCGCGTGGGCACGTAGGGCATGTTGGCGCAGATCAAGTCCACCCGCCGGCCGGCGAGGGGATCGAGAAGATCTCCCTGCCTGGTGTCAACTCTTTCGGCAAATCCGGCCGCTGCGATGTTTTGCCGGGCAAGCGCGAGCGCTTCTGGATCTATGTCGCAGGCAATCCCGGCAGAGTGCGAGAACAGGACGCCCAGCGCAACGGCCAAGCAGCCGCTGCCGCAGCCGATGTCGGCGAACGTCGCGGGTTGGCCCGCCGTGAACAGCTCGGCGGCCTCTTCGATCAGTGTCTCGCTTTCCGGCCTTGGAATGAGCGCCCGCGAGTCCACCCGTACTGGAAATGACCAGAACTCCTTGCGTCCCGTCAGGTAAGCGACCGGCTCGCGCGCGGTCCTTCTTCGCACCAGGGCGCCGAAGGCGCCGAGTTCTTCAGGGCCGATCTCCCGCGTCGCCTCGCGGACGAGAAAGCAGCGATCGACTCCGAGGACATGAGCCAATAAAACTTCGGCATCCAGGCGCGGCGTCAGGCAGCCGCTGTTGCCGAGCGAGCCGGCCGCCCTGCCCAGCTCGGCCGCTATGCTACCCGGCATTTGCGTCATGACGCCTGTCCACGCAGAGCCTCGGCCTGGAAGTATGTTTTCAAGGCGTCGAGCACCTCGTCGAGATCTCCCTCGACCACCCTGTCGAGCTTGTGCAGAGTCAACCCGATGCGATGATCGGTCAGCCTGTTCTGCGGGAAGTTGTATGTGCGTATCTTTTCAGCCCGGCCGCCACTGCCAACCATCGAGCGCCGCTGGGCGGATTCCTTGGCCTGGCGCTCCCCTTCTTTCAGCTCATACAAGCGCGCCAAGAGAATCTTTCGCGCCTTGGCCTTGTTCTTGATCTGCGAGCGCTCGTCCTGGCAGTGCACGCTGATGCCGGTAGGAATGTGAATTATACGCACTGCGCTGTCGGTAGTGTTGACACCCTGGCCGCCCGGGCCGCCGGCGCGCATGACGCTGATCTCGAGATCTTTCTCATCCAGCTCGACGTCGACCTCGTCGGCCTCGGGCATGACCGCCACCGTGACCGTCGATGTGTGGATGCGTCCCTGGCTCTCGGTGACCGGTACCCGCTGCACCCGGTGTACTCCGCCCTCGTACTTCATGTTCGAGTACACGTCGGGACCGCTCAGCATGACGATGGCCTCCTTGTATCCCCCGGCACTGGCCAGGCTCTGGCTCATCATCTCTGCCTTGTAGCCGCGCGCCTCCGCGTAGCGCAGGTACATCCTGAGCAAATCGGCGGCGAACAGGGCGGCCTCTTCTCCGCCGGTGCCTGCGCGGATCTCGATCAGGATGTTCTTCTTGTCGAGCGGATCCCTGGGCAATAATAATATCTTCAGGCGCTCGGTAAGCTCCTCCTCGCGCTTCTGCAAGCCGGGCAGCTCCTCCTCGACCAGCGCGGCCAGCTCGCGATCGTCAGCGCGCAACAGCTCCTGCTGGTCGGCGATCTCGCCCGTCAAGCGGCGATACTCTTGGTAGGTCTCGACGATCTGCAGAAGGCTCTTGTGCTCGCGACCCACCTTTTGCAATCTTACGGGGTCGCCGTAGACGACGGGATCCTGAAGTTGGGATGCGAGCTCATCGAAACGCTTGACCACTTCGTCGAGTTTGGAAAACACTTCTCCCTCCTCGCAAGCGATCAGGATCCCCGGCCCAGACCGGCCACCAGCGCCTGGAAGTCGGCGAAAACCTCGATCTGCCCGGAAACGGACGAGTCATCGTCCGCTTGTAGTCCCTCGCGCCAGAGGGCCTTGCGCAGCGAGGCCAGGGCGACCTCGAGCTGATCGTCGGTCGGCGGGCGCGTGGTCAGGCGCTGAATCAGAAGCCCCGGCCAGGCCAGTGACCGCGCCCAGCGGGTCTTCATGTGCTTGCTCGTCAGGCGTTGAAATTCGTAGGCCAACCCGGCGATGGGAAACAGAAGCGGTAACTTGATTCCTATGTAGATCATTTGGTCGAGCCAGCCTACCCCGGTCGGCTCACCTATCAACCATACCACCAGCGGAAAGGCCAGGGCGAAGAACAGGATCGAAATCGCGATCACCATGATCAAAAATGTCGTTCCGCAACGGGGATGCAGGGGGCTGTGACGCCGGGCGTTCTCCACCGTCAGCTCTTCGCGAGCCTCGTAGGTGTAGATCGATTTGTGCTCGGCGCCATGGAACATAAACACCCGCCGCACGTCCTTCATCAGGGATATCAACCCCAGGTAACCCAGGAACACCACAAGCTTCACCCCGCCCTCGATCAGGTGAAACAGGACATCCCGGACACTCAACTCGCGCCCCAGCAGCAACCCGCCCAGCCAGACCGCCATGTGGGGCAGGGCGACGAAGAGGGCCACCCCCAGCGCCAGCGCCAGAATCACGGTGCCCCAGATCACCAAATCGGACACTTCTCCGCCGTCATCCGCACCCGCCGGTTTCAGATCGTGCCGTTCACTCTTCGTCCCGGAGTCATCGCCCGAACTCTTGTTTTGCTCGTCGGCCATGGCCACGCGGGCCGAGAAGTTCAGCGCCGAGATACCGTTCAGCAGCGCCTCCAGCAGGACCACCGTGCCGCGCAGAAAGGGCCAGCGCAGAAATCGCAGGCTCTCCGTCAGCGAGCGCCAGCGTGATTCGCGCAGGACGATCTCTCCGCCGGCACGGCGCACGGCCACGGTGAACGACCTGGGCGAGCGCATCATGACGCCCTCGACCACGGCCTGCCCGCCGACGTTGATCAACGGTTTCAGGCTATTTCTCCCCTGCTATTTTTCACCATCTGGGGCGGGATTCGCCAGACCGTACTTGCGCCTGAAGCGCTCCACCCTGCCGGCGCTGTCGATCAGCTTTTGCTTGCCGGTAAAGAAGGGGTGGCAGGCCGAGCAGATATCGATCTTGAAGTTGCCGCGGGTGGAACGGGTCTTGATAACGTTTCCGCAAGCGCACTCGATAGTGACGTCCTCGTACTTGGGATGAATCTTGTCCTTCATTACGTCAACCTCGCAGGTTCAAAAAAGCCGCCGCACTCCGAAACCCGCGCGACGAGGGCAACATGCTACTCCCCGGGCTCCGATTGTCAAGCCATTTCCCGGCCCGGCGGGATTTTACCCGTTCATCGACTCCAAGAACTCCTGGTTCGTCTGGGTGCGACTGATCTTGGAGAGCAAAAACTCCATCGAGTCGATCACGTTGAGCGGATGCAAGAGCTGGCGCAGGATCCAGACGCGGTTGAGCGTGCTGTCTTCCATCAGCAGCTCTTCCTTGCGGGTCGAGGAGGCGTTGATGTCCAGGCAGGGGAAGATGCGCTTCTCCATCAACTTGCGATCCAGCCGCATTTCGGAGTTGCCTGTGCCCTTGAACTCTTCGAAGATCACCTCGTCCATGCGCGAGCCGGTATCAACAAGCGCCGTGCCGATGATGGTCAGCGAGCCGCCGCCCTCGATGTTGCGGGCCGCGCCGAAAAAGCGCTTGGGCTTGTGCAGGGCGTTGGAGTCGACGCCGCCCGAGAGAATCTTGCCGGACGGCGGCACCACCGAGTTGTAGGCCCGGGCCAGGCGGGTGATCGAATCGAGCAGGATGACCACGTCCTTGTTGTGTTCGACCATGCGCTTGGCTTTCTCGATCACCATCTCGGCCACCTGGACGTGGCGCTGGGCCGGCTCGTCGAAGGTCGAACTGACCACCTCGCCGTGGACCGAGCGCTCCATGTCGGTAACTTCTTCGGGACGCTCGTCGATCAGCAACACCATCAGCTCGACTTCCTTGTGGTTGTGAGCCAGGGCGTGGGCGATGTCCTGCAACAGAACCGTCTTGCCGGCCCGCGGTGGGCTGACGATCAAGCAGCGCTGGCCCTTGCCGATCGGAACCAGGAGATCGATGATGCGCGTCGAGAAGTTCTTTGGATCGTATTCAAGCTGGAAGCGCTCGTCTGGATAGAGCGGCGTCAGGTTGTCGAAGAGAATCTTGTCGCGCGCGACGTCGGGATCTTCGAAATTGATCACCTCGACCTTGAGCATGGCGAAGTAACGTTCGCCCTCCTTGGGCGGCCTGACCTGTCCGGAAACCGTATCGCCGGTCTTGAGGTTGAAGCGCCTGATCTGCGAGGGAGAGACGTAGATGTCATCCGGACCGGGCAGGTAGTTGTAGTCGGGAGAGCGCAGAAAACCGAAGCCGTCCGGGAGGGTTTCCAGCACCCCTTCTCCGTAGATGTGCCCGTTCTTTTCGGTTTGGGCCTGCAAGAGCGCGAAGATCAACTCCGACTTGCGCATGCCGCCGGCCCCCTGGACTTTGAGTTCCTTGGCCAGCTTGTTGAGTTCACTGATCTTCATGTTCTTGAGTTCCTTGAGGTTCATACTTCCTCCTTAGGGGCGGATTTGGCTTTGACATGAGCAAAGCGGTTGGAAGAGTTATTGAGGGGTCCGGACGACTGCCTGATCACCTATTTGTAAACGCTTGAAAGAGGGGTTGCAAAAAGAGCATCCGCAAAAACGCCCGAACAATAAGGTGGCCAAAGGTAGTTGTCAAGCGAAAAGCGCAAAAAGACCCGGTGCGACCTCCTCTTGTCCCCGGGCCCGCCCGGCGCTATGCTAGGCCCCGCATGAATCGTGATCAGGCCATAGCCCGCATCCAGAAACTCGTCGGGCAGATTCGCGAGCACAACCGGCGCTACTACGTCGAGGACGGTCCAATTATCTCCGACGCGGCCTATGACCGGTTGATGCGCGAGCTGGTCGAGTTGGAAAATGAGTACCCCGATCTGGCGGCCCCCGATTCACCAACCCACAGGGTGGGCGCAGCGCCCCTGCAGTCGTTTACCGAGATCGCCCACCCCAGCCCGATGCTCAGTCTGCAGAACGCCTTTTCGGACCAGGAGCTTGTGGATTTCGACGAGCGCGTGCGCAAGGCGCTCGATCACCCGGGTCCCGTCGAGTACATGGCCGAGCCCAAGCTGGACGGCGTGGCCCTCGAGCTGTGCTACGACACGGGCCTGCTTTCGAGCGCGGCCACCCGCGGCGACGGGATCACCGGAGAGGACGTCACCCAAAACGCCCGCACCATCAAGTCGGTGCCGCTGCGGCTGCGGCCGCCCGGAAAGGCACCCCTGCCCGCGCGTCTGGTGGTTCGCGGCGAGGTCGTGATCCTCAAGAAAGACTTCGAGAAGCTCAACGCGGCCCAGCTTGCGGCAGGCCTCAAAACCTTCGCCAATCCCCGCAACGCAGCGGCGGGCTCGCTCAGGCAACTCGACTCGCGCGTCACCGCCGCGCGCCCGCTGACCGCCTTTATGTACGCGCCGGCTATCGAACTGCCCGGTATCGAAAACCAGGCCCAGTTTCTTGCAACCCTTTCCGGGATGGGCTTTCTGGTAAATGATCTTTCTCGTACCTGCACGGGGATCGAGCAAGTGCTCACGGCCCGTGACGACCTGCTGGAGCATCGCTTCGACTTGCCCTACGAGGTCGACGGCCTGGTGGTCAAGGTAAACGACTTCTCGCTCCAGAAGCGCCTGGGAGCCGTCTCGCGCTCGCCGCGCTGGGCCACGGCCTACAAGTTGCCGCCGGTGCAGGAAACCACGGTCGTCAACGACATCGTCGTGCAGGTCGGTCGCACCGGGGTGCTGACGCCGGTGGCGCTGCTGGAGCCTGTCTGGATTTCCGGCGCCGAGGTCTCCCGGGCGACCCTGCACAACCAGGACGAGATCGATCGCAAGGACATCAGGCGCGGTGACACGGTGCTCGTGCAGCGGGCCGGGGACGTCATTCCCGAGGTAGTGGAGGTGATCAAGGAGTCGCGCCGGGGCACTCCCGAGCGCTTTCGTATACCCGAAATCTGCCCGGTCTGCGGAGCGCGGGTGGTGCGCGAGGAGGGCGAGGCCGCCCGGCGTTGCGGCAACGCAAGCTGCCCGGCCCAGCTGCGGGCCGGGCTACGCCACTTCGCCTCGCGCGGGGCCATGGACATCGACGGGCTGGGTGAAAAAATCATCGATCAGCTCGTCGGGCGCGGCCTGGTAAAGGACGCCGCCGACCTGTACCGGCTTGACGCCGAGACCTTGGGTTCTCTCGAACGCCTGGCCGACAAGTCGGCCGACAACCTGGTGCGCGCCTTGGAGGCCAGCAAGGATGTGCCCTTGCAGAGGTTGATCTACGCCCTGGGCATCCGCCACGTGGGTGAACACGTGGCGCTGCTTCTGGCCCTTGAGATGGGATCAATAGACGCAGTCGGGCGAGCCGACCGGGAGCGGCTCGAGGCTATCGACGGCATCGGCCCCGAGGTGGCCGGAAGCTTGGTCACCTTCTTTACGCAACCCCAGAACAAGGCACTACTCGAACGACTCTTGCAGGCGGGAGTGCGCCCGCTGGCTCCAACGCAAAGGGCCGCGACGACGCTCGATGGAAAGAGCGTCGTCTTGACCGGCACACTCTCGGGCATGGGCCGTAGGCAGGCCAAGGAACTAATTCAGGCCCTCGGCGGCCGGGTGACCGGCTCGTTGAGCAAGAAAACCGACTTTCTCGTTGCAGGCGACAATCCCGGCTCGAAGCTCGATCGCGCCCGGCAACTCGGAGTCGAGATTATAACGGAGAACGACTTTCTCGATCTCGCCAGACGCCGGTAGAGGCAAACATATTGCATCTGTGTCACATCCAAAAAAAACGAGTATGCCGCGAGTTCGGGCATTCGACCGCCAGGGGCTGTTCATCATGTCCTACATGTTCTCGCTATCCGGAAAAGAGGTCTGCTCAGACCGCCTTGCGAAAGTGATAGAGGCAGTCGTAATAGTCCCACAGCGGCAGCACGGCGCGTAGCAACAGCTCGAAGCGGGCCAGCGGTTCGATGCAGCCTGCGGGCAGCAGACCGAAACGCAGCCCGAACCAACTGGGCAAGAGGCGTCCCCGGCGCAGGGGCCGCACCCGCAATGGCGCGAAGCCGGCCCGCCGCAGGGCCCGGTCGTAAGCGAGGTAGCTCCGGTACACCTTGTGGTGTGCGCGACTGATCCGGCCGAAGCGCCGGATGTGTTCAATAAGGATCACTTCGCCACCCGGGCGCAGAACCCGGTGGAACTCCTGAAGAACGTGGTCGAGCCGGTCGTCCTCCAGGATGTACATGAGCACTCCGGCGGTGGTGACAACATCCAGGCGCCCGTCAGCCAGTGGCAGGTCTCCCCCGTCGTCGAAGAGGACGAACTCCACGGGAAGACCGGCCCGGCGCGCCTCGGCGATACGGATCATTTCCGATGAGATGTCCAGTCCGACCACTCGGTGGCCCCACCGGGCCTGGCGGATGGCCTGCCGCCCGGCGCCGCACCCGAAGTCAAGGACACGCAGCGGGTGATCTTCAGGGAGGAGCCCGTCCAGCGTCAAATCCGCAAGAGTCTGGATGTAGCGGTTCTTGAGACCTCGCCGGTCTCCGCGGTCCACGACGGCTGACTCTCCGTACTTGCGCGCCAGATGGTCCCACTCTTGTGACGGCGTGGTCCCGTTTTCTGCTTCGGAAGTGTCCATCCGCTATCCCCTTCTAATCGTCTTCCAACACCAACCCGACACGGGCAACAATATTTCGATAACCGTCATCCACACGCGCGTGGTCAGGGCGATCAACACTGAAGCGGAAATCGGCCAGGCCGTGGAGAGAAACAACGCCAGTGCGCTGTCCCTAACACCCAGGCCCCCGGGGATGAAGAACACCACCAAGTTGACCACCGCGGATCCGGCCAGCGCGCAGGTGACGAGCAGGTAGGCATCCCACCCGACGGCATAGAACGATTGGATGAACAGAAGCAGTCCCGCGCCAGCAATCAGGTAGGCTGCGCATACCAGGGCCACCTGGGCAATCAGGATGCTAAAACCCGGCCAGCGCTCCAGGGGATCGCGCTTCAGCCTGCGCAGCACGGCGTTGAACAGAGGGCGGAAGACACGCGGGTGAAGGAACAGCAGGCCAAACGGTATCAAGATGGCGACGTAGGCGAGAGCCCCCGCGTCGGGGAGCACAAACCCGGCCAGGGCCAGAAACACCACCAGCGCGGCAAAGGCCGTGACGACCATCTCCATCAGGAAAGCAACCGTGATGACTTTCCGGTCCGTTCCGCGTACGTGGTAGCTGAGGAACCGCGAGAACAGGACGAACACGGTCCCCGGGATGTAGCGGGCCAGCAGCGAGCCGGTCCAGGCCCGAAACGACTCTGCGAAAGAGACTCGCTCGCCGAGGGATTGCACCAGAAGGTGCCACACTAAGACGTTCAGGCAGTATGCGAGGTACATCACCAGCGAACCCAACGCCAGGTGCAGCCACTCGAACGTCCACGAAAGCGTCCCGATCTCGTCGATGTGGATGTACAGGAGCCGGCCCAGAAACACCAGGATGGCCAGACCCAGTGCCAGGCGAAGCAGGAAGAGACCGCGCCGGGGCCGTTCTCCTGCCTCGGATTCCCGCTCGGGCCGGCTCATTGAACTTGTAGGAAAAACAAAGCACATTTTCTACTGCACAACTCCTACCTCTGAAATTCAAAGTGGGATGCTAGCACAGACCTTGGTTTTTGGTAAGGCTCCAGAGTGGGCGGTTAACCGAATTTCCAGTTACAATACATGTTTGCAAGCGCAAGAACATGCTGTAAGTTGATGCCATGGTAAAAACAGCAGATGAAGGCGGCCCGCCCGTGCGTGACAGCTACCTGGTCTTTGGCAGCCCCTTGATCGAGGAACCCGAGATCCGGGAGGTCGTGGCCACTATAAGGTCCGGCTGGATCGGTACCGGCCCGAAGGTGCGGGCATTCGAGGATCAATTTCGTGAATACATCGGCAGCCGCCACGCTTGCGCCGTCAGTTCGTGCACGGCGGCATTGCATCTGTCCATGCTGGCCAGCGGAGTCGGAGCGGGTGACGAAGTCATCACCACGCCGCTGGTTCTGGCGGCCATGGCACTCGACCATCGGGCGCGGGTGATCACCGATTGGGGGCTTTTCTGCCTGTCGGCCTTCGGGGTGGGGCTGGCCATCATCCTGGGGGTGAACCTGCTGCAGAATGAAATCGGCCGCAAGACGTTGTACGTGGTGTTGAGCCGCCCGCTGGCGCGCTGGCGGTACGTGGCGGGCAAATTCCTGGGCGAGCTTGGAGTACTGGCCATCGAGGTTGCCCTGATCGCGCTGACCCTGGTGCTCATGCTGGCCTTCGAGGACCAGCCGCTCGGCGGCCTGCTCTTCAAGGCCATGGCGCTGTATGCCGCCGAAATCGTAATGGTGGCCGCCTGGGCCTTGTTCTTCTCGTCCTTTTCCTCGCCTTACCTGAGTGGCTTCTTCACCTTGGGCCTGTTCGTCGTCGGTCGTTCCCTGGAGGTGCTACGGCATCTGGTCGACAAGGTGGAAATCACCTGGGTACACGCCGTACTGAAGGGCTTCTACTACCTTTTGCCGGATTTGGCGGTCTTCAACCGGGCCCCGCGGGTTGTCAACAACCTTCCCATACCCTGGTCCGAAATGGGAGCGGCACTGGCCTATGCGGCCGGATACGTGAACATCCTGGTGTTTCTTTCCTGCTGGGTATTCAGCCGGCGGGAGTTGGCGTGACTTTTCACGTGGTCATCGGCACCAAGGCGCAGTGGATCAAGATGGCGCCGGTGCTGATCGAGATGCGCCGGCGCGGGCTGGCCCTGAGGGTGATAGACAGCGGCCAGCACGCGGAAGTCACTCGCAGGGTGCGCGAGCATTTTTCTCTTCCGGAGCCGGACCTCTATATCGGTGGGGGCACCTCTGTAAAAACCATCGGCTCGGGCCTGAAGTGGCTGGCAACGATCTCCTCCTTGGCAGCACGCAGCAGGAAGGCTTTGAGAAAATCGGTGTTCTCCGACCAGGACGGCATGGTGTTGGTACACGGAGACAACCTGACCACCGCCATAGGGGTAGCCCTCGCATTTCGCGCCGGCCTGCCCTTCGCCATCGTCGAGGCCGGGCTGAGAAGCGGCCATCCCCTGCACCCGTTTCCCGAAGAGTTGCTGCGCGTGATCTTGCCGCGCGCCGCCGGCTTGTTGTTCGCGCCCTCGCAGACCGCGGTCGATAATCTGAAGAAGATGAAAGTCCGGGGCCGGGTGGTATACACCGCCGGCAACACCATTGCCGATGCCTTGCGCCTGGTGCTGGGCCTCGACCTGCCGCAAGCGCAGGATTACGGCCTGTGGAACTTTCACCGCCTGGAAACGCTGCTGGTTCCGGGCCGGGTCGACAAGTTATGCCGGCTCCTGCTGGATGCCCGCCGACACGGCCCGGTGAAGTTCATCCTCGACCTGCCGACGCGACCCAAGCTGGAAACAACCGGCTGGCTCGAGCGCCTTGAGCGAGCCGGCGTGGAATTGCTGCCGGTACTGGCCTACCCGGAATTCATCGGCTTGCTGGCCCGGGCCGGCTACGTAGCCACCGACGGCGGCTCTATCCAGGAGGAGTGTGCGCTACTGGGAGTCCCTTGCCTGCTGCTGCGCCGCAAGACCGAGCGCCCGGACGGACTGGGGCGGAATGTTTCCTTGCTGGCCGACATGACGCCGGAGACATTCCTTTCACAACTGGAAGAATACAGAACAGCACCCGTTTTCCCAAGGAATTCGCCTTCAGCCTTGATCGCGAAGGAACTACAAACAACGCTCTCGGGCGGGTGAAACTGCAGCCATAGTGCGTGAAAGACATCACTCGGCAAGCAATATATAGGATTCAGCTACCATCTCCTTGGAGATTTCCCTTTAGAGTAATTTCTCAAAAAGTCCGGGCAAAGGAATTTGGACATGGAAAAGCGATGCAGAAACCAACTCCGAAAGCGATCTGTAAACAACGGGACAAAAGAAAGGGCCTCTTGTATCTTCTGTCTAAAGATCACACCCGGGAAGAGCTGCTCTCTCAAAGTAATATCCTTGTAGCATCCCACCAGATCGTGGAAGGCAAACCCACTTCGCTCGTCCTTGTGTATTAAGAATTGTGCGTGGGGAAGTCCAAAGATGACGGCCCCCACTGCCTCGGCGAAATAAACAGCAAAAGGGAAAACGAGGCTGGGCTCGTACCGTAACGAATGCTGCCAAATCGTATCGCCAAAATCATCTCCACCAATCCAACCGCCCGTACGAACCTTGGAATAGGAGCAAATCAAATCTATGGCAATTCCTCTCAAGGTGTGATCGCCATCGATATAGAGCAGATCCAGCTCAGCTTCCGCTATTTCGTCTACTACCTCAACGGTCCTACCCCGTAAAACTATTCTTTTCTCTGCAGCAAAGTCGGTCCTGGCAACCGCTTCCTCAAAGAAGCGCTGAAACAACTTGTCATCATCATTGGCTGGTTTGTTCCAGTCCACGAGATGGCGCCAGGGATCGATCATGTAGTATCGCTCTATTCCCTCGCAGGCATGCAGAAGTTCCGAGGCATACTCTCCCCGGTATATCCCCACTTCCGCCATTTTCTTGACCTTCATTGTGTTAACAAAACGAATCCAGAAATTTTGTCTGGATGGCGCTCTCCTGATGCACTCTTGTAGAATCCGTTTCATCGACTGTTATTCCTGCCTGCCCTGAACATTTTCATTCCGCTGCACCATTGTTCAGAACTTCTGTTTCGGATCAGATCAATATTCGCACCGGTACCCGAATATTTCAAAATCGCGACGATAGAGTTCGAAGACAATCGACTTCGCACGACTTGACAAACCATCACTAACTACCGATGTCCCGCCAGGCGAACGGTTTTGATGCGCCAAGTCCACATCCATACCCAGGCGCGAAGCGACCATGGAGAAATCGGCAAGCAGGTTTTCAAAGCGTCCGACAAAATCCACCAGTATTTTTCCACTGCTATTGCACACGAAACGCCACTGCGGCCTGAAGTGTATCCAGTTCATAACATCCGCGTTTCCAAGACTTCGCAGGCAAAAATCGTCCAGGCTCCGGCATTCGGCAATATGCTTCTCCGCCCAACAGCGGTCGCCTCGGTTGAAGCCTCCGGCTTTTAGGAAATGGAAGGCCGATGCCACCCGCGTGAACGGATCGCGCACAAAGGCAAACTTGAAATATCGTTTGAACGACTTCCGTCCGAAGATTGCCAGATATTCATCAACGCTTCGGTGGCCGCCAGCGAGATTGCCAAACAGGGAATTTGCAACAGACACGCCGGCCGTCCTAGGAATGTGCACGAAGATGCATCCCAGCACGTCGAAATCCCGTAGCGAGTAACCATCGACAACCGTTCGGCGCAAGCGCTGAATTTCAAGGTAGTGACGCCAGAACCAGCAGGTTCTACAAACAGGCCCGTGTGGAAAGTTCATCTTGTCGTTTTTCCCTGTTCTAGCCACCGTCGTCAACCTTCTTGTAGCCTACACGTGTGCGCTGCAGGCAGTATCCCAGGGCACCATACAACTCACGGGTAAGGCGCAGCGGGTTCGGACCGGAAGCAAAGGATCTCAGCCACAGGACTAGGCACTTGTGCGGGACCCGTCGAAGGTACTTTGCATAATAGGCACCGCGTGCCAGGTCGTTGCTCCAACGCCAACCCCGCAAGCCTTTCCCCCGGCGATCATGATGATGGTAAACAACAAGATCTGGCACCAGCACCCCGGTGAATCCAGCCAGGGATGCCCGGGTACAATAGTCCACATCTTCGCATCGGTACTTTGTCCCCGCCCCCAGTGAGATGTCGAATAAACCGATGGTATCGAAAACCTTCCTTCGAAGGATCATGTTCGCTCCGCTTATAACGCCCGTCGGAACAACGCTACCGGGAGAGATCTCCTGAAAATTTTCATAGCGGCATGTCCCGTATGCCGGGACATACGAATTACCCGGCAATATGCTGCCCCCCGCAAAAGCCCATCTTTCATCGGCGAACAAGGCCACACCGCCTTGCAGATAGCCTGCGGCGATCACACAGTCATCATCCGTGAATGCCAGCAGTTTTGCCCGGGCACAAGAAACCCCCGTATTGCGTGCCCTGGACAAACCCTCATGTCCTTGCTCCACGACCAGCACAGGAAAGTGCTGACACTCGGCAAAGTCCTTCATTACCCTAACGCTTGAATCACTGGAACCGTTGTCCACCAGAACCAACTCGCCTCGAGCCTGCAGTAAATCGTCAGTGGTCAGATGATCGAGGAAGAACTGGAGTTGTTCTTGCCGGTTGCGGCTACAAACGATCAAGGAGATCGAGGGTCGCCGGCTTGTTTTGTATTGGTTATTGCCGAATAGAACTTCCATCATGACAACTTTTCCCTTTGAATACGCTACTCCTCGGCCGAACCTCTATCGCCGACCACGCTAACAAGCAAACTGCTTGCATGAGCTACGGCTTTTGGTGCACAAATCATCACCGCCAAAAAGTATGCCAAGACCCCGACAGCTGTTTGCAAACCCAGTCTCACCCAGGATGTCATCTCTTCCATGAACAAACCGGCGCCAATGGTTGCTGTCACCATCACGACCAAGGCCGCAATAATTCTACCCATCTCCTCGAAATAGCGACCCAATTGCAAGCCGGTTGTCCGGCGCAACAACAATATGAACACTGGAGTAAAAGGCAAATATGACAACGCATAGCCCCAGGCGGCGGCCGTGACTCCAAATAATGCACACACCGACAGGGTACCCAGTTGTACGATCACGACCAACAGGCGAACCAAAAACACTTGGTCTTGTTTGGTCAGCACCAGCAAGGCGTATGGTAGCATCAACACGACGGCGTGCAGACAACCGAGCAGGCAGAAGGCCTGCATCACGGATGTTCCCTCCCCCCAGCCCGGCCCGAGTAACACAGCAACTGTATCGGTAGCGACCAGGGCCAACCCGGCGCAGGCAGGAAGCAAGACCAAGGCCAGCGTGCGGGCCCCGGAAACAATAGCATGATTCAGACGGCTGTGTTCATTTCTGATCAATGTGAAAGTCGGCAGGGCCACGCTGACGAATGGATGACTAAGGGTTCGAAAAATCTTATCGAACAGATCCCAGGCTATCTTGAAGACGCCCAGTCTTCGTTCTCCCAGCATCAAGCCAACGATGAGAAAGGCGCCATGGATGTTTACCAGGCCCAGCAGATGCATACCGGCTACCCGAGAGCCAAAGCGCAGCAACTCTCCCAGGCGCACCCCGTCCAAGTGCCAGGAGGGAAGATACCGGGCAAACAACATAAAAGCAGAGTTACGCAGCATAACGGACAACAGTAGCTGCGCTAGCAGGCTCCACACCCCCAGGCCCATGACGGCCATGATAATCGCCAGCGCGGAACCGGCGAGATTCGCAAGCAGCCTACCAAACGCCAGGGCTGAAAAAAGCATGTCGCTTTCCAACAGCGCCTGCGGCACGGTTCCGATTGCTTCCATAAAAATCGCCACTGAAAGAACCCGTACCAGCACACACAGTCGAGGACTGGAAAAAAGTGAAGCCAACACTGGGGCGATCAGCAGGCACAATAAAACCAGCGCACTGGCAATCGCAATTTCCAGCCAGAAAACGGCGGATAGCAGTTGGCGATTTCTAACTCTCTTAGTGACCAGGGCTTCCACCAGCCCCAGACGCCCCACCTGAGAAAGGACGAACACGACGGCCCAGGCTTCGGCTATTAGCCCGAAATCGCCGGGCGCAACGTTCCTGGCCAGGACAACAATGACAATGAAAGACACCGCCGCCGAGACAGCGTCCTGCAGGGACGTCCAGAGGACTCCCCGGGTGGCTTTTTCACGTAGCTTCAACTGTTGCCTGTCCCGGATGAAAAGTCAGTCATCTCGCGACTCCAAGGAAAACCACCGCTGGTTCGGCCGAGATGCAGAAGTGCCCGAGCCACTCCGAGATATGCCAATAGTTGTAAGGGACGATTCAGGATCGACAGCAGGTAGTGTTTCCCTGCCTGCGCCCAGTTACCGCCACGTAGCAGAGCCCGGCCCACCCGGTTGTGAAAATGCGATTCGCAGCGGGTTCGATCCTCGTCTGCACGCATATGGTCGCCGATCCCGCGGTATTCCTCCCCGCTCAGGTGGTAGCTGCCGGTCTGGAGATATCTTTGCCAGGCACCCCTGAGAATACGTTCGTTTCTTCTCTGCTTGTGGAACAATCCGGTACTGACCGCCTTCCTGGTGATGCGGTAGAGGTAGGCCACCCTGTCGATGTTGGCCAGTCGATAGCGAGTTGCCAAGCGATATACCAGGTCAACATCCTCGGAATGACGAACCCTGGCATCATAGCCGCCTATCTCCCGTAAGGAGGAAAGCCGCAAGAGCATGGTCGGGTGCAACACTCCCAGCTGTCCTGTGGCAATCCGGCGCAGCACTCCCTGGTGATCCAGGGGCAGGGGTACCGACCTGTTGAGAACCCTTCCGCTCTCGTCCATCTGGGCGAACTGACAACCGACGGCAGCATGCTCGGGATGGGTATTGAGCCACTCGATCTGCAGTTCCAGCCGTTGCGGCAAGCTGATGTCGTCGTGGTCCATTCGGGCCAGGAAGGTTCCCCGGGCCGCTGCGATTCCCCGATTGAGGGCAGCTACCAGTCCCTGGTTGCTCTGTTCCAGCACCCTCAAGCGCGGGTCATCTATGGTGGCCAGGATCTCACAGGTGGCATCCGTACTACCGTCGTTGATCACGATGAGTTCTAACTCCCGGAAGCTCTGCTTTAGAATGCTGGCGACGGCTTGAGATAGATACATTTCTCCGTTGTAGACAGGCAAAATGACGCTGACAAGTGATCCTCGTTTCATCATGCTCACTGTTTCCTGCCTGAAGCCTTGTAGAATCCATGCGCCCACACCATAGCTCCCGATAGGATCAACGGCATAGTCAGCATGGCAGGTAAAAGAAAGCGTGGGGTATCACGCAGAACCCTGGTAATTGTCAACAGGCTGCGCCATGGGGGAGTCAGCCATACCAACCAGCTATATCGACAAAGTTTCCCATGCAGACCAATACGCGGCCAAGCCACCGCCGCCGCACGTCCGGATCGCGCTTGGTGGCGGAAAAGATTTTCCAAACCTGACCGATTCACATGCTCGACAATGGCACCACCATCGTAAAACAGATTTGAAATCTCGGCCAGTTGCCATGCCAAGATTCTATCTTCTCCTGGCCACAGGTCTTCCGGAAAAGGATGTTTCTGGAGCAAGATCCGGCGGCACGATAAATTGGCACTCACCAGACAATCGACGTAACCATGGCGGCGGCATGGTGTATAACCGGAGAACTCCAGCAGGTAACTGGCCCAACCCACCAAGCTAGCCGGGTTGGCATTGCCCAGGGCACCGCCCACCACATCGTGGTTTTGCTGAGCCTGGTAGTGTCGCCATAACCAGTCGGGCGCGGGCAGGCAGTCGGCGTCGGTAAAAGCCACGATGGAACCACGCGCCTTTGCTATGCCAATATTGCGGGCCTTTCCTGGTAGGGCGCGCTCCTTCAGGTGAATCAGGCGCACCCAGGGAAAGTGTTTCTCCACTTGCTCGGCCGTGCCATCAATCGAGCTGTCCACCAGGATGACTTCATAGCTCCCGGAAAACACCTGCCGGTGTAGGGCCGCCAGGCAGCGATCGATGGTGGCGATTGAGTTATAGGACGGTATCACTACACTGATGTCCATTTCCCGGCTCATCTTTCACCCGCAAGACGCAATTCCACGAACAACAGGTCGTGGCTGCGCCGCTCCAGTATCCGGCGGCCGCGAGCGATCTCCCGCCAGCGCACGGGCGGAATGCCGTTCTTCAGCACGAACACCCGGCGATTGGGTGTTAATTCAACCAGAGAGGGAGGCAAGGCCGTATCCCGAAAGCGCAGGCCGCCGATCCAGATGTCCCGCTCGAGCTTTAGTGGAGTGAAAACATCCTTGCGCGCCTCCCAGGCAAAAAGGAGCGAGCCGTCACTTACCACCTTCTCCGCCGCCTGCTCCATTCCGTGGGCATAGCGGCGGACGGTGTTGCTGGTGGCCAGGTCACCGCCAAGCTGCACCATGACACCATAAACGAAGGCCAGAGCCATCAACGCTCGCCCCGCCTGTCCGGCCGATTGCGCCAGGCGGCCCGGGACAAATCGCCAGACCGCCAGAGTCAAG
The DNA here is from genome assembly GCA_964640665.1 of uncultured Myxococcales bacterium. Lineage (GTDB taxonomy): Bacteria > Myxococcota > B64-G9 > B64-G9 > B64-G9 > DATKYQ01. Next base: position 72,613 of record CAZXHT010000009.1, read on the forward strand.
GTCGGCACCAGGATCACGGCCAGGGCCAGCACCAGTTGGTAGCGCCCATCGGCCGGTGACTCAACCGTGCCCGTCGAAAGCACCACGGGCAGGGCCAGCATTAACCCCGAAAGCGTCCCGGCCAGTATCGCCGTTCTTCCCGCCGGCAACCCGTAAAAAGCGGCCGTCCCCAACACGAAAAGCGCAGGGACCAATTCGAGCAGGTAGCGCGGGTTATAACACCAGCCGCCCGCGGACAGCATAAACGGCAGCAGAACCAGCGCACCAACCGCCGCTAGCAACAGGCGCCGAGCAAAGAGGCTGGTTCGATCCTTAATACCGCGCGGCGACAACCAGTACAGGGCGGCAGCAGCCAGGGGCATGGTTTCGATCAAGCCTTTTTTTAGAACACCTCCGTAGTAGACCTGTCCCCAGAGACCGGTGTGCCCCCCCGCCGATCGCATGCCGGCGGGACCCAAGGCCGGGTCGACCAGGAAGTAGAGCAGCCGTCCCAGGTAGTCGCACACCACCTGGCGCAGGGCCGGTATCGCCATCAACACCAGCGTGCCCGCCGCCGCCGCGGCCACTAAACCGCGTGAGCCCAGTCGTCCTTTCCTCCTCAGGAAAACAAGAATGACGGCGAGCAGCAGCACCACGACCGCCAGCATGATCATCGGCCCGGCCCTTGCCGCCAGCATTCTCCAGGCCGGCGTGTGCTCCAGGCCCAGGCCGCGGCCGTAGGTAAAGGGGTTCGGGGTGTCCAGGCGCCACCAGTTGATCAACGCCATGCCGGCCAGCGGCGGCAACCAGCCGGCCAACCAACCCAGCGCCGCCCGGCCGGGCCGTCGTGCCCGTAGAACCAGCAGACTCAGCACGGGCAGCCAGACGATGTTCTGCAGGCGCACCCCGGTGGCCAGACCGCCCAGTAATCCCGCGACGAACCATGCGCGAGGCGGCGGCTCGTCCACGACCACCAACAGCAGGCTCCAGACAACCAGCGCCTGGGAAAGCGCATGGGGCCAGATCCCCAGGGCGTACTCCAGGCTCACTCCGCCGACCGCGAAGGCCAGGGCACAGGCCAGCGCGGCACGTTCAGCCAATCCCGCCCGCAGCGCCAGGCGCCGCACCGCCAGCAGGCTGGCCGCCAAGGCAAGCAGATTCAGCCAGACCGCGCCCGCCGATCCTGCAAGCCATACCAGCGGCGCCGCCAGCAGCGAATGATAGGGAGGGACGGTGGCCACCGTGCCCAGTTCGTCCACCCGGTCGGGAATGACGGTGTAGAAGTAGAGCAACGCCGGGTCCCGCAGCTTCTCGTAGCCGTTTTCGATGTGGAACGAGCCCGATCGTCCCAGGGCGTCGGCCGCCAGCAGATAGTGGCTTTCGTCCACCGAAAAGATGCCGGGCTGCAGCAGCAGCCCGCCAATTACCAGCACGAGCGCCACTAGGACAAGGTCGCCTTTCCAGCGGCCGCGGCCGCCCTGTCCGGGATCATTCCTCACGGCGTCGGCGGCGCAGCGTGGCGATCTTTCCGGCCAGCAGTTGCAGCATGAAGACGATCAGCGCCATGCACAAAAGCGGCAACGGCATCTTGGTAAAACACCCGGCGATTACAAGGGTGTAGCCGTAGAGGCCGGCACCTAGCCGACTTCCCGGTTGTATTCAATGACTTGGTCATCGATTCACGACCTTGATTCAGACGAGCTTGTGCCCGGCCTCCGTACACCGTGTACTATATCCGGACACGCGGATTCTCAAACATCGGGTCGGGAATGTCAATGGCCGTGCCCCTGGGGAGTGTTTAACAGAATGGAGGGGCCTAATGTGAGCACAAATTCGTTAAGCACTCGCCCCTGGACAGGCCCTGTGGGCGCCGGCCCTTTTTGTGTACCAATCCGAAGCGTGCTAACTTCTGCCGGTCATGAGTTTTTTCGATCTGCTCTGCGACGTGCGGCATCCGGGCCGCTATACCGGCGGCGAGGTCAACGCCGTCGTCAAGGACCCGGCGGCCGTGCTCTGCCGGGTTGCCTTGATCTATCCCGACCTGTACGAGCTGGGCATGAGCTATCTCGGCCTGCAGGTGCTCTACCAGGCTCTCAACGGCCAGCCGGACATATGGGCCGAACGGGCCTTCGCCCCCGATCTCGACATGCAGGCGGCCCTCAAGCGGGCCGGGCTGCCACTGGCCTCGCTGGAGTCCGGCACGGCGCTTTCTGCCTTCGACATGCTGGGATTCACCCTGCAGCACGAACTGAATTACCCGGACGTGCTGGCCATACTCGGCATGAGCGGCATACCGCTGCGTGCCGCGCAGCGTGGTCCGCGGCACCCGCTGGTGGTGGCCGGGGGCCCGGGCGCCGCGAATCCCGAGCCGCTGGCCCAGGCTTTGGACGCGGTCTTTTTAGGCGACGGCGAACAGGGCGCGCTCGATCTGGCGCGTGCGGTGGGAGAGGGCCGCAGGCAGGATCTTTCGCGCGAGGAGATCCTCGACCGCCTGATGGAGATTCCCGGCGTCTACATCCCGTCACGCTACGAGATGTCCCGGGGTCCGGACGGGACGCTCGAACGGGCTACCCCGGTCAAGGGAGCGCCCCCTACGGTGCGCCGCCGGCTCATCGCCGACCTCGACGACCTGCCGATCCCCGACCGGCCGATCGTACCAATCCGAACGGTGCACGATCGCCTGGCCGTCGAGATCCAGCGCGGCTGCACACGCGGTTGCCGCTTCTGCCAGGCGGGCATGATCAACCGGCCCGTCAGGCAACGCTCGGCAAGCCACATCCTGGACGCGGTCGATAGTGGCCTTGCCGGCAGCGGGCACGGCGAGGTTACTTTCCTGAGCCTGTCGGCCGGCGACCATCCCAATATCCAGAGGATACTCGAGGAATTCTTCGCGCGTCACGCGGACGAGCGCATCGCGGCCGGCCTGCCCTCGCTGCGCGCCGATACGCTGACGCCCGGTCTTGCGCGAATCGTGAAGACGGTGCGTAAGTCCGGCTTCACGATCGCCCCCGAGGCCGGCAGCGAGCGCTTGCGGGCAGTGATTAACAAGAACATCAGCGACGAGGATATACTCTCGGCGGCCGGCGGCGCATTCGCGGCCGGCTGGCGGCTTATCAAGCTTTACTTCATGGTGGGCCTGCCGACCGAGACCGAGCGCGACCGGGACGCAATCGTCGAGATGGTCTCCCGCATCCGGAGATTGTACCGATCGCGCGGGTCCGGCGGGCGCATCAACGTGGGAATATCCACCTTCGTGCCCAAGACTCACACGCCCTTCCAGTGGGAAAGAATGATCACCGCCACCGAGGCAAGCGCGATCCACGCCTCCCTAAAGAGCAGGCTGTCCGCCCTGCCGGGCGTGAAGGTCGGCAGGGCGCCTACGGACATGAGCCAGGCCGAGGGGATCCTGTCCCGGGGCGATCGGCGCCTATTCGCGGCCCTGGAAAATCTGGCGCAGGCCGGACAGCGCCTGGCCGGATGGAGCGAGCATTTCGACGAGCAAAAATTAGCGCGTGCTTTCGCGCCGCTGGCTCCTGGCGGCTCGCTCGGCGAATTGCTGGGCGAGCGCCGCTTGGACGATCCCTTACCTTGGGATCATCTCGACATGGGCCCCGACAAGGAGTTCCTGCTGGCCGAGCGTCGGCGAGCCCTGGCCGGGGAGTCCACCCCGGATTGCGCCATGGACGGCTGCTACGACTGCGGGGCCTGTAGAGACGAGGACGCGGCGCCGGTGCTCGACGGTCAAATGCCGGGGGCAAGCCATGTACCGGATCCCGCGGCCGACGGGCGGACGCCTGCCAGGATTCGCCTGGTACTGGCCAAGGAGGGGCCGGCCGCCTGCTTGAGTCACATCGAGTTCATGGGACAATTGACCAAGGCCTTGCGCCGCGCCGGCTGGCCGCTGAGCCATTCGCGCGGCTTTCACCCCAAGCCGCGCATGTCCTTCGGGCCGGCCTGCCAAGTGGGTGTCACCAGCCTGTGCGAGATGGTCGACGTGGCCTTGGCGAAACTCGGTCCGGACGATCCGTCCGCCTTGCTCGAACGTCTGGCGGCAACGCTTCCCGGGGGAATGCGCCTGCTGGAGGGCGCGCCGCTTTTGGAGGGCGCGCCCTCGGTCATGCGCCGCTTGATGGCCGTGCGCTACGTCATGCACTCGCCGGATGCGAGCGATCGGGAGTCGATCCTCGAAGCGATCCGCGGAATTCTGGCACGCAGCACCTGGAATCATTCCAGGATCGTCAAGGGCAGCCGCAAGACGGTCGACCTGCGCCCGAGTATCAAGCGATTGGAACCGCTCGATTCCGCATTTCCAATAAAGGTCAACTGCGAGTTATGGCTGAATCGGGGCTCCAGCGCGCGGCCGTATGAAATGGCGCGCGAGATCTGGGGCGACGCCCGGGTTGTGATCGTCCGCCAGGCGTTGCTTTTTTTGGACGACATCCACAGAGAGGATACCAAGACATGAGCATCCGCCTGATCATCAACGCCACCCAGCGCGAGCGGCGAGTGGCCCTGGTCGAAAAGGATTCCCTGGCCGAGCTGTACATCGAGCGCCCCAGCGGCAAGGGTCTGGTCGGCAACATCTACAATGGCAAGGTGGTTCGCGTGCTGGCCGGCATGGACGCTTCCTTCGTGGAAGTGGGACTCGACAAGGCCGGTTTCCTCTACGTCTCGGACGTCGCCAAGCCGCCTTCAAGTTCGGAACTGGGCCTGGTGGCGGAGGACGATTCGGACGAGGAAAACGAGCCGGGGCGGCGCTTGGGGGCGCCGCTACAGAGCGTGACGCCGAGTTCCTCCGACCAGCCGCCGCGCATCGGCGACCTTTTACACAGCGGGCAGGAGATCCTGGTCCAGGTGGCCAAGGCCCCCATCGGCACCAAGGGAGCCCGTCTGACCACGCACATCACGCTGCCCGGGCGCCTGCTTGTCTTTCTGCCAACCGTCGATCACATCGGCATCTCGCGCAGGATTGAATCCGAGTCCGAGCGGCGCCGCCTGCGAGACATGGTCGGCGGAATGCGGCCCGCGGGGACCGGCTTCATAATCCGCACGGCCGCCGAGGGTGCCGGCGAGGTCGCACTAGCTGCCGACATGGCCTTCTTGACCCGTTTGTGGGAAGACATCGGCGAGCGCAACCGGCAACTGAGCGCGCCTGCCAAGATTTACCAGGATCTCGATCTGATCCGGCGCGCCACACGCGACCTTTTCACAGTCGACGTCGATCGCCTGATCATCGACGATCCGCACGAGCACGCACAGCTTCTGGAGTTCGTGCGCACTTTCATGCCGGCCTTGGCACCGCGGGTGGAACTGTACACCGACGCGGAGCCCCTCTTCGACGCACTGGGTCTCGAGGTGGAGATTACGCGCGCCCTCGATCGCAAGGTGTGGCTCAAGAGCGGCGGATACATCGTCATCGACCAAACCGAGGCGCTGACGGCAATAGACGTCAACACCGGCCGCTACGTCGGCAAACACAACCTCGAAGACACCATCACCAAGATCAATCTCGAGGCCGTCAAGGAGATCACCTGCCAGCTCAGGTTGCGCGACATCGGCGGAATAATCATCATCGACTTCATCGACATGGAAAAACAGGGAAACCGGGACAAGGTCTTCAACGCTCTACAGGAGGCGCTCGCCGGCCACCGGGCCCGGACGAACATCCTGAAGATATCCGAGTTGGGACTGGTCGAGATGACGCGCAAGCGTGTCCGCGAGAGCCTGTCGCGATCCCTGACGCAAACCTGTCCCTACTGCGAGGGAGCCGGACGGATAAAATCACCCCCCACCGTCTGCTACGAGATCCTGCATGCCGTGGAACGCGAGGTCGGCGGGCGCCGGGGCACCGCGGTCGTCGTGGTCAACCCGGGCGTCTGCAACTGGCTGATCGACGAGGAGCAGGACGCAGTCGAAGCCCTGGAGAACCGCCTGGGCATAGAAATCCGTGTCGACTCCTCACCCGATTTTCACCAGGAACAGTTCGAGGTGCGCTTCGAACAATCGGCCGGCGACCCGGGGTAGACCTGGTCGGGTAGTGACGGATTCTTGATCTATCCGCGAAGCTGCGCTATAAACCAGCAAGATGAATACGAGCGGTTTTTTTTGAGGGTTTCATGGACGCGGGCGTTGTGCGTAAGACGCTTGAGTTGAATGCAAAGCTGCTGCGCTCGTTGAAGAACGTCGCCGGTCAGACCGGGCTCGATCTCGACGGTTTGGTCAACCTGGCTCTTTACGAGCTTCTCGTCCGGCTCGGTCATCTGAATCCCCAGCCGGTGAGAATGCGACCGCCGGATGGAGCCGACCTGCTCGAAAGTGTCGAGCCCGCCCCGCCTCCGATCCGTAAGGCAGGAGGCATGCCGTCACAGCGACCGGCCGCGGCGCGGCCGGCAGCTGCGCGGCCGGCAGCCAAGAAACCCGCCGCCGGCAAGCTGCGGCAGGATACTCTCTATTTTCAGGTAGACGACGACGATTACTCCCCGATCAGAAAGAAAGTCTTCCTCGTCGGGCGCGGCTCCAAGTGCGACTATATCCTCAAGCACCGTGGTGTGTCGCGCGAGCACGCAGTCATCACCCGCGAGCGCGGCGGCTGGTTCATAGAAGACCTGAACTCGGCCAACGGCGTATGGCTCGACGGAGAGCAGATCGGCAAGCACAAGCTGTCCGGTGGGGACGAGATCCACATTTCCAATCACCTGATCCGTTTCACCATCCGGCCCGGTTGATCGTTATTTCACTCGAGCTCTTCCAGCCGGCGCCTCCCCAGCCACATCGGAACCCAGGCACAAGCCACGGCCAGCAACACCAGGGCCGCCAGTGAGAACAAAAACCACCATGGGTGGCCAACCGGGCTGCCGAGACGCTCGGGTGCCCTGTAGAGCACGTAGCTCGGGTAGACACTGGCCAAGATGAACAAGAAGACGAAGGACAGAGAGGTGGTCATAAAAGTGACTCCCCCGAGCCCGGTGGGGATCTTGGCCGGGTTCTCGGCGGTAAAACGCGGGTAGACCGCCCCGAGGCCGATACCCAGGCTGCAGACACCCAGCGCCAGCGCCAGAATCAGCGTCAGCGACAGAACACCGAACACAAGAGGCACCCCGATCACGGCGCAAGACAGGATCGACAACGCCCCGGCCAGCCCCGCCAGCGGCACCAAGTGAATGAGCAGCTTGCCGTGCAAAAACTCGCCAATCGCCAAAGGCGCCGTGCGCACGATCCAGAAGGCGCGCCCTTCGAGGCTGACGGCCGGAAAAACGAAACGCACGGCAATACCGGACACGACCAGTCCCATCAAGATATGGTTGACCGTGTAGAGTGTGAACCAGCTGAAGTCGGCGGCCCGCAGGTAGATGAAGTTCATGATATACACCGTGGCCAGGGCGCCCAGCAGCAAAAGCTGCAGCCACTGGCCGGTGTCGCGCAGAAAAATCCTGGTATCCTTGGAAAGCAGGGTTCCGCTGCACCCCGGCAACAGGCGAGCCAGGCGATCCAGCCAGGACCCGAGCAGGCGCTCCCGTGGATGCGCCTCGTTCGGGTCCGGCAGGCGACGCACGCGCCCCTCCTGGGCACGGGCGAACGCGCCGCGATACAGCCCGGTGCAGATCCAGGCGCTCAGCGCGGCCAGGGCGGCGGCGGTCGTCCAGATGGCCGCCGCGGGCAAGAGCACCTGCGCCGGCTCGCCCAACAAGAGCGGGAACAAGGCGTCGGTCATCCAGCGTGTAGGCAGGAAGCTCGTTTCCGGGGCGCGGAAGATGTTCAGAAAATCCATCATCGAGCCGAACGAATCCGCATCCAGAAGCTGCTCGGGTTTCATGGCGCGCATGAGCAGATAGAGGAATACGAACCCCACGACGACCAGGAAGACGAGCAGATCCCGTGAGCGTCGCGCGGAAAAGACCCGCGTAAGCAATGTGGCGATCACGGCTCCCGCGCAGGCCGGGATCGAAATCAGACCCGGAAACAGGAGCAGCACTCCCAGGTAATAGGAGAATGGAGCGCCGTACACCGTGCCGTAGGCGACGAAGACCGGCAGGCCGAAGAAGACGACCATCCAGGACGAGTGCAGCGTCATCTCCAGCAGGCGGGCGAAGTAGAGCGGGCCGATTTGCACAGGGGAAACACTCAGCAGTCCGAGATCCTCGGACATGAAAAACACCGCGAAGGAGGATATGGTTGTGGATATCAACAGGATGGAAAGCAGCACCAGCAACACCAGCGACATCAACTTGCGCGGGATCAGCGCTCCGATCAACTCGACATCGAGGCAACGCCCCAGAAACCAGGCCGAGACCAGGTAGATACCCAGGCAGCAGCCCAAACCAAGTGCACCGAAGAACACAAGCCTGAATGGCCGGCGCGTCCGCAAGCCGCGGGCCTTGGGCCCAAGCAGGAGCAGGAAGACTCGCAAGGCCGCGATCACACCCGAAACCCTTTCAGCATGGCCGTAACGTCCGCGCCGCCGGTCAGGCGCAAGAACAGATCCTGCAGGCCGGTGCCCTGGCCGCCAGCCAGGCCGCCGGCCTGGGTGTGGATCTGCTGCATGTCGCCCTGAGCCACCACCCGTCCCTGGTTGATGATGGCCACGCGGTCGCACAGTTCTTCTGCCACCTCGAGAGTGTGTGTCGATAGAAACACCGTGCCGCCGCTTTGACGGCAGAAGTTTATGAAAATGGTCTTGATCAGCGCGGCGCCGCGGGGATCCAGCCCCACCATCGGCTCGTCCACGACGACCACCCGCGGGTGGTGCAGCAGAGCCGCCGCCATGGTCAGGCGCTGCTTCATGCCGTGCGAATAGCTTTCTATGAGTTCCCCCGACCATCGCCCAAGCTCGAACAGCTCGAGCAATTCATCGGCCCGGCGCTCGGCCGCCCGTCTTTCGGTTGCGTAGAGTCCGGCCACGAACAGAAGAAACTCGCGCCCGCTGAGCTTCTCGTAAAGGAAGGGCCTGTCCGGAATGTAACCGATCAGGCGCTTGGCGGCGATCGGCTCGCGCCCGACGTCGAGTCCGCCGATCGTCACCCGGCCGGACGTCGGCCGCATCAGCCCTACCATGATCTTCATGGTGGTGGTCTTGCCCGCCCCGTTGGGGCCCAAAAAACCGAACACCTCGCCGGACCGCACCGCAAGCGACAGGTCACGCACGGCCTCGAACTTTCCAAAGCACTTGGTGAGCTTTTCGATGACGATCACGGCCGGCGACCTTCCTGTCTTGGCACCGGCAGGTGCATCAGATCGGTAAGATCTACGCTCCCATCGAATACGGGCGGAGCTTCCGGCCGCTGATCGCCGGGCTCCTCCCGGCGCAGTTCGAGTCCCAGCGCCGTCTGCTCGGCAAGGACGTTGCCGCTCTCGTCGATCCAGCTGTCGAGCACGAGACCGCCCGCGCTGCGCCGCAAGTGGATCGCGGACTGCAATCCCCGCCTGGTCTTTTTGGCCTCCGGTCCCAGCACTTCTATCAGCGTCCGTTCGTTGCCGAGGCTTTGCGGATCGAACAGCACGACCGAATAGCGCCTGCCCGGGGTGAGATCCTGCGCCGCCAGCAGGCGCGGCAGGGCGAAGTCGAAGATCGGCGCCTCGGCAAGTTTGATTTTCCTGCGAGTTGTCTCGGAACCCATCTGCATCGTGACAGACAGGTATTTCCCCTCCAGCCGACCCGCTATCTCAACCGATAGAAGCGCCGTGTCTATGCTCAGCCTGAAGCGAGAAAAAGAGCCCTGACCGTCCAGTCGGACCGCAAGCCGCGACCTGATGCGTTGCCGGCTGCCTCCTACCACGAAGGCCAGGCGGGAATCCTGCTCGAAATCCCGGCCGGAAAGACGGGCATGCACGCTGCCCAACCGGCGGTTCTGGTAGTAGGCCCCCATCCAGACTTCGAAGTCGGCAAGCGAACCCCTGATCAAAAGCGGGGCGTCCGGGGACGAGATTCGAAACATGAGCCACATGACCCACAGCCAGGCGGCCAGAAAACCCACCCCGAGCACGTGCCAACCCGGGTGTACCGTTTCGAATGCATTTCTCGCAACTGATGTGTCCATGAGTCGCTCCCGATACGCAAACGAAGTAACACAGCCCATCCTCCCGGGTCAATCCCACCCGGGTGGGTCCGGACGGCCCCAGGGGAGCCCGCATCCGTCCGTCGAACTTGTTGAAACCATGTCTTTATTATTTCCAATGGGCGGCACGGCTGGTATGTTTATTGCGGAGCTATGATCTCGATCTTTGTAACCCTGTCAACCGAGGAAGATCCATGACCAATAAAACGAGTGACGAAACCGAAAGGAAGATGCAAACAGAGGCGATCGAGAAACAGCGCGCCGAGTTCAACGGAAAGCTCGGCGAACTGGACACGCGCGCGGGCGAGTTGGACAAGCGCGAAGGTGCCGTCGATTCGGAGGCCGTAGAGCTGACCGAGAAGATCAAGATCCTGGCCGAAGAGCACAAACGGCTGGACCAGCGCAAGAAAGATCTCGAGCGCCGGGCGCGGGAGATTGGCGACCGGCGCACCGGGATAGCAACCGAGCGCAAGAAGCTGACCCGGGAAAAAAGCACCTTGCTCGAGGGTGTGCGCGGCCTGGACTCGCGCCGGGAGGAAATCGATCGCCGGCAGGCCTACGACGAGACGCAGAAGGTCGCCTCGTTCCAGGTGCAGGCGCCACCCGAGGCAAATCAGAGAGCACGCCCGCGCCTCTCCGTTCAGGTGGACGTCTCGCTGCACACCGAGCACAACTTCTACGCCGGGCTGACCGAGAACATATCCGAGGGCGGGCTTTTTATCGCCACCCACGAGAACCTGCCGCTGGGCACGCAGATGAACCTGTCCGTGACCTTGCCGGACCACGAGCCCTTCGAAGTCAAGGGAGAAGTCCGCTGGCTGCGCGAGTACAACGATTTCACATCCGACGTCTCCCCGGGCATCGGCGTCGCCTTCAACGATCTTCCCGGCGCAAGGCGCAAGCTGATAGAACAATTCATCCGCAAGCGCTCCCCGCTGCTCTACGAAACCATGTAGGCAGCTTGACATCTGCACATGCGTTCAGTAACATGTGTTTTATCGGGAGGCGCCATGAGAGAGCTTACCGCCAGGCAGCAGCAGCTACTTTCTTTTATCGAGGAGTACGCCATCGAGCATGGGTTCCCGCCCGCGATCCGCGAGATGGCCGATCACATGGGCATCCGTTCCACCAACGGGGTCAACGATCACCTCAAGGCCATCGAGCGCAAGGGCTACCTCTCGCGCGAGAAGGGCCTCAAGTCCCGGGCCATCCGCCTGGCTGCCCCCTCCCGGGCACATCCCGCCGCGCGGGACGACGGCGCGGCCGTGCTGGTGCCGCTCTTGGGTCGCGTTGCCGCCGGTCTGCCGGTGATGAGCGAAGAGAACCTCGATGGTGAGTTGCTGCTCGATCGATCGCTGCTTCCGGCCAGCGGCAAGGTCTTCGCGCTGCGCGTCCAAGGCGATTCGATGATCGGCCGGGGCATCCTCGACGAAGACCTGGTGCTGGTTCGCTCCCAACAAAGCGCCGTCTCGGGCGACATGGTGGTCGCCATGCTGGACGGAGAAGTCACCGTCAAGACCTATCGCCGCAGCCGCGAGAGCGTGGTTCTCGAACCGGCCAACCCGGCTTTCGAACCGATCGTCATCCGCCGCCGCGACTTCGCCTCGGCCTCCATCCTGGGCGTCGTGACCGGCTTAGTGCGGCAGATCTAGCATCCATCCGCTTGACAACGATCGACCCATCGGATACCACATGTCCGATGGTCCACGGTCGACGCATCGATCCCCTCCCGGGCAACCCCCGCGAACGGGGCAAACCGGTCAAGATTCAGTTCGAGGGCCGCTCGATAGATGGCTACGAAGGCGAGTCCGTCGCCATGGCCCTGATTGCCGCCGGCATCGATGTGTTCGGCCGCAGCATCAAGTACCATCGCCCGCGCGGGCCCTGGTGCCTCGCGGGCCACTGCAGCGGCTGCCTGATGCGCATCGACGGCACCCCTAACGTGCGCTCCTGCGAGACGGCTTGCCGCTCGGGCCTGGTCGTCGAGCGGCAGGCCGGCTGGCCGGGCGCGGGGTTCGACCTCCTGCGCGCGGTCGACTGGCTGAGCGGGGAGCGGCTCGATCACCACTCCATGTTCACGGCCTCATCCGGCCTCAACCGGCTGGCAGCCAGTTTCGTGCGCCGGCTTTCCGGCTACGGCGATCCACCCGGCGCCGATCCTCCGGCAGCAGTCCCCATAAAAGACACTAAGGCCGGGACGGTGATTGTCGGCGGCGGGGCCGCCGGCCTGTCGGCGGCTTTGTCCCTGGCGGGCGCCGGGCACGAGCTTGTGCTTTTTGAAAGCAACCCACGGGTCGGCGGGCGCCTGTTGGACGCCGCAACCCGCCTTCCGGGATCCGGCGGCCGGATTGATAGCGGCTGGGAGCGCTTGCAAGAGATCGAACAACGCCTCGGGGAGACGCCCGGCGTCGAATTGCACGCCGGCACAGGGGTACTGGCAATCTATCCGGGCGAGCGCTTCGAGGTGCTGGCCTGCAATTCCGAGCAAACCTTCCTGGTACGGGCCGAGCGCTTGATCATTTGCACGGGCGCCTACGAGCAGCTGCCGCTGTTTGCCAACAACGACCTGCCCGGGCTCTTCGGTGTCCGGGCGCTCGACCGGCTGGTTTGCGGCCACGGTGTGGTGCCCGGCGAACCGCTGGTGGTGGTGGGCGATTCCGAACGCGCCCTGCGCCTGGCCGATCTGCTGGCCGAGCACGATGTCGCCCTGAGTGGCGTCGTTACCCGGCTTCGCGAAGGAGAAACGATCGACAGGCTCCGGGCCCGCGGCGTGCCAATATTTTTCGGGCACCGGCTGACCGGGGCCCGCGGCGGCCGCAGGCTCGACAGGATTGAATTGGCCCCGGAGGGCGGCGCTGATGCCGACCTGGTTCTCGACTGCCGGACGTGCGCCGTCGAGGCTCCGGCAGCGCCGGCCTACGAGCTTGCGCACCACGCCGGCTGCCGCGTCGGCTTCGCATCGGACTCCGGCTATCGCGTAACAACCGGCGGCGACGGCTTGACCAGCCACGGCCGGGTCTTCGCCGCCGGCCACTGCGCCCGGGCCCGCTCGACCGAGGAGTCCCTGCTGCATGGCGAGCGGGCGGGGCTGGCCTGCGCGCTCTCCATCCGGGCGGAGGTGTCATGAGCAAGACCATCATCTGTCGCTGCGAGGATGTCTGCCTTGCCGACCTGGAAGAAGCCTTCAAGCGCGGCCAGCACGATCTCGAATCGCTCAAACGTTACACCGGCTTCTCGACCGGCTTCTGCCAGGGCAAGGGTTGCACGGCTCACGCGGCCCGTTTTTTAGCCGCCCTGCAAGGTGGCGACGACATGGTGGACGATCCTCCCAGGGTACGTCCGCTTTTACACCCCACCCCGGCGGCCTGTTTCGCGGGCCGGGACGACGGCGACGACGGCGGTGAGAACCCATGAAAGATCGCGCCGACCTGGTGATCATCGGCGGCGGGATCATCGGTCTCTCGCTCGCTTACCACCTGGCGCGAATGGGCTTTCACGACATCGTGGTTCTCGAACAGGGCTACCTGTGTTTCGGAGCCTCGGGCCGGAACGGCGGCGGCGTCCGCCAGCAGTGGTCGACCGCGGATCACATCAGGCTGGCCCGTATGAGCGTACACCTGTTTCGCCAGCTTGCGCGCGAGACAGGCTACAACATCTGGTTCAGACAGGGCGGCTACCTGTTCTTGGCCCGCGATGCCGAATCGGCCCAGGCGCTTTCAAAAAACGTCGAGTTGCAAAACAGCCTGGGAGTGTCCACTCGCCAAATCGATGTCTCGGAGGCAAGACGCATTGTCCCCGGGCTGGCGGGCGAGGGGATTACGGCCTGCGCCTACAACCCGACAGACGGAGTGCTGTTCCCCTGGCCGGCGGTATGGGGCATGGCCAAAACCGCCCGCCAGTTGGGCGTTGAGATCGAAACCTTCACCAGGGTGAGCGGCATCGACGTTCGCGACGGACGCATCGTCAAGGTGGTCACCAGCCGGGGCGCGATTGCAACGGGCAGGGTTGTCAACGCGGCCGGGGGCTGGTCGCCTCAGATCGCCCGCATGGCCGGCTGCGAGCTGCCCAACCATCCCTACCGGCACGAGATCCTGGTCGGCGAGCCGCTCGGTCCCTTCCTCGATCCCATGCTGTGCGATCTTTCGGACGGCACCTATTTCTCCCAGACCATGCGCGGCGAGATCTGCGGGGGGCTTTCCGATCCCGAAGAGCCTTCATCGATGAGCAGCGCTTCGAGCTTCAGGTTTCTCAGGCGCATGTGTCGCTCGATGACCCGCCTGATGCCCAGGCTTGCGGGGGTCAAGATTCTCAGGCAATGGGCCGGCTATTACGACGAGACCCCCGACGGCAACCCCATCCTGGGGCCTATGAAAGAAGTCGAGGGTTTCATCCAGTTCAACGGCTTCGGCGGTCACGGATTCATGCTGGCGCCGGCGATCGGCAAGATAGGCGCCGAGTGGCTCCTGCGCCAGGCCGAACACGAGATCTTCACAAAGTACGCCCCGGATCGGTTCGGAAAAAACCCGGCACCCAAAGAGTCTCTGGTGCTCGGCTAGACCGTTTGTGATGGCAGCATCTTTACACCTGACCCACGAGGCCTACAGCCGCCACGCCGCCTACATCCATGCTCACCTGACAGCCATATTGAGAGACGAGTCCGAGGCCTGGGACCTGACCCAGGAGACCTTCGTGCACTACATTATTTTCCTAAACCGCGGCGGACGGGCGGGCTATCCGTTGGGCTTTCTGTACCGCGCGGCTTCGCGCCTGGCCATCAAGCACCTGCGCAGGAGACGTCAGCGGGCGAAAATGCTTGCCGCCGCCGCCGAGGACGAACGGCGGGTCGAGGTGCCGGCCGGGCGAATCGAGGCCCGCTCGCTGTTGCGCGCGGTCATGGATCGGCTCGATCCATGGGGAAAGGTGGTGGCCAAGGCTTTAATGCTCGACGAGATGAGCACCACCGAAATTTGCAATTATACCGGTTTCAGCCGCGGAAGAGTTCGCCGCAGAATCACTAAAATACGGGCGCTTGCAAAAAATATCGAGCTGACCGCAAAAAAAAGCGATCCGTTTGGGCGTCTCGGGTCCTCTTTACAAGTGAAAGAACCACTCAAGCGAGGTGAATTCGAATGAGTACGGACGCGCAATACGGCAACCAAAAGAAGACCGGCGCCTGTCCCCGGCGCATCGAGCTGCTGCAGGCCATGGACCCGGACAGCCAGGGAGAACGCCTGGAGGCCGTGCGCGCGCACGCCCGGAGCTGCCCGCGCTGTTTGGGCATCGTCTCCCGGCTGGAAGCCGAAAACGAGGAATTCATCGCCCGCCACCCGCCCGGGACGATCGTACCGCGCCTGCTGGCCCGCGCGGTGGGAACCCGGCGCAGACGAGGCCTGCTGCCCGTGTTTGTTCCCGCCGCCGCCGTACTGGCGTTGCTGGTGCTGCTTGTTGCGCTGCCTGCCGAGCATGAGCCCGGGCCTTTGGCCACGCGCGTCAAGGGCGAGGTCTCGCTGCGGGTCTTCGTACAGCGCGCTGGGCAAAGCGTCGAGGCACACTCGGGAGAGACTTTCCACGCCGGTGACCGCATTCAGTTCGTCTACGCCTCGGGCGCCAAGCGCTACCTGTTTTTAGCCAGCCTCGACGGCGAGGGGCGGGTTTCGAACTTCAACTTCCAGGCGGCACCCAGTTCGGTGCCCATAGTCCCCGGCAGCGGACAGGTTCTTCAGGGCAGCATCATCCTCGACGATCACCCGGGACCGGAGCGGGTCTTCGCCGTCTTCTCCGACCGCCCGCTTCCACAGGCCGAGATCGAACGGGCCGCGGCGCGCGCCTTTGCACACCTGCGCCGGGAAGGCGGCGACATAACCAAGCTCGTCCGCCTGCCGCTGCCCCATCCCCAGGCCAGCATCCTGCTCGAAAAGAAATAAAGACGCAGAGACGCCCAGGTATGATATGAGTTGCGCCTGTCGATTTTCTAATACTCGACTTCGAGGTGCCAGGTGCAGGCGTCCAGGCGATCCAGGGTTGTTTTGCTCTTCGCGAGCTGCGCGTGTTTTGCGCTCGCCTCACGCCCCGCCCAAGCACAGGCAAACCGCTGGGCCGTGGTGGCCGGTAACAACCTGGGCGGTCGGCAACGCATCCCGCTGCGCTTCGCCGAGCAGGACGCGCGGCGGGTGGCGCGCGTGCTTACCGAACTGGGCCGCTTCGCGCCCGGGCGTGTTCAGCTGCTGCTTGGAAAATCGCCGCGGGAGTTTCTCGAAGCCATCAGGCGCGCAGAGCGAGGCATTGCCGCAAGCGATCCCGATCGCAAGTCGATCCTGTTGATCTATTACTCGGGCCACGCCGACGGTGAAAACCTCGACATGGGCGACCAGCGCCTGGGACTGGCCGATCTGAAAAGCGAGGCCGCGGCGGCCGGTCCGGCAGTGTCTATGATCGTCCTCGACGCCTGCTACTCCGGCGCGGCCGCCCGGGAAAAGGGCGGCCGCAGCGCCCCGTCCTTTTTGCGTTTCTCTCAGTCGCCGCGGGCCTCGGGCCGTGTGATCCTCACCTCGGCCGCCGCCTCGGAGCTGGCCCAGGAATCGGACGAGATCGGCAGCTCGTTCTTCACTCACTACCTGGTCTCGGGCCTGATGGGCGACGCCGATCGCTCGGGCGATCGCAAGGTGACCCTGGCCGAGTTGTACCGCTACGTTTACGATCGCACGGTCAACCGCACCGTCGACACCCTGCCCGGGGTGCAGCACCCGGCTTTCTCGTACGATCTCGAGGGAGAGGGCAGCATCGTGTTGACAGATCTGAACAACGAGTCGACCGGGATCGTGCTGCCCGAGGAGTCCGACGGAAACTATCTGCTGTTCGACACCGGCAAGAGCTCGGTTGTGGCCGAACTTACCAAGCGCCGCGGGGAGCGGCGCATGATTCCACTTTCGCCCGGCAGCTATGTCCTCAAAAAACGGCTGTCCGATCACCTGCTGGCGGCCGAGTTGCGGATCGCATCGGGTAAACTCGTCAGCGTGTCCGAAGAGAGCATGCGGCGGATCGAGTTCGACAGCCCCACCGCCAAGGGCTGGGATCTGGCGCTCGGCACGCGCTCCCGGCGCTTCGAGGTGCAGGCGCTGATGGGCTGGACGGCTTTTTTGCGCGCTCCGGCCGGGGGGATCTGGTCTGCGCCGGCCGCCGGTGCGGGAGTTATGCTTCGCGGCTGGCCGGCCCGCGGCTGGAACGCCCGCCTGTCGGTGTCCTCGGGAGCCTGGCGGCACTCGCTGCCGCTCGCCGACCGGCGGCTGGGTTTCACGCTCGTCTTTTTAGAGACCGCCGCCGCTCTCGGCCGCGCGCTGGAGTACGGCCCCTTCGCGCTGGAGATAGGCGGACGAGTCCTTGCAGACTTCGTCCAGCGGCGCTTCGACTCCGGGGGCTACACCGGCAACGACCAGTCGGCAGGCGCGGGCCTGGGACCCTACGCGCTGTTTGCGGTAAACCTGGGCCGCCTGCGCCTGGCCGTCGATTTGTCGGCCGGCGCGATGTTCTTTCCCGGCGCCGACAAGACGATAATCCCATACACCTCGGCCGGGCTGACACTGGGGCTGGGGATATGACCGCCGCCGCCAGGCTGCTGGCCGCCTGCGGCGCGGCCCTGATAGTCTTTTCCGCCTGCGAGCTGACCGACGAAATCTACCACCAGGGCCGCGGCGCCGTGCACGGCGGGACGGCAGTGTCAGGCGCCGAGGTGAACTGGGTAGGCGCAAGCTTCACGACGCCACCGGCGATATGCGACGCCACCGGAAATTTCCTACTGACCGACATCCCCGCCGGAAGGCGAGAGCTGATGATTCGCGCCCCCGATCACTTGCTGGGCCTGCGTATCTTCGTAACGGTAGTGGCCGGCCAAACCTCGGA
>CAZXHT010000010.1:0-25252 GCA_964640665.1 uncultured Myxococcales bacterium
GCCCGGATCTGAACGATCAAGATCCATCCGCCAGCGGCGTTTCCGGGTTCGTACTTCATCAGACAGCCGATGATGCCGGCGACAGGTCGCGCTTCTCTCCGGGCACCCGGGTAGACGGCTCAGCTTTTTAGTCCAACGATGATGTCGGTCGGTCCGGCCAGCGCCACTCGTTTGTCGATGAGTAACCCCCACCGCAGCCAGGGGAGTATGCCACCTCCGTCCCAAGGTTTTTCTCGGGTTTTTCGGAGTTTCTCAGCGTATAGACAGCGGTTGCCAGCCTTTTCCCCAGCCCCAGTCGACCTCGCAGGTGGGCGGTAGCCGGGTGCAGCGGATCTTCACTCCGTTGTTCCGGGCGTGCTCGATGTGTTTGGCGCCGACCTGGTCGGTGATCGCAACGGCGAGATCTTTCGACAGCCGTTGGACTTCGTTCTCGATTTTCGGATCGTAAGTGCCGTCGTAGGTGGCTAGCATCTCACTCTCGACGAAATAGCAGAACCGTCCCTCCACGATGTTGCAGTGGAGGAACAGCCCTTCGTCTTTTTCGAATGCCTTGCCCACAGCGAAAATACGATCGATGGTCTTCCGGTTCAGGTGAGGTTCTATCCGATCGAGAAGCGCTTTGACTTCGGGGCTGAGCTCGGGCTCATCTGGTTTGACCACAGTGGACTCGAAGTAATTGCGTTCGACGATAATCCGGTTGTTGTCGCCTTTCGGGAAAACCTTTCTTGTGGTGGGCAAGGGTCGGGTCAGATCGGCAGGCTGTTCCGATGCACGGATCTCGTGGGCGGTCAGCGCGTTGATGATGCCGTAATCGGGCGTAATCGGGGCGTAATCGGGGGACGGAGCTAGCCTAACTCATGGATTTCAGGTTGGGTTTTCGGACTCTTGGTGGTATCGTGGAGAAGAATGCGATTCTCAAGTCTATTTCTGTGTTTGTGGTTTGGCCTGGTCGGTTGCGGTTCCGGCGTGGAGCCTGTCGTGGATGCGGGCCCCGACGGCACGGGGGATGCGGGGCTGGATTCCGGTGATACATATGAAGATGATGGTTGGGAAGGCGACGGGATCCAGGACGGCGAGCCCGACGGGATGCCTGATGTCGTCGACGGCGGGGATTTTCCGGGAGACACAATTCTGGATGGTGGAGACACGACTGGAGACGAGGCGGGGGATCCCGGCGGAGACGCAGGTCCAGACACTTTTTGCAGAAGATCCTCGGCTTGTGGGGAACTGGCCACTTGCAACCTCTCAAGCGGACTTTGCGAGGCCAGGGCGACGGCGCCGGGGGATCAGGCGGCGATCCTTTCAGCTTATCCCCTGGCCGGGGCGCCGGGTGATTTTCTGGTGATCGACGGCGAGGGTTTCTACACGACCTTGCTCCCGGACTGGACGGCATCGCTGGTGATCGGTCAGGCCTCTTTCGGTTCGATGTCGATGGGGTTCGATGAGAACAGGATTGTGGTGACCCGGACTGCGGATACATCGGGCCCGATTCAATTTTCGGCCAAGTCCGGGACGGCAGATTTTACGGATCCTGTACAAACCGATGCGGCCTGGGGCGCGGGGCAGACATGCGGCGCGGACGACCCGCCGGCCACCGGAGTCGCCGGGCAGGAAGCCGCCGAGGCCGGACCGTACGCTGCCGGCTTCGCTGACGGACAAGGGCACGGCGGCTACCGGATCTACTACCCGGCCGAGTGCGGCGGTCTGCGGCACCCGGCCGCCGCCGGCGCTTATCCTCTGGTGATCACCCTGCACGGAGACGGCTGCAACACGCTGAACTACGAGTTCCTTGGTCGCCACCTGGCCAGCTGGGGATTTCTGGTGCTCAACGTGGACAGCACAGTTGTCTCGGATATCCAGGCCTTGCTGACCTCCGGGCTCCAGCAGCCGGAGCTGCTTTTTTCGGGATTGTCGGGTCTCTCGGCGGCGGAGCAGACCGTGGTTGTCGGCCACTCCATGGGATCGGATCGGACCGGACAGTTGTTCGATGCCGGGGAGGGGAGAATCATGGCCGTGATCTTCCTGGGGCCGGTAAGCCAGCATGTAAACTACCCGGTCGTCGGCATGGTCTTTGGCGCCAGCGAGGACCACCAGTCCACCCAGGGAACATACGAAAACATTTTCAATAATCTTACGCGGCCGCGCTACCTGGTGGTCTTCCAGGGAGGCAACCATTCGCAGTTCACCGACGACAAGCACTGGGAAGGCTGGTCATTGGGTGACGGCCAGCCCGGCATGACCCGCAACCGGCAGTTCGAACTGGTGCAGAGTTTCGTGCTGGCCTACCTGCAGCGCCTCTACTGCCAGAGCGAACTATTTCCCGAGTGGCTGGAAGATCCGGCCCAGCCCGACGTGGTCTTCAGCGCCCAGTTGCCATGACGGGGAGATGAGATGAGAACGTTCCTGACATTCGTGCTGCTGGCCGGTGGATTGGTATTTCTGTTCGGCAACACCGAATGCAACTACAACCAGTACGATATTGAGATGACCCCCGAGGGCAAGGAAGTGCTGCGTACCTTGACTTGTACCCGCCACGGCTCGGAAGCGGGGAAGCCTGTACTGCTTCCTTTCGATCCCCGGGAAATCGATCGCATCGCCGGGCTGTATGCAGAACGTCTCAAGGAAAAAGACGATATGCGGTACACCTTCAGGGATAAGTTTCTCTTGTCGACTCCGCAGGACGTAGGAGGAGCGGGGCGCTACCTCCGGGTGGACTCCTTGATGGGAAGCGCTGCGGTCTACACGGAGCGTTTCCGCGGCGACGACGACCAGGCAGGGCAACTGCAGCGTTCTCTTCGGGGTGTGGATCGGCTGGTAGACATTCTGAAGGGCTGGTTTACTGCGGAACTCGAGGGCCATCCCGGTCTGACCCGGTTGCTCGGTTTCTGCGATCAACGCCTCCGGAAAGATCTGCACAACCTGGTAGTCTACTTGGCGCTGATAGAGCGCATGATGGCGTTCGAAAAGCGCATACCCGAGGAAATCGGAATGCGAGTGATGCTCTACCTGGCGGAGAGAGGCTATCTGGATGTCGCCCGGGTATCCGAGTACAGCTCCGCGCTGTTCCGGGTTGATCTGGACAAGAAAGCCGTTGGATTGATGTCCCTGCTCCAGCGACTGGTGGCTAAAGAACTCGGGCTGGGCGAGCAGGAGCCGCTGCCTGGAAAACTCGGGTTCCTCGGAGATCTCGACAAGGCCGGGGCATCACTGGCTGCCTACCTGAGGACTACGCCTGAATTCATCAAAAGCATGCAGGCATGGCGAAAACGCAAAGGAGAACTGGCCGGCCAGGAAGAACCGAGGCCGATGAAGATCCTGGCAGACATCCTGCTCGAGGAAATCCTGCAATTCGAACTCGGCCCGGACGACAAGCTGAACGTGAAGCTGAACCTGCCGGTCAAGCCATTTGCCACGAACGGTAAGTGGAACGAGAAAACCGGGCAGGTCGAGTGGCTGGATCAAGCCATCCAAGGCCAGACGAAACTGCCGTCGTTCGCATACGCGCTCTGGTCGGAACCGGACGAGAAGTTCCAGAACGAGCACTTCGGAAAAGTAGTGCTGTCCACCGAGAATCTCGCCCAATACGTAGCTTGGCGAAGCGGATTGACACAGACGGAAGGAAAAGAATGGGATGACTTTCTCAGGTCGATCCGGCCTGCACCCGCTCCCAAGCTGGCAGAGCGTATGACCAACTTTCGCTTCTCAAATGAGCGAAAAGATAAAGGCGAAACGGCGGGCCGGAGCTTGGCCGAAACACCGCTGCGGTTGATCGGCCTCGAACTTGATGTCAAGAGTGGCGAGGGACAGAGTGTCAAGGGACTGAAGTAGTCTAACCTGCCGTTATCATTGAACCTGATGCACCTCCATCCCCGGGCTCTCAAACATGGATATATTGAAAGTCAAGTTCCAGAGTTGGCACTAATAGGGAGACCCCAGGGAAGGGGCGGGGAGGACAGGTGCTTTTGATAATAATAGGCTTTTGAGATGGGAACTACTTAATGAAATAACCCGAAACTTTCCAACTACCGTCTTTCTCTTTCATCGGAGTAACGGTCTCAATGGCGTCTTTCTTGTTCTTATAGGACGTCTTGAACTGGATCACTACGTACTTGCCCTTGGGCGCATTGGGCAGGTCGGTCATCGGCTTGGCGCCTAGCAACTCGCGCTTCAACATTTTACCTAGAGGTTTGCGCACGGCTGCTACCGCCCCTTTCCACTTGTCCTTGGTGACGGCTTTTTTGAAAAATGCGGCCGCCGTATCCCAGCTTGCGGCATACTTACCCTGGTCGACGACACCCAACCAGACCTTGGCTGCCTTGATCGCCTTGTCTTTTTCTGTCGCACCTCCGGCCAGGGCGCAAGAACAAATCAGACACAAGCTGAGTGTGGTCACAAAAACGCTAAATATTTCAGTCCGTTTCATGTATTCCTCCAATGAATTTTAAAACATGATAGCCTTTTATTGGCGCTCGCTCAACCTCTTGCTGTTCGAAAAGATACCCAACGAAAATATTTTCGACATTTTCGACAGTCGAAATTATGGATAACTGTAAAAAATGGTGCGTTTCAGGGTATTCTGTCCATTTTAGTGCTGGCCGAGATTAGACAGGGCCCGGTCCGGACTTGGTCTCGATAAATTTCCTGGTTTGCCCGTCTTCGCCGCTATTTTCTGGGCACGACGAACATGTAGCTTGCAGAAAGCAGAGCCACCAGGTTGCCCTGATCGTCCTCTATTCTGGATTCGAGCACAAGCGTGCGTTTGCCCGAGGATAGTACGTGGGTTCTTGCCAGCAGCCGGTCTCCGGCTCGCGCGCTGCGGGCGAAGTGTATGTTTACTTGCACCGAGGTCGGCACCTTGCCTTTCGGGGTGATGCTGTAGGCCGCCGCTCCCATGCTGTCGTCCGCCAGGGTGAAGAGGGCCCCGCCGTGGCAGACCCCGTTGGGGTTGCAGTGCTCGGGTCGCAGCTCGAGCTCGGCTTCCGCTTCGCCCGCATCTACCTTGAGGTACTCCATCCCCAGCCGCTGACCGAAGCTGCCCTGCCATTCCGGGCGGTCCTGCTCGCTCATTTTCAATCCTCCGCCTCGTTCGCCACGTTTGCCAGAATACACTACTCGTTCCGGCTGTTGCAAAACTGAAAATCAGAGTACATTGCCGTCATGAATCCGATCCCGCTCGAACTCGAACTTCTGGACGGCGAGCTGTTGCATGAGCACGTAATCCAGGACCTGGTCCTGAATGCCCGGCGAACGGTCTGGATTGCTACCGCCAACTTGAAAGACATGCGCATTCCCATGGCTCGGGGGTACCGCCCGGCCTTGGAAGCGTTCAACCTCATGGCCGCGGACGGTGTTCAATTCCGGATCATCCACAGCGACCTGCCATCCCGTTCATTTCGGAACACGCTCGAGAAATTACCACGCCTGACCGGCGGTAGTCTGGAGTTACAGGTTTGCCCTCGTTGCCATTGGAAGATGGTGGTGGTGGACGGCAGAAAGGCTTACGCGGGTTCGGCCAACTTCACCGGCGCGGGCCTGGGGGCCAAGAAGGCAGGGCGGCGTAATTTGGAGCTGGGCTTCGTGGGTGAACAACCCGCCTGGGTGGGCTGGCTTTCGGGTTTGTTTGACGGATTCTGGATCGGTCAGCGCTGCAAGGATTGCCAACGGCGCAATCTTTGTCCCGATCCGATCGGAGACGATTGACAAGGGGTGTCGAGGGCCGGGGGTAGCCTTTGCTATACGCTATAGGTGGATGAGGAGGTGGCTCCGCCCCTTCCCGTCCAATCGGTGTGAAAGAACTCCCCACGTGGCTTGTCAAGCCTTTCATAGGTGTGCGCTCCAAAGTAATCGCGTTGTGCCTGAAGCAGATTGGCGGGAAGCCGTGCTGTACGGTAGCCGTCGAAGTACGCCAGCGCGGCGCCGATCGCGGGCATGGGGATACCTATCCGGATCGCTGCGGCCACGGCGCGCCGCCAACCCGCCTGCGCCTTTTCCATGGCGTCTTTAAAAAACGGATCGAGCAGTAGATTGACCAGGTTCGGATTCGCATCAAAGGCCTTTTTGATTTTTCCAAGAAACGCAGAGCGGATGATGCAACCGCCGCGCCACATCAAGGCGATGCCTCCATAGTTCAGGTTCCAGCCCTGCTTGGCCGCCGTGGCGCGCATCAATTGGTAGCCTTGGGCATAGGAAATGATCTTAGCTGCATACAACGCCTGCCGCAGATCTTCCAGCAGGGCGTTGGGATCGCCTTCAAATCGGGCTTCCGGTCCGGCCAGAATCAGGGAGGCCGCGACGCGCTCCTCCTTCAAGGCCGACAGGTAACGGGCAAAGACTGCTTCCCCTATCAACGTGAGCGGCTGGCCCGCGTCCAGGGCGTCCTCCGCTGTCCACTTGCCCGTCCCCTTCTGCCCGGCGGCGTCGAGGATCTGGTCGAGTATCGCTTCGCCGTTGTCGTCCCGGTAGCCGAGAATGTCGCGGGTGATTTCGATCAGGTAGGAATCTAGTTCCCCTTGGTTCCATTGGGCAAACACATCGCGCATGGAATCGTTCGATAAGCCCAGCCCTTCCCGCATCATGTGGTAGGTTTCGCCAATCAGCTGAATGTCGCCGTATTCGATGCCGTTGTGCACCATTTTCACAAAATGGCCCGCGCCGCCTTGGCCGACCCATTCACAGCAGGGTTCGCCGGCATCGGTTTGCGCGGCGATTTTCTGGAAGAGCGGCTTCACCGCCGGCCAGGCAGAGGGTGAACCGCCGGGCATGATGGATGGTCCGCGCAGTGCGCCTTCTTCACCCCCGGAAACACCTGCGCCGACGTAGAGGAATCCTTTGCTTTCGACGGCGCCGGCGCGGCGGATCGTGTCCGGATAATACGAGTTTCCTCCGTCAATGATGATGTCGCCCTTCTCCAGATGCGGCAGGACGGATTCAATGAACGCGTCCACGGGCGCGCCCGCTTTGATCATGCACATTACCAGGCGGGGTCTTTTCACGGCCCGGGCAAGCTCTTCGATAGTGTGGCAGCCGATAATGTTCTTGCCGGCAGCGCGCCCCTTGATGAAGTCGTCAACTTTACCGGTTGTACGATTGAAGCAGGCAACCGTAAATCCCTTGCTTTCCATGTTCAGAATCAGGTTTTCACCCATCACCGCCAGGCCGACGACCGCGATATCCGCTCGTGTTTTCATTGAGTCAGATTTCCAAATTTCATACAGGGAATGATCAGATCAGGCCGTTACGCTTACGGTAGCGAATCTCCACTCTTTCGGCCTCGGCACGGTCCAGTCCTATCTGCTCGGCCAGGCTGTAAGCTTCGGTCTGGGCTGACTTGTCGAACTTGCCGTCGGGGTACACGCCGTCCATGGCCTGGTCGATGACGAATTTCCGGGCCCAGTTCTGCAACTCGGCCGCCCGGGTTTCGTCGATACCCAGGCCACCGGCAAAGCGGGCAAGTACGCTTTTTTCCGCCTCGGCCAGGTTCTTGTCGGTGAAAGCCAGGCACCAGGCGATCATCAGTAAAGTTTCGCGCACCGGGCCCTTGCCGGTCTCGGCCAACTCGGCTCCGGACAACGGGGGCTTGTCGCGCAGCACGTCGACACCGCCGGTCTCGGGGGGCATGAAAGATGCCAAAAAGGATTTCTCCTCCGCGGCCAGTTGCCCGTCCGCCAACGACACTTCCATCAGCATGCGTGCCAGCACACCCTTGTCGTAGGTCTGGGTGACCGGGGCCTGGTTGAGTCGGGTGGCGAAGTCGGTCAGCACGTCACCGGCCGCCTGGGCGCTCATCCAGCGGTTGTTCTTGGCGTCCCAGGCGAAGCGGGACTGGATGTTCTCGAAGGCCTGAACCACGGCGGCCTTCTTCTCGTCTTCTGAAAACGAGGTGGCGTGCTTGTTCATGGCGCTACCGACAGCCGTACCGGCCACGTCACCGGCCACCCGGCCGGCCAGGCCGTAGCCCAGCGCCGAGCGCACCGACCGGGCGATGCCCCAGCGCACGCTCGAGAAGAGGCTGCGCTTGACCGAATGCCGCGCCACGTTTCCCAGTCCTTGGCCCTTTTGGATGCCGCCGGTGGATTCAAAGGTCTCCCCGCTCACCAGGCACTTGAAGCCGCAGCGCATGCTGCTTCCGTCCTGTTCAGCGGAGACCAGATTGGCCTGAATGTTTTCGTAGGTTACCTCGGGCATGATTGCACCTCGTCTGACACGCGCATCCTGGACCTCCTCGCAATTATTGGTTGATATGTAACGTATCGACAATGGCACACTCACCAAAGTCAGTCAACGCCATTTTCTTGGGACGCGGGGAACGCGACTAAGCGGATTACTGTGTGGCAGTGATTTCCGCTTGTATTTCCGTCTACTGCCAGTGACAATGAGCGTATTCTCAATCTTGATTGCGGAGGCCCGTGATGAGAGCCGTTTTATTGATTCCTCTTGTTTTACTGGCTGCTGCCATCGGAGCCTGCAGCGGGGACACCGGCTGCGTGCCCAACGAGTATCAAACCTGCCGGGAAGGCGCGACCTACTGGGTTGATAGCTGCGGTCACCTGGAAGAGATGATCGAGCAGTGCCAGTGCGGATGCCTGGATGATCAGTCGCGCTGCAAGCAGGACTGTAACTGCACGCCACGTTGCCAGGGCAAGGAATGCGGTGACGACGGCTGCGAGGGCACTTGCCCGCCCGGTTGTGAACCCGGCAAGCATTGCAACCTGGGGCTTTGCGAGTGCGATTTTGAATCTTGCGGCAGCCTTTGCTGTGCCCAGGGGCAGGCCTGCTACCAGGGCGCCTGTTGCACGCCCAACTGCCAGGGCCGGCTGTGCGGCGACGACGGCTGCGGCGGAAGCTGCGGCGAGTGCGGGGCGAATGAGTTCTGCGACGGGGACGGTCAGTGCCGGTCCATGCCCGACGACTGCCGCCAGGAAGCCTGCCCCAAGGGGTACTATTGCGATCTCAACACGGGCGAGTGCAAGTCCGGCTGCATCTCGGACGACGACTGCCCCCAGCCGGGAAGCTGCGATCTGGCATCGCACTCATGTCGCTGTGACACGGGATACCATCAGTGCTCGGACCAGTGCCTGCCGAACAACTCGACGGATTCCTGCGGCGATCGCTGCACGCCGTGCGTGCCGCCTGGCAACGGGTCTTCCACCTGCGACGGAGTCTCATGCGGATTCGTGTGCGATACCGGTTATCACAAGTGCGGCAGCCTGTGCTCATCGAACAACTCGACCAATTCGTGCGGTACGCTCTGCACGCCGTGTATTCCGCCGGCGCACGCCACTGCCACCTGCGACGGGATATCCTGCGACTTCGTCTGCGACAGCGGCTACCATCGCTGCTCTAACGAGTGCAAGCCGAACGACTCCGTGGATTCCTGCGGCACACGCTGCACGCCCTGCGTGCCGCCGGCCGACGCCAGCGCAACTTGCGACGGGGTCTCATGCGACTTCACCTGTCATTCGGGTCACCACCGCTGCGGAAACTCGTGCCCCTCAATTACCAGCACCCAGGCTTGCGGCACGAGCTGCACACCATGCTCTCCGCCGGCCAATGCCAGCGCCACCTGTGACGGCACCAGCTGCGGTTTCGTGTGCAACAGCGGCTACCACCAATGCGGAAACGAGTGCTTCTCGAATTCAAGCCCCGAGAGCTGCGGTAACAGCTGCATACCCTGCCCGGCGGGGCCGGCCAACTCCAGCCCGGCCTGCGTCAACGGAAGCTGCGACTTCGCCTGCAACAGCGGCTACCACCGCTGCGGCAATCTTTGCTACGCAGACTCGGACCCTACACATTGCGGGCCCGGTTGCACCGCCTGCGCACAACCGGCTAACTCCACGGCCGTTTGCCAGAACGACGCCTGTGATTTCACTTGCAACAGCTCCTTTCACCGCTGCGCGGACGAATGCCTGTCCGACACCAGCCCCCAGTCGTGCGGGACATCTTGCACGCCATGCCCGGTTCCTCCCAACTCCAGCGCAACCTGCGACGGCATCACCTGCGGCTACGGATGTACCCCCGGCTGGCACGTTTGCGACGACCAGTGCGTCCCGGACGACGCGGTCACGAGCTGCGGAACGAGATGCACCTCCTGTCCCGCCCCCGACCCGGGCGGTGCCCAGCGGGCAACCTGCACAAACGGCGTGTGCGGCACCGGCTGCGTGGAGAGCTGCAACGCGACTTGTGTTGACACCCAAAGCGACCCGGCCCACTGCGGCACATGCAACCATGCCTGCGGCGCGGGTCAAGCCTGTGTGGCGGGCTCTTGTGTCACCACTTGCCAGTCAGGAATCGGCTTCGTCGACCTGCTGCCGCGTTTGATGTTGGAGGGCAACATCTCCGCGTCCGACCAGGCCGCCGCCGATCTTGACAGGGACGGCGATCAGGATCTGGTGGTGGTAGGCTACGGAGGGTCGATCAACGTGTTTAATGGAAACGGCAACGGCACCTTCCAGACCGCCCGGACCTACGACTCAATGGTCTCCTCGCCCAGACGGTTAAAGCTTGCCGATTTCAACGGCGACCTCTATCCGGATCTGGCCACCTTCTCGAGCCCCTCGGGCCAGCCATCCAGCGCAGCGTTGTTTCTAAACGCCGGCGACGGGACCTTCAACGCGCCGGTGCTGCGACAGGCTCAGGCTGAAACCGGCGGTATCGCCGTGGGCGATTTCAACAACGACACCAACCCCGATATCGCCATGACCAATTTCTCGACGAATACAGTCAACATCTTTCTCGGAGACGGCGCAGGCGGTCTGGGAAGCGCCGCCAACTACCCCGCCAACGACGAACCCTACGCCATTGCAGCCGGCGAATTCACCGGCGACAGCAACCTCGATCTGGTGGTGACCAACTACTCCTCCCTGGACACCACCCCGTGGATCTCCGTGTTGCCGGGCAACGGGTCCGGCGGCTTCGGCGCGCCTATAGCCACCAACGGCAAGGGCTCCGGCACCTACATTCGCGTCGGTGACGTCAACCGCGACGGCGATGCAGACATAGTGATCAGCCATCAGTACGACTCGAACCTTCATATTGGAAACGGCGACGGCACCTTCCAGGACGCGCTGGACCTGGGCGCTTCCAACCTCGACGGTTGTACCTTGGCCGATCTGAACAACGACAACAATCTCGACTGGGCGGTCAACACCACCGGCAGCAACTGGGTGGGCACGCTATACGTGCGGTTGGGCAACGGGGACGGAACCTTCCAGCCGGTGGTTTCCCAGCCGTCGGTCGGCGGCTCCAACGTGGGCACAACGAATGCTGCTGACTACGACGGCGACGGTTACCGGGACCTGTCGATCATCGACGGGTCGAACAGTGTGGTGGTCTACCCCAATGACCAAAGCGGCTGGTTCCCGCTGCCGGCCTGGGCGGATGTAGGCGACTACCCCCGCTTCGTGGCCACCGGCGACCTCGACGGCAACGGCGACCGGGACGCCCTGGTGTCCGCGGGCACCACCACCGGCCGCGCCTACCCGTTTTTGGGCGACGGCGCAGGCGACTTCACGGCCATGATCGCCACCCCTGCTGGAACATATCCCTACGCTTGCGCCGTGGCCGATCTGGATCGCGACGGCTACGACGACGCCGTAATGACCAGTTCCCAATACGGTATAAACGTAATGTACTCAAGCGCCACAGGAGATTTATCCGCGCCGGTATACTATGAAACCGGCAACAATCCCGAGCGCCTGGCCATCGCCGACCTGGACGGGGACGACTGGCCGGACGTGGTAGTGGCCAACCATTCATCAAACACTGTCAGCTTGCTGATGAACGACGGCAACGGCGACCTGCTCCCGGCGGTCGACCTCCAGGCACCTTCTGGAGCGTACGGCGTTGCGGTGGGCGACTTCAACATGGACGGGCGACCGGACATCATTGCCGGCGCGTATGGTGTGGATGTCTATCTGAACAACGGAAGCGGATCGTTCCGTGCCGGCACAAACGTTTCGACGACAATCAGCTATGTCGAAGACCTTGCCGTGGCCGACTTCAACAACGACGGCCGACTCGACGCAGCCGCGACCCAGAACTGGGACCCGATCGTTGTCCTGTTGAATAAGGGCAATAGTGAGTTCATAGAGGTGCCCGGCGACGAGGAATTCGGCGGCAGCCTACGGGCCAAAGACATGGACTTCGACGGCAACGTGGACCTCGTAACTCCCGGCTTCGGAGTGTTGCCAGGCAACGGCGACGGCACCTTCTCGACGCCGCAAAAGTACCTGGTTCGCAGCGGCGCGTCAGTCTCAGTGGTCGACGATGTAAACGGCGATTCCTATTGGGACGTCCTCTTCATTCAGACACAGTCACACGATCTCTCCGTGGCGCTCGGCACCTGTCCCTGATTGCGGGGGCGAAGCCGGCGAAAGGGCGGGGGAGAAGGCAATGAGTTTACCAATCCGGTGTAACCTTGGCGTCTTTTTGCCTGCGGCCTTCTTGATGTTTCTTTGTGCTTCTGGCAAGGCGCAAACGGTCGGCTTGCACCTGGAAGATACCGTGGTAGCTCCGCGGGCGCTTGTGGGAATAGGGGTGAACGGCGGAGGATCCTTTTACAACTTTGTCGGGGCCATCCTGGTCGATGATCCTGGTTTCGAGGGTCCTGTTGACGGGAACGGATTCGCCCACAATGGATGGCCCTGGTATGCAAGCGGCGACCTGAGCGCATCGGTCGACTCCGGCCAGCCGTACTCGGGGGCTCAATGCCAAAAGCTGATCGTCAACTCCGCCCCGGCCTCGATCAACCAGGGAAGGGCCGACCTTCATCAGGCGCCGCTGGTCATGATCGCACGGCCGGGCCACAGCTATCGCATCAAGGTGCGCATGCGTTCAAGCGTCGCGGATGCCCGCGTGCAACTCGGCCTGCTCGACGACGGCTGGTCGGGCCGCTTGGGGCCGGAACTCACCGTCGGCACAGCCTGGCAAGTTGTGGAATCGACCTATCAGCCGAGCGAGCAGTTCTTGTTGCGCGGTGTGAGTATTCGTTTCCTCGACACCGGCACATTTTGGATAGACGACCTTGTTGCCTGGGACGAGAACGACATCGACCCGGACACCGGCCTGTCTGCGACTTTCGTCTCACGCTTGGAGGATCTCGCCCCGGCCACGCTGCGTCTTGGCGGCCTGGGAGTCAACGGCATACCGCTCGAGCAATACCTGCGCCATCCCTGGGATCTCGATTACGGCCCGCCCGGTCTACAGCCCGACATGGATCTCAATACCTTCCTGCGCCTGTGCCGGCGGGTGGGGGCGCAGCCGTTCATTACCGTGCCGCCGGCATTCTCCGACGACAGCCACTGGCAATCAGGAGATATAACCTACGAAGTGCTCGATTCGGTTTTTGTCGATCACGGCAACCTGGTCGATTATATCGGCGGCGACGCCGGCACGACCTACGGCACCCGGCGCGGGGCCGACGGTTTCGGGCGCTGGGACACACAGTTCGAACGCATCTATTTCGAGTTGGGCAACGAATTGTGGGGCACGCCCGACGATCATTGGGACATGGACATCAACGGCGACGAATCGCTCGAGCAGCAGATGCAGAACTTCGTCGCCTATAACCAGTGTCGCATGGATGAGATGAAGTCGCGGCCCGGATGGCGGGATAACATGAATCTGGGATTTTGCGGCCGCAGTCCGGACGTTTGGATCGGAGGCTGGCCCGGTTCTTATGACGGCACAGTGGTGCCGGCCATCGGTTCTGTCACCGACTTTTCAACAATTGATCTCTACTACGGCAGCGGAAGCGCCCAGGATGGCGACGCGGCCATCTATGCCGGCCTGTTCGCCGCCGCCGAGCGCCAGCGGCGCCAGATCATCGACATGAAAAGCGCCTTCAACCAGGCCGCGGGCGGCCGGGAGATTGCCACAGCGGTCTACGAGGGCAACGCCAGTTGGGGCGGTTACGAATCGGACCTTCAGAATCCCTCGGCCCTGTATTTCAAGGAAGTCAGCCTGGGTGCGGCGGTGTCTCTGGTAGACAACTACGCTTCGGCCAACAGCGCAGGAGTCGAGAACATCAACCACTTCCACTACGGCGGCAACGTCTGGGGCGCCACCGGACCCTACCCGCAGGTTCTGAGAAAACCGGACTTCTTCGCCCTGCAGCTGCTCACGCGCCATGTCAAAGGCGACATGGTGACCTGCACCGTTACCGGTGCTGGAAGTTGGGACGATGCTCTGACGGGCGAACAAGCGGTGCCTTACATCGCTTGCTACCCCTACCTGGATGGAGACGCCTATTCGATCCTGCTAGTCAACAGGAACCTGAACGAGCCAGCCGACATCCAGATTGTGCAAAGGCTTGTGCCGCTCGAAGCAGTCTGGCTCTCGGCCGACGATATCAACGCCAATAACGAGTCTGCCGAGAATGTATCGCTACGCACTGATGCGCTATCGGGCACAGCCCAGGATCAGGTCGATCTCCAGCTTCCGCCACATTCTGCCGTGGTGCTAAAGGCCAATAAAGAGTCAATCGTACAGCCCGACGGGGGCGCCGATGCCGGTCCGGACGAGATCAAAGACGGAGGTTCCGAGGATGCAGCCACCTGGCCGGACGGAGGAGAAGTAAACCTTGATGATATCACCTACGCGGATCAACCCGGCGCTGATCGGGGCGGCAAGATGTCCGGCTCCTGCGGCTGCGGCCGGGATGCAGACGCCTCGGGAATATCCTGGCTGGCCCCTTTCATGCTGTTTGTTTTTCTTCGCAGAAGGTAGCCTTGGTAGCTGATTCAACTGATACAACTTTGTCTCAACTGGATTGCTTGAGACAGATCTATAAAGCTACTCCGTCCCCGTTTGGTTCCCACGAGGAGAGAAAATGAGTTTAGTACTTCCTACGAGCGGTACGAGAGGGAACTTCGCCGCATGGGTGCTTATCCCCCTAGCCCTGGCGCTCGCTGGCTGCATGCCGGCGAACGCGGAGCTCGGCCAGGGGCGAGGG
The DNA here is from genome assembly GCA_964640665.1 of uncultured Myxococcales bacterium. GTDB lineage: Bacteria > Myxococcota > B64-G9 > B64-G9 > B64-G9 > DATKYQ01. Next base: position 14,951 of record CAZXHT010000010.1, read on the forward strand.
CGAGTCCGGGAGCTCCGAAGCAGCTCTCCCAGCTCTGGCCAGTTCGTGCGTCCCGGCGCTCCCGCTCCTTTCGCCTGCTCCAAAGACGAGGACTGCAGGTCGGGCCCCTTCGTGAATCCCGAGAACGGGTGCTGCGACACCGGCGTCCACCGCGGCGTGTTCTCAAAAGCCTATCTCGAGTGGCGAGCGGGTTGGCTTCGCGAGCACTGCGGCAAGGTCCAGTGCCCCATGATGCCTCCACCAGTTCCGCCATTGCCGTGCGCCCTTCAGGGACGGTGCGTCGAAGGGGTGTGCCGAAACCTGTGCGAGAAGGTGGCCGCTTCTGAAAAAGCGCCCACGACCCATCCGCAGAAATCTGGGAGCGGTCCCAGGTGCCAAGCCGTCGCCGGCGCGACCGTTCAGGACCGCCTCGAGACCATCGCCCGCTGCTTCCACGCGGCGGTCGTCGCGCTCTCCCGTGAGCCCTCTCCGGCAGAGTCCCTCGCCGAGTTCCTCGGGGCGGCTGGGTTGGCCGAGCCTGGAGACGTCACGCTCGGTGACGGAGCGCTCGTTTCCTGGGAGGTCGTGCGCCGCGAGCACGACTCCTACGAGGGCGGGGGCACGAGTCTCGCCACGACTTATCGCTTCAGTGCTCCCGGCCACCCGGAGTCAGCCCAAACCACTGTCGTGCTTTCCATCGGCGGCAAGCAAAAATAATCATCAATCGGTGTCCACCGTTGACCTTGAAGCTCTCTATGTCTTCTATGTCTATACTTCTATACAGACACCTCGGCCCGTCGCGAAAGTGTTGCTTTTAGAGGACGTTGATATGAAAATGCTTGTCTCTCGAAGGAGGAAAAATGAGCGATTTTGACAAGATTGGTGATTTGGAATCAGCGAGTGATCAGAACGTGATTGTCTTTCACGGTTTTTCCAGGGAGAAACTACCTGTCGTCATGGAGGCCGTGAAAAAGGCCACTGTCGGCGATGACATCATCATGGCCGTATCGACTCCCACGTCTCTCGAATGGAAATTGAAAGATTTAATAGAAGAGTTATTAAAAGAGCACGAGCACTTCAAGACAGTAAAAAAAACGAGCTGAAAAATATTTTGGCTATTTTGTCAGCGGTGCCTGCGCGCCTGAATGCGGGCAAGCTTGCGCTTACAAGCGGGCTTAAGCGCGGCCCGGTGGCTGGCCAGACAGTCGATGATCCGGTTCTGGCCGGGCTTGACGCCGCTGCAGAACTTGTCTTTGTCTGCCTTGCATGCCCCGAGGATAAGCTTATCGAGGCCCTCTTCTATCTTTTCTCCGGCTGCCTTGACCTTGACGGCGTGGGTCCTGCATGCCGGGGTCAACTCGGCCTCGTGGCTGAGCAGGCATGCCGCAATGCGTCCCTTGCCGGGGATGATGCCCCGGCAGAACTTTTTTGCATCAGCGGCGCAGTCGGCCGAGATCTGCATGGCTTTTTCCCAGTCGCTCTGGGCCTGGGCCTTGCAACGATCGGATAGCTGCGCCCGGTGTTGCCAGAGACAACGCACAATTCGTCCTTGCCCGGCCTTGACGCCCTTACAGAAATTCTTGATATCCGCTCCGCAGGCTCCCCAGTCACGGGCCGGGGCGAAATCGCTAATCAGCAACAAGCCGGAAACGACTGTCAACACCGTCAGCAATCGCGCGCGCATCTCAGACCTCCTGGTAATTATCGGTGGGTAACTATTGGCCCAACCATGGCATGACAGCTCCGGGTTGGTCAATGTCGTTTTGACGGTATGCGGTGTGTCGCGTCAGAAACTCCTATATGATAAGATCTATTTGTAATATCATTTACTCGATGTTTCAGCCTCAAGACAGGAATCGGGGAACAAAGAGAGGGATCCCTGGATTTGTCATTGTAATGTGTTGTCTGCTCATCTGGGTCTTTCCTGTTTTGGCACAAGAAAAAGTACAGACAGCGATTCGGATACGTTCGGAGTTGCGGCTACTATCAGTTTACTCGGTCAACTACGAAGAACATACGAACATGTTCAAGGCAGATACTGATGTTCTTAGTTGGACCCGCTTTCGCCTGATTGTAGATGGCCGGCCGTCCGAATGGTTCGGTTACGAGATACATGGCATCCAGAATATTGCCATCTCGTCGTCAGAATTCGTTCGCTACCCAAGTATCCGTGAGGCAGTGAAAGGTCACGGCGGCCGGTATTTTAATCTCTTAAGTTCCAGCTGCGGTCTCTATCCGCATACAGAGGTCGATGTGTCGACGCGTTCGTTCCTCATGCCTCAGGGTATTTACCGTATCACACCGGCCCAGTGGCTCTGGGAGGATGAACGAAACCTGCAAGCCAGGCTGCAACTCGACCGTCTCAACTTCATCTTGCATTTTGAAAGAGCCGACATCCGTCTTGGTCGGCAAGCGATTGACCTCGGCGGCGACTGGCTCTTTAGTCCGCTGGATATTTTCGAACCGCTCGACCCGCGCCGGTTCGATCGAGACCACCGGTTTGGTGTGGACGCGCTGCGGTTGGAGATTCCATTCGGCAGCGACTTCGGATTGACGGTGATCGGAGCGGCCGGCTCCGATGAACCGGGCATTGAGGAGCCTCGGGAGTTTGCTGTCAGCTGGTATGCATCGGCCGTCATGGCAAGATTCTCCGGCCATCTGAAGTCATGGTCTTTCGCAGCCCAGGGCGGCAAGGTTTATGGAGGATACCAGGCCGGAGGCGAGTTGGAAGGAAGAGCCGGCCCACTGCGAATGAAGGCGCAGGGGTCTTACTTTTTTACAAACAAAGAAGACATATTGCCCGATCACTACAGCGGCGCCGTTGGAATCGGACTTGGATCCGAAGACGGCCTGTCCGGATCCTTAGAGTATTCTTTCAACAATGCAGGCTCGAACGAGAAACCCTATGTTTGGTTATCACGAAAAATCTGTGGGTATTGCATGCAGCGTGCCGAACACTTGCTTGGACTTCTTTTGGGTTGGCATTTCATAGACACCCTTTCTGTGACCCTGCTTGCGATGGTCGAGATTCCCGACGCCGCCTGGCTGCAGCCGGGAATAAGCTACCGAGCGTCTGCGAATCTGGAACTTACGGTAGGAGCGATGATCCCGGTGGGAGGACGACCCGCCGCTGGAATTATTATTGACGATCACTGGGATCCTGGCGCGTACCTGCAATATTATCCTGTCCCCATCTCGGATTTCGGAACCTACCCATACTCTTTTTTCTTTCAGTTGAAGCTGCTTGGCTTCAACTGACAGGCACATTGTCTCTGAAATCTGCTATAATGCGAGGGGCAAGCAGACTGCCGGGAGGTGTGATGATGCGCGGCGTGATCTTTGTTGGTCTTGGTGCTTTGTCGGCGGTCTTTTGGGCCGGGGGTTGCGGGGGAGAGAACCCGGGCGGCGATTGCAGTCCGCACCAGGCTACCGTTTGCGAGTTGGGAAGCCTTTACTGGCAGGACGGCTGCGGCAAGCGTGAAGAATTGATCGGCGCCTGCGACTGCGGCTGTGATAGCGCGGGCACAGACTGCAAGACTCCTTGCGACTGTCAGCCGCAATGTACGGGCAAGTGCTGCGGAGACAACGGCTGCGGCGGCCTATGCCAGGACGCCTGTGGCGCGGGTCAGGTTTGCAACCCGGCAACCTGCGGGTGCCAGGGATCTTGCAGCGCATCGACTTGCGATGATCTGGGCAAGGAGTGCGGACAGTGGGACGATGGCTGCGGCGTCCAGTTGGACTGCGGGACGTGCGCCGGGGGTGACTGCAGCGCGGACGGCAAGTGCACCTGCACGGAAGGACAGAAGCGCTGTCAGGGGGCCAGTTACCAGGAGTGTCAGGCCGGCACATTCAACGAGTTGGCGCACTGCGGCGACGAGCAGGCCTGCCTGGTCGACCTGGGCTGCGTCGACTGCGACCCGGCCGCCGGCAACGTTTGCTCGGGCGGAGACGTGCACGCCTGCAACCCCGACGGTACCGTCGGCGACCTGGTCGAGACTTGCTGGACTGAGGACTGCGTAGCAGGAAGTTGCGGCAACCCGGCCTGTCCGCCCGAGACCATGTTCATATACGTTGTGGACGATTCCTATCGCCTGCTGAGCTTCAACCCGGCCGGCGGCGCCAACGAATTTGCGCTGATCGGCAACCTGAATTGCCCGGCCGGACCGTCCTGGCCCAACTGGGGCGGAGGCGGGACAGCCACTCCTTTCTCGATGTCGGTCGATCGCAGCGGCCGGGCCTGGGTGCTGTACACCAGCGGGGAGATCTTCTGGGTGAGCACGACCGATGCCTCCTGCCAGGCCAGCCCCTATCCCAAGGGACAGAACGGCTTCAAGCTTTTCGGCATGGGTTTCGTAAGCGACGAGGCCGGCTCGGAGGCCGAGCACATGTTCATCGCCGGCGGCAACGTCGACGCCCAGGTGATGGGCGACATGGCCATGATCGATCCCAACACGATGTCGCTTTCGACCATCGGCCCCTGTCCCCAGGCCGAGTACGGGCCGGAGTTGACCGGCACCGGCAAGGCCGAGTGGTTCGGTTACTTCCCGGGAGCCGGCAGCACCTTCGTGGCCAAGCTGAACAAACAAAGCGGCCAGATCGACAACCAGTGGGCGCTGCCGGGACTTTCTGGCGATATCCGAGCCTGGGCCTTCGCTCACTGGGGCGGCAAGTTCTACATCTTCGTAACCACCTACTCCGGCAGCTACGACTCAAAGGTACTTCGGCTGGATCCGGACAGCGGGCAGACCGAAACCCTGCTTGACAACCTGCCCTACATCATCGTCGGCGCCGGGGTTTCCACTTGCGCGCCATATCGTTGAGGCCTATGGCGGATCGACGCCGCGCGACTGATTGATGGCGATGCGGGCCTGTAGCACCGAGTTACCGGCGTTGGCCGAGACGACATCGTAGCCGGCCTCGTATAACCCCTCGAAATGCGCAGCCGACGCGACCTCCGTGCTGTCATAGGTGAAGGCCCGTACACCGGCCGGGTGCAGCCGTGTTGTTATCAGGTCTCCGATCGGCGCGTCCGGATCGAACTCATACATGAAGGCGCGCGGGTTCTGGATCGTGTCGAGCAACGTGTCGACTTCGCCCATGTTCGATCCGACTTCGATCAGGTAGTAGACCGTGTCGGAGCCGGGCAGCGTCGGGATGATGTTCTGCAAATCATTGGTCGAGACCTCAATGAAGGCAAAATCCTCGGCGGCCTGGGTGTGGATCTCGTCGATTGTCCGGCCGTAGTCGCTCGAAAGCTTGACGCACAGTTGTACCACCATCTTGCCGCGCAGGTAGTTTAGGACGTCGTCGAGTCGTTGAAAGGTTTCGGTCCCAGACGGCAGGCGGTGACAGCCGGTGACCTCCGCGGCCGTCATTTCCTCGATTCGCTTACCGAAGCAGTCGAGTGACTCGTAAAATTCGATCGGACTCGAGTGCGAAATGACCGGAACGTCGTCGGCTGTTACGCGGACGTCGATCTTGACACCGTCCATGCCGGCTTCGTAGGCGGCGGCCAGGGCCGCGTCGGAATCGTAAGGCGCGGAGGTCACGTTCCACAAGCCGCCGTGGCCGATCGCCATCACACGCGGACAGCTTGCGTCGGTCCAGCAAGTGCCGAGCGAACTGCGGTAGTTATCAGCGTCACCCCCGGCGTCGCCCCCGGCGTCGTCCCCGGCGGTATCGCCCCCGGCGTCGCTACCGTCGTCGGGAATCGTATCTCCACCAGCGTCGCTTTCGCCGTCCATCGGCCTGTCTCCGGCGGCGTCGCTGTCGCCGTCCCAACCGTCGTGCATGCCCGCATCATCCGCGTCCGCCACCAGCGCATCGGGCAGGTCGGCGTCCGCGCCGGAGGCTGGAGCACCGCTGCAGGCGGACAGGGTCCAGGATAGAATTGCCACTGTAGTGGCGATTATGGACGCCGAGAAAATTCTCACGCTGTATCGTCCTCCCGCTCATACCCGCCCACTGATCACCCTTACCCTGATATGATAAATAGCATCGAGATGAACAAAAATAGTCTATAGCGAAGACACGCAAGACGTCAATCCAGGAACTGGGCTTGTGATCGAGCTGCCTGTGAGTTAGATAGGTTGACATGAACGCAGAAAGCGATCGCCGCGAGGCGCTCGCGGCGCTGGAGGCCTGGGGCTTAGCGCCGTCCGAAATCGAGCGAATTTGCGCGGGACACATCAACCTGACCTTCAAGGTGACCTGCGGCAAGACTTTTGCCCTGCAGCGGCTGGCTGCCATTTTCGACCCGGCCATGCACAACGACATCGAATTTGTGACAGGCAGGCTGGCCGAGGCCGGTATGCTCACTCCGCGGCTCGTCCCGGCCGGCAAGCGTCTCTGGATAGAGGACGATCGGGGTCGCGTCTGGCGGATGCTGACCTGGATCGCCGGCGAGGTGATGCTCACGGTCGACGATCCGGATCGCTGCCGCGAGGCAGGGGGCTTGTTGGGCCGTTTCCACCGCGCCCTGTGGAACAGCGAGCATGTATTCGAGGCGGCGCGCATCGGTGTGCACGACACGGCGGCGCACCTGGCTCGCCTGGAAAAGGCTCTCGATAGCTGGCACGGCCACCGGTATTACGGCGCTATCGCCGAACTGGGCGCGCAAATACTTGAGGCGGCCGGGAAGTGGGCGTTCGACTGGGCCGGATTGCCCGAGCGTATCGTGCACGGCGATCCCAAGATCAGCAACGTGATCTTCGACCAGGCCGGAAGGGCCGTATGCCTGATAGATCTTGATACGCTGGGACGCATGCCGCTCGCCTGCGACCTGGGAGACGCCTTCAGATCGTGGTGCCAGCCGCTCGGGGAAGACAGCTTGGGTCGGTTCGAGATAGACTTCTTCGAGGCCGGCGTCGGTGGTTGGGCCGAGGCGCTGGGAGGCCTGCCGGGTCTCGATGAGCGCGAGTCCATTGCCCCGGCCGTGCGGGCGATCGCCGTGGAGTTGGCCTCGCGTTTTTGCCTGGATGCCTTCGAGGAAAACTATTTTGGCTGGGACGAGACGCGCTTCGGGTCGGCCTCGCAGCACAACCAAGCCCGCGCCCGATCACAACTCGGGCTTGCGCGTTCAATCGACGGGCAACTTGCCCGCATGCAGAGCATTGTAGCAACGGCCTTCCGGGAGGGATGAACAATTAGTATGTTCCAATGAAACTGCCAGCCAGCGTCCTCCCGGTCATTCACCCCAGCGGGCGGGGTCGCGGACCACGTCGCAGTCGACGAACTCTGCGCCTTCGGGATTCTTGAAGGGGGACCAGCAGTACTCTAAAAGCATGGTGAGTTCTTCCACCCGGGTGGCGTCGGGACGTCGTTCGGGCTGGAAGCCCGAGCGGAAGTTGTAGGCGCCGTCGGGAACCGAAGGATTCCACAGGTCCCAGTTGGGGAACTCCGCGTAGACCTCCACGGCCCGATCCAGGTACTTGTGGATCTCGCGCGCCTCCTCGAAGGTCAGAGGCATGCCGACCGCCGCGCCCTGCAGGAGGTACAGCGAGATGTCCCGCTCCCAGTCCTGGTCGTCCCAGCCGGGCTCGCCGCCCTCGGGGTCCCGGTAGCGCTCCAAACGGGTGATCCAACCGCGTAGCAGATCCTCGGCCACCTGGTCGTAGTCGTGAGTCAAGGCCAGAAGCACCGCCACCATGTGGAAGTTGTCGATGATCGAGTAGTTGAAGTAATGACCCGCCCCGGCGATCTTGTCGTACCCGCTGCCCTGCCCGCTGCCGCAGTCGACGTCCAGCGGTTCGCCGTAGCCCAACAGCGCGCTGGCCAGGCGTGAATCGCACTCCGCGTCGGGAAACACGTTGGTGTACCCCACGAAGGAGGCCAGATCCTCCTCGGGAATGTAGGGTTTACCCTCGGCGTTCTTGGAGCGGATACGGTAGCCCGAGTCCACGATGTCTTTGGCAAACGCATGCATAAGCGACAAGGCTTCTTCGGCGGCCCGGCGAACCGATTCGTCTTTGGCGAACTCCAGCAGGTAGGGGAACCAGGCGGCGGCCCTGTACATGAAGGGGACGTCGTCCTTGGAGCGCATGCTGGTCACGTAGATGTCGCCCCAAGTGGGGTTTGCGGTGTAATGGTACCGGTTGGCGTTCCAGCCCTCGTAGGTCGAGTACCAGTCGGTGTAGTCCACAGCCTTGTTTTTCCCGGAGGGCAGGCTGAAGGCATGGTTGTGGGCCACGATGTTTCTGGCCATGATGTGCTGCAGCGGATCGTTCTGGTCGTAGACGAATCCCAGCATGACTGCGGTGTAGGACTTGATGAACTGTTCCACCACCATTTTCATGGCCGGATCGCCGCTGGACAGGTACCCGCCGATAGCCGCGATCAAGACCAGCGAGGTCGGCTCGGCGTTGTTGTGGCTGCCCCCGTAGGCGCCGTTGTTTCTGAAGCTGACCAAGTCGCCCGTCTTGACCGCGTCCACGTCGTGCCACCAGATCAGGTAGTCCGGGTATCCGCTGGAAGCGTCCATCCCGTGGCTGGTTTCGTAAACCCAGGTAAAGTAGTCCACCTGCTTCCAGAATCCGGTAATCCGCTTGGTGAACGCGGTGATTTCGGCCTCGCTCAGCGGTACTCCCACGTCGTCGCGTTCGAGACTGAAGGGCAGTTCCATGGGCAAACTGGAGCCTTTCTGGCCTTCGCCGCAGGCACACAGGAAGAAGACAACGAAAAGCCCGGTTACGGCTTGCTTCATATTTCATTCCTCCGCCAAAGAGGGTACCACGTCCTCCCGGGTGATGCACCCGGATACAATGGCAGGGAACCATGCAGAGCATTGTGACAACGGCCTTGGGGGAGGGATGAATAAGTGATATGTTCCAAGAGATGTCTTTTTAGGGTTGGGAGGAGCTTATGCGTGGCTTACTTATTGTCGGCGCGCTGTGCGTGTTTGTAGTAGGCGGTTTGATAGTCTTAGTGCTTTTCGACAGCGAAGAGCCGCCTGTTGCACCCGCGATATCGGAGCCGGTGGACAATACTCCCGAACCCGCCGAGCCGGGGCGGCGCTATGCGCAAGACCGCGAGCGGCGCGTGATGCCGGACGAAGTGCGTGAGAAACAGATTGCAGAAGCGGGCAAGGATGCGGATTCGGGCAAGTTGCTCAAGCTGGGGCACGAGTTTCACGCAAAGTGGTACGCCGACAGGAGCAAACTGGGCGAAGAGCGTCACAAGCAGATGGAAAAACTGTGGTTCGAAGGCCGCCGCCCGCGGGGCAACCCCGAGTCGATCACCAAGCTCGAGAAATTGCTCAATGAGTATCCTGAGACAAACAGGGCCGGATGCGCCGCCTACGAGCTGGGCCAGCACTACATGCGCGCTCGCTCGCTGACTCTCGATCAGCGGCGCAAGAAAGCTGGTGAATATTGGCGCATGACGGAAGAGCGCTATAGCGATTCTCTGTGCGAGTTCAATGAGCACCCGGCCACGATGGCCGAATTGGCCATGGCCAACTGGATCTACCGCAAGACCGACCCTGCCATGGCGCGCAGGCTGCTTGACGATATCATCAAGAATCACAAGGGCGAGGCCGATCACCTCGGCCAGCCGGTGGAGACGCTGGCCAGGCGGATGCTCGATCAAATAAAGTGAAATAGGGCACGTTTTTGTCTTTTCCGGTGATTGGTCCTGTGGCATAGTCACATGGCGATTGACACGGAAGTGATCGATGACCGATAAGCTTCGCCTGACGGTTTTCATCTCCGGAGGGGGTACAAATCTGCAGGCGATTATCGATAGCTGCAATAATTCTGATTTTCCAGCCCAGGTGGCGGTGGTGGTCAGCAACAAGCCCGGCGTCTACGGTCTTACCCGGGCGCGGGAAGCCGGAATTCCCACCGAGGTAGTCTCACACCGCGACTTTCCCGACCGCGCCGCGCACGAGGCCGAGATCGTCCGCCGCATACGCCGCTACGAGATCGGGCTGGTGGTGCTGGCCGGTTACATGCGCGTTGTGACCGGCACGCTGCTGAATGCTTTCCATGACGGCAAACGCTGCCTGCCCGGTGTGATCAACATCCACCCGGCAGACACAAAGGCCTACCAGGGGGCACACGGCTACGAGTTCGCGCTGGGGATGCTGCCGGATCACCCCGAACGGCTTTCGGAGACAATGATCACGGTTCACTTCGTCGATGCCGGGGTGGACACCGGGCCGGTGATCATGCAGGCGCCTGTGCCGATTTTGGCCACAGACAGCATCGACGATCTCAGGAAGCGCGGCCTTGAGGTGGAGCATCGTATTTATCCCGAGGCGATCAGGCTGTACGCCGAGAACAAGATTACACTCGATTGCAAGCGCGTGAAGATCACGACCTAACA
>CAZXHT010000010.1:25352-88447 GCA_964640665.1 uncultured Myxococcales bacterium
CTAACAGGAGGTAGCACATGGCGGGTAACGTAGTTAGTCAAGTCGATGACTGGGTCAATGTGCGGCAGGTGCTAATCAGTGTGTCCGACAAGCGCGGACTGGACATCCTGGTTCCGGGTCTGGTGTCGGTAAACGCCGAGCTGAAGATTTTTTCAACCGGAGGCACCTACAAGCGCATCGCCGAAATACTGGGAGCCGATTCGGCCGCCAAGCACTTGATGCCGGTGTCCGAATACACGGGTCAACCCGAGACCCAGGGTGGGTTGGTAAAAACGCTCGACTTCAAGATCTACCTGGGGTTGCTGACTGAAAAGTACAATCAGGATCACCAGGCCGACCTGGAGCGCACGGGTTCCGTACCAATCGATATGGTGGTTTGTAACCTGTATCCTTTCGAGGAGACCGTCTCGCAAGCTGGTGTGACGGTCGAGCAGGCCAGGGCCAACATCGACATCGGCGGCCCGTGCATGGTACGTGCCTCGGCCAAGAACTACCTGAGAGTGGCCTCGGTCACCGATCCCGCCGACTACCAGAATCTACTGAAAAAGCTGAAGAGCAGCGGCGGACGGTTGGATCTGAAAACCCGTTTCGGGCTGGCCAAGAAGGCCTTCGCTCACAGCGCGGCCTATGATACCCACATCTCGCGTTTTTTAGCCGAGAGGGCCGACGCTGAGGTGGAAAGTTGTTACGATAAACAGGAGGTTTGACCAATGGCCGAAGATCTCAAGAAGGCCTATCGCACGCTTTTGGACGATCACTTCCCCGAGGATCTCGAAATTTCCTTTGGCACGGGCGACGAGCGCCAGACTCTGGTGTATGCCAAGGTGACCTGGGTGGTCGACGGCGTGCGCAAGGGGTTGCGTTACGGTGAAAACCCGGGGCAGGAGGCCGCACTCTACCGGCTGGTGAACGGCAATCTCACTCTGGGCGATGTGCATTTCATAGGCCCGGGAGAAGATCTGGTCTGCGGCGCCGAGTTGCACCAGTTCGGCAAACATCCGGGAAAGACCAACCTTACGGATGCCGACAACGCCTTGAACATCCTGCGCAACCTGACCGAGAAGCCGGCGGTTGCGATCATGAAGCACAACAACCCCTGCGGTGTCGCCCTGGGCGAGAGTCTGGCGCAGGCCTACGTGCGGGCCGACCTGGCCGACAGGGTGGCCGCCTTCGGCGGATGCATCGCCTGCAACCGGCCCGTGGACAAGACCACCGCCGAGGAGATCTCACGGCGCTACGCCGAGGTGGTTGTGGCGCCCGGGTTCGAGCAGGGCGCGGTCGATATTCTGGCGCGGCGCAAAAACCTGCGCATCATGGAGATTCGCAACATCGAGCGCCTGCGTGACTTTGCGCTAAGGCGCTTCGTAGATTTCAAGGCGCTGATCGACGGCGGGCTGGTGCTGCAGCAGTCGTTCCTGCCAAAAGCCAGGAGCAGGGAAGATCTCAAGTTGGCCGAGACGGATTACAAGGGCAAGCACTACCGCGTCGAGCGAGAGCCGACACCGGCCGAGTATGACGACATGCTCTTTGGCTGGATGGTCGAGGCCGGAGTGACCTCGAACTCGGTTATCTTCGTCAAGGACGGCACGACGGTGGGCATCGGCACCGGCGAGCAAGACAGGGTGGGCGTGGCCGAGATCGCGCGCGATAAGGCCTATAGAAAGCTTGCCGATCGCATTTGTTTCGAAAAGCACGCCAAGCCGTATACCGACCTCGAAGACGGAGATGAAAAGGCCGCGATTGACGCGCGGGTGGGTGAGATGAAGGGTGGCCTGCCGGGAACGGTCATGGTCTCGGACGCTTTCTTTCCATTCCGCGACGGTATCGAAGTTGGCCTGCGCGAAGGGGTCGAGGCCGTCATCCAGCCGGGCGGGTCGCTGAACGACTACCAGTCGATAGAGGCCTGCAACGAGAATGGCGCCACGATGGTCTTCACCGGTCAGAGGTCGTTCAAGCACTGAACCGCCGGATTCAAACAACCTTTTCCTTCGCGGCACGTATATTATAAGGTACTACCAACGATCATAGTAGATCGCCGGGAGGACTGCCATGACGCACAGGATCTCGATGGTTGCGGTTGTTCTTATGTTTTCGGCTTGCACCGCCGAATCGGCAACGCCGCGAGAGGTGGTACGGCCGGCCGCGGCAGGCAGCGGAGATGCGCGTGCCTTCGTGCAGATCGTATCAGGCCCAGCCAAGATCCGGGCGGCGTCGGGATTTGTCTTCGACGCCAGGCCAAGCTTGCCGCTGCTTATCGCAGACGAGATCGAGGCACCGGACAAGGGCTTCGTGGTGTTGCGTCTGACTAACGGCTATCTGGTGCGTGTGGACGCCGGGGTCGCCTTGCGGGTCAAGGACATTGTTTTGTTGAGTGCGCCGCGGGCCGGCCAGGGGCTGGCCGCGCAACTCGATCGACTGCTTTCGAAAGAGGAACAGCAGCAGGGCGAACGCATTGCCGGCTGGCACGCGCGCCTGACGGGCGCCGAGACTGTGCCGGCGCAGCAAGAGCAGAAGGAGGCCGCCGCGGAAGAGTCTCAAGCTCCGCTTCGGGTCGTGAAACTCGAGAAGAAGACCATGACGGCAAGGGCGCGCAAGGCGCCGAGTAAATCGAGTCGCGCCGCCGATGTGGACGAGACGTCCGAAAAAATGGCGGCCCCACCCGGTGGGGCGGGTGTTGGTCAGGTGGTCGCGTTGATGTGGCGCACGCGCGTCGGCGACAAGGAGAGAGTCGAGAAGGGGCCGGCGCCTGAGCTAGTGGCCAGGATGATCAACGACAGCAATCTGTCGGTTTGCTTGGGTCGGGCCGTCGCCGGACTGCCGAAGGCGGTGCGGCCGCGCTCGGTCGAACTACGAATCGAGCTTGCCGGCCACAAAGTCGTGCGAATCATCCTGGGCGGCGGATTGCCGTTACCGTCCTGTCTGGCCGGAAGACACCTGAACGAGAAAATGACACTGGGACCGGCCGACGGCTGGGTAATCTTCGAGGTTCCCCTGCCTTGATCCGGTTGCGTAATCCTCTGCTTTCCGGACTGCTACTGAGCGTATTGCTGTCCGCATTGGCCGGCGCCAACCGCTACGGTCTAAGCCTGCCAATATTGGGTGATTTACTAGAGACACTCGAACGCCGTGCTGAAGACCTTCGTTTTGTAATCCGTGGCCCCTTAGAGCCTGGGCCCGAGACAGTCCTGGTCGTCTTCGACGACAAGAGCTACGCTGCCGACCCGACCATCTTCGAGCGTCGCGCGGGTTGGACCAGAGTGATCGACGCGGTCGGCCGGGCCGATCCGAAGGTAATCGGGGTGGACAGTTTTTTCTCAAAGCCCGAACGTTTGTTGCCGGAAAATCTGCAAAAAGCGCTAGACGATTTTTTTTCGTCCCGTGCTGTTTCGGGCGACGAAGCAGAGGGTGTTGCTGGAGACGGCCCGCTGGATTTGCTCAGGCGCATTTGGAAAGAGACGCAGGGAGATCAGCGTCTGGCAGGCACCATCGCCGGGGTCGGCAACGTGATTCTGGCAATGCACCTGGGAAACAAGGGCAACGTCGGGGACCATGCCGCGGACGGCGAAATCCTGTCCAAGGGGCGCTTCGGTCAAAGTGTGCCCGGGCTTTACAAGCCCGCGCAGATGGAATCGGCGATGGCCTCGTTGCCCGCCTTTTGTCGTGCGGCCCGCGGGCTGGGCGTGGTGACCGTATTCGAAGACAGAACGCGCACGGTGCGCGAAATGAAGTTGGTTATGGGTTTCGCGGGCGGGTTGTATACGTCGCTTGCGGCACAGCTTGTCGCGGGTTACCGGGGGCTGGGGCGAGGCAGGCTAGCCTACCTGGGAATAGATCACAGCGTGCACATTGGCGGGCAGGCGATAAAGCTCAACCGGCGAGACGGGTTCTATCTCAATTTCCGCGGACCGGCAGGCACGTTCGAGACGATCTCGATGAGCGACTTGCTATCGGGCCGTGTTTCCGAGAAGGAGCTTTCCGGTCGGATAGTTCTTCTGGGTATCACACAGTTCGGCCACGACTCGGCCCGCACTCCTTTTCAGACAACTTTTCCCGCGGTCGAACTGCAAGCCACAGCGGTGGACAACCTGCTGCGCGGCGACTTCATCGTCCGATCACCGCCCTGGCTGGATGCGCTTGTCTGCCTGGCTCTGGGGCTGTTGATTTCAGCGTTGTTCTGGCCGCGCCTTTCGCTGGCCCCCTGGTTGAGGGTATCCGGGTCCGGCGCCGGCTTGATTGTCTACCTGGTTGTCAGCCAGTACTTTTTCGCGGCGAAAAACACCTGGCTGGCCGCGGCCGCGCCGGGCGGGGTCTTCATCTCCGTCCTGCTTGTCTGCCTTGCGCTTTCTTATATCGGCGAGGGCGCTCAAAGGCGCAAGTTGCGCCGGGCCTTCGCCCACTATCTTTCGGACGAGGTCATTCGCGGGCTGCTCGCAAGCCCGGGCGCGCTATCGCTTGGCGGCGAACGCAAGCTGTTGACGGTCTTGTTTTCGGACATAAGGGGTTTTACCAATATCTCCGAGCAGATTCCCCCCGAGGAACTGACGGCGCTTTTGAACGACTACTTCACGCCCATGACCCGGGCGGTGCTGGCATCCGGCGGCCTGCTGGACAAGTACATCGGCGACGCCTTGATGGCGGTGTTCGGAGCGCCCCTGCCGCAACCCGATCATACCGCCCGGGCCCTGCGCTGCGCTCTGCTGATGCATGCCGAACTCGAGAAAATTCGTCCGCTGTTTGCCGGCAAGGGATTGGATCTCGACATCGGGGTAGGGATAAACAGCGGAGAGATGGTGGTGGGCAACATGGGCTCGGCCGAGCGTTTCGACTACACGGTGGTGGGCGACGCGGTCAACCTGTCGTCGCGGCTCGAGGGGTTGACCCGCAGGTACGGCGTATTTTGCATCCTGGGAGAGCGCGCCCGCAAGCTGGCCGGCGAAGGGTTCGAGTTTCGCGAGATAGACCGCGTACAGGTTAAGGGCAAGTCGCTGGCGGTGTCCGTCTTCGAGCTGCTCTCGGGAGAGGATTACACCATCGCGCGTTACCGGGATCTGTCCCGCTTCCAGGCTGCCCTGGCCGCATTTCGCAAGGGAGAGTTCGAGAAGGCCCGCCGGGAGTTCGGTGTCTTTCACGAAGCCAATCCGCAAGACAGGGTGACCGCGCTCTACCTCGAGCGCCTGGCCGGTCAGGGCGACGGCCCGTCTGACGACTGGAACCCGGTAGCCGTGCTGCAAAGCAAGTAAGAGCCGAATTGACGGCTGTGGGCAAGCCGTGTTCAACTCTCGTTTGACGGGGACCCATGAGAGGTGCGTGGAAAGACGGCACTGAGGCGGTGACGGGCAGACGGATGTGAGCAGGGAGGTCGCTTAATGCCGGGGAGCAACTTTCAGCCCAGGTTTACGATCACAAACTCGATCACCGCTGCACTCACGCGCATTGAGCGGGCGCGGGGATTCCTGGAAGCCGCGACGCTCTCTGAAGACTGGATTCGACGGATGGGTGAGCGGGCACTGGTGCTGGAGGCTCACTACACCACCCACATCGAGGGCACACGTCTGACGCTGGAACAATCCAAACGCCTGTGGGTGGGCGAGGAGGTTCCCGGGGCCGACCCGCACGATACCCGGGAACTTTTGAACTATCGCAGTGCATTCGATTTCGTATCCGAGTACCTCGACAGCGGCAAGCCCATCGGCGAGGAGATGATCCGCGGGATTCACAAACGACTGGTCGAGGGCGTGCGTGGCGGGGCGGCTGCTCCAGGCGAGTACCGCAGGATTCAGAACTATGTGATCAATTCCGCTACGCAAGAAATAGTCTACACACCTCCAACTCCGCGTGACATTTCCGCCATGATGTCGGAACTGGTGAACTGGCTGAACCGAGAGAAAGAAACGCATCCCGTTCTGATCAGCGGGATCGCCCAGTTCCAGCTTGTGCACATCCACCCGTTTCTGGATGGAAACGGACGCACCTCTCGGCTGCTCTCGACGCTGTGCCTCTACCGCTCAGGCTATGATTTCAAGCGACTCTTTACCATCAGCGAATACTATGACCGTAACCGGGTCGCCTTTTACCGTGCCATTCAGAGCGTGCGCGAACGCAAGATGGAAATGACCGGCTGGCTGGAGTACTTCGTGGAGGCATTGGCAACACAGATGCGGGAAACGGTGGAGCGCGGCAAGAAGGCGATGCGCGCCGATCTGATCGTTAGACATCATGAACTTAATGAGCGTCAGGCAAGAGCACTCGACTTCCTGCACGAACATGACGAGATGCACATTAGGATCCTTGAGGCCTTATGCCCCGAAGTCAACAGACGAACCCTTCAGCGTGACCTGCGGAATATGGAAGACTTAGGTCTAATCGAACGAAAGGGCGCCGCCCGGCAGTCTCTTTACGTATTGAAGAACAATAAGTAACGACGAGTATCACGACATATCACGACGCACAATCGCGACAAATCGCGACATGGATCGCGACTGTTGCTCTGGGAAGGGAGACCTGAAGAGAATCTTGAGTTGGTAGAAACTTGAAGTCGGCCCATACATCCATTAAAGCATCTTTATGTTGGCCGGTGATTCCGGAGGAAAGACCACGTGTATAAGCCATGTTTCACATTGGGTGTGTTGTTCTGTGCAATGACGCCGCTGGTCTTCGGGTGTACCCATGGATCGATTGGCGCGCAGGACGAGCCCCTGGACTACTCTCATCCGGAGCGCTTCCTGATCCGGGTGGTCCTGCGCGGGGAGTCGGGCTGCAACGTCACCCGCTACAACGTCGACGGCGCCTGCTGGGACGAGTGGCCCAACTACGAAAATATGAATTTCAGGGTCACCATCGTGATGGTGGCCTTGGGCGAGTCTTTTTCCGGGTGGAGTAACTATCCCTAGTTGATCAATGTTGCACACACTTCAAGATGAACGCTATGAACGATAAAGATTCCGTGCCACTTTGGTCGCATATGGTTGCAATGCTGCGCCAGGCGATTCCGTTCGGGCTTCGGGTCGAGATTCTCCGCGGCAGGCGATTTATAGACGATATTAAGTATCGCGCCTTGATAAGCCTCAAGCGGACTTCGCCGGAGGATTTCACTCATCATCTGGCCGAAGGTTCGTCTCCCTTGCAGCGCCCGGGTACTGTCAGCTCAGTTGCCCTGCAGAAAGGCAAAGAACATAACGTGGGTCTGGTAGCCGGCGCCATCGACGGCGTGGTGCTGCAACCGGGAGAGCTGTTTTCGTACCACGCGCTGGTAGGGCGACCCAGCCGGCTTCGCGGTTTCGCTCTCGGGCTGGAGCTGCACGATAGGCGGGAGTCTGCAGGAATCGGGGGCGGTTCCTGTCAGGTCAGCAACCTGCTGTACTGGCTGGGTATCCGGGCCGGATTGAAGATAGTCGAACGTCACCGTCATGCTTTTGATCTGTTCCCCGACCATCGCCGTACGGTTCCCTTCGGCTGTGGGGCGACCGTGTTTTTCAATTATCATGATCTGCGCATGCAAAACCCGCACAAAGAAGCTATTCGTATCGGCCTGAAAGTCGAGGACGGCCATTTGCACGGTGAAATATGTTCAGAGACAGACATCGGGTTGAGCATCAGTATCCGGGAAGTCAATCACCGGTTTACCAAGGAACCTGACGGAGTGATTTGGCGTGAGAACGAAATCCATCGAACCATTCACAATAAGCGGGGAAAACTACTGCGCCAAGAGATCCTCGCCCATAACCGTGGACGTGTACAGTACCCCGTGCCCGATGATCTTGTGGAGCTCAGATGATTCGCGCCTTGGCCAAGGGATCGGGACTGGCCGCCTTCGGCCTGAGTCAAAAGGGTGAGAAACTATATCGCCACATTACCCGCAACTGGTTCGATACGCAGCGAAGTCACATCGTCAAGCTGCACAGGGTTTGGCCGTCAACCTTCAGCGCAATCCAGAAGGTCTATGGAAAATCTTTCAACAGAAAACGCATCTACATCCACGAGGTCGGCTGGACACCGTTTTGGCCTTGTATCAACTACCTGATTTCCGGTTCTGGCGGTGTTCTGGTCAACACCGGGCGGATGGACTCGACCATGCTGATTCGTCACCTGGTTTTTGCGATCAACCAGAGTTTGGATCTGGTAGACAAGGCGCAAGCGATGGGAAGAGTCCCTCAAGGCAGAATCGATCATCTCAACAGCCTTCGATGGTGCGAGACTCTGGACGAGTTTTTCAAAGAGACCGGCAGCCGTTACGTGCAAGGATGTCCGGTTGCCGGGATTCCGATACAAGACGAATCCGTCGATATCATTTATTGCGGAGGGCAGCTGGAGCATTATCCGCCTTCCCTGTTGCGAGACTGGCTGGATGAGGCTTTTCGCGTTTTGCGCCCGGGAGGATTGCTGGCCCCGGTGTTCGATCATCGGGATCATTTGTACCATTTTGATCACGGCATCCCCTTTCTCAATCATTACCGCTACCCGGATTTTATTTATAACATGAGCCATCGCAGCAGGCTTCTGTATCACAATCGTATGCCTCCGGATGAAGTGGCGTCTGTCTTCGAAGAGAAGGGATTTGCCAAGCGCAGCTTGTTGCGTCTGGTGTTGCCGGACAATATCTGGCTGAATGAAGGAGATCAGTTGCAGGGCGTGGCTGGACTCCGGAGAGATTTCCTGAGCAGACGCTTTTCGGATATATCTGATTCAGACCTGCATACGGCGGCCGGACACTATATTTATGAAAAGCCAAAACCAAGCCGAGGAAAATCGTCATGATAGTTGAAAAGAAGGCTGTCTTGCTTGTTATCGTCGCCATGTTTTTTGGCCGCAGTCTCTTGGCAGGGCAGGACACCCTGAGGCTGCAGGCTTTACAGGTCACGTCCGGCGAAGATGCCGGTAATCTTCTGGACGGCAAAGCGCAAAGCGGCTGGCAACCGGCGGGCGACCCTCGGCTGGAGGGTGTTCTGTTTCGCTTCGAAGACTCCACCGGGGTCAGTCATGTTGAAATAACGTCCTGTCCCGACAGCACTGATTTTGATGTGATTCCCTTTGTGAATTCCGTCAGGGGACGGGTCAGCCGGGTCAAGGGCAGCGCCAAGATTATCTTGTCGGCGAAAGGCGAGCTGTCGCTACGATCCTTGTTCTTGCGTTTCAACAACGCCAAGGCCGGAGCTTGTATAGGCGAAGTAACTTTCTTTCGTGGCCAGAAGAAGCTGGATGTCAAGCCGCCTCGTGCGGCCAGGGCCGGAGTCGAGGTGAGCTCAACCTTGAAGCCCGAGGCGGCCTATCATAAATCATATTTGTTCGACCAAAGTGTGGATTATGGCTGGGTGGAGGGTGTGGCCGGGCTCGGAAAGGGTGAGAGAATTACGGTCACATTTGATAAGCCGCAAGAAATCACCGGAATTCAGATCTACAACGGCTATCAACGATCGAGGGATCATTTTATTAAAAACGCACGGGTCGCGAGTCTCAAGGTTTCGGCCGATCAGGGCCCTGTTGCCGAATTGGTGGTCCCGGACAAGCAGGGACCTTCAGTAGTTGACTGGAGTTCCAAAGGCAGAATCAAGAAGCTGACGCTCGAGATCGCAAAGACCAAAGCGGGCAAACGCTACCCGGACCTGGTGATAAGCGAGCTGCGTTTCAGCGACAAGAATGGCTACTTCACGATAGGGACCGACGACCAGGCAAAGCTGAGTTCAGAACTCAAGAAAAGCTTGGCCAACCAACCGCTGTATTCCGTGATGGACAGGCAGTACGAAAGCTTTTGTCGTCTTTACAGCGGGTCGGCGGAAATAGCCGAGGACAGAAAACTCAGCGACTTCGGACTTCGCAAGCTCAGGCTGCGATCCAACCATCGCTTTGTCTACTACAGCCAGATTGCCATAGGGGATGAAGCCAAGATTGTCTCCGAGTCCATCGAGGGAATTTGGGTGCCGAGGAGCAATCGCGGCAAGAGGGGACCATGGAGCAGGGTGGATCTTTACGCACGTAGACAACAGACCGGACAAGACATAAGCGAGAGCTACGAGGTGGTTACAAAAAACACAAAAACGCGAATCGTCGGTGGCAGCCTGAGGATTGCCAGAATCGAAGATTTGGGCCCCAAGCGTTTTTTAGCGCTTGTACGCAAATGGGCAAAAAGCCCGGCTGGATTCAAGATGGCATGCGGAAAAAACCGCATAAGCTACTTTGGATACAATAATGGCGGTAATTGTAATTTATGCCATGAAGGCGAGAAATTCACCGAGATCTACAAGACCCTGGTTGGAAGAAATGCAATCGTGGTGGAGGGCAAGGCCATTACCGATCTGTTTTTCTGAACTCGTTATTCCAGTTTCTCAGCAAGTATTCCGGCTTGGGTCGATGGGGATTTTTTGAAGAGTAGATGCGTTCGAGCAGATCCTTGTCACCGGATTCTTCTGCCCGGCGGACAAATTCTTCCCAGTCGTCTTCACGCAAGTAGGTGTAGTCCGGATCGAGTCTCCTTGGCGTCGCTTTGGCGTCATGGTCTTTCAGAAATGCCAGCCATTCTCCGTCGTCAATGCCCCAGGCAATCCGGAAGATCTCTTTTCGCTTTTCGGATGGCCGAGGAGCCCAGGCCACGGCCGGATGGCGTGTCAGATGACCATAATAAAAATTCATCCCGGAATGAGCGATCACTTTCTTGGGATAGGGTTTGGGAATTCGGGCAACCATTGCCCGATATCGATCATACGGCGGCATTCTCACCGTTTGGACTCCCAGGGGCGAAAGGCAAAACCAGCCCAGACAGCAAAGGGCAGCGCCTGCAACAACGACAGAGTGTCTTCGGGATACGGCCTTCGGCCGGCGGAACCACAACAGCAGGATGACGGGAAACAGGGTTGACAGCGGGCCGAGCAGGCCTAATCGAAATCCCAAATCCAGCCTGTGGCTGTTCCAAAAGGGAAAGTTACAAAGCAGGAAAGTCGCTGCGAATACGATCAACCATGGGCGCATCTCTTTCGTTCGAAAAAAAGCCGAACCCATGAGAAGCAGCAAGGGCCATCCGGCGCCAATTTCGATCCGTAAGGCCCAGGATGGAGACCAGAGGCCGAAATAGGCAAAGGGCAGCCAGGCCGGTCGAGTGCCCAAAGCGCCTTTCAGACGTTCCAGATCGCTTGGATGCAACAAGTTGGGTAAAAAGTAACTCAAGCATGCGAATGAAACCGCGATGCCGGCGAAAAGCGCGGGCAATAACCAGGCTTTTGTCTTTTTAGCTTGCAAAATCCCGGGTTGCATCCAGCGCTCGATAAGCGTTCCGACGATGACTATCAGAAGCAGGAGGATACCCAGGCGATGGGCGGTAAAAGTCAGCAATGCGAAGATCGCCAGGCCCAGCCAGTGCAATTTGCCGTTGGGTTTGCTCCACCACAGAGCCCAGAAGCAAAGCCCTGTCGT
The DNA here is from genome assembly GCA_964640665.1 of uncultured Myxococcales bacterium. GTDB lineage: Bacteria > Myxococcota > B64-G9 > B64-G9 > B64-G9 > DATKYQ01. The sequence continues at coordinate 36,753 of CAZXHT010000010.1, forward strand.
AATCATGCCGAGGTTTTTCGGAAATTCTGCGGCCATCAGGCTCAAGACGGGAGACCCGGCAGCCCAGACAGCAGCCAGCCAGGGAGCGATGTGAAAATCATCCTTGCTGTAGCCTTCCGCTCGCTTCGAACCAAAGGCACTAACCGCCCAGAAGGCGGCTGGTACACACAGGGCCGCAAGGACGGCACCGGCTAGCTTGACCGCCAGTATGGAGTCTCCCAATACAAACCTGAGAGGCACCATGAGCCATAGGACCCATGAAGATTCAGGACTGTGTAGATGACCGGAAATGACGAACCTGGTCAGCTGTGTGACGTAGTAGTAGCCGTCAAATCCGAATGGGTGGGGGTTGGACGAAAGGAACAAGAATCGAACAAGAAACGACGAGACCGTCAGCAGCAGCAGGGCTGCAAATCCTGTCCTTCCGCGAAAACGGTCAATTGCTTTGTCCCAAGACACTCGCAAAGACCTATCTCCATTCGGCTCGATGCCGCAAGTTGTTTTTCCCGGTGCAATTGACGCCCGCGGGGTGTCCGTGCTCAAATACAAAGGTGTTTTTAATGGAGATTCATTGCAAAGGAGTAATTCGATGAGAACTGCCGGGCACAAGTCGTTAGCGGTTTGGCTGGTATGGAGTTGCATGCCATTGGTGTTTCAGGCCTGCGGTGGGTCGGGTACTTCCATCGACAAGGACTTCTGCGAGGGGTTGGGGCTCGAGTATCGCGAGACGGTTGACGGGCGGGGTTATTGTTACGGCAGCGGCATCGACTGCGCGCAGGCTGATGACGGCACGCCTTGCGACGACGGCGATGCCTGCACCGTCGCGGACACCTGCGCGGCGGGAGTCTGCACGGGAACTTCGTTACCAGGCCTGGATGATGAGAACGCCTGCACCGAGGATAGCTGTGACCCGGCCAGCGGGGAGATCACCCACGACCCGGCCCCGCTCGACGGTACGTCCTGCGACGACGGCGACGTGTGCTCTTCGGCCGATGCCTGCCGGGACGGGATTTGCAGCGGCGACTACACCGTGGACGTCAACGGCGAGACGATCGACGACGGCGACGAGTGCACCCGCGACTTCTGCGACGCTAACGGCGCCCGCAGAAACGAACCCTATACGCCCGAGGAAGCCGCCGAACTGGATCTTTGGGGAATTACGGACGAGGACGTCGCCAATCCATGCCTGCAGTACGAATGCGCGCTTGGCGCGGGCGACAACCCGCACATGAACAGCCTCGACCGGGTCGACTGCGAGGACCCCGACGCCGGGCGCACCAACGGCGACTGTGTCAACTGGACCTGCCAGAATGGCCAGTGCGCGGCTATCGTCAACGCCCAGGTTGTGCAGACCGCGCCGGTACAGGGCGGGCTGGATCTAAACCCGTCCTGCCGCATGCGCGAGTGCAACACGCGCACAGGACATGTCGATTTCGTGGTTGACCTGAACAAGGTTGGCCAAGCCTGCGACAACGGCAACGGATGCACCTTCGGCGACGTCTGCCACATGTACGGCCAGTGCGGCGGGACCAGCCAACCCCACGGCACGCCCTGCAGCGACGGTAGCGCTTGCACCGCGGGCGACTATTGCCACGACGCGGCTTGCTTGCCGGGTCGCGACCTGCTGGCCCTGGCCAACGAGGTCCCCGACGTCGATAATCCCGATCCCGACGATCAGCTTCGCGACCCGGCCGGCATCATCGGCGCGGGTGTCGAATGCCGCGAATACGCCTGCGATTTGATCAGGGGAGTTGTGGTCGCCGCGGCGGCGGACGGAGTCGTTTGCGATGACGGCAATCCGTGCACGGCCACCAGCGCCTGCCGGGCGGGCGAGTGTGTCGGTGTGCGCGACGGAGCCAACGACGGACTGCTGTGCCCGAGCCCGACCAACGAGTGCGAGGAAGGCGCCTGCGACAAGGGCGTCTGCGTCGACTTGCACCCGGTGAGCGACATGCGGGTGTGCAACGGGTCAAACCCGTGCCGCGAGCACCACTGTGAGGACGTGGCCGGTGTGGGCCGCTGCGTGGACGGCGCCAACCTGACGGACGGCATCGTCTGCGGTCAGTTCAGCGACTGCCGCGACCTGACATGTCAGGCCGGCGCTTGCCTGGCAGATCCTAATCTGGCTTCACACCTGGACGATCCCTGTGGTGACTACGACACGCGTTGCAACGCCCCGGCTTGCGACGCCAACGCCGACTGCCTGATAAACCCGGTGGCCGACGGGACGGGCTGTTCGTTGACCGCCGACGACTTGGTGGGGCTGGGATTGGCTGCCGAAGACCTTGTCTGCAACGTGGGTTACTGCCGAGATGTCAGCGGGCTGGGGGTCTCGGCCTGCCTGCCGCAAGTCTCGAACGAGGGCGGCGGTTGTGTCAACGCCAACCCTTGCGACGGCGCGGACATGTGCCAATCGGGAATCTGTGCCGAGAAGTTCACCAGCGATGATCCCAATGACCCCGACTTCGACAACGCGCAGCCGGCGTCCGATTCGGCGACGCCCTGTGAGATGGACGGCGATCCATCGACCGTCGGACGCTGCAACTATCGCGGCGAATGCGTTGAGGTCAGCCGCCTGGCCGATGATACCAACGAGTGCAGTCGGCCGGTTTTCAACGCCGCCTCCGGCACGGTGGATCTGGTGTTCCTGCCGGACGGAACCCGCTGCCACGTCGTGCCCATAAATCCTTGTCTAGAGAATCATGGTGTGTGTCTCGCTGGGGAGTGTCATGTGACAAGCCTGCCCGACGGCTCGCCCTGCGACGTGGTTGACCTCGAGTTGCCCGTGCCCGAAGACCTGCCCGCCGGCCACCGGCTGGAATGCTACGCCGAGGCGTGCCTTGCGGGCCTGTGCGTAATCGATAGCTCTTTGCAAAACGGCAACGAGTGCGACGACGGGGAGACGACCTGCACAGCTTACGGAGCCTGTGCCGACGGTTTATGTCGGGCCGGTGACGCTCCCAGCGGCTACGGCGAAACCTGCTCGCCGCCCGCATCGGCGGGTATAGTCGACCTCGGCGGAAACCCCGTCCTGCCTGCCGATCGCGGCTGCTTCGTAGCATTCGAGTGTTCCGAGGCGGGCAGTTGCAGCGTGGCTGTAGGCAGGGCGCCCGATCTCTCGGCCTGCGATCTCGACCAGAACGGCGACAGCTGCGACGGATGGTGCAACGCCGGCGCCTGCCAGGTACACGACTGGGGCAACGTGCCCAACACGAGCTGTGACGACGGCAACCCGTGCACGGCAGACCAGTGCAACGGCCAGGGGGGCTGCGCCAACCTGCAGTTCGATGGTCCGGCCCCAGGCTGTGATGGTACTAATCCCCAGGACCCCTGCTCCGACCTGCAATGCGTGGGCGGAACGTGTGCGGCGGTCAACGACAACACCAACCCCTGCGACGACGGTATCGTCTGCACACTGGACGAATGTCTCTCTGGCCAGTGCGTGGGCACGGCCGATCCGCTGGCGGAGGGACTACCCTGCGGCGACGCAGCCGATATCGATGATGGGGACTGCCTGTTCGCAACCTGCGCTGCCGGCGCCTGCGTTCCCGACGCTGGCTTCGAACCGCTCAACTCGGTCTGCGGCTCCGAGGGCCAGTGCCAGGTGCGTGGTCTTTGCGACGGTGCCGGAAACTGCAGCGGCGGCGGTTCGGCTCCAGACGGGACGAACTGCGATACAAACGGAATTCCCTGCGACGAGGGCTGCTTGGATATTGACGGACCGCTGGGCGGTACGCCATCGGCCTGTGTAACCTTCGCCGGTTTCTTCGGACTGGTCGCGGCCGACCAGATGGCCTCCAACGGTAATCCCCTGGACGCCGACGGCTGGGAGGAGCGTGCCTGCAGGCAACTCTACGATACGACCTACGATCCCGATTCGCCCGGCTCTGGCAACGCCTGCACGCGTTACGTGTGCTATTTCGGAGCCTGCCGCCCGTGGAATGAAGCGCTTCCGGCCGACTCGGGTCTGGCCGGCAATCCCGAAAACGGGCAATCTTGCGCCGACGCCGGCGCTTGCACCTTGCAGGGCGTCTGTCTGAACAACGCATGCACAAGCTACCACGACCTGGATGACGGCACGCCCTGCGGCGAGCCAAGCTGCGACGCGCAGGGCGACCGCGTCTTGCAGCCCGTCTGTCAGTCGGGCGCCTGCACCTCGCAGGAGGTCCAGGTCGATTCGTGTACCAAGGGGGTCGCCGCCTGCCTGGGCAACGCCTGCTTCGGCGGAGCGTGCGCGCACACCTGCCGTGCTGCCGACTTCGACTACGCCAACGTCTTCGAGGACATCGCCTTCGACGGCAGGCCGCACCTTCTCGACCTTGCAAGCCCCTACGACACCGGGGTCCACTGCGGCGATTTCATGGGCTCCGGCCCGGCCAGCGAAGCACAGCGTCTGGCCTGTGACGACGGCTCGGTGCTGCTCGATCTGGCAGGGCAGTTGGGATTCGTCTCCCCCGACGGACTCGGAGCCGAGGCCGAGGGATTCTGGTTCTACAACCGCCGCTACCGTTACATCTCGATCTCGGCCAACGGAGTGGTGTTAATGAACAAGGACAACCCGTTGGCCCCGGCCGACAGCAGCCAGACATTGTTCGCTTTCGCAAACGTCGGCGGGACGGTATTCGACCCAGACGCCGGAGATCAGCCCGGCGATCCGGTAAACGACGGCAGCGGCGCGGCCCAGGTACGGGCTTTCTTGGACGATCTGACCTTCATAGACGATCCGCGCCAGGAGCCGCCTGCCGATCCGTCGACGCCCTACGGCGACTTCTCCCGCTTCGGCGAGATCTACACCAAGCACATGCCCGGCCCCGACGGGCAGATCGAAGACGGCACACAGGGCAACTTCGACGACTACCTGGTAGTCCAGTGGCACCGGGCAGCCTTCTACGGCTGCGCCGAGGATGACTCGACGCGTTCGATCATGACGCTCGAGATGAAGTGGTGGCCGGCCAGCGGGATGATGGCATTCGTCTATCCCAAGGAGACCAACTTCGACGGGACACTCGACGGCCACTGGTGCCAGGAGGGGAGGATCAACGGTGCTGACGCTTCGATCGGGCTGGTGGACGAGGGCGGCAGCCCGCAAAGCCTGGCCGGCGAAAACGGCCTACTGGTGTTCAATGACAGCGGGCCCGGCAGCGACGACTTCGACGGCTACTACCTGTTCTGGCCCCAGGGCAGGCCTGCTGGCGACTACGCCGTCAGGGGAGTGGAGTGGTTCGACGATCTTTCGAGCTACGACTCCCAATCGGGCGGCAGCCGCGGTCACCTGCTTGCCGAGGTCAGCGGCTGCGACGACTGTTGCCAGCGGGTGGACTTCGATGAGCCGCTTTATATCGACGGGCGGGCGCGTGACTTCATGAATGTCTGCGCAGACGGCTACATACATTTCCTCGACTACGCAAGCGGCGGGGACGCCAGCCTCGACGCAATTTCTGCAACCCTGATTGACGGGGCGCAGCCGGTTTTCCAGGCGGCTCCCTTCTGGAGCGACCTGCGCATGGAGCAGAATGATCGTTCGAATGTCTACTGGCTCGATGATCGTTCTGATTCCGAGCGGCGCGTGATCGTCCAGTGGAATCGGGCCGACTATGACTACGGGATAAACGCCTTCGGCCTGCTGCCCGACGAACAGGAGATGGGCGAACCCCTGTGCACCAACAATGCCGACGACGACGGAGACGGACTGACGGACTGCGACGATGCCAGCTGCGCCTGCGCGGCCGCCTGCGCCGGCCATGGCTGCGGTCTGACCTTCGAGGCCATCTTCCACGCAGGCACGGGCATGATCGAGTTTCGCTACCTGAGCCCATGGAGCAATTTCGAACATGCCCGCGGTTCGACCAGCGGCGTGGCCATAGGCTTCGAGCAGGCCGCGGGCGGCGGCCGAGGCATCGACTTGTTCGACGGCCTTTCCGGAGGCGACCTGTTGCCAAACGGCGCGCTGCTGGACACGGCGGATGTCGATGAGCAGATTCCCGGAAGCCAGCTCAACATCCTGCTGCCCCAGGCCGGCTACCTGACGCCCTACGGGGAATAGAGGCCGGCCCTCCTTGATTCGTGGCAGGGCGGGCATCTATGGACGAGTCTAACGCCGATAGAAACCAGCGCGCCAACAAGCGCTTGAACGTCAGCAAGCGGGTTGACTTCGAGAACGGCGACAATTCCACTTTCGCCTTTACCAAGGACATCAGTGGCAGTGGTGTTTTTCTGCGCTCCAGTCAGTCTCTGGCCGTGGGCACCGAGATCGAACTCGCCTTGAATCTCGAGCGCAGCGCGCAACCGGTGCTCGTCGTCGGCAAGGTGGTGCGCACCGGGGGCGAGGGCATGGACGCCGGCTTCGGTGTTCAATTCAAGGCCGAGGGTCAACACGATTCGCTTGGTAAACTCTCCGAATTCGTGCTATCGGCGCTCGAGGAAAAGGCCAAATTCCGCCTGAAGATCAACCCCCGGGGCATCCAATCGCTGTTCGACATGGCCGAGATTGCTATCGAGAAAGGGGCCTTCGGGCAGGCCGAGGAATATCTTCGACGGATCATCGCCCTAGAGCAACCTTCGCTGGCCCATGGCTACTTGGCCGACATATTGAGAAACAAAGCAGAGGAATCGGGCGACGAATCCCTCTACCAAGAGGCCGTCGATCTGTACGAAACCGTCCTCGAACTCGGACCGGACGGCAGCTTCGAAAGCGGCCGGGCGGCCTGCCTGAGCTGGCTCGACTCCTGCGAGCGCGAGCGGGCCGAAGCCGAAGACCAAAAGCAAATGGAGGAAGAGGCCCGCCAGAAGGCTTTCGAGGAGCGTCGCCGGCAGATCGATCGCGACGAGAGAGAAATTGCCCTGATCCGGGAGGAGATCGAGTCCCATAGAAATCAGATCGTCGAGGAACGGGCCGCGGTTGAGCAAGCCCGGGGTGACCTGGACCGGGAACTCCGGGTGCTGGGCGACCAGCGCTCGGCAATCGAGGCCCAGGAGCTTGGGCTGGCGGACAAGTGGGAAGAGGTTCGAAGCTTCGAGGCAGCAATTGAACGGGAAAATCAGGGCTTGCTGGAACAACAGGCTGCCGGCGCACTGCGAGAACAAGATCTGAACAGGCGCGAACGGGCGCTATTGGAAAAGCGTGCCGATATTGAAGAAGAACGGCGCATGATCGAAGCCGCACATGCTTCTCTGGCAGCCGCTTGTAAAGAAACGGAGGAGCGAGGGAAAGAAGTTCAAACCCGTGCAGATGAGCTCGACAGGTGGTCGCAAGATCTTAAGCAGCAACATGAAGCTATCGAGAAGAAGCGAGAGGATGTCCGGCTCTTGAAAGAACATCAAGCCCGAGAGAAATCCAAATCGGACGAGAGACGGAGAGATCTTACCCAACAACAGCAGGAGCAGGAACAGCTGGCCGCCGAGCTGACCAAAAAGCAAAAGGTACTTTACGAAAAAGCCCGTGAGACCCGCGCCGGGATAGATCTCGAGCGGGAACGTCTGGCCGAGGAGCGCCGGGTGCTTGACGTGCTTACGGTTGAGGTGGCCGGCCGGAAAGCGGTACTTGAGAAACAGGCCGAGGAGTTGGCCCGTGATCGTAAGCACCTGGCCTCGGCACAGGCGGCCGGTGAAGCAGCCCGCGCGGTACTGGCCAACGAGCAGGCCGAATTGCGGGCTGGTGTGGAGGAATTCGAACAGCAGAAAATCCTCTTCAGTGAGCAGCAGGAGTTTATACAGAAGATCGAAGACCTGGAAAAACGCGAGGCGGCGCTGGTCGAGAAAGCAAAGGAGACCGAGGATGCCGGGGACGCTCTGGCCATCGAGCGGAACAAGCTGTCGGAGGAGCGGGACGCGATCGAGACGGCTCAGAACGAACTGACCGCCCGGGAAGAAGAACGCCACCGGCTGGCAGGCGATTTTGAGCGGCAAACCGCCGAATTGAGCCGGCAGCGCGAACGGCTCGATCGGAAACAGTTCGAGTTCCAGCAACAACGCGAACATCTGAGCGAGGATATGGCCGGGTTCAAGCACAAGCGCGAATCTTTCAGGCAACAACAGCAAGAGCTCGAGCAGTCACGTGAGGAGATCAAGTCCCAAAGAAAACATGTCGCGGGCGAGCAAGCACTTCTAGACGAGCGGCGCCGGGAGCTTGATGTGCTTACGGATGAGGTGTCCGACCGGAAAGCGGTGCTTGAGAAACAGGCCGAGGAGTTGGCCCGTGATCGGGATCACCTGGCCTCGGCACGGGCGGCCGGCGAAGCAGCCCGCTTGGTACTGGCAAACGAGCAGGCCGAGTTGCGGGTTGGTGTGGAGGAATTCGAACAGCGCGTCGCCGGATTCGATTCACAACGCGAAGAAGTGGAGCAGGCCGGCCGGGAAATGAGAGAGCAAGAAGACCGCTTGTCCGAAGATCGGTCCGTCTTCGTCGAGCAGCAGGAAACTCTCTTCAATGAGCAGCAGGAGTTGATGCAGAAGATCGAAGACCTGGAAAAGCGCGAGGCTGCGCTGGGCGAGAAAGCGAAGGAGACCGAGGAGGCCGGGGCTGCTTTGGCCATCGAGAGGAATAAGCTGTCGGAGGAGCGGGCCGTGATCGAGACGGCTCAGAACGAACTGACCGCCCTGGAAAAAGAACGCCGCCGGTTAGCAGACGATTTGGAGCGGCAAACCGCCGAACTGAGCCAGCAGCGCGAACGGCTCGAGCGGGAACAGACCGAGTTTCAGCAACAACGCAAACAACTGAGCGAGGATTTGGCCGGGTTCAAGGACAAGCGCGAATCCGTAACGCAACAACAGCAAGGGATCGAGCGCACGGTCGCCGAGCTCATCCGCCAAAAAGAGGAACTCGACACGCTAACCGAGGAGACGCGCGCCAGCCTGGCCCGGGAAAGGGAACTTGGTGAAAAAGAACAGGTGCTACTGACCAAGGAGCGTTCCGCTGTGCAGGTCGCCAAAGCCAAGCTGACCACGGTTGCCAAGGAACAAAAGGAGCGCGCCGAGAAACTATTGAAACTGGAGGCCGAGTTGGAGAAGCGGCGCCTGGATCTAAAGAAGAAGCGCGAGTCCATACTCCAGCTATTGGCACAGCAGAGGAAGCGAGAGGGGTCAGACCCCGACACTTGACACTTATCCGTCCCGGGAAAGGCCGAGAAGCCTGAGGTAACTAGCGAACTCCTTTGATTCGATCGGCTTCACAGGTATTTTTACTGAAATACCAGCGGTTGCCGCCAACCTGAAGGCACTGGCTGCCGCAAGACATGATTTCCAACACTTCGAAAGAACCCGAACCCAGACCAAGTGGGCCGGTCAGAGTCAGCATACCCATGGCGTATTCATACTTATAGATCAGTTCTTCTTTGCCCAAACGCTGGAGTTGCCCCTCAAATTCGTTTGCTTCGTTGGGTTCTATCTTCCAGGGAGCACAGACCGTGCGGCCGGCGTAGCGGCCGAGCCAAAAGAGCTTGCCTTGTCGACTAAGATTACCGAAGCTGCCTTCCCTGAATGCCAATTTTGTAACATCGAGCCATAACCCCAACTCACCCCACGAAGAGTAGTATCGCAGTCTGAGCCAGCCCCCCGGTTCAACATAGTTATCCGCAAAGAAAATATTGTTCTGTTTGACGAGGGCAACCACGCTGCCATCGGGCCCGTCTCTCAACCAGCTGCCCTTGGTTATGCCGACCCGGTTGGGATGCGACTCTCCATGTCCGTGCCCGCTCAACTTTTCTGAAGTTCTCTTGCGGCTATCATTCTTGGGGGCAAGATACATCTTGCCGACCGAGTCTGCTTTCACCCACCCGGATTGTCCCGCTGCTGTTTGAATCCGCACGAATCCATCCCGAGCTTCAAGGCGCTCTACAGGGCTCCCGACTTCGAGGGCTGCCCGAGTTGCCGGAGCAACTCTGTCCGGGGCCGGTTGCAGAACAGCCGATTTGATAAGAACGCTTTTCAGGCTGGCGCTCGGGTAATACATCAACACACGGACTGGTCCGTCTTCGACTATCACTCGCGGCAGGCGGCCCGGCTGTATGACCACCAACTCATCAGGCAGCTTGCCTGGCCGACCAACAACGTTACCGGCGATCTTGGGATCATCCGGCATCAACCTGGCACGCTTCCAGCTTGCCGGGCGAACTCTTATCCGGTAGCGAGTCTCGTATCCGTCGGCCAGGGCCTGCCGGCCCGGGTCTTCGGCAATCAGGGGATCGCTTCTTGAATGAGAACCGAACAGGATAACAAGTAAAAAGACTAGCGCCGCATACTTCGCGGCGCAAGACCGATAAGTGCCCAGTCTTTCACAGCGCATTTTTAAGGGCCACGAATTCTTCGTCGGGGATGCTGAAGGTGTGCTCGGGGGCAGGGAAGGTTCTTTGGCGCACCTCGTCGCAGTAGCTAGATACGGCTTTTTTCATCAGCTCACCCGTGTCGGCGAACTTCTTCACGAACTTGGGGGTAAAGCCCGCGTCGATGCCCACAAGATCGTGGAAGACCAGCACCTGGCCGTCTGTGCCGCTGCCGGCGCCGATACCGATGACAGGAATGTCCAGCTTGTGCGCTATAAACTCCCCCAACCGGGCGGGAACGCACTCGAGCACCAGCAAGAACGCCCCGGCCTGCTGCAAGGCCAACGAGTCTTCCAGGATCCTGCGTGCCGAAGCGGCGTCCTTGCCCTGCACGCGGTAGCCGCCGAGCATGCCGGCCGTCTGGGGCGTCAGGCCCAGGTGGCCGACCACCGGGATGCCTGCGCTGGTCAGCCTGGCGACAGTCTCTGCCACCCAGCCGCCGCCCTCGAGCTTGACCGCCTGGGCTCGGCCTTCTTTCATGAAGCGCCCGGCGTTGGTCACGGCCTGTTCGACGGACACATTGTAGGACATGAAGGGCATGTCGCCGATCAACAGCGCGCGTTCGAGCCCGCGGGATACGGCCCGCGTGTGGTGCAGCATCTCGTCGACGGTCACGCTCAGAGTATCCGGGTGACCCAGGACGACGTTGGCCAGGCTGTCGCCCACCAATACCGTGTCGACCCCGGCCGCGTCGACGATTCGCGCGGTGGGGAAGTCGTAGGCAGTCACCATGGTGATTGGTGTGCCGGCCCGTTTCATCTTGGCCGGCGTAGTTATTTCCACCTTGTCGTTACTCATGTCTTGCCTCCGCAGGTCGCGCCGATTGCCTTGACCAGCTTCGTCAGTGTCGCGTTGACCGGGTAGTCGCCCATGCCGGCGATGGCACCGTTGATGAAATCGATTTCCGTCCGCTTGCAGGCCTGGATGTCTTGGTACATGCTCGAACGATTGTCGGCGGTGCGCCGGGCGACATCAGCCACAAGGGTCTGAATCTCACCAGAATCGAATTCAAGCCCCTGGCCGTCCGCCGCGCGTAGGGCCTCGTCGACAGCGGCCCGCATCAGATCGCGGCTTTCCGCGTGTTCGACGAGCACTCCGTTACGCACCCGGAGAATCGCGCTCAGCGCGTTGATACCGACGTTGACCATCAGCTTGCCCCACATCAGGCGGCGGATCTCCCGGCTGGCTTTGACTTCGATGCCGGCGCCACAAAGCGTCTCGGCGATGCGCTCTGTGCGCAAGCTTTCCGAGCCGTCCAACTCGCCGATGAATGTCTCGCCCTGACCCGCATGGTGCACGCGGCCGACCCCCAGAAGATTAGCGCCCATGGTCGTGCTGCCGCCGAGCACGCGTTCAGCCGGGACGACGCGGGCCAGGGCATCGGTGTTGCCGATGCCGTTCTGCGCGCTCCAGACGGCGGTCTCCTCGCCGACCAGCGCCCGGTGGTGCCGCATGGCTTCTTCCGTCTGGTAGGCCTTGACCCATACCATCACCAGATCGACCGGCCCCAGTGCGGCCGCGTCGGTAGTGATCTTGACCTCGACCAGATGCTTGCCGCGCACGCCCTCGACGGCGATCCCGCGCGAGGCGATCTCCCGCGCCCGTTCAGGGTCGCGGTCCAGCAGGGTGACATCCAGGCCCCCCTGGCTGAGGTAAGCGGAAAACATACAACCCATGGCGCCGGGACCGATGACGGCGATTCTCATTGGTCAAAGGTAGGAACTTGATTGGTGATAGTCAAGAGGATCCTGGCCGATTTCCGATTGTGTGCCCGGCATTGCTGGGATAATATGCCGCGCGTGGAGAAGCTTTCGGTCATCATGCCCGTCTTCAACGAGCGGGACACCATCGAGAGAATCATCGCAAGAGTGCTCGATGTCGATCTTCCCATGGAGTTGATTGTCGTTGATGATTGCAGCTCGGACGGCAGCCATGCCAAGCTTTTAGAACTTGCCGGGCGGAACCCCGAGATTCGCCTGGTGCGCCACGCGCGCAACCGCGGCAAGGGGGCCGCCATCCGTACCGGGTTCGAGCAGGTCAGCGGAGACGTGGTCGTGATCCAGGACGCCGACCTGGAGTACGATCCCGCCGAATACCCCGGGCTGCTCGCGCCGATTCACGAGGGCAGGGCGGACGTCGTCTACGGCTCGCGCTTCATGGGCGGGGCGCGGCGCGAGTTCAAGCTCAGCCATGCCCTGGCTAACCGCTTCTTGACGCTGCTTTCGAACCTGGTGACCGGTCTCGATCTTTCCGACATGGAGACCTGCTACAAGATGTTCAGCGCCGAGTTGCTGAACGGCGCGCGCTTCGTAAGCGAGCGTTTCGGCATCGAGCCCGAACTGACCGCTTATTTCGCGCGCGCCGGGGCGCGAATATGCGAGGTGCCCATCGGCTACTCCGGACGCGGCTACGCGGCCGGCAAGAAGATCGGGGTCAAGGACGGCCTCGAAGCGATCTTCGCCATTCTCAAGTTCAATCTGTTTGCGGGCCGGCGACCAAAGTGATGGCTGAGCAGGACCCGCGCAGAAGATATGAGGTGCTTGCAGTCGTCGCCATCTGCAGCCTGGCCGTCAGCGTCAGATTGTTGTTCCTTGCGCGCTGGGCGGGCACGCCGCTTTTTTCTTCGCCGGTCGGCGACGAGCTGAACTTTCACCGGACGGCGCTTGCGTTACTTTCCGAACACTCGCTGGGATCGTTTCTCTACCAGCCGCTCTACTCGTATTTTCTGGCGGGCGTCTACCGGCTGTTTGGCCCGGACGTCGGCATGGTGCGCACGATCCAGCTTGCGATCGGAGTGGGCACGACGCTGCTCTTCTATGGACTGGGGCGCGAGCTTGGGAAGGATGGTAACGCCGGTCGCTGGACCGGGTACCTGACCGGGACGATCGCGGCGCTGTACGGACCGCAGGTGTTTTTCGAAGGCCAGTTGCTTGCCCCGGCCTTGACGCTGCCCTTGACGGCCGGGGCGCTGTGGTGCCTGCTGGTGGCCGTCAAGCGAAGCAAGCCCTGGTTGCTCGTTGCGGGCGGGCTGTTATTGGGCTTGGCCTGCATGGGCAGGCCCAACCTGCTGGTCATGCTTCCAGCCGGCCTGGTTTGGTTGCTTATGAGAATCCGGCCTTGGCGCCGGATCTGGTTGTCTGCTGGTCTGCTTGTCGTGGGAGTCATTCTGGGTCTTTCGCCTTCATGGATACACAACGCCGTCAGTGGACAAGGCTTCGTGCCGGTTTCTTCTTCGGGCGGACACAGTTTCTTCATCGGCAACAACCCCCAGGCTACAGGTGGATTCCACATTCCCAAAGGCGCGCGCATCGATGACAGCGACCACGCCGCCTACCGGCGCTCGCTGACCCTTCTGGCCGAGCGAGCCGCGGGCCACGATCTTACTCCCGCCGAGGTGTCGGCCTACTGGTGGCATCGAGGGCTCGACTTCTGGGCTGCACACCCGGGACAGGTGCTTTGGCTTTCCGGCAAGAAGCTCCTGCTGGCGCTGAACTCCGTAGAGAGACCGATCCACCATCCCTACGTCTTTGCCGAGGAAGTGGCGCCGATTCTAGGCTACCTGCTTTCTTTCGGCATCGTCTTTCCCTTCGCCGTACTGGGGGTTTGGTTCGGCCGGCGTCGCCGCGCGGGGGTCGGGTTGCTGCTCGGCTGCGCCGGGACATACCTGCTGACGATGGTCGCCTTCTATGTCGCCGATCGTTACCGGATCTTGTTGCTTTCGGCGCTGATTCCACTGGCCGGGCTGGGAATGGTCGAGCTCGCGCGTACGATCCGCGCCAAGGGAGCACTGCGCACCTGGCCATGTATTTTAGGACTCGCCGCGGCCTTCGCCGTCACCCAGTTGCCGCTGACCTCGGCCCGCGCCACCAACCAGGCGCTGGTCGTCGGATACAACCTGATGGGCAAGGCTGCCGGAGAGCGCGGCAAGCTGCTCGAGGCCGAGAAATATTTCAAACACGCGCTCGAACTGGCCGGCCCCGGGCAAGGCGCCAGGGCGCGCGCCAACCTGAGCCTGCTGCTTCAACGCCGCGGTCAGCTCGAGCGGGCGCAAAGGCTGTATGTCGAGGCGGCCCGTGCCGATCCCGACTGGCAGGCCATCCGCATTCGCCTGGCGCGCCTGGCCGAGAGCAGGGGAGACATTCAGCAAGCCATCCAATGGTGGCGCGAGGCGGCGGCGCTGATGGCCGATCCCGCCCCGGCCCTGCGCGAGATAACAAGACTAGAAAAACACTGAACGAGCGCGATATCGGCCCACGCTTCAAGGCAACGGTTCTTCTCCGGGGCTCATGAAGCGCTGTAGGATTGTTACCCTGCGGGGGATGGTCATCCAGTCGCCCTTGGAAAGCTCGAGCGGGGTGCGCGCCGGCGGAGTCTTGTCGTGATCGGTTATCGGCAGAATGAACAGATAGGATCCCTCGCGGGCGAACTTGGTGTCTATCAGGGCCAGCCCGACCTGGCGTTGGCCTGTGGAGGTGGCCGAGGTTACGACGCCTGCGTACTCGCCGCGGCGCGCGGCCAGAACCGGGTTGCCCGGTCTGAGCACCTTGCCGCCCTTCTGACAGACTTCGTAGCGCACTACGGTTCGCTTGCGGTTCTGGTGCCATTCGAGCGCAGCCGTGCGGCCGACAAAGAACGGCTTGTGCAACTTGACATAGGAGCCGTAGCCGGCCTCGATCGGATTGATCTTGTGCGCCCCTGCCAACTCGTGCCCGTGCAGCGGAAAACCGGCCTCGGTGCGCAGCGTGTCCCTGGCGCCAAGCCCGGCGGGCACGATGCCGAGATCGGCGCCGGCTTCCAACAGTGCATTCCAGACCGCGGGCGCCTTGTCGGGGTGTACGAAGATCTCGAAGCCCCATTCCTCACCGGTGTATCCCGTGCGGTTGACGATAGAAGGACCGCCGGCGACAGTGCCCGAAAGCAATTCGAACTTGCGCAGACGGGCCAGGTCTTCTGCGAAAGACGCCGGCTCGGAGACGGAGGCCAGGATCTCGAGCGAGCGCGGGCCCTGTATGGCCAAATCGACTTGGCAGTCTGCGCCGCAGGCGGGATCCTTGAGGTTACGGATGCTGACATCGCCCTCGATGGCCAGGCGCGGGAAGCGTTCGTCGAGCAGCATGCCGCCGCCGGCCACGGCCCGGAACCAGGCCTCGTCCTCGTCGGCGTTGGCCGCGTTGACCACCACGATGAAGCGCTCGCGCTCCAGGCGGTAGACGATGATGTCGTCGATGCAGCGGCCGTCGTGGGCCAGCAGGTAAGAGTAGTGCGCCTGGCCGGGACACAGCATGGGCACGTAGTTGCTGGTGAGTAGATCGAGAAAGCGCTTGGCGAAGGGGCCGCAAAACTCGAGCAGGCCCATGTGGGCCACGTCGAACAGGCCGGCCCGGGTGCGCACCGCCTCGTGCTCGGCCAGGATGCCCGAGTACATGACCGGCATCCGCCAGCCGGCGAAGGGCACCAGGTGCTTGGGAGAAGTCAGCTTCTCGTGCTCTCCTATCAGGCAAGTTTCTAATAGCGGACCCTCGGGCGGATTCCATTCGAAGGCCGACGGTTTTTCCTCAGGCGCGATCTCGGGCGCGTCTTTCAGGCGCGCTTTTTGGCCTACGAAGAATGGTTTGCCGAGATCGACTTCCTCGGATCCCGGATGATCTTCGCCGGCGAACACTTCGGCGACGGCCTCGCAGCCCGCCGGCTGCGCCCCGGCCTCGACCAGCCGCGACCAGACGGCGGCCGCGGACGGGACGGGCAGAAAGATGTCGAAACCTGGCGTGACGCCTGCCGGGCGATTGAGCACCACCAGCTCATGGTGCCCGACGGCGGAGCCCTGTTCGGGCGGACTCATGCCCAGCGCCCTCTCGACCACACCGGCGGCCTTGGGGCCGCGTAACCCCAGGCAGGTTGTCGGATCGCGATCCTCGCCGGGTTCGGAAAGATCATCGATCACGGCCGGGCCTTCGCACTTGATCCAGATGTCCTCGTCGTGAAGCAGGTAGCCGTCGGACAGGCCGCGCAGCCAGGCACTGATCTCTTCAGGCTGCTGCGTTTCGACGCGCAACAAAAAGCGGTCGTAACCTGCGTTGTCCGCACTAAGATGCACCGCCACGGCCGGGGCCTTTAGTTTGCCGTCCCGGTCGAGCAGCCAGGTTGCTGTCGCCCGTCCTGCGGGCAGCGAGATGACGTGCGTGCTGCAGGCGCACTCCAGAAGCTGGCCGGGCCGCCCTTGGCCCAGGCCGAGAAGCAGCGCCCCGCCCGCGTCGAGCAATGCCGCGCCGTCACGCAGCGCAGCGATTTCCTTGCCCTTGTCTCCGTAGTGCCCGGGCACCAGCCAGCCGTCTTTGGGTATGACCTTTACGGCCTGGCTCTTGTGCAGCGAGGCCAGTGGAGTCGGACGCTGCGCGACCGTTCCCGCTGTCAAAGACGGCCTGAAGTGCGGGTAGCCGCTGCCGGCCTCCCCGGCCGGCGGCGCGTCGACCTCGGCGATCAGCTCACTCACCTCGGCTGCAACTTGTTCGAGAAGCTTCTCTCCGATCTTGCCGCGCCCCCAGTCGATGCGCCCGCCGATGTAGCTGAAGGGATGAATGCCGCGAATCAAGCGCGCGATCAGTGCGGCCAGCTTCTTCATCTGCGGCGGGCCGAAGCCGCGCTGGGTCGCCCAGGTGGAGCCGAAACGCAAGCCCGAAGGATGTATGGCGTTACTGTCGCCGTGGATAGTGTTCTTGTTGCAGACGATGCCGGCCAGGTCGAGAATGCGCGAGGCGATCTCGCCGGTCAGCGGCTGTCCGTTGGGTGTCTTGACCTTGCGCAGGTCTAGCAGGCACATGTGGGTGTTGGTTCCGCCGTAGGCCAGCGTCAGGCCCTCGTCTTCGAATGCCTCCGCCAGGGCACGCGTGTTTTCAAGTACGCCGCGTTGCAGAGCCTTGAAATCCTCGGAGGCGGCGATGCGAATGGCGACCGCCTTGGCTGCCAGTTGGTGGATGTGCGGCCCGCCCTGCTCTCCGGGAAAGACGCCCATGTCGACGCGGCGGGCGATCTCGGGATCGCTCGAAAGCAGCATGGCGCCGCGCGGGCCGCACAGCGTCTTGTGGGTAGTGAAGCTGGTCACCTGGGCGATACCGACCGGGTTGTTCAGGAGGCCGGCTGCAACCATGCCGGCCAGGTGGGCGATGTCGGCCAGCAGCACGGCCCCGACGCCGTCGGCCGCGGCGCGCAGCTTCTGCCAGTCGACGTCCCAGGGATAGGCCGAGAAGCCGCCGATGATCAGCTTGGGGCGGTGCTCGGCGGCCAGCTTGGCGATATAGTCGTAGTCGAGCTTTCCCGAACGCGAGACTTCGTAGGGCACAATGTTGTGCGCGATGCCCGAGCGATTCACCTCGGAGCCGTGGGTCAGGTGACCGCCATTGGTCAAAGACGGCCCCATGACCGTGTCGCCCGGCTTGACGAAGGCGTTGTAGACGGCGTTGTTGGCGGCCGCACCGGAAAGCGGCTGGGCGTTGACGAAGATCTTGTCGGCCGCGGCCCGCTCGTTGGCGAACAACTCGGCTGTACGCCGGCGCAGGGTAGATTCGAGGATGTCGACGTACTCGCAGCCCTTGTAGTAACGCCGGTTTGAGTAGCGCCGGTAGTGGGCCAATTGATGACCGAACGACGACAAGCGCTCGGGCGGCTCGAAAAATGTACGCGGCGAAGGGTAGCCCTCGGCATAGACGTTGCCGAACTCGGAGGCCAGCGCCTCGCGAACCGAGGCCGGGCAGATGCTCTCGGAAGCGATCAAAATGATCTTACGCCGCTGCCGCTCCGCCTCACGGCTGCTCATGTCGTGAATCAGCGGGTCGACTCCTTCCAGCGATTGCGTAACATGTTCGCTCAAGACGCGCCTTCCTTTCGTTGAAATCCCAAATACGATCAGGTTGTGAGTTAGCACTCGCCATTTTTGCTGTCAAGACGAGTGAAATTTTCCTGCCGGGAGTCTGGGGCACGGCAGTGATGTTTCTGGAATATCTGATGGCAAGATCGTAACAATTCACCCCGAAGGGGTGAGGTAACACCATCAAAAGGCGAGGGCTGCTTACGCTTCAGCCCCAGGAAGAGTCGAAATAAATAAAGCGCACTGGAGGGGCGCGGCTCGGAGTTCCTCCGCCTGGCGGTTCGGTAATGAATGTGAAAAATGACATTCAAGGTCATCGGTGGAAAAATAGGGAAATAGTCGCAGGCGGGGTCATGTCCAGAATGAGATGAGAGAATAGAGATGTATGCGGAGATGAAGAAAAATCTTCTCTATGCAAAAGAAAACGTGCCATGCATTTCGTGTTCATTTCGTGTTCAAGTCGAGCGGGCCTCTTTCCGAAAGTTGAATCCGGAGTGAACAGATCCCAACGTGTCAACCAGAAATAATGAATCAGTCCATTTCAGGTTTGTTCAGCAGGGCCGAAAGGCCGTTCGAAGGCCGAAGTTTGTGTATGTCCAGGTGAAGTGCACACCGGTGCCTGCCCCTCTTTTTGTCTGGGTAAAATCGCATGGTCATACAACTTGATCAGCTTCTTCACCCGGGCGGGTCAGGCCCGCTGAAAGCGAGTCGAGGCGGAAAACAGTTTTCGGGAAATCGAACGGTCAGCTCACCGGCGCGCAGGCGTCTGGAAGCCACTCGGTAAAGCTCGACGAACCAGCGGTAGTTGTCCCTGTACTCTCTCCATCCGTCGGGATCGGAACAATGACATAGCGGGGCCGGCTTTTTCTTGATCTTGTCGGGTCGGTGATGCGGGTGCTTGTTCAGCACACCGCGAGCGCCCAGAATTCGTCTGCCTCCACGCACGAACTTCCTGCGCGTCTCGATCTCGATCTCCGCCACCATGGCCCGGTAGCGTGCCCGCTGCTCACGCGGGCTGAGATCCTTGAAGCACGGAAGCGGGCTGAGCGGCACCTCGTACTTCGTCGAGAACTCTCCCGGTCGACAGTTGATTCCCGCCCGGGCGGCCTCGTACTCCCTTGTCCGGTCATACCAGATGCCCTTGAGCTTCTTTCCCTTCGTCACGGCCGCGACGCAATTGACGCCAGGCCAGTCCCGGGGACGTAGAACGAGGCCCTCTTTGCAACCGTGGCTGAGCAGGTAGACGGCGCGCTCGATGAGCTTGGCTTCGTCCAGAATGGGTAGCGCCGTGTACCTGCGCCCCCAGAACTTTTCCTTCCAACGGTAGAGCCGACCGGCCTCGCGCGCCAGGCTGGAGTTGACGTCGCGCATGAAGTTGGCAAGTATTTCCACGCATGGCGCGGTGATCAGCAAGTGCATGTGGTTGGAGGCGACCACGACCAAGTGAAGGCAAATATCGCCGTAGCGCGCCAGGGCTCGACCGAGGATACCCAGGATGATCAGGTTGAGTTCCTTGGATGGTCTGAGGAGCATTCTGCCCTGGATGGCCCGGATAGTGACCTCGAAGGTCGTGTTGGGCTGGGGCATGTATCTGATTCGTCTTCCCATGTCGGGGCGATGAAAGTGCAAAACTCTTGCCACACGGCCTGCAATTGGCCACAACCATGTAATTGTCCGTAAATGAAGGCGTTACAAAGTTGTCCTTCTAAAGGATTGCGGAGCCTGAACGGACCTCGTGTCCGAATTTCGGACACACGAGGTCCGGACCGGATACATAGGTTACGGAATAGACCGGGAACATAGGTAACACTTTAGGGCAAATCAAACGAAATCCATGGCACCCTTCCAGCCCTTCCATGCCCTTCCATGCCCTTCCATGGATTAGGTTACCAGTAGAACTTGTAAAGGACGGCGGACTCCTCGAGGCAGTCGTAACAGAAGTCCTTTATCATCGGCAACAACTCCTTGTAGTGGCCGTGCAGCATGACTACCACCTTGGCCCTTAGCTCCTGCTGCTGCTCGCGAGGCATTTCCTTTATTTCCTGCATGGACAGCATACGACTGACCTGGTCACTCCCTAGCAGCCTGTCCTTGAAGCCGGCATGGAGGTTTTCGAGCGCCTGCACCGTCTCCGCGCAGTCGCCGGTATGCACCTCGAGGATTTCGCCCATGCCGCCCAGGTATTCATCCATGGCCGCCGCCCAGTCGGGCAAGTCTTTCAAGTCTTCGGTGTCTACCATCTTGCCGAGCAGCTTGGCCTTTTCGCCGAGTGCTTCCGAGATTTTTTCCAACCTGTCGACGTCGAAGGCCGGTTTCGGCCTGGTGAAATGGTAGACACCGTAGCCGATTCCCCCAATTAAGATGACCGCTATTACGACGTTTTTCATGGTTCGCTCCCAACCCGGTTGATTAAGCCATCTCGATACATTTATTTCTAGGATGTGCAACTTTTAAGCCAGCTATCCCGGATCTGTACGTGTAGGAAACCACAGTTGTTTTTTCGGGCTGCGTTTGTTAGAAACGGCGTTATTCGCCGCGCGTGGCGAATTGAGACGGACGGAAAGGAGCCTGCCAATTGAGCACTGATGAAGCACGCCTGCGCCTGATGAGCGGGGAGGCCTGGGATGAGTTCTGCGACACCATCAAGGCGGCCGGGAAGACGATCCTCGACGAGAGGGCGCCCGGAGACCCCCTCAACCGCGCGGAAGGATTTCGTTACCTCAGTCGCATTACCCGTGCGGCTCTGGAGGCATTCGTCGAGTACGCCGATCCGCTGGCGCCGGTCCTGTTTCGCCCGGTGCACGAGACCGCCAAGATGGGGGCCGATAACCCCGATTTCTTCTACCAGTGGGCCTCGATCAGCGGCCGGCACGAGTACCGAATTACCGGTGAGCGCGGGACGGTGCACTATCTCGGTCTGGGCACCTATGCCGGGCAGTATGGCGGCGGCGGGCGCTCGGGCAAGACCGGCTACCTCGAGGGCCGCGATCTGGAGATAGCGCCGGATGGCGGCTTCGAGATAGCCGTTAGCCGTGAAAGGCACCAGGGCAACTGGCTGCCGCTTGCGCCCGACAGCTCTTCTCTGATCGTTCGCCAGATGCTCCTCGACCGCCGGCACGAGACCGTCGCCGATCTGCGCATCGAGCGTATCGACGGGGACGGAAAGCCCGGTCCCCTCACGCCCGAGAGTCTCGAGGCGGGCCTGGGTATGGCCGGCAGGCTGGTCATGGGAGCGGCGGCGATGTTTTCCGGCTGGGCCGGGGATTTCAAGAAGAAGGTCAACCAACTGCCCGAGTTCGGGCAAGACATAGCGCTGGCCGCCCACGGCGATCCCAACATCTGCTACTATCATGGCTACTGGGAACTGCAGGCGGACGAAGCGCTGCTGGTCGAGGCCACTCCGCCGGAGTGCGACTACTGGAATTTCCAGCTCAACAACCACTGGATGGAGTCGCTCGATTACCGCTATTACCCGATCGCCGTGAACAAGCGCACGGCGAAATACAGGCCCGATGGATCCGTGCGCCTGGTGGTGGCCGGCCGGAACCCGGGTGTCGACAACTGGCTGGACACCACCGGCCACCTTTGCGGCACGATGTGCTTTCGGTGGGTGAGGGCCAAGGCTCATCCGCAGCCAACAACCCGGGTGGTCAAGCTTTCCGGGCTTGCCGCAGAGGTCTAGCTGTGAGAACCACTTCGACCGACTACAGCCGGCCGTATCGGCCGTTGCCGGTGCGGCTGGTTAACGGGCTTGGCAGCCTGGCGGGCGAGATCGGCCTCAGAGCCGGGCTCGATGCCGAATCCCTGCTGGCGGCGGCCAAAAGAAAAACCGGCCTGCGCGATTTCGGCGATCGGGGATTTTTCGAACGTCTGCAAATCTTGACGCGGGCGATCAAGAACCATGCCCGGCTGCATCCCCTGGGTCGCCTGATGGCCAGGCAGAACCTGCTGCGCATCCTGGCGAATCGTCTGCGCCTTACGGATGCATTTGGAAGGGGCCAGAATGGCTGTCTTGAAACAGCTGATCCGGTTTTCATCGTCGGGCTGCAACGCACGGGAACAACCCTTCTGCATCGCCTGCTGGCCCGCGACCCGGGCTGGCGGCACCTGGAGTCGTGGGAGGCTGTCAACCCGGCGCCGTTGGCGGGAGGTCTTTTTAGCGGCGGCGATCACCGTCCACGGGCGGCCGGGGCCGCTCAATTTGTTTTGAGCTACCTGGCCCCTGATTTTACGGCTATTCATCCGGTTGCCGCACGGGAGCCCGAGGAGGACTGCCTGCTGTTCGACTACGATCTTCACGGCACGGTTCCCGAGGCGCTCTGGCGGGTTCCCGGCTTCTCGACTTGGCTCGAGCGCCAAGATCACACCGCCGCCTACTGTTACTACTCCAAGATCCTTTCCTATTTACGGCATCGGCGGCCCGGCGGGCGCTGGCTTCTGAAGACACCCCAGCACCTCGAGCAGCTATGTTCTTTGTTCGCGGTCTTTCCCGGCGCGCGCCTGATCCAGATTCATCGCGACCCGCTGCGGACCATGGCTTCGTTCTGCTCGATGATGGCGCACAGCCGCGGAGTGTTCAGCGACCAGGTGGATCCCGAGGACATCGGCCGGCACTGGTTTGCCAAGGCCAAAAGGATGATCGCACGCTCGATGGCCGAAAGGATTGTCCGCGGCGAGGAGGCTTTTCTGGACGTTTCGTACTACGATCTCACCGCTGACGCGCTCGGAACCGCTCGGCGTATCTACGACTGGCTGGGGATCGAGCTTTCTACAGGCGCCGCGGAGCGCATGCGGAGTTACCTGCTACACAACCCGCAACACAAGCTCGGACGGCACCTTTATCGCCTGGCCGATTTCGGCCTGGAGCAGTCAGACGTCGAGTCGGCCTTTGCGGACTATCGGCTCCGATTTTCAATTCCACACGAAGATAGCGCGGGCATTGGGAGGACATCGTGAACGGCTTGACGCGCCTGGACGGCAAGGTCTGCCTGGTTACCGGCGCCACCAGCGGGCACGGCCGGGCGCTGGCCCGAGGGTTAGCCGGACTGGGAGCCGAAGTAGTCCTGCTGGGTCGAGATGCTGAGCGCTGCCTGGACGTGCAGCGGCAGATCGAGCGTGACGGCGGCCCGCGGCCTCGCATTCTGGTGTGCGACCTTGCCTCGCGGCGCGAGATAGAACGGGCGGCCGCAGAGTTCATCTCATGGGACAGGCCGCTGCACGTACTTGTCAACAACGCCGGGGTAGTAAACCGGGATAGGCGACTGACGATCGATGGCGTTGAAGAAACTTTCGCCGTCAACTACCTGGCAGCTTTTCAGCTCAGTCTTCTGCTGCTTGAGCGCCTGCGCTCCAGCGCACCTGCCAGGATTGTAAACGTAGCTTCCGACATGCACAAAATTGTGTCGCTCGATCTCGACAGTCTCGCGTTGAGCCGCGGCTATTCCTGGTGGAAGGCCTACAGTCGCTCGAAGCTGGCCCTGGTCTATCTCACACTTGAACTGTCTCGGCGCCTGCGTGGCGAGGGTCTGACGGTGAACGCCGTCGATCCCGGACCCGTGGCCTCGAACATCGCCATGAACAACGAAGGCCGGCTGGTCGGCCTGGCCGGGCTGATGATCCGCCGTTTTTTCCCGAGTCCCGGGCGGGCGGCGAAAACGGCGCTCTTCCTGGCAGCCGCGCCCGAGCTTGTCGACGTTAGCGGAGGATACTTCAAGTATCACAAGAAGCGCAGTCCGCGCATCGACAAGCGCGATCCGCAGCTTGGCAACAAATTGTGGGATGTAAGCGTCCGCCTGACAGGCGTCGATATGCCACGATTGACAAGGGGTCGATAGGTGGACAATATTGCCACGTGACTCGAAGCGGACCGGCGGGAGGAGAGGGCGGATTCATGGCAGACAGCGCAGTACAACCGGGCACGGACTTCATCCGCGCCATCGTAAGCCAGGACATCGAAAGCGGCAAACACGCTGGGCGGGTTCAGACCCGTTTTCCGCCCGAACCCAACGGCTATTTGCATATCGGCCACGCCAAGTCTATCTGCCTCAACTTCGGCGTGGCGGCCGAGTTCGGCGGCAGGTGCAACCTGCGCTTCGACGACACCAACCCGACCAAAGAGGACGTCGAGTACACGGATTCGATAAGAGAAGACGTACGCTGGCTGGGCTTCGACTGGGAAGACCGCGAGTACTACGCCTCGGACTATTTCGAGAAGCTCTACGAGTTCGCCGAGAGGCTGATCAATAAGGGCCTGGCCTACGTCTGCGATCTGAGCGCCGAAGAGATTCGCGATTTCCGAGGCACGCTGAAGGAGCCCGGCCGCAACAGCCCTTTCCGTGAGCGCGGTGTCGAAGAAAACCTCGATCTGTTCAGGCGCATGAGGGCCGGCGAGTTCGAAGAGGGCTCGCGGGTGCTGCGGGCCAAAATAGACATGGCCTCAGCGAACATCGTCATGCGCGATCCGACCCTGTATCGCATCCGCCGTGAGGCGCACCAGCGCACCGGGGAAGCCTGGTGCATCTACCCGATGTACGACTTCGCCCACTGCCTGTCGGACGCCATCGAGGATGTCACCCATTCGCTGTGCACGCTGGAGTTCGAGAACAACCGCGAGCTTTACGACTGGATAGTCGATGCGGTGGAGCCTCCCGGAAAACCGCGCCAGATAGAGTTTGCACGCCTGAATCTCAGCTTCACGGTGCTGAGCAAACGCAAGCTGTTGCAGCTTGTCGAAAAAGGCAATGTCTCGGGCTGGGACGACCCACGCATGCCCAGCCTGTCGGGGCTGCGCCGCCGGGGCTACACTCCCGAGTCGATTCGTAAGTTCTGCGAACGCATCGGGGTGGCCAAGCGGGACAGCGTGGTCGACGTGGCCCTGCTGGAGTACAGTATCCGCGACGATCTCAATTTCAGCGCCCCCCGGCGCATGTGCGTCCTGCGCCCGTTGAAAGTGGTGATCGACAATTACCCCGAGGGCAAGGTCGAACAGTTCGAGGCCCCCAACCTGCCCGACGATCCCGACAAGATGGGCTCGCGCAAGATTCCATTCTCGCGCGAGATTTTCATCGAACGCACCGACTTCATGGAGGACCCGCCGCGCAAGTTCTTCAGGTTGGCGCCGGGCCGCGAGGTGCGCCTGCGCTGGGCCTACTTCATCAAGTGCGAGAGCGTGGTTACCGACGAGCAAACCGGCGAGGTAACCGAGTTGCATTGCAGCTATGATCCGGCCACCCGGGGCGGAGACTCTCCGGACGGGCGCAAGGTGAAGGGAACCATCCACTGGGTCTCGGCCGGGCACGCGTTGGCGGCACAGGTGCGGCTTTACGATCGGCTCTTTTTAAACGAGCGCCCGGGCGCGGCCAAGGGATCCAGCTTTATAGACGATCTCAACCCCGCCTCGCTCGAGGTGCTTGACGACTGCCGCGTCGAGCCCAGCCTGGCAGCCGCACAGCCGGCCGGCCGCTGCCAGTTCGAGCGGCAGGGATATTTCATACTCGATACCGTGGACTCCCGGCCCGACAGGCCGGTCTTCAATCGCATCGTGCCGCTGCGTGACAGTTGGGCGAAGCTAGTGAAGAAGGGCAAGGCGTAAGGCCGGCATGAATATTGTCATCCCTGTAATGGCGGCGCTGCTTTGCGCAATGCCGGCTTGCGATCAAAAACCTGATCACAGCCGACAGCAAACGGATACCGCTCGGGCGACGGCGCCCGAGCCGCAGTTGGTCTATTATCCCGCCAGCGGGGAAAAACAGACTCCAGCCACCGATCTGGCGCAAATTCGCACCAGCGGCGTGTTGCGCTTCCTGTACGTGCGAGAGCCCGAGGCGCAGCTACCGCGCGAGGGGGGCGAGCTGGTCGAGAGCCTTCGCCGGGCGGGCGCTCTGGCCGAGAGCCTGAGTCTCGAGGCGCGCTTTGTAAGAGTCGATCACCCGTCAGATCTCTTCGCGGCTCTGAGGGCGGGACGCGGCGAGATTGTCGGCACTTTCATGCGCCCGGCGGATGATGTCGAAGGCGTCACGTTCACGACACCCATGGTGCACGTAAAACAACTGCTGGTCACGCGCCGCGGAGATGGCAATGCGCCACGCCGCCTCGATCGCCTGGAGCGATACAAGATTTTCATGGCGGACACTTCGGGCACGACGGCGACCGTCTCGCGCATCGAAAAGATCCTTGGTCAGAAGCTGGATCTGGTAAGGCTGGGCGGCGACCTGGACGCCGGGGATATTCTCGACGGCGTTGGTTCGGGGCGTTACCGTTTGACAATCGCCAGGTCGGATCAGGTTACCGAGTACCTGGCCTACCGTGACGATGTCGAAGAAGGCTTCGTCCTCGAGGACAGGGTGCCACTGGCCTGGGCGGTCAGGAGCAACGCTCCGGAGCTGCTCGATGCGCTAAACGGATTCGTCTACCAGTACGCCCTGACGACACACCTCAGGCGGCAATTCGGGGGGGACCTGACGGAAATCCGCAAGCACAACGTGCTGCGCGTGGCCATGCTGAACAACTCGGTGGCCTACTACATCTACCGTGGACAGGAAGTGGGTTTCCAGTTCGAGTTGGCCGAGCTTCTCAGTCGCCGCCTGGCGGTGCGCCTGGAGATAGTCATCCCCGCACGCCCCAAGGACACCACCCGCATGCTTGTCGAGAACCGGGCCGACCTGGCGATCGTCTCACCGTCGAGAGACGATCCTTACCGCGAGCAGATCTCCTACTCGTTGCCGTTCCACTATTCCGACCAGGTGCTCGTGCAGCCGAAGGGGGAGCGGCCCATCTCGGAAGCGGCGCAGCTCATGTACCGCGAGGTGCACGTGCGCCGTTCGTCACAGTATTTTCGCACCTTGCAGACCGCGGCTTGGATCATTCCCGGCTTGCGAATCGTCGAGTCACCCGAGGATCTCGAGACCGAGGATCTGATCGACCGGGTGGGCAAGAAAGAGATCCCCCTGACAATGGCCAACTCGGTGTTGCTGGGCAGCGAGTTGAACTTCTCAGACGACGTACAGGGAACGCTGGTGCTGGCGCGCAACATGCCGCTGGTTTTCGCGGTCAGGCGCGAGTCGCCCGGGCTGCTCGGCCGGCTCAACCGCTTCATTCGCCGGGACTGCCGGGGTGCCTTCTTCGATGGGCTGATCGGAAAGTACTTTACGGGGCGCAAGCGAATATCCGAGGTACGCCGCGAGGCGCTGGACACCACGGGGGTCATCTCTCCCTACGACGACCTGGCCAAAAAGTACGGGCGTGAGTACGCCATCGACTGGCGCCTGATACTGGCGCAGATGTACAAGGAATCCCGTTTCGATCCCCGGGCGACGAGTTGGTCGGGTGCGCGCGGTCTGTTGCAGGTGATGCCGCAGACTGCGCGCGAAATAGGTTTTACAAACCTGTGGGATCCCGATACCAACGTTCACGCCGGGGTGACCTATCTGGCGTGGCTGATTGCGAAGTTCGAGCCGTCGATCCCGATGCGCCAGCGGATCCGCTTTGCGCTGGCGTCCTACAATGCCGGCCTGGGTCATGTCAGAGACGCCCGCCGCCTGGCCTGGAGGCTCTCGTACGACCCGGACAAGTGGTTCGGCAACGTCGAACGGGCCATGCTGCTGCTGCAAAAACCAGACTATCACCGCCGGGCGCGCTACGGCTATTGCCGCGGCTCCGAACCTGTCCAGTACGTGAGCGAGATCCAGACCAAGTACGACGCCTATACGCAGCTGATGCCGGCCGCCGGCCCGCGCTCGAACGACGGCGGCTGAATCCCGGGCCCCGACCACGGCCAAGTCGCATCCCTCGGCTGACACGATCTTCACAGCGCGGCTCAGCAGCACCCGAAGGGCACGGCAAAAACCGCCGCCGCAACCAAAAAAACGCGCAGTACTACTGAGAATCTTTGCGGTAGGCAAAGATTCTCGTGATTAGTAGTACGGCATGGTCAAGAAAGCTCGAAATTGGGCGATCGCTGTTGACACGGACCCGAAGATACTCATAGACTTCCCGGCGTGCTGATATGCTAGAAAGGGGCTTAAGGCGGGATGGCCACCAACGAGATCGTGATCGGAATCGACCTGGGAACTTCTTATTCCTGCGTTGCAACCATGGAAGACGGGCAACCCACGGTTATCGCCAACGACTGGGGCGAGCGTACACAGGCCTCGGTGGTGTCTTTTCTTAACGATGGCCGCATCCAGGTGGGCAACGACGCCAAGAAGCGCCTGCTGACCTACCCCAGGCAGACGATCTACTCGGCCAAACGGCTGATCGGACGTTACGTCTTCTCGCCCGAGGTCAAGAAGGCCCAGGCAGTCTGCTCATACGAAATAGTCGAGGGTCCCAACCACAGCGTCAGGGTCAAAGTGCTCGGCGAGGTGCTCAGCCTGCCGCAAGTCTCGGCCCTGGTGCTCAAGGAAATGAAGGAGATCGCCGAGTCCTATCTCGGTCAGACGGTCACCAAGGCGGTCATCACGGTGCCGGCCTATTTCAACGACAACCAGCGCCAGGCCACCAATGACGCCGGCAAGATCGCCGGGCTGGAAGTGCTGCGCATCATCAACGAGCCGACCGCCGCCGCGCTGGCATATGGTTTCGGCAAGCAGCTCAATGAGCGCGTGGCCATCTATGACCTGGGTGGCGGAACGTTTGACATCTCCATCCTGGACATCGGCAACGACACCTTCGAGGTGCTGGCGACCGCCGGCGACACTTACCTGGGAGGCGACGACATCGACATGCTTTTGATGGACTATTTCGCCGATCTCTTCCAGAAGGAAAACGGTGTCAACCTGCGCAAGGACATTATGGCGTTGCAGCGCCTGCGCGAAGTCTCCGAAGAGACAAAAAAGGCTTTCAGCGAGAAGAGGAAGGTCAAGGTTCACGTGCCCGAGGTGCTGACGACCGAAGACGGCACGGTCTACGACTTCAGCACGGTCATCGATTCGGAGATATTCGTCAAACTCTCGATGGATCTGGTACAGCGCTCCTTCAAGGTGTGCGACGAGGCATTTCAGTCGGCCGGCATGACGGTTCACGACGTTGACGGCGTTATCCTGGTTGGTGGTCCCACCCGCCTGCCGCTGATTCGCGACTCGGTCAGGCACTACTTCGGCAAGGAGCCGCTTGCCGGCATCGACCCCGACGAGGTCGTGGCCATGGGCGCGGCTATCCAGGGCAACGCATTGGTGGACAGCTCTTCCCATGCTTTTTTGCTGGATGTCACTCCGCTGACGCTGCGCCTGGGAACGGTGGGCGGATACACCGAGCAAATCATCGCCCGCAACACGCCGGTGCCCATCGATCGCACCAGAACCTTCAGCACCTCTCGGGACAACCAGGAGAGAGTCAAGATCCGCATTTTCCAGGGCGAGTCCAACCGCCAGGAGGAGAACGCGATGCTGGGCGAGTTCGAGTTCTCCGGCTTCAGGGTGGCGCGCCGCGGCGAGGTGCAGATCGAGGTGACCTTCGAGATAGACTCCGACGGCATCGTCAACGTTTCCGCGCGCGATCCCGAGTCCGGCCAGAGTGCCTCGACCACCGTGAGCCTGTCGAGCGGTCTCAGCGAAGACGAGATTCAAAAGAGCATGAACCAGGTCCAGTCAGCGGAGTTGGCCTGACATCAGCCTGGTTATTGCGGATCCGGGGCAGGTTGAGAGAATGGATTCCAAGTTCGGCGAGCAGATTAGAGCCTGGGTAGAGGCGCTCGATAGAATCGACTACTACCAGGTCTTGCAGGTGGATACACATGCATCCATGGGGCGGATTCGCGAGGCTTACCACAAGCAGACAAGGCTGTTTCACCCGGATCGTTATTTTCACCTTGAAGAGGGCGAGGTGAAGGCGGGCATCTACAAGATATCCAAGCGGGTCACCGAGGCCTACGTCACGCTGCGAGATGCCCAGAAGCGCTCACACTACGACCGGCAATTGACAGAATCCAAGCAAACCAAACTGCGTTACACCGAGCAATCCGAGCAAATGCAGAAGAAGGCCAAGGTCGAGCAGACCGGCAAGACGGAGAAGGGCCGGCAGCTGTACCGTCAGGGGATGGCAGAGATGAAACGCATGGACTTCGTGGCCGCCGAGCGCACCTTCAAGATGGCCATGGCCTACGAGGCGGATAATGAGATGTTCAAGCAAAAGGCAGAAGAGGCTCGTAATAACATCAAAACCGACTACAAGATCAAATAATGCCGGGAACACAAACTCAGCGCGCCCTGCTCGTTCGTGCCGATGATGGCACACGGGAGCTGCGCACCTTCGACATCGGGCAGGTTCTTGGGCCGATAGACTTCGGCCTGCGCATGCGTGAAGAAGGCGATTGGTTTTGCATTGGATCCGGTATCCTGGCGGGCGGGATCATCCCGGGCTCGAACCGCCTGATCTTCACCGGGCGCTCGCCGGTATGGGAAGGGTTCTACGTCTCGGCCATGGGCGGCGCCGCACTGCTCTTCGACGGCCTGGGAATCTCCTACCTGGGCATCGTCGGCCGCGCCCGGGAGCCCAGTGTGCTGGTGCTGTCCTGCGAGCACGGCGGCGATCCTTCCTCCCGCCTGGTCCCGGTGCGCCTGGCCGAGGTTTGGCAAGAAAGCGACGGGCCGGGCGGGGTGTACGGCCTGCAGCGCCATGTGATCGAGCATATTTGGGACGGCAGCAAGACGCCGCGTGTGCTGGCCACCGGACCGGCGGCCCTGAACACCAAAATGGGCGCAATATGTTCCAGCCGTATCTCCAAGGGTAAATTGACGGCGGTGGACTGCTGGGCGGGACGGGGCGGTATGGGCTCACTGCTGCTGCAGGCGCACAACATAGCCGGAATCGTCTACGGCGGCGACTTCGAAGACGACGATCTCAGCGATCGGGCCGAGGCCGACGGCTATTTCAAGGAGATGTTCTCGAAGAAGATGGTCATCGAAGATCTCGAGGCCACATTGAAGTATCGCTACGATCCAAAGTGGAAGTCGGGCGGCACCTTCGGAGTGAACTACTCCAAGCTGGCCGACTGGATGCTGTCTTACAATTACAGGTCGGTTGGCTGGTCCCGCGAGGAGCGCATGAAACTGTGGGAGAGCCGGGTGCGGGATCACTACCTCGATCAGTTCAACCGCGAGACCATCGAGACCAAGAACTTCGCCCACTGCGGCGAGCCTTGCCCCGCGGTTTGCAAGAAGCTTCATGGCGACTACAAGAAAGATTACGAACCCTACCAGGCCATGGGTCCGCTGATCGGCATCTTCGACCAGCGCGCGGCGGAGCAGGTAACCCACAGGGCAGACATGCTCGGCTTCGATGCCATTCAGATAGGCGGCCAGTTGGCCTGGCTGATGGAGTGCCTGCAGGACGGTATCATCGACGCCAATGAATTGGGTTTGCCGGCAAGCGTGCCGCGCCAACCGGCCTTCGAGCCGGACGGGGCGGATTTCGTCGGCGATTCGCATCACAATGCCTCTCTGGCGCTGGCATTACTCGAACGCTCGGTGGGTGCCGGCTCGCCGCTTGCGCGCGGGATGCGCAGAGCGGCGCGCGAATTAGGCCCCCAGGCTCGCGAGCGGGCGGTTTACCTGGCAAACGGCGAGAACGGCTGGATGGTTCCCAACCAGTACTGGGTGCCCGGGATGCTTGCGCCGATGGCGGTCATGGGCAAGTACTATACCTATTACCACGCGGATTTCAGGCCGCCCCGGGAGTTGGGGCGCACCTGCGCCGAGAGGATGATCGCCGAAATCATCATCGACAACGCCGGCATGTGTCGCTTCCATCGCGGTTGGGCCGAGAAGCTCTGGCCGCAAATCGTCTGCAAGCATTTCGGTGTGGAGATTGACTACCAGGCTCACCATGCCCGCCTTGCGCAAACAATCCAGCGGCAGGGACGGCCTGTGTACTGGGAGTCGGCCCGCATCGAGGAGATGCTCTATGGCTACCTGCGACGCATTCGCGACGAGGAGCCCGACGACCGGGAGCTCGGTGAGTGGTTGGCGCGTTTCGAGAGCGATCATTCCGCCGCGGCACGCGCCTATTTCGACGAGTTGAAAGCCGGCGTCGAAGAGTGCATCGCCGAGGCAAGCGCATGACGCTCGATCTCGTTTTCCTGGGTTGCGTGGGGATCTTCGCGCTGATCGGTTACTTTTCCGGGTTCGCCAGGCAAATGATTCGCATTGCCGCGCTGGTCGGGGCCTACCTGCTGGCCGGCGCCCTTGGCAGGCCGCTGGGCGGCATACTTGCGCGCTCGCTCGAGGTTCCGCACTTGATCGGACGGGTATTGGGGTCAGGTCTGGCTTTTTTGCTGCTGTATATGATCTTTTCGGTCGTGGGCTGGAGCATCCTGCGCAAGTGGCGCAGGAAGCGTGATCCCGAAAAGGACACCGGCCGCAGGCGCTGGGACGGCTGGGCCGGCCTGGCCCTGGGCGGGGCCAAGACGTTTGTGATGCTCTACCTGGTGCTGTGCGTGGTAGTGCTTGCCGAGAAGCCGCTGGCCCGCGTCTCGCACAAGGCTGGGAAAATGCTTTCGCACTCGTTCATGGCCGACATGGCCCGCGAGCACAATATCTTATCGGGTCTGCACCTGCCCGCCGTGGGCAACGTGGCGGCAATTAGTAAGGCGGCCGGCGATCCGAAATTCCGTGAAAAGATAATGCGCGATCCAAAGGTAAAGCGCCTGCTCGAGAATCCCAAGATAAAAGCCCTGGCCAATGACAAGGCCCTCTTGGCCGCCTCACGCCGTAACGACCTGGCCGCGATGCTGGCCAACCCCGGCCTGAACAGGGTTCTGGACGATCCCGAGATTCAGAAGCTCTTTTCCGAGATCGACCTTGGCGGGATCTAGCTCGTTGCGAACAAAAATGAGCAAGTGTGGTGTTTTATCGCCCGTCCTGCTAGATTGGTCTTGATGAACCCACCAGCGGGAGTGCGTTGTATACAGTGCAAAGTGGCAGCGCTATTGGTGGTTTTTTTGGGGCTGGCCTGCGGCCGCAACTCCGACCGGAAAAATGGCCCTTATCGGGTGAGAGCACTGACTTGTGTGGGTGGAACGGGTGTGGCAAGGGCAACCGTCATCGGGGCACTGGAAGAAGGGGGTTTTATACTGGCAGGCTCGTTCGACGGTACCGCGGTATTTGAGCCAGGTAAGGAGACCGAGATCTCAATCGACTCCGCCGGCGGCGAGGATCTTTTCATTGCCAGGTACGACAACGAGGGCAAGCTGCTCTGGCTGCGGCGAGCCTTCGGCGAGAGTGACGAGGCTGTCTCGGATATCGCCGTGGTGCAGGGCGACTCTTTCTTTCTGGCGGGCACGATGGGGGCCTACAATGCTCGCCCGGGGGCCGCAACCATATTCGACTATCGGCAACCGGGAGAAAGCGTGCTCCAACTCCACGGGGAGAAAGACATGTTCTTGGTCCGCTTCGATGCCGAAGGCAATGTCTTGTGGGCCAGGCAGAGCAGTGGAGTCGGCAACGAATACGGACTTAGCCTTTCGCCCTGTCCCGTCGGCGGGATCATGGTCGGGGGATATTTCGGGGGTGTGGCCGTCTTCGGCGCGGGGGAACCCAGCGAAACAAAACTGTCCACCTTCGACAACTGGTCGAATGCTTTCTTGGCCTCTTATAATCCTTCCGGTGCGCTCGATTGGGCGTTTGATATCGGATCGTCCCGGGATGACCAGATCGTGAGTATCCACTCTCTGAGCGACGGGTCATTCGTCGCGGCCGGGGCGTTTTCATATGTCGTCGATTTCGATCCTTCCCAGGAAGGCCTTCACATGCTTGAATCCGACGGTGAAACCGATATCTTCATTGCCGGGTTCGATGCCGCTAAGAGACTGCTTTGGGTCAAGCGAGCCGGCGGCCCGGGCAGTGACATCTTACGCCGGCTCGTTGCCTTGCCCGACGGCTCCCTCGTCGCCACGGGCGATTTCGGGGGTGGAGCAGACGGCTACACCTTGACAAGCACGTTCGGTCCCGGAGAGACGGGGGAAACGGTGCTTTCCTGCCAGGACCAGCGAGATTTCTTCCTGGCCAAGTTTGCCCCCGACGGAAGTTGTGACTGGGCCACCAGTTCCCGCTCGACCGCCGATTGGAACAACTGGAGCGTCGGCCAGAGCGTTTCGGCGGCGCACGATGGTTTACTGGTGGCGGGAGGGTTTTTCTCGGGCGCGATAACCTTCGGGACGGGCGAACCCGGTGAGGAGACGCTGGTTGCTTCGGGACCCGACGATTACGACGCCTTCGTCGCCGCCTTCGGCAAAGACGGCAGCCTGGTTTGGGCCTGCCGGGTAGGAGGGGAATGGAACGAAGAGGTGGCGGCCACACTGATTTGCCGTGACGGCCGGGTTCTGCTGGCGGGGGTGTTCGGCCCGCAAAGCAACTTCAGTCTGGGCGCCGAAGAAGGTCTACTGCAATGCCCGCCTGACAGCCGCCCCCTGGTGGTGGCAATCGAACAATGAGCGGGCCGGTCAGCGACGGCGGTGAATCACGGCCGATCGAGAATATGCCCAGATACTGTCCCCGACACCCCAGATGCCATCCAACCCGGTGCAAGCCACCGTGGAGACGGGCGACCAAGAGCGGCCATCCCAGTGCCACAATCCCGGCCCACCGGCAATCCAGACGTCGTCGGCGGCTGTACCCCAAACCCTACTGCCTCCGATAAAGCCCGAGGCAGCGCTGCCTACCGGCGACCAGTTTTTGCCGTCCCAGTGCAGGACTACGCCATATCCCACCGCCCAGGCATCATCTGCCGCCGCCCCCCATACCGCGTTCAGTTGTATAAGCGATTCCAGGTTGTGTTCTTTCCAGTAAATGCCGTCCCAGTGGATGATCGTCCCCGTGGAAAAATTGTCACCGCCTACAGCCCAGACGTCGTCGGGAGAGGCCCCCCATACGCCACGCAATGTAATATCGGCCGGACTGGGGTATGGATTCCAGCTTGTGCCGTCCCAGTGAACAGTACGCCCTATATCTCCCACCGCCCATACATCTTGCGCCGAGAACCCCCAAACGTCAGACAACTCGCCCCGGATCTCGTCGTGTGACCAGACGGTGCCGTCCCAGGAATAAACAACCCCCCCCCCGACCGCCCAAGCAGCCTGCGGGCCGTATCCCCAGACGGCGTTCAGATGTTGGTAGGAATCCAGATTCATAAAGACAAGCCAGGTGCTTCCGTCCCAGTGGAGTATAGCATTACCCACCGCCCAGACGTTTTCGGCCTCCCCGCCCCACATGTCACTGATGCCGGGTTCGAGAGTGTAGTATTTCGCCACCCAGTTGCTTCCGTCCCAGTGCCAGACCCCTCCAGCATTTCCTACGGCCCAGACATTGTCCAGCGATGAACCGTGAATCCCGCTAGCCCCGTGCCGATGTGCGTCCGGCCAGCGATACCAGGTTTCACCGTTCCAGTGAAGGGTGGCGAAACCGACCGCCCATGCGTGAGTAGAATCGATGGCGAGGACGGCCTCCAGGCGGTCCTCGTTTGCCGTTTCCGTCTCGCTCCATTTTTCTCCATCCCAGTGCGCAACGGCATCCACGATCTTCAGGTTAGGATCGTAGAAGACGTGATTTCCGACCGCCCAGATGTCGTCGGGCCCGCTGCCCGACAGCCCCAGCAGCAGCGAGTCCCGCAACGCCCCCCAATGTTTCCATTCATTTCCGTCCCAGTGAATATAAGAAGAATCAGAAGTCGTCGCCCATGCATCGTCGCCCGAGGCTCCCCAGATGGCCCTGATGCCGGCCGGTCCAAAGGTGCCCATATCCTGGCCCGACCAGATCTGGCCGTCCCAGTGAAAGGCTATGCCGTTCATCTGGTTTCCTGTTCCACCTACGGCCCAGACGTCATCGGTTGCGGCGCCCCAGATGTCCTCGAAGTCGTCTGCCGGGTCAACACGGAAGTCGAGCCAATTGCTTCCGCTCCAGTGTCGGATATTTCCTTCGGAACCGGCGGCCCAGACGTCCTCGGGGCCGAATCCAAAAACGGCCGAAAAACTCGCATCGGGAAGGTATTCAGCCTTCAGCCATCCAGTTGCATTTGCGCGCAGCAGCGTGCCGCAACTTCCGACGATGAATACCTCTCCTTCATCCGATACCCAGACATCGCTCAGCGAATTGCCGGTGGGCAGGGGGTTCTCCCAGCACCAGCCTTCTGAATTGCACTGTGCAAGCGGCGGCCGGGCTGCGCAGTAAATTCGCCAGTGCGTCACAAAACCGTCATCGCATCGGCAAAACGGTCCCACCTCCTCGATCCGGCAAGTGCCGTGACCGGAGCAAGTGATATCCCGGCAGGCGTTGCCGGAATCACGGCACGCGGACAGCACCATCATGCCGGCCAACGCGAGAGTGGACAACCAGACCGTTTTCTCCCACATGTTTACCGTCCAGAAAAACCCTGCTACCTGCCAGGCTCGAAGCTATACCAACCAAGTTACCCGAAACTCGATCATCGTGTAAAGGATTCCCATTTTTCTCCGGCGGGCACTAGCTGGACTCTTCTTCGTCGTTCTTCTTCTGCCCGATGTCGCGCAGGCGGCGTTGTTTGCGGCGGGTGGATTCGGCCCGGGCGAAGGCCCCTGCTTCTTTCTCGCCGCCGATGTCGCTTTCGCGCAGCGGCGGGGCGACGCGGGTTGCGACCTCTATCAGGCGATCAACCAGGCGGGCGGGATCGTCGTCGTAGAGCACGCG
The DNA here is from genome assembly GCA_964640665.1 of uncultured Myxococcales bacterium. Classification (GTDB taxonomy): domain Bacteria; phylum Myxococcota; class B64-G9; order B64-G9; family B64-G9; genus DATKYQ01. The sequence continues at coordinate 73,583 of CAZXHT010000010.1, forward strand.
GTCGGGCCCGGCTTTGCGGTGGGCGAAGTCGAGGATCTCGGTGATGTGCTCCGAGATGCCGCCGCAGCCTCCGAGGATGCCCACGGGTTTCTTTTCCTCGTAGGCCACCGTGAATTCGTTCAGCGTGCCGATACCCCCGCCGACGACGACAACTGCGTCGCACGAGCGGATGTTGATGATATCGCGCTCCATCAGGCCCAGGCCCGAGAAGAGGACCATGTCGTAGTGCTCCATTGGCGAGTCGTAGATCTCGAGGTGCTCCCGTTCGCTGAAGGCCGGCGAGATGCCCAGGACGAAGCCGCCGGATCGCCTGGCACTTTCGGCAGCCTTGTCCGGAAGGCCGGGGCAGGCCCCGGTGATGCAGATGCAGTTCTTGGCGGCGATGGCTTCGCCTAGGGCCAGGGCCTTCCTGAGTGCCACAGCGTCCCTGGTTGTGGGGCCGGAAGCCGAGCCCATGACGCCTATTTTCATTTTCTTTTCGTGCGTTTCGTTCATTTTATCCTCCTCGCTGGATACGAAGCTTAACAAGCCTCTAGTTGGAGATCAATTGTGTCCGGAGTCACAGATATTGAAGCCCGTAGATGATGTGATATGTTGTTTTGCGGCACCAGGCTTGTCAGAAATGGCTGTTTTCATCCGTATCTCGAGAGGAACTCTTTCAGGAGGAAGAATGGGAAAGCCTGCCAACACGATTATTGCGTTGCTTTTCACTTTTTTATGGGGCGCTACGAGTTTCGCCGATGTGGTCAAGGTGGAGTTGGCTATACCCGAACCCGAACTATGGGAAGACACCGCCGGCTTCACCCATGTTGGGCTCACGGGTTTCTTAGGCGCCGGCCTGCCGGGTACGCCGAATATTCCGTCAAAAACTCTACAAATTCTGTTGCCTCCAGGGCAAAAGGTGGAGGCGATCGATATTCTGCCTTCGGAACTGATCGAAGTGGCTGGCACCTACACATTGTTCCCGGTCCAGAAGCCGCTGCCTATCGGCTACCATGGCCCCGTGATTTTCACTCAGCCCGATGTCGATATCTACACCAGCGACGATGCCTATCCGGATAAACTCGGGACCGCGCCCGACACGCAGCTCAAGCGCGGTTTCATTATCCAGCCGGTTGTTATCTCCCCGATTGTCTACCGGCCGGCCTCGGGACGACTGGGTTGGTATCCATGGATCACGGTGACCATCACGACCTCGACCGACAAGACACAGGCCGCGAGCCAGGCGGCTCGATACCGCGGCTTCGAGCGCGACTTCGTGGACGTCGCAGGCCTGCTTTCCAATCCCGACGCTCTTGCCGCATACAACAGAAACCCGGCCCATACCCGTGCCGACGACTACCGCTACGTAATCGTCACCAACCAGGCGCTGGCCGGCTGCAGCGGAGCCGATAACCTGCAGGCGCTGGCCGCCGACAAGAACGCCCGCGGCATCAGCACCCTGATCGAGACCATGGAGGATATCCGCACGGGCTACAGCGGGCAGGACGACGCCGAGAAAGTGCGCAACTTCATCAAGGACATGTACGACAACCACGGCGCCGACTTCGTGCTGCTGGCCGGCGACGACGATCTCGAGATCCACGATCCGGGGCCGGGCGAGACCGAGGCGACCATCGTCCCGGTTCGCGGCATGTACGTAAGCGATGGTTATGGCACGGAGGAACTCAATCTTCCTTCCGATGTCTACTACGCTTGCCTCGACGGAAACTTCAACTCCGACGGCGACAATCGCTATGGAGAAACATCCGACAATGCCGACCTGCTGTCCGAAGTCTGGGTGGGCCGGGCCCCGGTCGACAACTGCACCGAGGTTACAAACTTCGTGACCAAGACGCTGGCCTACCAGGCCGACAACGGTACCTGGCTGAAGAATGTCTACATGGTGGGCGAGTGGCTCTGGGAAGCCCAGCCGTCGTTCGGCAAGGACTACCTGGCCCATGTGGCCAATTCGTCTACGGCCGACGGGATCGACACCAAGGGTTTCTCGGAAAGCTCTTTCTTCACCGTCAGCGGGCTGTACGACAAGGACCAGAGCGGCCCCAACTGTGATTACCAACCCAGCCCGTGCTGGGACACCAGCGACGTCCTGGCGGTGCTGAACGGCAACAACCACATCATCAACCACCTGGGCCACTCCTATACCTACTACAACCTGCGCTTGACCTCCGATCAACTCGACGGGGGCATCAGTAACGTAAAGCCCTTTTTCGAGTACAGCCAAGGCTGTTACTGCGGGGCTTTCGACAACCGGCTCGACCCTCAGGAAAACAACGAGGTCGTCTGGCAGGATTCTTTCGCCGAGCACATGGTGCTGGGTCAGCACGGGGCCTTCGCGGCGGTGATGAACACGCGCTACGGATTCGGCACCGTCTCGAACTACTTCAACCGTACCTTCTGGGACGGCGCCTTCCGCAACGGCACGACCCGCCTGGGCGAGTTGCAGGCCCACGGCCGCGAGATGCTGTCCGGCAACGCCTCGAACCCTTATTTTCGCTGGGTCTACTACGAGACGACCCTGTTCGGCGATCCGGAGGTTTCGATCCACCTCAGCTCGTCGAGTGTTACCCCGCAGATCAACCTGTCCGAGACCGAGCTCTGGTTCGTGGCCATCGAAAACGGCGCGAATCCAAACGACCAGACCATCACATTGAACAACACCGGTGGCGGGACGCTCAACTGGTCGGTGACTTCAGATCGGTCGTGGCTGACAGGCTCGCCGGCATCCGGCACGGCTCCTTCGGATATCGTGCTCTCGGTCGATGCGACCGGACTTGCCGCCGACTACTACGAGGCTACGCTGACCTTCGAGGCTCCGGGCGCGGACAACTCCCCCTTCGAACAGACGGTGGCGCTCTACGTCGTAACCATTCCCTCCTCGGTGGCGCCCTACTCGACGGGCAGCGCCCCGGTGGTGGACGGAACGATCGGGGCCGGCGAATACACCGGTGCGTCGACCATACAACTCGGATCGTGGGACGACTTGAATAACACCGTCAAGGTCTTGCACGACGGCGATAAACTCTACATGGCCTTCGATATCCCCTCGGACATCGACGCCGACGACTCCGACTACGTCAGGATCTACATTGACGGCAATGCCGACGAGCTGTGGCCGACAGCCGCTGGAGACGAAGGGCTGTTTGTCCCCTTCGGCGACGGAAGCGCGGGCTTCTGGGCCTTCTGGAACGACGGTTCGGGTGTTCAGTCGGCGGATAACGCCGAGAGCCCGGTGCCGGGCATGATCAGCGCCTGGGGAATGTCTGCCGGCCACCGCGTCTTTGAGGTCAGTCTTTCGTTGACCAGCGGTCACCTTTCGAGAGCCATGGGCGATCCGATCGGCATGTTCCTGTACTACGAGGATTATGTCTCCGACAGCCAGACGGATCCCAAGGCTATGTGGCCCTACGCCATAGGCAGCCTGGACAGCTGCGAGTTCTTCGGAGACGTCATCCTGGGCACCGACACCGATAGCCTGGTGGTCAACCCGGCCTCACTGGGCTTCGCGGCCGTCGAGGACGGTGAGCCCGCCGAGTGGTCAAACCTGACGATCGGCGGCACCACCACCAACGCGCTCAACTTCACGGTTTCCAAGGACGCAAACTGGATCGCAACCTCGGAAACCAGCGGAACCACGCCGGCGATGATCCGCGTCTGGGCCGATCCGACAGGTGTATCCGCCGGCGGCCACAGCGGCACATTGACGGTCACGGTTGCCGGGGTCGATTCAGTGGGCGTGCCCGTCTCGTTCGACGTGGCCGGCAAGCCGCCTGTTTTCAGTGTCATCCCGACCGGACTGGTTTTCGAGGCCGACAAGGGCGCCGGGCTGCCGGCCTCCCAGAACATCAACATCACAAACGCCTCCGGCAGCGGCAGCCTCATCTGGAGTGCCGCAACCACCGGCGGCTGGTTCACACTTTCGGCGGCAACGGGCACGGCGCCGTCGACCATCTCGGTAAGACCCGACACGACCGACCTGTCGGCCGGCTATCACGCCGGTACGATCACGTTGACGGCGGCCGGGGCGGAACCCTTCCGGGTCGACCTGTTGTACAACATCAACGTGCCGCCCGTGCTGGCGCTGGAACCGCAAGAGATCGTCAGGCAGGATCCCTTGGCCGGCGGACCGGTCGAGATTGAGCTCAAGGTCAAGAATGCCCAACCAGGCACGATGACCTGGAGCGTCAACGAGTTCAGCCCGTGGATCACGCTCACTCCCACCGGAGGCACGGCGATCAACGGGCACCCCGGCAGGGTGACGGTAACGCTCGATCCCGCCTCGCTAGGCGCCGGTCTGCACGAGGCGGACATCAGCGTCATGGCGCCCGATGCCGTTAATTCTCCCCAGACCTTGCATGTTGCCTGGACTCTGGTGGATGCGGCCGCGCTGGCTGTGACTCCTGCAAGCCTGTCTTTCGAGGCCCAGCCGGGAGGCGCCAACCCCGCGGCTCAGAACCTGCAGATATCAAACGCAGGACCGGGCGCGATGAGCTTTTCGGTTTCTTGCGCGGATAGCTGGCTTTCCTGCAGCCCCGCTTCCGGTTCCGCTCCCGCAAGCGTTGCGGTCTCGGTGAACATCGCGGGCCTCAGCGAGGGATTGCACAACGGCAGCGTGGTAGTAAGCTCGGCCGAGGCCGCAAACAGCCCGCTCACCGTGCCGGTCTCTTTGAACATCACCAGCGGGGGCAACACACCCCCGCCCGCGCCGGTACTGATAAGCCCGCCGCACCAGGCCGTGATTGTCACCGACAGTCCCGAACTGACAATCCAGAACGTCGCCGACCCCAACGGCGACAAGGTGACCTACTCCTTCGAGGTATACGAGAAAGGCTCAAGCCAACCCAGTGTAAAGCTCGACAACATCATCGAGGGGCAGGGCGACATGACCTACACCAACCTCAACGCCACCCTGGCCGATGGCATAACCTACCAGTGGCGCGCCAAAGCGGTAGACTCTCACGCCGCATCCGGTCCCTGGAGCGATTACTGGGAGTTCACCATCAAGGTTGCTGACGGAGGCGGCGGATGCGGCTGCGCAAGCGGTGGGAATGCCGGCAGCGGCGGGACGCTGTTTATGCTGTTCATCTTGGGCCTGGCTTTGACCAGGCGCTGGAAAAGATAGCGCCAGATTTCCTAGCGGCAATAAAGGTGGTTGTTGCAGGGGTGCAGTTTCAGATCCCAGGCGCGGCGCCAGTAGGGGCCGGCGGGATTGGGCGGACAGGCGTCGTTGTACAGATCGGGAACGGGGTCGCTTTCGGTGAGCTTCTTGGCTACCGAGTACCACAGCTTGATCTCGCGCCCCTGGGCGTCTTTGATGATGGCGTCCTCTACGGGGATGTTCTGACCAAATTCATCCTTGGGGTAGACCTGGTAATTGGTCATCATAGAGGCGATGTAGCTCGATGTGCAGACCTCGATCAGTGTGTCATCATCCACCTTGTACCCTTCGTCATGGTCGAAAAGCAACGTGCCGGCGTCGGACTCGTCGATGTTCTGGTACTGGGTCAGCTTCGAGACGCAGTTGAAGGATCCGCCCATGATTGAGTTGAAGACCGCTCGCAGGCCGGACATCTGGATCATGTAGTCGTTGTTGGTCTGGCCCATGTCGCAGACGGTCATCTCCATCAGCATCAGAATTTCCTTGAGCTTGAGATGAAACTTGACCAGCGGGTAGCCCAGGTGTTTGTCGGGGCCGGTTCCGAGCGGGGTGACGATGAAGGCGTCCTGGAGATTGATCTCGTCGCCTTGTGTGACCGGCAGTGAATCGCGCAGGTCGCCGCCGTTGCTGGCGAAGGCCATCTCGGCGCCGGAGGCCTCGCGCATGGCGTCGGCCACCAGGTTGCCCATGTTGTTGTTTTCGAAATTCACCCGGGGGATGTCGAAGGCCGAGTGGGTCAGCGCCTGTCCGAATTCTCCCGACAGGAACGCATCCGCGGCGGGCTTGATCGGGTAGCCCGGCAGGAAGTTGGCGACGATATCGGCGATCAGGCCGTTTATGTAGTCGGTCGTATCCTGGGATCTCGGAAGCGAGTCGTCGATTGTCATCAGTGTCCCGGTGCAGGCGCGCTCGCCGCCTGTACGACTCAGCTCGTATCTTCCCAGAAAGCGCCCGTAGCAGCCGGCCTCCAGGGTGTAGGTCGTCCACGAGCCGTCTCCGGCCTCGCTCTTTATGGACAACAGATGATCGACAACGGTGTGGGAATGCCCGCTCAGGATCAGATCGATACCCTCGGTCTTCTGGGCCAGCTCGATGGTTTCGAAAGAAGGGGTTTCCCCGTCCATGACTATTCCCAGGTGGGCCAGGCAGATGACAACGTCTACTTTCTGCTCGTTGCGCAACGTGTCGATGACCTGCTGGGACGTCTGGGCCATCTCATCCATGTCGCGCGAGAAAGTTGCCGCGCGGGCGTTGGATACACTGGCCGCATTCACTCCCAGCAGGCCGAAGATGCCGACCTTGGTGCCGCCCGGGGTGGTCAGGGTGATGTAGGGGAAGATCGACTTGCCCGCCTCGCCCTGCCGGCCGTAGAGGGCCTCTAGGCTGTCGTCGAAGGCGTCATCGGGATTGAAATGGATGTTGGCCGCAAGCAACGGCACGGTCGGCTTCTCGGCCGCGTTGATCATGTCGGCCAGGCGCTGCTCGCCCCAGTCGAACTCGTGGTTGCCGAGATCGGCGGCCGCGTAGCCCGCTTCTTTCAGAAAGTTTATATCGGCCGTGTTGTCGTCGGCGGCCACCAGCATGGTGCCCATGCTGAAGTCGCCGGCGTCGAGCAGGAGTGTTTCGGGGTTTGCAGCGCGCGCATCCTCGACGATCTTCATCCAGCGGGCGGCCCCGCCGATTGTTCCATCGCCGGTGTTTACAGGATCGTAGTCGCCGTTGGGCAATCCAAGAAAGTGCGAGTGGCGATCGTTGGTGTGGAAGACCAGCAGGTTGAAATCCTTATGGCTGCTGCTTCCGCTGCAACCTGCGAGCATGCCCAACAACATGATTACCGGTATTCTGAGATAGCGCATGGTCCGTCTCCTTTGCCGGCACGGATAATAGCACAGGATTTTCCATTTGCCTAGACAGGTCCTCCGGTTGTATAGATTGCGCCTGGAAAAGCTGCCCGAAGGAGGATCTCGTGAAATTTATCGTCCTGGGAGCCGGAATGCAGGGAGTGGCCTGCGCCTATGATCTGCTAAGAAATCCAGCCACCGAGAGGGTCAAACTCGTCGATCGCGGGCAAGAGATCATCGAGCGAGCCTCGCGCCGGTTGGTCTCCGAAAAGATCGTGACCGAAGCCGCAGACTGCGCGGACGGCGATTCTCTGGTGGAGATTATTACCGGGCATGACGTTGTCATCAGCGCACTTCCATATCGATTCAACCTGGGGGCCGCCCAGGCGGCGGTCGCGGCCGGGGTGAGTTTCGTGGACATGGGTGGCAACATCGAGACGGTTCTTTCCGAGTTCAGGCTTCATACCCAGGCAGCAGCCAAGGGTATTACCATCATTCCCGATTGCGGGTTGGCCCCCGGCCTGGCGAATGTCCTGGTAGCCGACGCCGTGGCTGAACTCGACGAAGTCAGCGACGTCAAGATCAGGGTAGGAGGGCTGCCGGCCGAGCCACGACCACCCTGGAACTACTTTCTGGTGTTCTCGTTCGAGGGATTGATAAATGAGTATACGGGAAGCGAGGCCGTGCTGCGCGACTGGAACAGGACGGAGTTGCCGGCGCTGACCGGAGACGAGCAGATCTCTTTTCCCGATCCGGCCGGCCAATGCGAGGCAGCCTTCACTTCCGGCGGAAGCTCGACGCTACCCTGGACGTACGCCGGGCGTATTCGTAACCTCGACTACAAGACTGTGCGTTACCCTGGGCACTACGAACTGCTCAGGGCTGTCGAGACGCTGGGCTTGTTCGATACCGAAGCCGTCGAGATCGAAGGTGTCGGCATATCTCCACGCGCCTTGTTGAAGAAGCTGTTTTGCGAAAGACTCGCTCGTCGTGACGGGGCCGACCTGGTGGTGCTGAGGATCGAAGCCATCGGCCTGCGCAACGGACGCCCCGGCAGGCTGGTCCACGAGATGATGGACATGTTTGACGAGGAGACAGGCCTGACGGCCATGATGCGCACGACGGCGTTTCCGGTCTCGGTAATCGCCCAGATGATCGCAGACGGCACGATCGACAAGAAGGGAGCCCTGCCACCCGAGGGGATCGTGCCGCCACCTGACCTGATCGCCGAGTTGGAGCGGCGCGGTATCTTCGTACGCCGCACTTGGCACGGAGAGGACGAAAATGTGGGCGGGGGAGAGAACTCATGAAATCCCCCGCTCGTGCCCTTTCGATTATTGCGTGTCTTCTTGCGTCACTGTCGTTCCAGCCGGCCCGTGCCGATCAACCTGAACTAGTCGTGGTTTCTGACGACGGCGACAGTTCGATTTCGTTTCACCTGGCGCTGCAACTGCGCTGGGAGTACGCCTATATAGAGGGCCGGCCGGGCGGGGATCACTACACCCAGAACCGCATTTCGTTTCGCAGGCTGCGGCCGGTGATCAGCGGCAATATATTGACCGCCGACCTGAGTTACTTGCTGCACCTGAGCCTTTCGCCCGGCGCTCTCGAGTTGATGGACCTGTGGCTCGACTACCGCTTTCACCCGACATACCGATTGCGGGTCGGGCAGATGAAGGTTCCCTTCACCCGCTACCGGTTGGGCTCGTTCAAGGACCGCCCGGTGCTGGACTGGTCCGGCCCGACCCGCTATTTCGGAGCCGAGCGCCAGGTTGGGTTGCTGGTGCACAACGGCGTTGGGCACCCGGGGGTGTTCGAATACCAACTCGGTTTCTTCACCGGGGTCAATGCCCGGGCCGCCAGCGGCATCGGCATGTCGCTGGCCTACGCCGAGCCGATTTCCAGCCCGTCATCGCTGGTTGATCCGGACGGGCGCCTGTTTTCCGAGATGCACACCGAGATTGTCGCACACCTGGCCTGGAATGCATCCGGCGTAGACACGCGCCGGCCGACCGATTTCGAGGGCGGGCCGGCAAGATTTTCGCTGGGCCTGAGTGCCGCTTGGGATCTCGATCCGACCCCGCGCGAGGACATGCACCTGAGGCTGGCTCCGGAGGCGGTCTTCAAGGCGCACGGGTTTTCGGCCTGGGCCGTGTTCGTGGCTGGCTTCGGCGATCACGTTATGGACGCGGATCGCTATGCCCCGGCGCTTGTGGGCGCCGTGCTGCAGGCCGGCTACCTGTTTTTTGGATCTTACGAGATTTGCCTGCGTTACACGCTGATCGATTTTTTCGACGGGCTTCGCGACGACGCCCGCGCCTATGCCGCGGCCGAGGTCCTGTCCGCCGGCGATCCCGCCGAAATCGATGAACTCGGAAAACGTTTCGAGCGGGTCGGCAAAGTGCTCCGCGAACACGAGGTCAACCTGGGTTTCAACTGGTACCTGATGGGTCGCACCCTGAAGTGGCAGGTCGACGCCGGCCTGCTGGTTACAGAACAGGCTGACGGCACCCGCAGCGACATCCGGCTGCGAACCCAGATCCAGCTTGCTTTCTGAAAAGGAGAACTGCGTGGGACAGAAGGAATTCGAAGCGGCGCTGGCGGGGGTCAAGACGCTTCCCGATCAGCCGCCTAACGTATTGCTTGAACTCTATGGCTTGTACAAGCAGGCAACCAACGGTGACGCCGGCGGCAAGCGCCCGGGAGTGTTTGATCTCAAGGGTCGGGCCAAGTACGACGCCTGGGCGACCAGAAAGGGCATGACCCGGGAAGCGGCCATGGACGAGTACGTGGCGGTGGTCGACAGGCTGGCCAAAGAGAACGAATAAACATTCGAAGGATCGTTGATTGAGCGAGCGGACAGCGCCAAGCTGGCATGTTTCTTGCTAAATAACCCGTCAGCATGGTTCCTGGAATGAATAATAGAGGGTTTTTACCGGCGCTGGTGTGCTCCCTGTGCGTCAGTGTGTGCGCCTTCGCACATGTTGCCTTCGCAGGGGCAACCGAGCAAGTTGAACATTTTACGAGCGGAGAGTTCAACGGGAGTCTGAGTTGGGATGGGATCAGCGCCATTGAAACCGGCGTCTATCGCTTCGGAGGCTCGGCCGGCCTGTTTCTGCTGAATGGTCTCGAGGTCGGCTACGAGCAGCAGTTCATCATGCCGCCGGGCACCACAACCGAGAGCCGCTCGTGGGGCTTCGTTCGCCTGGTACCGTTTCGTAGCTGGCCGGTGGTTCCCTTTTTGGCCGTCCGACTTGGATACTACTACCTGCCCGACAAGAACGCCGCCGCAACCGGTGTCGGTTGCGGGGCAACCGTGTTCATAAGCAGCCACATAGCCTTCGAGGCCAGCCTCTATACGCAGTTCGTGTTTCACCCGCTGGTTCCCGTCGAGCACCAGACCGAGTTCGACACCAGGTTCGTCTTGTATTTCTGAATTTTGCCCGTCCGCGCGGGGATCCCGAAGCGGGTGTGTCCGATTTTCGGACACGCTCGGGGCCGGGGAGTCACTCGCCGGTGGCTAACCCCTTGGAAAGATTACACCGCTTTTCTGGCACGCGGCTTGCTTGTGTTTCGGCGAGTCTTAGGTATGGAGGAGCGATGCTTTCGCGGGTGTACTCTGCTGCAGTGCTGGGAGTAGATGCTTTTCGGGTCGACGTCGAGGTTGATCTGGCCCGCGGGCTTCCCAACTTCGCCACGGTCGGTCTGGCGGAAGGCGCGGTCAAGGAGAGCCGCGTGCGGGTGGAATCGGCCTTGAAGAACTCGGGACTCGATTTTCCCCAACGGCGTATCACCGTCAACCTGGCCCCGGCCGACGTGCGCAAGGCAGGCAGCGCCTTCGACCTGCCGATTGCCTTGGGTCTGGTTTCTTCTTCGGAGAAACTCGACGCTAAGATGCTCTCGTCGACCCTGGTGGTCGGCGAGTTGGGACTCGACGGCGAGGTGCGCCGTATTCCAGGGGCTATGTCGATGGCCGTCATGGCTAAAGAGTCCGGCTTGACCGAAATGGTTTGCCCGGCCGACTGCGCGGCCGAGGCCGGTGTGGTCGGCGAATTGAACGTCCTGCCGGTAAGAAATTTTCGCCAGGTGGTCGAGCATTTTACCGGGCGCGAGTTTCTCGAACCCATCGAAGTGGATCCCGAGGCCGCCCTCGGTGGAGGCTCGAGCTACTCGGTGGATTTCTCGGAGGTCAAGGGACAGGCGCACGTTAAAAGGGCGCTCGAGGTGGCCGCGGCCGGGGGACACAACCTGTTGATGCTGGGCCCGCCGGGCTCGGGGAAGACCATGTTGGCCAGGCGCTTGCCGACCATCCTGCCGCCTCTGAATTTCCAAGAAGCAATCGAGACCACCAAGATCTACTCTATCATGGGCATGACCCCGGCCGGTGCTTCGTTGATCGGATCGCGCCCCTTTCGCGCCCCGCACCACACGGTTTCGGACGCCGGCCTGGTGGGCGGCGGCAGCATACCGCATCCCGGCGAGGTCTCGCTGGCGCACAACGGCGTGCTGTTTCTCGACGAGTTGCCCGAGTTCCGAAGGCACGTGCTCGAGGTGTTGCGCCAGCCTCTGGAGGACTCGTTCGTGACCATCTCGCGGGCGCAGATGGCGGTTACCTTCCCGGCTAGGATCATGCTGGTGGCGGCCATGAACCCGTGTCCCTGCGGTTACCTGACCGATCCGGCCCACGTGTGCCTGTGCTCGCCGCAGACCATCCGGCGCTATCGCTCCCAGGTCTCGGGGCCGCTGCTGGATCGCATCGATATCCAGGTCGAGGTGCCGGCTGTGCCCTACCGCGACCTGATGCAGCGTCCCGGAGGAGAGTGCTCGTCAACGATCCGCGAAAGGGTGATCGCGGCGCGCCTGATCCAGCAGCAGCGCTTCGCGGGCGAAGAAGGCATCGTCTGCAACGCACAGATGCCGCCCGCCTGCATGCAACGTTTCTGTCGTCTCGGAAAAGAACCCCGCGCTCTGCTGGAGAAGGCGGTCAAACACCTCGGCTTCAGCGCCCGGGCCATCGATCGCATTGTCAAGGTGGCCCGGACGATAGCCGATCTGCAAAACGAAGATGAGTTGTTGACATCCCACCTGGCCGAGGCGATCCAGTACCGCAGCCTGGATCGCATAGTCGGCCGCTGACTATGGAAGGAGCAGAACGATGGGAAAGATAAAAGACAAGATCGAGAGCGTGGCCGCGGCGCTGGCGACGATCGAGAAGCAGTTCGGCAAGGGCGCCATCATGCGCCTCGGCGATCAAGAGGTGGTCGATCACCCGGTAACGCCGAGCGGTTCGCTGGCACTCGATGCGGCGCTGGGTATCGGCGGTTATCCAAAGGGACGCCTGGTGGAGATTTATGGTCCGGAGTCGTCCGGCAAGACCACGCTTGCACTGCACGCCATCGCCGAGGCCCAGAAGGCGGGATGCATCGCCGCTTTCATCGACGCCGAGCACGCCTTCGACACGAACTACGCCGCGCGGCTGGGCGTCAAGACGGACGACCTGCTGGTCAGCCAGCCGGATAACGGCGAGCAGGCACTGGAGATCGTCGACATGCTGGTGGCCGGGGGGGTGGACATGCTGGTTGTCGACTCGGTGGCCGCCCTGGTTCCGCGGGCCGAGATCGAGGGCGAGATGGGCGACAGCCACATGGGCCTGCAGGCCCGCCTGATGAGCCAGGCCATGCGCAAGCTGACGGCCCAGGTGGCGCGCAAGATGGCCACCGTCATTTTCATCAACCAGATCCGCCATAAGATCGGCGTCATGTTCGGTTCGCCGGAGACGACTACCGGCGGCAACGCTTTAAAGTTCTACGCCTCGGTGCGCCTGGACATCCGGCGCATCGGGGCGATAAAACGCGGCAACGAAATCACCGGCAACCGCACACGGGTCAAGGTGGTCAAGAACAAGATGGCCCCGCCGTTCAGAAGCGTCGAGTTCGACATCATCTTCGGCAACGGTGTCTGCCGGGCATCCGAGGTGATCGACATGGCGCTGGAGACGGGGGTCATGGAGCAGAGCGGAAGCTGGTTTTCGCTGGGTGATCGCCGACTGGGGCAGGGCCGCGAGGCCGTCAGGGACATGCTGCGCGCCGACGCCGGGATGCTTGAAAGCCTGGAGTCTGATCTGCAAAACGCCCGCGCAAAGGAGCAAGGAGCCGCCTGATGGATTCGACCCAGGCACTCAATACCGAGCCCGGGGCGCCCACGCGCAGGCTGCCAAGCCTTGTGGTTGTGCGCGGGAGGGAGGCCGGGCGCATAGTTCCCTTGCAGCGCGCGCGCATGTTGCTCGGCAGGAGCGACGAAGCCTGTATCCGCCTGGAGGACAGGGGAGTCTCGCGCAGCCACGCGCGCCTGAGTCTCAAGGGCGGCAAGGTGATCATGGAAGACATGAGCAGCACCAACGGCAGCTGGATAAACGGGCGCCGGGTGCGCCGGGCCGAACTGAAGGACGGCGACCAGCTACAGTTCGGCGCCTGTTGCCTGACCTTCAGGCTGAACCACCCCGACGAGGGCCGCTTACTGAGGTCGCTTTACTTGCGCGCCACCCGGGACGCGCTGACCTCGTTATATAACAGGTCGAGTCTGACAGACAGGTTGGCGCGCGAGTTGGAGAGACACCAGCGCTACCGGCGGGGCCTTGCGGTCTTGCAACTCGACCTGGATCATTTCAAGCGCATCAACGACAGCTTCGGCCACGCCAGCGGCGACCAGGCGCTGGTAGCCGTGGCGCGCACGCTGATCTCGTGTCTCAGGGCCAGCGATTTGGCGGCCAGGGTGGGAGGGGAGGAGATGGTGCTGGTTCTTCCCGAGTGCGGCCCGGTTCAGGCGCGGGCCATAGCCGAGAAGGTGCGCGCGCAGATAGAGGGCATTTGCCTGATGCAGGCCGGCAAGAAGGTTCCCTTGACGGTTTCGATCGGAGTAGCCAGCGCCGACGACAAGAACTTAGACCCCCAAGCACTCCTGGCCGCCGCCGACGCGGCCTGCTACAAGGCCAAGCGCGCCGGCCGCAATCGGGTATGTTGAAAGCAGCAGTTGGATGCAGTTGGATTGACGCTTGCCTTTATGTGGATTATAATAGCTATAAGAATCCACAGGAGGCGCGCATGCGGACCGTGCAGATGACGCTTGATGTCGAATTGGTCAAGGCCGTGGATAAGGTGGTCAAAAAGCTCAAGACTACCCGCTCGGCATTTACGCGCCTGGCGCTTCAAAAGGCTATCGAGGATCTTGCGACTGCTGAACTGGAGCATAAACACCGTAAGGGATATCAGGCGCATCCGGCCGGCAAGAGAGAGTTTTCCGTGTGGGAGAGCGAACAGGATTGGGGCGATGAATGAAACGGGGCGAGGTTCGTTGGTTCAAGTTCAAGCCGCCCGACAAGAAGCGTCCGATGTTGATTCTGACGCGCAGCTCGGCCATCGAGTACCTGGTCGAGGTGACGGTGGCGCCGATCACCTCGACCATCAGGAACATTCCCAGCGAAGTGCCGCTTTCGCGGGCCGACGGAATGCATAAGGCCTGCGCCGTCAACCTGGACCATGTCCAGACGGTGTCAAAGAGTAAGATCGGCGATCTGATCTGCGAGCTTACTCCCGCGCGGCTTTTGCAAATCCGGCACGCCCTGTCTTTTGCCCTGGATCTGTCAACAAGAACGTCTTGACGGTAGAGCGGTGGATTCGGGTTCACCATCGATGCTAAAATCCCCGCAAGAACCGTCACCGTTCAGAGTGTCCGCAACATAGGAATTTTTGACAAGACTCCATTTTTAGAACAATCAATGTATTGCGACTGACCGAGACAGCATTCTGACAGACTCGGAGCGCCTTCTGGCAACTCTGGGTCAAGGACACAAGGGTAACGCAAAACCGC
>CAZXHT010000011.1:0-76476 GCA_964640665.1 uncultured Myxococcales bacterium
ATCCTTGACGAACCGAAGCAACCGACCAATAGAACTCTCGGAACTGGACTTCTTGGCGTTGACACCCGACAGAATTGCCAGGGTGCTGGATGCGTTCGAAAAAGGGCGGGGCGGTTTCGCGGATTACCTGGTTCGCCAGATGGGAAGGGAAAACGGTTGTCGGACAGTGGCCACTTTTGACAGCAAGCTTTTGAAAGAAGAAGGCTTTGTAAAGCCCGGTTGAAGACTGTCTGCGGGAAGTTGACGAGCGCCTATTCGGCACTCGAACCCGGCCGCAACCTGTAAGTCACCTGTTCACGCCAGCGCCCAGACCGCCATGAGCGAGGTGAACAGCAGCGCCATGACAACAAGTCCGCTGCCCGCGGCCGGAAAGGCATTCTTCAAAAGCGCCGCGGCCGGGCAGAAGGCAGAGCAGAAAGAACGGGATTGCCTGAAGACCATGCCGCTTGTGAACGAGAGCGCGCTCAAACAGATAAGCAGCCAGGAGGTGAAATGCGGAACGCGGTGGATCGAGAAACCGGCCACCAGCACCTGTAAAAGAAGGTAAATTGCGAAGGTCATCCAGCCGGCACGGAGCCATTTTCCAAGGTTGGCCCGGGGGAGTCCGAAGCGCCGCGCGACAAAGTCGCCGATTCGATTCAGCAACTCGAGCGGGCAGATTGTGCACCATACCCGTCCCAGCAGAATGGTGAGCAAGATCAGTCCGGGCCACCAGAGTCCCCAGACAAACAGGGAGGTCAGATTGGTCTTGCGAAAGGTCATGAGCTGATCGGCGCTTTCGCGAAGCCCGGACCCCCAACCGTTGACCGCCAGTGCAACCACGGCTGCCAGCGAGACCAACTGCAGGGCGACCGGGAAGACGGGCCACATCAGAAGGCGCCGAATTGGCCCCCAGGCCAACACATCCAGGCGAATTGATGAGCGCTTTTTCAACCCGGGCATGGTGTCAGCCTGTTGCCGATGCCAATAAAGCTGACAGGAAGAGGAAAAAATGAATATGGCGCATGATGTACCTCACGGTACTCACAATATAGATGGAAAGCCCGAAAGGCACCAGACCGAAATGTCAGACCCGCTTGCTAATGTGATGTAAATCGCAAAGGAGGCCGGGCCCATGCACGATCGCACAATCAGCAACCTGGTGGAATACTGGAAACACTGTCACGAATGCGGCGCCCTGCTGGTTACCGTAGCAGGTGGCTCCATCTGCCCGCACTGCGGGTTCGAACTGGAAGATCCGGAGGAGGATGCCAAGCGGGCATTTTCGAAGGTCGACGGCTTGCGGGATGAGGTTGAAGGGTTCTGGCTTGAGGACGATGTGTTCGAACAGGTGGCCTGAGAAAAATAGGGACGGCATAATAGGAAAAGCGGCGTCCTTCCTGATAACTCTGACCCCGTTTCCATTATCTGTTGATAACGGTTAAAACCGATGACATATTGGCAGGTGTGAGAAATTTTACCTGGTGCTAGATAGACATGGGCTGGTTGAGGAGGCACGTGAGATGAATTCGCAGAAAGGCAATGACTCGAAGGGCAACCGCAACATTCTAGTAGTCGTTATCATCGTCATAATACTGTTATTGCTTCTGCTTTTACTCATCAGATCATGCAAGTGCGGATCCGAACAAACAACGGATTCGCAGGCGGTGGATAAGGATTCCGCACAAACAGAAGAGTCGATAACAAAAACAGGAATACTCGTAGTGAAGGCGGTCAAGGATTTTCCCTTTATCGTTTACGATTCCGAATCAGGAAAAGAGGTCGCAAAAGGAAACTGTGGTATCGGCGAGCTGAAGATCAAGCCTGGAAAATACATGGTCAAGGTGAAACCGAATAAAAACCTGATTCCTTTGGGTATTGCGGTAATCCTCGAAAACAAGACCAATACGCTCGAGTTCAAGGGATTCGGCACCCTTTTTGTCTCGGGTGCCAAGGATTTTGTCAAATACAACGTGTTTGACAAGAACGGCAAAAAAGTAACGGGAGGAGATACGAATATTACGACGTTACTTCTTCCAGCCGGCGATTATAAAATCGAGACAACAGTGCTTGAGAAGAAATCTGTCGATTCAGTTTCGATCGGAAAAAAACAGGCTGTTAGTCTTAAGCTGAAATCATTTGGTGCTCTCAAGGTAGGTGCTCGCAAGGACTTTCTGAAGTTTGCGGTAAAGGACAAAAGCAATAAGAAAGTCGCTTCGGGTGATAGTAACATCTCTGTACTCGTTCTTCCGGTCGGAGCCTACCTAGTTGAATGTGACGGTAAAAGTAAGAAATTGGAGATCGAGGGAGGCGACTGGAAACAATTGAACTTTGGGGAGAAGTAGTCAACTCCATAAGCTTCTACGTGAAGACGGATTTGTGAAGCCTCGAGACCCGGTATGAAACCTGGGGACATCCTGAGAAGAGTGCCTGAAAAGGACGGCATCGGCATGCTAAATCGAGAACTGAAGATGCTCTTTCTGCTGCCTTTGTTTCTGGGCCTCTCCTGCGGACTGTGCGGCGAGGAGACCTCTGGCGAGGAACAAGTCAGGAAAATCATCGACAAGGGTGTGAAGCTGGCCGAGAAGAAGGACATCGGCGGGATCATGGAGATGGCCAGCAAGGATTTTCTGGCCATGCCCCAGAGGATGGGCCGCCGGGAGACCCGGGGCATGCTGTCCTATGCCTTTGGGAGCTACGAGGAACTGTCCATCCTTTACCCGCGTCCCCGCGTCTTCGTGGAAGCCGGCGCTACGACTGGTTCTGCCGACGTGGTGTTCCTGCTCTTGAGAGGAAGAGATGCCCGGCCCGACATGGAAGGACTGGGCGACGACCTGGATAGATGGGTCGAAAAGGTAGGGGACTACACGCGCCTGTTCCGGCTGAAGATAACCTTCGTCAAAAAAGACGACGACTGGCTGGTTCAGCGGGCACACCTGGAGCACTTTGACCCCGTTTCCAGCAACCATTTCCAGACCGGCCGGATGTCAATTTTGATACCATCGACTCGGCGCTGCTGCTCCTGATCGTGGGTCAGGATGGTGCCGGACGGCAGATCCAGCTTTCTGCATGCCTCCACCAGCCCGGCCAGGTTCTGTATTTCGTCGAAGAAAAGGATGCGAGGAAGGGAACCGGTCAGTTGGACAAAGATCGCCACAAAGCATATTGAAACAGCCAGACACAAGATCGACTTTACGTAGAGCTCCTTTCGTTGGATGGAAGCAATATCTTACCATATCGAAGCAATGACAACGAAATGACTGGCAATCTATTTCGCTTGCCGGCGCCCGGACTTCGGTTATGATTAGCTGTTGCCTCGAAGAACATGGCGCGTATGGCCAGGAGGGAAAATAATGGGTGAGCAAGTCCGACAGTCAAACGGATGTCAGATGAAATCTCTTCTCCTGCCGGTGGTCTTGTGGGCCTGTTTCTTGATGCCGGCTTGCAGTGGTGGTTCTTCCGGAATAACGGATGGAGGTCTCGACGCGGGCAGCGACGGGGGAGGGGACCTCGGCGCGGATCAGGGCGGAGATGCGGGTGCAGACCCGGGAGGCGATTCCGACGCCGACGCGGACCCAGGGGACCCGGGTGGTGATCCAGGCGCGGATCCCGGCGGCGATCCGGGCGCTGGCGATGCGGGTGACGGGACGCCGCCCATCGCGCACGACTACGACGTGGTGGTGGTGGGCGCGGGCACGGGCGGGATTGGCGCTGCCATCCAGGCCGCCCGGCTGGGCGTCCGCGTGGCACTGGTGGAGGAAACGGACTGGGTGGGCGGCCAGGCCACGGCCGCGGGGGTGAGCACCATGGATGGCCCGCAGCACTGGGGTCTGTACCAGGAGTTCCTGGATCGCGTGCGGGCGCACTACGCCGCCCTGGGCAAGTCCATCGCCACCTGCTACTGGGGGACCCAGAGCGAGTGCTTCGAGCCCTCGGTGGGGCGCCAGATCATGGCGCAGATGCTGGCCGACGAGGCCAACGTGGACGTCTACTACCGGATGCGGCCCGTGTCGGCCGCGCGCCAGACCGTAGGTGGCCACCCGATGGTCGTCGCCTTGACCACGGAGCATCGCCCGGATGGAGCGGCGCATGAATTTTCGGCTTCGGTCTTCGTCGACGCCACCGAGTACGGAGATCTCCTGCCCCTGGCGGGGGCGCGATACCGGGTGGGGAACGGGACCAGCGACGCCATCGACCCGGCCGCCTGCGTGCAGGACATCACCTATACGGCGATCATCCGAAAGTATCCGGGCGCGGTCCCTTCGGGCTTCGCTTTCGCCGGCCCTCCCCCGGGATATGACAGCTCGGTTGCGTCCATCTTCGCGGCCGTGATCACTCCCACCGGGGTGGAGTGGATCGACGGAAGCGGTCACTGGACCGGGTACGCACAGGAGTATCCCGTGGGCTGGCGCACTTTTGTGCTCTACAGGGGCGTGCCCGACTCGGCCGGCGGGGGGAGCTACGATATCGGCACCCCCGACGCGTTCACCCGCACCGGCGTGAACTGGCCCAACGACTACGACTACACCGTGGCGGCCCTGGAGGACCCGCAGGTGCGACAGGCCGTGAACTGCGAGGCCAAGCTCAAGACCCTGCAGTTCATCTACTACATGCAGGACGTGCTCGGGAAAACCGCCTGGTCCATGGCCAACGACGAGGGCTACGACACGGCCTACAACACCGAGGAGAACGACTGCCCCAGCATCCCGGCGGAACTCAAGAATCTGGAGCGCCAGATGCCCGTGATTCCCTACGTGCGGGAATCCCGCCGGGTGGTTGGCCTGCACACCCTCGTGGGCGGCGAGATCAGGCGGGAGTCCTTGCCGGGTGGGAACCGGTCGGCTACCAACTTCCCCACGGCTCTAGCGGTGGGGATCTACCCGGTGGATCTCCACGACTGTCGCTCCAGCGCATCCTTGGAGACGGGGCTCGAGACCTGGGGCGACGTGGCGCCCAGCCCCACCAAGGGCCCCTTCCAGATCCCCTTCGAGAGCTTCATTCCCGAGGACTTAGACGGGCTCCTGCCCGCCGAGAAGAACCTGTCCGTCTCGCGCCTGGTGAACGGCGCCATCCGGCTCCAGCCCATCACGATGCTCACGGGGCAAGCCGTGGGCACCCTTGCAGCGCTCTCGGTGCTTCGCGGGGTGCAGCCTCGGAGCGTGCCGCCCATCCGCGTGCAAGATACCCTGGTGGGCGTGGGGGTGCGTCTGAGCCGGTTGGAGTTCAGCGACGTGCCCACCAGCCACCCGCGCTGGGCCGCGGTGCAGATAGCAGCCACCCGGGAGATCATGATCGGCAACGGCGCCGACACCTTCTCGGTGGACGCCATCCTTACCCGGGGAGAGGCCGCCGTGGTGCTCGCCCGGCTCCTGGCGCTGGACACGACGCACCCGCCCGCCACCGCCACCTTCGCCGACGTGCCCAGCAGCCACCCGTACTTCGCCGCCATCGAGGCGATCTACGCTGCGGGCATCACCGCCGGGTGCGGGGGCACGCCGCCCAGCTTCTGCCCAGACGACCCCGAGACCCGCGCCCAGGCGGCCACCATGCTCGTGCGCGGCCTCGGGCTCAACCCGGCCGCCGCCCCCACGACGCCTCTCTTCACTGACGTGCCCAACTCGAACTGGGCCTTTGCCTATGTGCAGCTCGCCGCCTCCGAGGGGCTCATGACCGGGTGCTCGCCCGGGCTCTTCTGTCCCACCGACAGCATCACCCGCGGGGACACCGCCGAGTCCGTCCGCCAGACCCTGCTCTATTTGGCGCCCTGATCCCCTGCGATTATATAATTCCAAACCAGCGTTCTGGTTCGCTTCCTGGTCGAGGACCACGCGGCCCAGAGCAAGGCAGCCAAGCGGCTGATCAAAAAAGTAACGGCGGCGGACGACCTGCTGTTTGTGGCGGACATCGTCATGGTGGAGACGGTTTGGGTGCTGAGCCGGAGCTATGGATTTTCCAAAAGAGAGATTGTCAAGGCCATGCACCTGCTGCTGTCGGCTCGCAACCTGAAGTGGGAATCGACCGACAGAATTGCCAGGGTGCTGGATGCCTTCGAAAAAGGGCGGGGCGGTTTCGCGAATTACCTGGTTCGCCAGATGGGAAGGGAAAACGGTTGTCGGACAGTGGCCACTTTTGACAGAAAACTTTTGAAAGAAGAAGGCTTTGTAAGGCCCGGTTAAAGATAATCGTCCCCGATTTACCGTTTTTCTCACCGCACGCAACGCACCCGGTGCATCTCGGCGAACTCGTGGATGGAGGCGTAGCCGTCCGTGAAACTGGTGGCCCATCCCTGGGTGGGCGGCGGTTTACCCGTTCGTCTTGTTCCAGCACGGCGGCACCCAGAACGAGGCGGATTTTTTTGCGCTGACGGGTCCACTTATAAAACCCGACTTTGCCTTCGTGGCCATCGATCTCCCATACCACGGTGACCGCGCTTCGCCGGGAGGTAGCGATTTTTACTCCGTTACCTTCAGTTCGAAGCTTTTAGCATCACCTGTCAGTGGTACCAAGGCGATCAGGCTGACTTGGCCCGGGGCCAGAGCCTCGTAGACGGGACCCTCGAGCGGCTGCTCGCCGGCGGTCTCGGACCACGGTTCCACCACGCCCTGTCCGTTCACTATCGACCACTGCACATCCCGACCGGACAGCGGAACCAGCCTGCCGTCCGAGATCTCCTTCTGCATCTCCAGCAGAATCAGGCTGCCCACCTGCAGGCTTTTGGGAAAGGACTCGAAATCGAGCACAACATCATCCGTGGTCATGACGGTGGCCTTGCAGATCAAGACACCGCCACTGTCGTCGGGCAGCACCTCGATGGTGCGATCCAAAATCACCCGGTCGGCGCTGGGTTCCCGGCCGATGATAGTTACCTGGCTGGGGTCTCCGGCAATGAAGACGGCCAGGCGATCCTGGTAGCTCTCCAGTTGCAGGATCGACTCGGGCTCGGTGCTCCAGTCGATGAAGTCACCCCCGATCAGGGGACAATCTTCCCCGCAGGAGCCGTAGATCTCGTCGATCTTGACCGCAAGAATACCGCCCGAAAAGACTTCTCCGGCAACGGTAGAAGTGGCCGAAAAGGCCGGCTCGGCATCGAATCCGAGCCGGTCGTAGACCTCGTCCCCGGAAACGATCTCCACAAGGGCCTGGCCGGCCGTTGGCGCCGTCAGCACGATTTCAGTGTTCGATTGACCGGCCGTGGCGCTGATGATTTCGGGGGCGCTGGATCGCGGAGACAGGTCCGCGGGCAGGGGTTGTTCCTGTAAGGGCTCCAAATTCAACCTGGCCGTGGAACCGACTGCCAGGGTGGTCGAATCATTGCAACCACCTCCCCCGCTGAAGCGAAGCCGGCCGTATTCCCCGTTCCGGGCCTGGCTCGGATCACCAAAGTCGAGGTCGAGGCTGCAAGCGAAGGAAAGGGGGAAAAGGATCAGCAAATAAGTCAAGTACCTTCTCATGACCGTACCTCCTCGACATATAGGTTGCTCCGGCAAATTTAGAGACACAGCAACAACCATGCCAGTTCGAAGGCACGGCCGCGATCAAAAAACACAGTAATGACAGGCGCTTGGCAGCCTCGAAAACAACCGCTCGTGTGAAAAGACTTCACACTGTGTTGTAACACCAATTTCTTACAATTTCTTGGTTGACAAATGTATTCAACTGGTATACTGGTAGTACCAATGAGCCAATCAAGGAAAAAATCGTCAGGGGATATGTTCTCGCCGGTCGAATCCGAGCGGAGGTCCGACAGGGTAGCCGAGGCCATCCGTGAAACCATTATCGACGGCAGCTTCTCGCCGGGTGAAACGCTTCCGCCCGAGAGAATTCTGGCGGCGAGGTTCAAAGTCACCCGCAATACCGTCCGCGAGGCACTCAAGGTGCTCGAGCTGTCGCGGCTGGTCTCTATTAGGCAGGGCAGCGGGGCACGGGTGCTCGACTACCTGGCCAACGCCGGTTTCGAGTTCATCTCGACCATGTTCGGGTCGCAGGGAGATGGTCGTAAGGATCTCGTCGCCGACCTGAGTCAGGCCCGGACGGTGGTGGGGCAGGCCATCTACCACCACGCCATCGATCACTTCGACAACGTCGTCCTCGAAGACGTGCGCGCCGCCGTCGACGATCTGGCGGCCGAGGCGGACAAGTCACATCCCCACGTGCGCAAGCTGCAGGATCTCGACTTCGAGGTGCAGCACCGGCTGCTTCGGGGCGGGAAGAACCGCACCTTCATTCTGCTGCACAACTCGATTCGCCACATCTACTCGCGCATGGCTCACTTGTTCGAACCCCTGGTTGAAAATCCCTCGAAACTCGTCGAGCGCTACCGCTTGATGATCGAAGAGATGCAATCCGGAAACAGCTTGGGCGCCCGGCAGATCATCACCGATATCTTCGCTGAACAAGACCGGGCCCTGGCGCGGAAAAAGTAAGGAACGTAACCCATGGCCGAGCTCGAACCACGCATCGCTCGTCTGAAACAGCGGCTGCTCGGCGCGCCTTACGAAGTCTGCATGGCGCGCGCGCTGCACTTCACCCGGGCCTACCGCGAGAGTCAGGGGATGGATCCCAACCTGCAAAACGCCCTGGCGCTCGAACGAACGCTTGACAACCAAAAGATCTTCATCTACCCCGACGAGTACATCGCAGGATCAAAGACCGAACGCTTCCTGGCGGGGCCCCTGTCTGTCGAGCGCGGCGATCTTCTGCGGGTGCTGCAGATGGAGATGGATATACTGCAGCAAAAAAAGCGCCCATTTTACATCAACCACGAGAACAAGCGGCTTTTCTTCGAGGAGATTCTTCCTTACTGGGACGGCCGCAGCCTTAGAGATCGCAAGGCGGCCCTTTGGGAACATGACGGGATCATCGATACCGGCAGCGGACCGCTAAAGAGCCTGAAAAGAACCATCAACCTGTTTCGCTTGCTCAGGGGAACGGAAAAGGGACGTTTGCAGAAACTGTTCGGCGCCAACCTGCAAGGACCGCTCACGCCGGAGAGGATTCGCAGGCTTTATGCGCTGCGCTTCGAGTTCGCCCGCAACAACCCGACGCCCGCGATCTTTTGCTTCGACGTCCAGGGCCACCTGAGCCTTGGGGTGGACAAGGTGGTCAAAAAGGGAATGGGCGCCATCATGGCCGAGGCCGAAAAGCGCATGCGCAGCCTCGGCGAGCACGACAACAAGAAGCGCGCTTTCCTGCGGGCGGTGATCATCAGCCTCGAGGCGGCCTGCAGATACGCCGAGCGCTTTTCCGATCTGGCCGATGAAAAAGCAAAGACGGCCGAAGGTACCGATGAGAAACGCCGGCTCGAGCGAATCGCCGAAAATTGCCGGCAGGTTCCCAGGCACAGGCCGAAAACATTCCAGCAGGCGCTCCAGGCCGCCTGGCTGACGCTGATGATCGGCGAGATCCAGTACGGGACCCACGAGGTCTTCGCGGTGGGAAGGATCGATCAGTACCTCTATTCTTTCTACCGGGCCGATATCGACGCCGGGCGGTTGACCAGGGAGCAGGCCGTCGCCCTGCTGCAGGAGTTCTTCATCAAGCAGACCTCCAATGTCGATCCCATCCCCGAACTGGGCATGGAGACCAACGGGGTTCTGGGAAACAGCCAGCACGTGGCCGTCATCGGCGGGCTCACCCCCGACGGCCGCGACGCCGCCAACGAGCTGACCTATGTCATCCTGGAGGCGTTCGAGCGCATGAAGGGCTCGCTCAACCAACTCTCGGTGCGAATCTCCGAAAAATCCCAGCCTCGGCTCCTGCGCCGCACCACGCAGGTCTTCAGGAAGGCCTCGGGCATTGCCATCTACAACGACCAGGTCATCGTCCCGGCGCTAGTGTCCGACGGGATGAGCCTGGAAGACGCCCGCGACTACTGCATCGTCGGCTGCATC
Source organism: uncultured Myxococcales bacterium (assembly GCA_964640665.1). Taxonomy (GTDB): domain Bacteria; phylum Myxococcota; class B64-G9; order B64-G9; family B64-G9; genus DATKYQ01. The sequence goes on from CAZXHT010000011.1 coordinate 9,870, forward strand.
GAAACCTCGGGCCAATCCGACACACACGGCTGCCCCGGGGGACACGAGATGGTGCTGCCGGCGGTACTGGCCATGACCCTCTCGCGCGGAAAGCGCCCCGTCCCGGCCCCGGGGCAGACCGGAGGCATCGACTGCGGAGACCCGGCCGGGTTCGACAGCTTCGAAAAGTTGATTTCGGCCTTCAGAAAGCAGCTTCAAGCCCAGGTCGATATATTGGTAAAAGCCGCCGAGGGGAAAGATCGCGCCTACCGCGACTTCTTGCCGGCACCCTACGTTTCAGCGCTGATGGACGACTGCATCCAGCGCTGCCGCGATATAACCGACGGCGGCGCGCGCTACGACTTCACCTCGCTGGACGTCCGTGGCCTGGCCACTCTGGTCGACTCGCTGCTGGCTATCAAGTACCTGGTCTACGACAAGCGCGAGCTTACACTCCAGGAGTTCGTCCGTATCCTGGATGACAACTTCGAAGGCCACGAGGCGCTGCGCCTGAGGATCATCAACCAGGCGCCCAAGTACGGCGTCGGGGACGAAGAGGCCGATCGGATGGCCGTGGAGGTCATCGACTGGATTCACGAGACCGTTGAGAATCGAAAGAACATCCGCGGCGGGAGCTTTCGGGTGTGCTACTACTCCTACGGCAACCACGTCATCGACGGCCTGATGCTGGGCGCCACCCCCGACGGGCGCAAGTCCGGCGAACCCACTTCGAACGGCGTCTCACCCAGCAACCTGTTTCAAAGAAATTGCGGCCCCCAGGGCCCCTTGAAGAGCGCGGCCCGCATTCCGCACGAGTTGGCCTCCTCCGGCATCGCTTTGAATATGCGTTTCCACCCCGGCATGTTGAAAAACGAACAAGGCGTCGAGACTTTCGCCAAGATGATCCAGACCTACTTCGACCTGGGCGGCATGCACATCCAGCCCAACGTGGTCTCCACCCGGACGCTGAGAGAAGCCCAGCAGAATCCCCAAGACTACAAAGACCTGGTCGTCAAGGTCTCAGGCTACTCGGCCTATTTTTGCGACCTGGGTAAGTCCATCCAGGAGGACATCATCGCCCGCAGCGAGTTCGGCCCGGAGACTGGTTCATGAAGGGCCGCGTCTTCGACATCTCCAGAGGCTGCACGGACGACGGCCCCGGTCTGAGAACCACTGTTTTCCTGAAGGGCTGCAAACTTGACTGTCCGTGGTGTCACAACCTGGAGGGAAAATCCTTCCTCCCGGAGATCGCCTTCGACCGCACAAGCTGCATCGGTTGCGGCAAGTGCGAAGAAACCTGCCCGCGCGACTGGCCCCAAGAAGGTTGGAGAGCGGGCTGCATCGCCTGCGGAAAGTGCGTCCAGACCTGTCCCACAGGTGCCCGCCGCCTGGTCGGCCGGGAAATGAGCGCCGATGAGTTGGTATCGGACCTTGTGACCGATCTGGATTTCTTCGAGGGCACGGGAGGCGGCGTCACATTTTCAGGCGGCGAGCCGATGGCCCAGGCGGATTTTCTGTTTGCCTGCGCCCGTAAGCTGCGCGAGATTGGCGTCCACCTGGCAGTCGAAACCTCCGGCTACTGGCCGGCGAAGTTCACAGGCAAGGTCTGTGAGCTGTTCGACCTGGTGCTTTTCGACCTCAAGCACGTGGATCCGAACAAGTGCAAGAAATTCATCGGCACAGGCTGCAAAAACGCCATTCAGAATTTGGGTCGCCTGCTCGATAGAGGCATGGCCGTGGAAGTTAGAATTACACTCATCCCCGGCTTCAACGACTCAGACGCCGATCTCTCGGCCCTGGCCGGATTCCTTTCCAACCAGGCCGGGAAGCCGCCTGTCCGACTTCAAGCCTTCCATCGCCTGGCCGTATCCAAGCAGGATCTTTTCGAAAGGTCATACCCCTACGCAAATTTCCAGCCGCTGCCGGGCAAGCGCCTGGCCGAAGCCGCGCGCTTCTTTGAATCGGGTCTTGTAACAGGTTATTTTTGAAATGCCGGCAATCGAGTGGTAACCTTGGTGCTCGTGACCATGCGTAACATAGGATTGATGTGTGTTTTATTCGCTTGCTATCTGTGGCCGATGGCTTCGCTGGCAGCAGGCGGGTTGGATGCAGCCGGCGTCATCAGGCTTTCAGAAGAGAAGTTCCTGTTCGAGCTGAACGCCCCGGGCGCCGGGGCGGGCGTAAAAATGGTCGATGCTCTCGATGACGGGCGGGTGCCGGCGATCGTCTATTCGCTGCAACCGGATAAACGCGAGAAAAAACCCTACGAGATCGAGATAGACAAGCTCAGACAGAAGATCGCAAGGCTCGAGGCAGACATGAAGCGTGCCGACGAGTCGCATGTTTTCGAGGTGGGCAGAAAGCTCGAGCAGGCCAAATACAAGCTCGACAGCAAGCTGATGCAAGCCGCCAAAAAGGGGCTGGACATCCATCGGCCGGAGTACCAGGCCCTGGCGCTGGGCTTGGTCGTACTTCAAAAAAAGAATGACGCCTGGGTCATCGGCCAGTCGCTGGATCTAGGCAGCTACGATGCCGATTCGCTCGGCGCTGTGCCCCAAGGGATCGATTTCGAGGTTCGCATGCGCGACTTCAACAGCAACGGCGAGAGCGAACTGGCCATCGACGCCTTCGTCGCGCTGTTCGAAAAAGAGCCCGAAAGTGATACCTCGCGCACTCACAACTATCACTTCCTGGTCGAGTTCTACCCCCGAAAGGCGAGGATCACCTTCCGCCTCGACGGCGGCATAGACAGCGGGGGCTGCTGTTCTAGCCCGCTGGACGCCGGTATGACGGCCCGCTATTTCATACGCCAACGCCGCGATCCGGCCGAGCTGGTGGTTATCCGATCGAGCACTCAGTGTGAGGCAACAGAGGCACGGGCCACCAAGAAAGACGAAAAACCGGGCGTCACAAGCTACAACTGGTCTGAAGAAAACTCGAGCTGGCATCTTTTCGACGGCGGCGAGGCGGACGCCTACCTGATCGTTGCCGCCACGACTGAAGAGCGCGAAGAACTCGAGAAGCCGGCCAAGACGCTTGGTAAGCGCAGGAAAAGAAAAAGGCTCAAGCTGGGGCGGGGATATCCGCGTATAATAATGGGTGACAGTGTTTCAGGCCTGAAGGCCGGCCGCTTCGTATTAGTGCTTGGCCTGTGCAAGGATAAAAACAAGGCCCAGGCGGCCACCCGCTTCCTGCGCCGCAGGCTGCGCGGCAGGATCTACAAGCTGCGCCTGCGCGGAATCGCAACAAAGGACGACCCGAGTCTCGGTCCGGGTTGCCCGGGATCTAGATGACGAATCAGTTCCCATAGGGGGACAATGATCTTGTTGACAATTATTTGGAATACAAATAGATAGTCTTGCGGGTGGAGTTTCAGAGCGAAAAACAATAAGGGAGGCAGCATGGCCACAAGACGCTGGACATGGTTGTTGGCGGTTGTCGGAGTTATTACAGTATCTCTCCCGGTCGGAGTTTCGGCACAATCTCTGTCTCTGGGTCACGCCATGGGACACCTGGAAGATCAAAAACAGGAAAGCACCTTCACCATGTTTACCTACATGTTGGCGGGCTACAGCCCAATGAAAATGGTGTACTCCGGGAATGTAAACACCGGCCGCTGGGATAATATAAATAATCAGCTGCAAACCGACACCAGTGACTTCACCTATAACGAGCGGAAACAAAAGATGCTCATGCTGGGGCCGCAGTTCGGGGTTCGCTTCAGTCTTCCGGCGGGATTTTCTTTCGGTGCTTCGCTGGGCGTATCTTATCTGAAGCTCAAGGAAGATATGGATACTCCTGTACCGAATAGTTGGTACGGTAATGACCATCAGGATTTTTATAATTACGATCCCAACCCTGGGTTTTCCGCTTCGCTCAGCGTTGCCTGGGAGGCGGTTCGATTCAGGCGCATATCGGCTGTCTTGGGCCTGCAGCTTCAATACCTGTCCACCTTGGGTCTAAGCGGCCACTCGGTTACAGGGAATGAGAATTACGCGGACGGCTCAGGCCGCTATTACAGCGAGGCCAGCACCTCCGATCTTTCCATGCACCTTTTTATCATCCAGCCCCATCTCGGGCTTGAATGGCGCCCGTTCCAAAGCTTCATCGTGAACAGCTTCGGAATGTCTTTCACCTTCATGTTCTCTGCGGGAACGTTGAACAGGCACACGAACTTTTCACACATTACCATAGACAATGCCGGCAACCAAGTCGTAGACCCGGGTTACTCTTTGGAAGAGACCAACATCGACGTTTCCGTCCACCCGATCCAGTATCTTGGAGCCTACTACGCCTGGTATTTTGCCATCCCGCATTTCGGAACCCTGGGCGCGGAGATCCAGTTCGGCAGTTTGCTTGTCGGCATGGTTTCTTACCAGTACATGTTCTAAACCAAGAAACGGTCGATCTCGGATGATCATGGGAGTGCGACATGGAAAAAGATATTAAGATAACTAAACTCGGTGTAGTGATTTTTACAAGCGCGCTCTTGTTTGCCTGCGCGCATGAGGGAACTTTAGTCACCCTCGGATCGGAGCGAACGTCGATTTTACGGGCCAGCGATCAATCGGTTTTCACCGACGCCATCGATTCAGCCTTTGACAAGGTGGATATCGGCGGCATGAAGAACAAACTCAGAGAGGCGAAGACCGAGACGGCCTACATGATCATCGTCGCTCCGTTCCAAAACTCCGCGGCGATCTTGGATTACATAAAAATGAAGGCGGCCATCGTCGCCGGGCAACTGGGGATCAAGGTCTTGGAAGTAAACCGGATCATCGAGCGCATTTCCCCGGAACGCACCTGGGAAGTTCTCCAGGAGGAATACCCGGACACCGACGCCAGGATTATCGTGGCGGTGTCCTACGCCGGGGTGGACGAGATCACCGCCAAGGAAAGACAGACCAGCCATGGCTCCAAGAAACCGGACCGGATTTTCAAGGGGCGCTTCAAGGCCAGCTTCGGAGTCACTCCGAGGAAGGCGGGTTTTACGGCGGTAGTACAAAATATCGAAGGTGAGTCAGAGTACGAGGTGGTGGAAGGCAAGTATGTCGATGTGCGCTAGCTTCCCGCGGGTGTTTTTCCCATGAAACAGCAAAGACAGCTGATAGTGGGCGTAGTTTTTATGTTCGGGGGGGTGCTTCCTGCTTGGTTGTCCGCAGGCTGCGCGGGAGAGCCTGGCACTACCATTCATGAGCCTCCCGACGAGGTGGCGATCTCCTTCGCTCTGGGAGACTGGCAGGCGAACTTGCAAGGCGGCCTGATCCAATCTGCCATGAACCTGGTATACGATGATTACCTGCACATGGGGCGGAGTAAATCGGATTTTGAACGCTGGGCAGGTTCGCTTACGGGGACTTTAGAGCCTAAGATCCAGATTTCCCAAGTGGTCATACGAATAGACGGAGAGCAGGCGGAAGTCGATTACCTTCTTTGGGTGCAGGGTTGCGAGGCCGGCTCCGATTTGCCGAACCCTCCACCTCCCAACTGCCAGACCATGCTGAGGTGCGAGTCCTCCCGCCCCGGTTGCGGCTGGCTCAGGTATCTTCGCAAGACCAACCACTTGTGGGGATTTTCCGGAGATCGGGCTTCCTGGGGTCATGATTTTTCCCTTCAAGCGAAAGGAGGGAAGATCTGCTTGCTCGGTTCGGTCTACGATCCGCAGCGTACTTTCACCCAGGTTACCGTGAGCTGGGCGGGGCTGGAGCAGGCCGAGGGAGGGACGGTCACCCTGGAGCGGCTGTCCGGCGACTATTGGCGGCTGCCCGATGATTGCCTGATTCCCAACGAACTGTACCCGAGCCACCCACTGCCCTGGGATCTGGATATTCATCTGGAAAGCGCATCCGGGAATATAGATTCTTCCCGGCGTTTTTCTTCAGTGATGGACGGCTTTGCCAGCGATCTTTTTCCCAACGGAGAGGTAATGCCCCCGTTCGATTTCAGCTGGGTGATCCCGGAGAAGGGGGAAGGGGGAGTTCAAGTCGAGGTGCATTCCGGGGAAGAGGTATTGTGGCGCTCCCCCATGACCTACCAGGAATCCATGGGGTACAGCGGCCCGAACCTGGAGGAGGAAGTACCCTACGACTATCAAGTTTGGGTGTACGATACCTTCGGGAACAGCTCCGTAGTCGACGGAACGCTGGTGGCCATTTCCGGGACGCTGATTACTCCTCAACCTTCCGGCATCACTCCCCAAGTGGGCAGCGCCGCGGGAGGAGACAGCATTATCGTCAGCGGGGAGGGATTTCTTGCCGGGGCCAGGGTGTTGTTCGACATCAGCGAGTGTCTGGATACGCAGGTGGTGGATGCCACCCGGATCCAGTGTATCTCCCCCCCCCTCGATTCCGGCACCTACAATGTCTTGGTCATAAACCCATCGGGGCGTGTCGGGCTCATTGCGGGCGGGTTTCAAATACCTTAGTGCAGGAGCAGATCCCTGGCTAATTGGGGGATGAGATCCAAAAGGCCGTCCAGCGAGCCGGCTCGCTTGGAGCTTCTGGCATCCACCGCGAACTTGGCGACGTTTATCAACCTGATCTCGATGACCAGCGAGGAGCCGAGCCGGCCCACGCTGCCGGCCACGATTCGCTGCACCCCGAGAACGTTGCCGAACTGGGCCACGCAGCTGTCATCCGTGCATCCCATTAGCTGTCTTTGCTTCTCGAATCCGAGCACGGCTTTTACGTCGTCGACTCCCAAAACCCGTTTCACTCCCAACCCCTGAAGCTCCGAGGCGATCAGCTTGGCGATCATAGAGCGCTGGTTGTCGTCCAGAACAGATCCGGCGTCAAGATCCATCACGGCGATGGATCCCGAACCACGCTCCAGCGCGGCGCTCTTGGCCAGTTGCCTGTTCACCGCCAAGCCGTCGCGGAGGCCCGAGAAGATCTCCACTTCCGCCTTCTCGAAGAATGGCTCGAAAGGTTCTTCTTCCCGGGAAACCGAGCTGAACTGTCTGGTAAAGACTTCCTTGTCGAACCGATCGTGTATTTGGGATTGACAGGTCATCTCCTGCTGCACGATGGGGAGGGGTTTGAAAAGCGGCTTGGCGGCGATAAAGCCACCGACTAGTGCCACCACCGCTCCGGAGATGAGCAGGGTCGTCCCCAGGGTGCCTTTGCCCGTTCCGATCAACGCTCCGCCCGTCCCCATCAAGCCGACTCCGGCGATGGGAAGCCCAAGAAGCCAGTAGTTCGGCGTGTCCCCGGTGGCTTTGTACTTGCAGGCCATGTTCAACTTCCACTCGGCATCGGCATCCCGGATCGCCCCAAGCCAGGCTTGGGAGGAGAGATCCCGGCGCAGGGTTTGCTCCACCTCTCTTACCGATGTCTTGGGCCAGATGTCCTTGACCGTCCCGCTTTCGGACAGAGGCTCGAAGGTGACCTGGTCGATGGAGTAAGTGCCCACGCGGCTTGTGCCTTTGACGATGTTGGGCTTGTTGGAGAAACTGACTTTTCGCTGAATAGTGGTGGAGCCGCAGGCACAAAACCCGAGAAAAATGGCATTTGCCAAGAGACACAGGACAGTGGTATAGGTTTTTTCCGATATTCGGTATTTGGTCTTCATATTTCTGGAGAGCCTATTAGCAAAGAGTTGAATGGTACGTCAAGCCTGTAAATTGCGAGGAGGAGAAATAATGCGGCACGAAAAATCGCAGAGACGGCCGAAGGGATATGTCAGGGCCTTGATGATAGTTTTGTTTTCAACGATGGCCCTCTTTGTTCTGATGGGGGCGCAACCCCCCGGAGACGAAAAGGGGGAGTTTGAAAGTTATCCCGCGCCGGCAAAAAGCCCGGCTCAACCCCCCGCCCCCAAAAGCGGCTCCGAGCAAGCGCCCGCCATTCAGCCGATTCAGCCGCCGGGCGTGGAACAGACGCCCGCCATTCAGCCGATTCAGCCGCCGGGCGTGGAACAGACGCCCGCCATTCAGCCGGTTCAGCCGCCGTGCGTGGAAAAGGCGCCCGCCCAGTACGAGATGATCATCTTACGGAAGGTTTGCCGGTTTAGTTCCGACTATAAGAAGGTGGAGACCAAGTTGAACGAGTATGGTCTGGAAGGCTACAAAATAGTCGGGATGGTCATGGATAGGACCGGGGCCATGATCTGGAGCCTTCAGCGCACCAAGCGAAGCTAAAGGAAGCACAAGCCGGCGGCTTCTTTTTCTTGATAAGGGGAATGGCGATGAGGTGGAGTGTTTTATCTCTTTTGTTTTTATTGATGGTTTCGATGCCTTCTTCCGCGGTGGATCTTTTCGCGCCCAAGAAAAAAGTCACCGTTGAGGGCTGGGCGGATGTTCGAGGGGGAAACGTGGCCTCGGCCCGGGAGTCGGCGATCAAGAACGCGCAGAAGAGCGCCATTGAAACCACCGCCGGGGTTCACATCAAATCCATGATGAGCGACGAATCGTACTCCAAGATGGTGAACCAAAAGGAAAGGTTTGAGTCCGAGGTCACCCAGAAGATCTTTTCCAAGTCCGAAGGGTTTGTAAGCGATTTCAGCATCCTCAAGGAGCATCAAGAGGGCCAGGTTTACAAGGTGACTTTGGAGGTGGTGGTCAACGACACCGAGCTGATGCGGCGGCTGTCCATCATGGCCAAGCAAATAGCCGGGGCTCGCTTCCCCAAGATCGTGGTGATCGTAAGGGAAATCTACAAGGACAAGGACGGAAAGCTCCACACCATTCGCGAGCCCACTCTGCAGGCGCTGATAGAAAACGCGCTGTTGGCCAGGGGATTTGATCTGGTGGCCCAAGAGCACATCGAAAAGCTGCGCTCGCAGGAAACTCAGGTGTTCGAGGACATCCTGACCGACGACAACAAGGCGGCCAAGTTTGCCATGGACTACGGCGCGGAGTACGTGATCACCGCCGCTTCCAGGATCAACTTCACCAGCGTCAACGACTTGGGCCAGCAGGAGTACCACGGGTTCGCGGAGCTATCGCTGAAGGCGATCAATACCTCCACGGCGGCGCTGGTGGCCAGCATCAAGGAGAGCGGGACTTCTCCGGCCAACTGTTTCACCGAGGAGGCAATGAAGATCAAGGCGGTGAGCAACGTGGCCTCGGGGCTGGTGAACAACGTGCTCACCCGGATCATCCAATCCTGGGACAAGGAGACCGAGAACGGCGTTCGTTACTCGGTCAAGCTCTACAACGTGAAAAGCTACCGCAAGCACGCCTTGAAGTTTATCCAAGCCGTCCAGAAGATCCCGGAGGTCAGACAGGTGAAAAAACTGTCCTTCGGAGGCAATCGCTTGGAACTGGAGGTGTTTTACCCGGCCAAGTATGATGTTTCTCATATGGAGCAGGCCATTGTGGAGTCGATAGAGGGGGATAAGCTTTTTGAGAACCTGGATGTCACCTACTCCCGGGGGAGAGAGTTGAACTTCAAGATGTGATGGTTCCTGTGATCCGCCTCCGACGCGGGAGTCACGACGTGGATTGACGAGCTGCGCATCTCCAACATCCAGCGAACGGTGTTCAACTAGGCTTCATGAATTGACGGAGGTTGGGTGACCTCCGTTCCCTATATCCCGCTATATATCCCGCTATATCCCTAATATGTACCCAAGAGCATCGAAGAGCTGATTATGCAGTGCCTGGAAAAGGAGCCCGGGAAACGGCCGGCCAGTATGGCCGAGATCGCCGAACGTCTGGTGGAAATCGGCCGGGCGGAATCCATCACCATCGAGAGCTACACACCGCTGTCCGTGTCGGGCAAGCGGCGAAGCGGCCTGATTGCCGCAGGGCTGGTTTTGGCGGTCGTCGCGGCCGGCATTACAGGCCTTGCGATCATCAATGGATCCAAGGGGGATGGCCAGACAGATTCAAAGCCTGACGCACAGGCGATCCCTGTCGAACCCGACCTGGTCGGCATCAGTTTCGACCTCGACAAAGTTGAGGTGAAGATCGAGACGACTCCCCGGGGCGCGACCGTCTTCGAGCCCGACAACGAAAAGCCGCTGGGCATGACGCCGCTGTCGCTGACGTTCGAGCGCAAGGACGAGAAGAAGATCTTCGAGCTGCGCCTGGCCGGTTACAAGCCGGTCAGGCAGGAGGTTGCGCTGCAAGATGACACCCGGGTGATGGTCAACCTGGCAAGGGAGGACAAGCCGGTGAAAATTCCGGCCAAAAAGAAGCGCAGAAAAAAGACCGTAAAGACCCCTGACGCCGGTGTAGCAAAACCGCCTGATCGCGGCGGCACAATTGACCCTTTCAAAGACATGTAACAATGGTGTAAAATCGCAAGAATCATGAGAGCCGTGAGAATATCGCTGTGTGTGACGATCTGCCTGGCGCTGTGTTCGACCAACGTACAGGCTGCAGACAAGAAGACCGAGGCCAAACTGCTCTTCAAGCGTGCGCAACTCGCCTACAAGCTTGGCAAGTTCGAAAACGCGCTCGGGGAGTATTCCAAAGCCTACGAGATGCTGCCGCTTCCGGGGTTCCTTTTCAACATCGGCCAGTGCCACCGGCAGCTAGGGGCATACGAGCGGGCGGTCTTCTTCTACAAGGGCTACCTGCGCGAGAAGCCCGAGGCCAAGAACCGGGCGCTGGTCGGCGATCTGATCCAGGAATGCCTGGCCAAGAAAAAGGCGAAACAAGAACAGGCTCGTCTCGAGGCGGAACGCAAACGCGCACAAGAGCTGAAACGGCGCGAGCTTGCGAGTAAGGCCGAAAAACTGCGCATCCTTGAAGGAGAACGGCGCCTGTCCGAGGAGCGCGCCATTGAGGAGGCCAAGGCCCGGCAGATGGAGGCCGTGATGGTCGCCGAGGCAGCCCAGAAGAGAGAAGAGGCCCTGACGCCCTTTTACAAGACCTGGTGGTTCTGGTCGCTGATTGGGGGAGCGGCAGCGGCCATCGCCGGCGGCACCGCTTACGCGCTGACCTCGGGAGACACGCACGTCCTGCCGTCGGGAACGCTGGGCACGGCAGTAATTAGAAATTGTGTTTGACCCATTAAAGCCGATTGGTCTATGTAAGGTTGAAATCCAGGAGAGGGACATGCCGGAAGAAGACAAAGAAGCGAGTTCGTTGACGAAGCTTGGAGACTTCGTCGAGGATTGCATGAAGCTCGATGAAAAAGCCTTCATCCAGCGCCACGCAGAAGCCTATTTTTTGCACCACGGCCCGATTGGAAAGCTGAATGCGATCGGGGCCAACCGGGACACGCTGGCCAAGGAGGGCAGCGGCACCTCGCCCGACCGGCCCTTCAATCCCAAGGAGGACTTCCTCGTTTTCGAGATCAAGCTGCGGGCCGAAAGCGACTCCGACGACACCATTTGGCTGGGCCGCAGCGAGAGCAACGACATCATCATCAACGACTCCTCGGTCTCGGCGGTTCACGCCTTCATCCGCAAGGGCGAAGGGGGCGGGTTCTTCCTGCAGGACATGAACTCGATGAACGGCAGCTACGTGGACGACGTACGGGTTCCGGCGCAGGGCGTCGGCGGCCCGCTTGGGCTGCGCACGGGCGCCCGGGTGGTATTGGGCTCGGTGGTCATGTCATTCCTGCAGGTGGCCGAGTTCCGCAGCCTGATCCGCAGGCTGCTAGGCTAGTGCCCGTCTTAAGAGACCATTTTTCGGAAACTTCGGGAGCGACCATGATCCACAAGATCGCGGCCGTTTTTCTGCTCGCCTTTTGGCTTTCGTCCTGTGACTCCGCCCAGACCCTCAACCGGCCCGTGCCCGATATTCAGGCGGCCACCCGGGCTTTCCGGCTCTACTACCGCGAGCGGGTGGAGCGGGCGGTCACGGCTTACCAGCGCTACATGACCTTCGGAGACGTGACCTTCGCCGTCAGCCTGGGAAAAGCCGGCATCGCCCGGCAGGGGAACGACTACGAAGTGGTTCCCGGCCCCAACGACAACAACATGATCGGCATCTCGGTCTGGACGGTCTGGCACGCCTACCGCATCTTCCGCACCCGCAGGCTGGAATTGGCGCTGGTGCGCATGTTCAACGGGCTCCACTTCTTCGAGCAGGTCAGCGGTCACCCGGGGATGACCGCCCGCTTCGTCTACCCGGGCTGGACCCGGGTGGTGGACGGTGTGAGCGGGGATGTCACCCGCACCCGCGACGGCAACCCGGTCGAGGCGGCCCATGTTTACAATCCGGAGCTTTTCGACGAGATGCTCGAGACCTTCTGGGACGGCCTGCGGGTCACCTACCGGGAAGACCCCAGGGACATTTTGTTCAACTACATGCCGGCCGTGGAGACCGACGACTACGCCGTGACCTACAGTTTCTCGGCCCTGCCAGGCTACCTGCGTTCGAGCGACTGCTGCGCGTCGATCATGCGCACGCCTGCGCCCTACGACTGGGAGGGCGCCTACTGGGGCAACCACAACTCGCGGGACAACTTTCCCGATCTGTCCTTGGGCATCGTCGCGGCCATGGGCGCTATGGGCGATAAGTCGTCGAGCAAGGCCGTTCGCCAGGCGGCCGCTAGCGTGGTCGAGGCCGGGCGGCGCATCGGCGATCTGATCGTAGACAACGACGCCTTGATGACCGTCGGCGAGCACAACCCGTACGAATATTTAATCAACTCCGGCGCGGTGCGCCCGGACGGAGAGACCGAGAACGAAGACCTGGGCAGCCTGGCCGATTGCCAGATGGCCTACCTGTCCCGGGCAATTTCGTCGGGCGGCCTGGGCACGCCCTTGCCGGCGGTCAAGGCGCCGGCTTCGATCGAGCAGCTCTTGGTGGACGCCATCGGCCAGGACACCAATTGCGAGGTGCCCAAGGGGGCGCGCAGCTGCAAGCGCCTGGAGGAGGCCTTCTGCGGCCAGGACTGGGAGACCATGGAGCAGATGGAGTTCTTCGGCATGCCCTGGCTCGATCTGGTGCGCGACCTCGAAGAGAGTTCGCCCGGCGCGGCCGAGAACCTGATCGGCGGATTTCAGGACGATTTCTACGAGATCACCCTGGCGGTGACTGCCTTGGTGGCCTACGCCGACACCCGCCCTGAAGCCGAACTCGGCCGGCAAGCCCGCAAGGTGCTGGGCGACATAACTCACCTGATGCGGGTCTTCGCAGACATAATCTACACAAACACTCAGCCGGCCCGGCTGGCCGCCCGTTTGTACCAGGCCGCCCTGTTCGAAGCCTGGGCCGGGCTGAGTTCGACGCCGCTATCCGAGTTGGGCGAGCACGCCGATTCGGAATGGCACATGCAGAATCTGGAATCCTGGCTGGACATGGAAGACACCCAACCTGCGCCCATGCGCACCAACGAGGACATTCTGACCGCGATAGAGAGCAGGCTCGAGGGCGCAAGCCAATCGGTCCAGCAGCGATACCAGGACGCCTACGGGGACACCCCGCCGGTGCGAGTTGAAGGCGAGGAGTACCAGGCCCGCGGCTTCCCGGAAGCCGACTACCCCTGGCGCGCGGTCGAGCGTCCCCACCACCGGATAGTGGGCGGCTCGCGCCTGCTGCATGCCTTGCCGCTGTGCATAACGGCGCCCGGGATCCTCGACTGCAGCTGGGCGGTCATGGGCTGTACGCGGCCCGACCTGAACGCCGACGGAATGGTAGACGCCGCCGATACGGCCCTGTTCGAGTCCGCCCGCGCCGAGCACGCCTTGGATGATTGCCGCCCGGGAAACCAATGGTGCTCTGGAGCCGACCTGGATCGCACCGGCCGCGTCGACCAGACCGACGCGGCATTCCTGGATGCTGCCCAGGGGTGTACCTACGCGAGCGAATAGCCGTTCGATGCTAATATGGCTGCAAGATGGTAAAGACATGGAAACACTTCACGAGGAGCGACCATGGGAAAGTGGGTTTCGTTGGATCTCATGCCTAAGGAAGGACTCCCCGACGGCTACATATGGCATTTCGAGCCTGGTCCTGACTTCTATACATTTCGCGCACACCATCCGGGCAAGGAGCAGGCAGGAGTGGGTATCTATTTTGGGAGGCACCCCAACCTGCAAGTGCCGGCCGATTGTCCGAAGGAACCTGGACGCGTTGGCCCCATCGAAGTCTCATGGTTCAGCATGGAACCCGAGCAGGACGGCCAACCCCGTTTTGAACGGCATACGCTCTTCGGATCGGCGCCGCAGGGCGCGCAAGATCCGGTATGGATACACGTTTGGGTTTTCTCGGATGCGCAAGCAGATCTCGCTGCTCTGCAGTCCGGTCTAGCGGGGCTGATATTGGAGCCTGGCAAGGTTGAATGGAGCCCTTTCGTCTCGCGCGAATGCCCTGTCTGTCATCGCCGGAGTGAGATTACCAAGGAGAAAGTCCGGTACATAGAAACGATAAAGCATGCACTTGAGCGAGTATCCGAGTTTAATGTCACGATCGACCAGCGACAGTTCTGCCGCTTCTGCCGCATCAAGCTGCGGCTGGTGAAGAGACACGACTTCCGGAACAAGGACTTCCGACGCGACGAAGCGAACTTCACGGTAGTGGTCGCACATCCAGGGATGAACAAGCCCCAGAGGCTCATGCTGCATGCGAATGACGCCCACTTGTTGGCGATGTTCTTGAGTGGGAAATATGATCACTACTATCTGGATTCGTCCAACAAAGACACGGGATTCATTGGCTCCGGTGATGTCCATGACAGGATCGCGGAATGGTATCTTCGCTTGCGCAAGGATCTCGTCCGGGGTGTTTCGACATTGCAGAAACATGGAGTCGCCCCCCCCGTCATCGACTTTGGCTCCTTGGACTGGAATGTGCCTGTTCGATGTGCTCTCCGACTCATCAACCCCGAGAAGCGCACTGTTCTCTTTTCGCTTCATGGGGTCATCGCACCCTCCAAGGCTATGATCGAGACCATGCCTGGCTTGTCAGGCAAGGCTGTCGAGATGTACGACCGTTTCCCATATCGTTTTGGACTCGAGGCGGATGAGCTGGACAGATCAGGATTTCAGCCACTCAATAACCGATTTATCGTTGGCCCAATGCGAACTGTTGAGATCCCCATTATCGCCGAAGCTCGCGAAGGAACACTTCCTGCCAACAATGAGATCCAGGTCACCACCTATTACCTGTCCGAGGATTCTACACAGAAGGAAATGGGCTCGCGGTTCACTGTGCGAATGGTGCACAAGGGTCCGCGTGGGTGGGCTCACGAGGAGTAGCGTTGGTGCATGGGCCAGATAAAAGCAGCCAGAATCAATCCGATGACAAAATCTTCATCGAGTAAAAACGTATTAATCGGGGTCAGTCTTCTGGGTCTGGTCTTGGCTGCTGTCTGGTTGGCTTTCTCGACAAGCGACACAAACGAATCAGCAGAAAAGCAAACTCCCGCTAAGACTGGCGACCAGGACACGACCGGCGGAGTGACGGGGCTTTTGCAGGACGTAAAAAACTACCAGGGCATCAGCGGCGGAATTTTGCGGATTGAGTGTGATGCCGGCGATGAAAACCACGCCATCAGCGGGCCGCGCGGTGAGTTTTCTATTTCGGGCGTGACGCCCGGGCCGTGCAGCATCATCGCCTCAGCCAAAGGCTACGTCGCCGGAGGCCGAGAAGAAGAGGCCCGCCTCAGAGTGCGCATACGAGCCGGGCGCATCCTGTCAAATCTCAAAGTTCGGCTTTACAAAACGAGCCGGGTGTCCGGGCGAGTCATGGCGATCGATCGGCTGGCAGTCGGGGCGCGCCTGAGCATCTTGTACTTGGAGGCGCCCGGAGAAACCCAGGCCTATAGCCTGGATATTAGAGAAGTCAGCGGCTCAGACGGCACTTTCCGGATTGCCGACCTGGGGCCGGGACGGATACAAGTCATGGCCGAACTGGTCGGATTTGCCATGGCCGAGAGCAAAGAAATTTTTCTCGAAAGCGGGTCCGAAGTCGGCGGAATAAACATCCAGCTTGGTGCGCCGGCTGTCGTGAAGGGTAAAGTTGTAGACCAAAACAATAAGCCAATCGCCCAGGCTGAAGTCAGGCTTTTGACAGGCCCAAGTCCGGACGAACGCAGCCTGCAGTCCGATGGGCAAGGTCAATTCCGATTTGAACGGGTCAAACCCGGTGACTTCGTGCTGCTTGCCAAAGTCAAGGGATATGCGCCCGAGAAAAAACTAAACGGCACAACCTCGCCCGGCCGGACAACCGATGTCACTATTGTGTTGCGACCGGTCGCCGGCCTGTCCGGCCGGGTTCAAGACCCGGCCGGGAAGCCCGTTGCGAATTCACGCGTTTTTATACGCACGGATAAAAAATTCAGATACGCCGTCAGCGCGGACGGCTCCGGAGAGTTCTGGTTGCCCGGGCCTTTTATAAACGATCAGATCAACTTGTTTGCCGTGCACAGAGACTGGGGACCTTCTGCTGAAGCAAATATTCCGATTGCAACCGATCGCGCGGTCCTCGAGCTGACCGATCCGGGCAGCATTAGCGGATTGGTTGTGCGGGCTGGTGACGGAGGGCCTGTTCAGCAATACAAGGTGTCGGCCCAAACTTCCCCGGATTCTGAGAACTTAGGGTTATGGATGAGTAATTCCTCGTCGAGTACGGTCCGCGATCCGAGCGGGCGCTTCAAACTCAAGCGCCTGGCGGCCGGCAAGTATACTGTCAAGGTTTACGCCAAGGGCTATACGACCGGCATAAAGAGCGGAGTGACTGTAAAGAGTGGTCAAAGGGTCGAGGCGGGTACGATTTACCTGAGCGCCGGTGGAAACCTGACCGGCAAGGTAGTTGATGACGAGACCGGTTTAGCGGTTGCAACGGCCCGTGTCAGAGTCGAAAGTTTTGGGGGTCTCGGAAATATGGCTTTTAGCGATGCGCAAGGAATGTTCAAGCTCGAAGGTGTTTCAGCCGAACGCCTTTCTATCTGGATCAGGAAACGCGGCTACTTGAGTGAGATGACCACCGGGATCCAGGTGCCTTCGGGAGGAGAACTCGACATCGGCGTCATCCGCTTGGAGCGCGCCAAGGATGACGGGCGCGGTGCTTTGAAATATGCCGGAGTAGGTATGGCTTTGAAGATCGAAGATGGTCAGCTTCTGGCATTTGACGTGTACGAGGACTCGCCGGCCTCGCGGATGGGATTGTCGAGTGGGGCAGTAATCAAGCGAATCGATGGGTTCGATTTTTCGGGTTTGGATTTGAGACGGGCAGTCGAGTTGATCCGCGGCAAGCCGGGCACTTCGGTTATATTAGACGTTATTCTGCCCGGTTCGTCACAGTCCCAAATTATCCGGATCGAACGCGCCAACATTCGGGCCAGGTAAGAATTCGAGTTGTTTACTCCAAAGGCCTGGTTTTCAGGTCAAGATGTTATTTATAGTACTCGTTGGCGTTGGAGCACTTGCCGCTCGAGCAGCGCCCACCTTTGCAGTCGGAGTCGGACCCGCAGGAGCCGCACTTGCCGCTAGAGCATTTTCCGACGGCGCAATCGGAGTCGGAGCCGCATGCCCCGCAGTGCCCGCTCGAACATTTCGAGTGCCCTTTGCAGTCGGAGTCCGACCCGCAGGAGCCGCACTTGCCGCTCGAGCATTTGCCCACCTTGCAATCGGAGTCGGAACCACAGGAAGTGGAACCGGCGATTGAATAAGTTGTGAACGCCAGCATCAGGAGGGCTGCAAATACTGCCAGGATGATCTTCATTCGTCTCGTCATGATTTTCTCCCCTTGGGAAAAGTTAATTGAGTATAGCGGTATGCCTAAAACACGTTTCTGTCAATCAGTTTCATGATCACCCCTCTCCACTGTGAGGGAAAAAGAATGAAACGAGGAAGCTTGTTCTTGGCACTGTGGATGTGTGCGTGGATCGCGGCCTGTGGTTCCGGGGAGACGGAAAACACGGACGTCTGCCCCGCGTGTGTAAAGACACCGGAGGCCAAACATACAACAGTAGCGATTTTACGGCCAGTATCACGAGAGCGGTCGGTATGACGTATACCTTCTCGGACAGCAATTTCACGCTGGTCCTGGTGCTGGACGATATCGGCAAGGTCGCATCTGTCACCCTGACCCTGTCCGGAAACGACATCGGTGTCTCGGTGGCCAAGGAGCAGTCCACGGTCCTGGTGGAATGCTTCGAGGGCACCTGGACACAGACCGTCGGCGGAAGTGACCATGGGATTTGGAACGTGGCGATCCACGGTTCCCGCTTTGTGGGCGGGGCGACAGGCCCGGACGGTAGCTGGGCCGTCATCACGGGCACGATGGACGGACTGCAGTTTACCGTGGACAATCAGGAAGGGCAAACGTGGACAGGGAGTCTGTCGAAAGATCGCAAGACCGTATCCGGAACATGGGAGTGGCCCGGCGCATCATTCCCATTATTCCATTATTTGCCAATACCGATCTGCCACTTGAATAGGAGCCCGACCTCGTGGCTCCAGCCCCCAGCAGGACTTTCATCGCCGAGTCCTCTCTGCGGCCGGTAGTAGGGCTCGAAGATAAACCCGCCACCCCAGAGTGAGAGCTTTTCCTCCAGCGGAATCGGCACACCGACGAAGAGGTGGAAGTTGTTGTTGGAGACCCCATCCCCGTTCAATCCAGCTGAGTACCCTACTCCGAAATTGATAAAAAGCCAGCATCCACCCTCTATATAGGGCATCAAGTACGGATGTCGCGAACGGTTGGCCAACAGGGTCCGGAATCCGCCGGAGATCCACAGCAAAGAGTGCGAGACAGTAATCTCTATCCCAAAGGTAGGACCAGAGGCCATTTCCCCTTTGAACACGGCAAAAGAAGGACCGACGGACACAGTGCTTTGGTCAAAGTCCAGATTCCAGTGAAACGCTTCGGTTTGACGCGGGAGGGCAAGTAGCCCAAGGAACCCAAGGAACAGAAAGGTGCTTACAAGGACCTCCGTTGCTTTGGGCCAGGTCATCATGATCCTTTCGCGTTCCACCCGATGGTCCATTTGAAAAGCATCCCGAACTCGTGGCTCCATCCGTTTGGCCCATCACCAAATCCGTACATTGGGCGATAGTAGGGTTCCATAATGCAGAAACCACCTAGAAACCTGAGCCCTATCCAATCGAGTGGAAGCGGTAACCCTATGAAAAAATGTACGTAGTTTGGTGAAATCTCGTCACCGCCAAAACCAGCGGTGTACCCGATTCCACCATTGAACAGCAGATATCCCCCTACCTCCATGTATGGAAAGAAGAAGAAACGATTGCTATCGGGAAAGAGAGCCTTCACGCCGGTTGAGAGCCAGAAGAAAGAGTAGTTGAGAGTCAAATCCAGAGTGGTAGCCGGACCATCTGGTCCAAGCCCTGTCATAAAAGAAGCTGATGGACCCACGGTCATACGGTAAGTGAACTTGTCCTCATCCATGTATGGAAGGTAGGCTGTGGCAGTGAAAGGGGTGATCAGGATCAGGATAATCGCTATCATCCATATAGAGCTGCTACTGCTTCGCCAGTCCTTTTGGAGTAAACGATCGAACATTATAGTCTTTATAACTGTACTTCCAGCACTGGATCAATTTCCTTCCGTCCGTGCGCCGGCACAAACCGGCGAGGTGGTAGGTTTTCCCTTTACATCGGTGGACGGCGAGACCGGCACTTGTCGCCAGCGAAGACCTGGCCCGCGGGGCAGCGGGCCTTGACGAGCAGCTCCACTCGCCGGTTTTTCGACCGGCCGGCAGCGGTCATGTTGGTGTCCTTCGGCCGCTCCTCGCCGTAGCCTACGGCAACCATGCGGGCGCCGGGGATTCCCTGCCATGCCGAGATGGGAACTGGACGGGGATACCTTCAGCCTGAAGAAGATGCTCGTGGGGCTGGGCATGGAGATCGCCTTCACCCCGGCCGTCGACTTCTCCGGCATGAACGGCGAGTGCAATCTTGCCATCCAGGACGTGCTGCACCAGGCATTCGTCAAGGTCGACGAGGCTGGCCCCATGGCGCTTCACTCTGTCTGAATTGCAAGTTTTTGCAAACCAGTCTTGACCAACGGCCCGGGCTGCCATAAACTGCGCCGCGTTGATTGAAAAAAATCGAATCGCAATAACGTCACTGACGAAAAGGAGCTTACGATGAGCGCGAGAATCTTGAGTGGTAAGGAAATTGCCAAGGACATCCGCAAGGAACTGAAGGTCGAAATCGAAGAACTCAAAGAGAAGCACGGCATCGTCCCGGGGCTGGCCGTGGCGCTGGTGGGCATGGATCCCGCCTCGCAGGTTTACGTGCGCTCCAAGGTGCGCACCTGCGAGCAGCTGGGCGTCAATTCTATCGAGAAGCGCCTGCCCGAGAACACCTCCGAGGCCGACGTGCTGGCCTTGATCGACGAGTGGAACAAGTCGGACGAGGTGCATGGCATCCTTATCCAACTGCCGCTTCCCAAGCACATCGACGAAGAGAAGGTGCTTTTGGCCATCCGTCCCGACAAGGACGTTGACGGTTTCCATCCCACCAACGTCGGCAAGATGCTGATCGGCAAGCCCAACTTTTTGCCCTGCACGCCGCACGGCTGCCAGCAGATCCTGATGCGCTCGGGCATCGAAACCGAGGGCAAGGAAGTCGTCGTGGTCGGGCGCTCGAACATCGTCGGCAAGCCGGTGGCCGCCATCCTGATGCAGAAGTCCAAGGGCGCCAACGCCACCGTCACCGTCTGCCACACGCGCACCAAGAACATGAAAGAGCACACTTTACGGGCCGACATCCTGATCGTCGCGGCCGGCAAGCCCAAGGCCGTGACCGCCGACATGGTCAAGGAAGGCGCGGTCGTCATTGACGTGGGTGTCAACCGTATCGGCAAGACCGAGTCGGGCAAGGACAAGCTGTGCGGCGATGTCGACTTCGAGCCGGTGGCCGAAAAGGCTTCGGCCATCACACCCGTGCCCGGCGGCGTCGGCCCGATGACCATCACCATGCTGATGATGAACACCGTGCGCGCCGCGAAGATGTCTATAAAATAATGAGCAAACTGATTGCCGTAGCCGGCAAAGGCGGTACAGGCAAGACCACCATCGCCGCACTTGCAATCAAGTATCTCTTATCGAAGGGAAAGACACCGATCTTGGTGGTTGACGCCGATCCCAACTACACGCTTGGCGAGGCGCTGGGCATCGAGGTCGAACAGACGATTGGAATGCTGCGCGAAGACTTCTTCGACGAACGGGCCAATATTCCCGCCGGCATGACGAAGGAGGCCGTGTTGCAAAGACAACTCAACATTGCCTTGCACGAGGGGCGTGATATCGACCTGCTGGTGATGGGTCGCCAGGAAGGCCCGGGGTGCTACTGCTACCTCAACAACGTGCTACGAAACTTCCTCGACATACTCTCCGATGACTACCCTTACGTGGTGGTCGACAACGAGGCCGGCATGGAGCACCTCAGCCGGCGCACCACCAGGAACGTAGACATCTTGTTTATAGTTTGTGATCACTCAGTCAAGGCCGCACGGGCCGCGGGACGCATCTCAACGATTGCGGACGAGTTGGATATAAAGGTGAAGAAGAGGTACGCTGTGCTGAATCGCACGCCGGACGAAGTGGCGCCCGAGGTCCTGGCCGAGATCAAGCGATTTGACCTCGAATTACTGGTGACGATCCCCGTAGATCCTGAGATTGCCAACGCCGATGCGCGCGGAGATTCATTGGTTGGCCTGTCGGACTCGATTTCGTCGTATCAAGCAGTCATCGGAGCTATCGAGAAAGTGCTCTAGATTCACAAAGCTGATATTTATACATTTTTCAGTATGCTGCGGCTTTTTTACCCGCCTCCTTTTTCGATAATATTCTATCGAGTCTATAGACTGGTTTTATAAGCAGAAAAAGTGCTTGCAAAGAGATTTCGAGCAGTGTAATCAAGCAGACCGTTTGTTGCAGTTCCCGGGGGGGTGTTTCGGATCACTACCAAGCTTTTACGAGAGGTTTCCATGGCCAAGGATAAAAAGATCAAAAAGAAAAGGTTCGATGGTACAGAGGTTGAGATCCTCGGAGAAACCTACGAGGACGGCAAGCCTGAAAAGGCAGCCAGGTGGCGCGACAAGCTCAATAGCCGCGAGCAGATGTTGAATTATCTCAAAAACGGCGAGCGCTACTGGTTCTCGGACGACTGGTACGGTTCTGAGCGTCGCAAGACTCCGGCCTGATGCACGGCAAGGATTGCGAGATATGCCCGTGTCTTTTTTTCGTGCGCCGAAGGATTCGATGACGGTTAGTAGCATTTACGAACCGCGGTTTGTGCGGCACCTGGTTTGCAATGGTATCGTTTTTTGATTCGTTAGTGCCGCGTTATGCTGGCCTAGTCAGTGCAAGTGCCCGCGAGGCAGAGAGGAGTTGTCATGGCTGTTGATTTGCCCAAGAGGGCTTACTCGGGTTCGGTTCGAAAAATAACGGTCGGCCAGGGTGACAAGTCTTTCGTCGTCGGAGGCGAGACGGCTTTTCCGTTCTACACCTTCGAGGGCGAGATGTCGCACGAGCCGCGCTTCGCCCTTGAGGTTCTCGATTACGAGCCGGACGACTGGGCGCCGCATTTGCTCGAGGTCTACGGCGATGCCGTCAAAGACCCGGGTGCCTGGGCGAGAAAGTGTGTCGAGTTCGGCGCCGACATGGTTCAGGTCTACCTGCAGGGTACCGACCCCAACGACAAGAACCTCGATGCGGATCACGCAGTCGAGGTCGTCGGCAAGGTCATAGAAGCCGTTGATGTGCCGGTATCGGTCTGGGGCACGGCCAACCACGACAAGGACGTCGAGGTTCTGCGCGCCGTGGCCGAAAAGTTTACCGGCAAGCGTTTGTGCATCGGTCCCATCGAAGAAGCTGATCACAAGCAACTCGGCGCCGCCTGCCTGGCTTACAAGCACGTGGCCATCGCGTCTTCTCCGATCGACATAAACCTGGCCAAGCAGCTCAACGTGCTGCTCGGCAACCTGGGCGTGACGAACGAAAACATCCTGATCGATCCCACCGTGGGCGGCCTTGGTTACGGCCTCGAGTACTCCTACTCGGTCATCGAACGCGCCCGCGCGGCGGCGCTCACCCAGCAGGACGAGCGCTTGCAGTTCCCGTTGTATTGCAACCTGGGCAAGGAGGTCTGGAAGACCAAGGAGGCCAAGGTGCCCGACGGCGAGATGAACCTGGGCGAGGCGCGCCCGCGCGGGATTTTGATGGAGGCAACCACGGCCAGCGTTCTGCTGGCCGCTGGTGCGGATATTTTAATCATGCGTCATCCCGAGGCGCTGAAACTTGCCCGCCAAATGATGAGAGAAATGCTGGTTGGCTAACAGCCGGCGGAGGGTTCCGAGTTGAAAGGACGAGTTCATGTCGAGATCGAGCGCTGCATGTCGTGCCAGCGCTGCGTGCTGGCCTGCGCCGTGGAGCATTCGCAGTCGCAGGAGCTGTTCGCAGCCATGGCCGAGGTGCCTGCGCCCGTTTCGCGAGTGAGGTTGACATTGGTCGAAGGCACCGGCGTTCCTACCGAGTGCCGTCACTGCGACGCGGCAGCCTGCGTTGCCGCCTGTCCGACGGGTGCACTTTACAAGGGCGGCCCGGACATGCCGGTCATCTTCCTTCCCGAAAAGTGTGTCGGCTGCCGAAGCTGCGTTGTAGCCTGCCCCTACGGGGTGGTGCGCCAGCGCGAGGACACCGGGGAGATCTTCAAGTGCGACCAGTGTGTCAGGCGCCAGGCGCAGGGCAAACTGCCCGCCTGCGTCGAGGCCTGCCCGACCGATTGCCTGACCTTTCGCAGCAACGACGACGTAGCCGATATGCTGCGAGGGCTGCGGCCGGGCCAGACCGTGCCGGAGCGACAGCCGGGCCGCGCGGGAGGCCTGAAATGAGCAGCGTGCAAGTCGACAGGATTATCGATCGGCACGGCCGCGATCGTTCGTCGTTGATCGCCGTGCTGCAGGACGTCCAGGAGCACTACAACTGGATCAGCGAAGACAACCTCGGGCAGGTGGCGGGCGGGCTCGGATTACCGCTCAGCGAGGTTTACGGCGTGGCCAGCTTCTACCGGGCCTTGAGCCTGGTGCCGCGCGGCAAGACGATCATCAAGGTTTGCCAGGGCACAGCCTGCCACGTCAGGGGTGCCCAGTTGATCCAGGAGGAGCTCGAGCGCCAGCTCGATATCAAGGCTCCGGGAACGACCGCGGACTTCGAGTACACCATGGAGATCGTCAACTGCGTCGGCGCCTGCGCCATGGCGCCGGTGGTCCTGGTCGATGATAAGTACCACCCGGGGGTAAAACCGCATCTTGCCAAGAAGTTGCTCAAGACCAAGGGAGAGAAGGCATGAGATTCTCTTCGGCAGCCGAGTTGAAGACCAGGAGAGATTTCCTCACCGAGGCCCGCAGTGGCGTGAAGCGGCGCGTGATTATCTGCGCCGGAACCGGATGCGTTGCCGGCGGTTCGCTCGACGTGCATGCAGAGTTGATCGAGCAGTCGCGCGAGGCGGGGCTGGACGTTGAGATTGCCCTGGAGGCCTGCGCCGGCGAGCATCATAAGGGCAACGGCGGGCCGGACTACATTTCAATCAGCGGTTGCCACGGCTTCTGCCAGATGGGTCCGCTGATGCACATCATGCCCGACGATATCCTCTACTGCGGGGTCAAGGTCAAGGACGTGCCGGCCATCGTGGAAGAGACGCTCAAAAAGAGCGAAGTGATCGAGCGCCTGCTGTACCGCGATCCCGTTTCCAAGGAGCGCAAGAAGGGGCGCGATCAGATCGTCTTCTACAATCAGCAGAAACGAGTGGCGCTGGAGGCTTGCGGGGCGATCGACCCCGAGAGCATCGACGACTACCTGGCGCACGGCGGCTACGAGTCCCTGGCCAAGGCGCTCGGCGAGATGAAGCCGGAAGACGTGGTCGACGTGGTCGACAAGTCGGGCCTGCGCGGCCGGGGCGGCGGCGGTTTTCCGACCGGGCGCAAGTGGCGCTCTTGCCTGAGTGCGCCCGGCGACGTGCGTTACGTGATTTGCAACGGGGACGAGGGTGATCCCGGAGCGTTCATGGATCGTTCGATCATGGAGGGCGATCCCTTCAAGGTCATCGAGGGCATGACGCTCGGAGGATATGCGCTGGGTTCATCGCAGGGCTACGTCTACGTGCGCCACGAGTACCCACTGGCCGTCGAGAGAATGGAGAAGGCCATCGACGGGGCTCGCCTGGCGGGGCTGCTCGGGGAGAACATCCTGGGCAGCGACTTCTCTTTCGATATCAAAATCAACCGTGGTGGAGGGTCTTTCGTCTGCGGCGAATCGAGCGCGTTGATGCGTTCGGTAGAAGGCTATATAGGGGAGCCGCGCCCCAAGTACATCCACTCGACCGAGAAAGGGCTTTATGACAAGCCGACCGTCTTGAACAACGTCGAGAGCTGGGTGTGCGTAACGGACATCGTCAAGAAGGGCGCCGATTGGTTCGCCTCGATGGGTACCGAGAAGTCCAAGGGCACCAAGGCATTCGCTCTGGTGGGCAAGGTTAACAACACCGGCCTGATCGAGGTTCCGATGGGCATCAGCCTGCGGAAGATCGTCGAGGAGATCGGCGGCGGTATCATCGGCGGCAAGAAGTTCAAGGCTGTCCAGACCGGCGGTCCGTCGGGGGGCTGCCTGCCGGCCGAGAAGTTCGATTTGCCGGTCGACTTCGACACCTTGACCGAGGCCGGATCGATGATGGGCTCGGGCGGCATGATCGTCATGGACGAGCGCAACTGCATGGTCGATGTCGCCAAGTACTTCATCGAGTTTTTATTGCAGGAGTCTTGCGGCAAATGCGTTCCCTGTCGCGAGGGGCTGCAGCAGATGCATGTCGTGCTCGATCGAATCACCAAGGGCGAGGGTCGCGAAGACGACATAGACAGGCTCGAGAGCCTGGCCCGGGTCATGAAAAAGGCCAGCCTGTGCGCCCTGGGCCAGGGCGCGGCCAACCCGGTGCTTTCGACTTTGCGTTACTTCCGCGAGGAATACGAGACCCACATCAGAGACAAACGCTGTCCTGCGGGAGTCTGCAAGGCTCTGATCACCTACAGCGTCAACGACAACTGCAACGGCTGTACTCTGTGCATGAAAAACTGCCCGGAGGATGCCATCACCGGCGAGAAGAAGAAGATGCACACGATCGACCCGGATAAATGCACTCGCTGCGGCGCGTGCGAGTCCGTCTGCAACCAGGACGCGATTTCAGTGGAGTGAGTGCGATGCAACTTACCATCGACGGAAAGAAAGTGACGGCCAAGGAAGGCGAGACCCTGCTGCAGGTGGCCCGGCGCAACAAGGTGGATATTCCCACCCTCTGTTTTCACGAGTCCCTCGAGCCGCGCGGCTCGTGTCGCATGTGCATGGTAGAGATCAGCAGACCGGAGAAGCGGCTCGACTGGAGCCGGCTGGTTGCCTCGTGTGTCTACCCGGTCGAAGACGGCCTGACGGTCAAGACCGACACCGAGGAGATCATCGAGATGCGCAAGACGCTGGCCGAGTTGTTGCTGGCCAGGACGCCAAAGAACGCCGAGATGATCTCCTTCGCCAAGCGCATGGGAGTAGAGCAAACGACCTTCGAGGTCAAAGACCCCGAAGAGCAGTGCATCCTTTGCGGCCAGTGTGTCAGGGTCTGCAGCGACGTCATCGGTGCCCATGCCATCGGTATGTACGATCGCGGCGCCACCAAGAAGGTCGGGCCGGCCTACGGAAAGGGCTCTGACGCTTGTATCGGTTGCGGCGCCTGCGCCCACGTTTGCCCGACCAAGTGCATCGAGGTGATAGATTCGGGCATGACCAGGAAGATCCCGCACTGGGACGTCGAGTTCGAGCTGGTGCCCTGCCGCATTTGCGGCAAGCCTGTCTCGACTCGCCAGCACATCGATTTCGTGCGCCGGCGCATCGACGTCGGTCCCGAGGTGCTCGAGACGTGCTCCGAGTGCCTGGGCAAGTTCTACGGCGCCAAGGTGGCCGCCGAGGGACATATGTAGATAAGGGCGGCAACGCTTTCAGGAAGAGCCAAAGGAGATATAGATGACGGAAATCAAGAGGAGCGCGGATCCGACGGTAAATGAGCTTATGGGCGAGTGCACAAACTGGGAGTGTGGCACCAGCTGGGACCGGCTCGAAAAACAATCGCCCCAGTGCGGTTTCGGCCAGGGTGGTATCTGTTGCCGCAACTGCTCGATGGGCCCCTGCCAGATAAACCCCTTCGGCGGTGAGCCGAAGTACGGCGTCTGCGGTGTGGACGCCGACACCATCGCCGCGCGCAACTTCCTGCGCATGGTGGCCGGCGGTGCGGCGGCGCACTCAGACCATGGGCGCGGTGTGGCCGAGACGTTCCTTTCCATGGCCAAGGGCGAGGCACCGGGCTACGAGATCAAGGACGAGCAGAAGTTATTGCAACTGGCCATGGACTTCGGAATCGAGATCGGCGACCGGGCGACGCAAGACATCGCCATCGACATCGGCGAGAAAGCCTTCTCCATCTTCGGCGAGCAGCACGGTCCGGTTCCCTTCCTGAAGCGCGCCCCGCTCAAGCGCCAGGCCGTCTGGAAAGAGAACAACATGGAGCCGCGCGGGATAGACCGCGAGATAGTCGAGGCGATGCACCGTACACACATCGGTGTCGACCAGGATCCGGTCAACCTGATGCAGCAGGCCAGTCGCTGCGCCCTGGGTGACGGCTGGGGCGGCTCGATGATGGCCACCGAGTTACAGGACGTCATGTTCGGCACCCCGCAGCCTGTAATGGGACGCTGTAACCTGGGCGTATTGAAAAAGGACGAGGTAAACCTGGTCATCCATGGGCACGAGCCGACGCTGTCCGAGATGGTCATGGTGGTGGCCCAGGATCCCGAGATGATCAAGCTGGCCAAGGAGAAGGGCGCCAAGGGCATCAATCTGGGAGGTATCTGCTGCTCGGCCAACGAACTTCTCATGCGCCACGGTATACCGCTGCTGGGCAACTTCCTGCAGCAGGAGATGGCTTTGGCGACGGGCGCGGTTGACTTGATGGCGGTCGACGTCCAGTGTATCATGTCCTCGCTGGGCAATGTGTCCACGAACTACCACACCAAGTTAATAACCACTAACTACCGGGCCAAGATCCCGGGCGTCGAGCACGTCCAGTTCGAGGAGGACGGTGCCATCGAGATCGCTCGCAAGATCGTTAAGATGGCCATCGACGCCTATCCTAATCGCGGTAGGGTTCATATTCCCGAAGAAGCCAGCGACCTGGTGGTCGGCTTCTCCCACGAGACGATCAACTACTTGCAGGGCGGCATGTTCCGGGCGTCTTACAAGCCGCTCAACGACAACATCATCAACGGGCGCATCAAGGGTATCGCCGGCGTGGTCGGCTGCAACAACCCCAAGGTCACCCACGATGCGGACCACCTGGCCATGGTCAGGGAACTGATTGCCAACGACATCATCGTGTTGCAGACAGGCTGCTCGGCGGTGGCCACCGGCAAGGCCGGCCTGATGTTGCCCGAGGCTGCCAAGTATGCGGGCAAGGGGTTGGCCGAGGTGTGCGAGACGCTGGGCATTCCGCCCGTGTTGCACATGGGATCGTGTGTCGACAACTCGCGCATCCTGATGGCGGCCTCGGCCGTGGTCAAGGAAGGCGGTCTGGGAGACGATATCTCCGACCTGCCGGCGGCCGGGGCGGCGCCCGAGTGGATGAGTGAGAAGGCCATCTCGATAGGCCATTATTTCGTGGCCTCGGGCGTCTACACCGTCTTCGGGACTGCTTTTCCAACGCTGGGAGCCCCGGGACTGACCGACCTGCTGTTCAACAAGTATGAAGGCATAGTCGGCGGAATGTGGGATTACCACCCCGATGTGATGGTCCAGACGCGTAAGATGATCGACCACATCGAGAAGAAGCGCAGGGCCCTGGGGTTGGATAAGGGCAAGGAGCGCGTGCTGTTCGATATGGCCATGCGCCGCGAGTTGGACGGATGAGCGGGCAAAAAGACGAACCACACAGGAAAGAAGGAGCGGCTAAATGTCGAAAATAATCGCTTCAGCAGGTATCCGCGGCGCCAGGAAGATATTCGAGCGGACCGAGAAAAAGTACAAAGACGCCTTGAAAAAATTCGGGCCCGACAAGGAAATCGCCTTTCCCAACACCGGCTACTTTCTGCCTGTGATCTACGGGATCCTGGGCATGCCGGTAAAGACCGTCGGTGACATGGGACCGGTGCTCGATCGCTGCCGGGCGCTCATTCCGCCGCCGGTCAAGGCCGAGCATCATCTGCCCTACCTGGCTCCGGCCCTCGACGCCGGGATGGCCACCTTTTTTGCCGAGGAAATCGAGGAGGCCATCGACCATTACCTGGTAAACCCCGATTTCTACCAGACGGGCGAGGATCCCACCGACGAAAGGCCCTGGCTGGGAGCGGCCGACGACGTCATCCTGCGTAAGCGCGGGGTCGAGTTCGTCGACGGCACCGCCCCCGGCTTCGCCGCCATCCTGGGCGCGCCGCCTGACGTTGAGACGGCGGTCAAGATCGCCACCGAACTGCAGGAGAAGAACCTCTACGTCTTCATGCACGCGGACACCAATGGACGGCACATGGCCGACCAGCTCAAGGAGGCCGGGGTGCAGATCGGCTGGCCCACCCGCCTGGTGCCCTTCGGCGACAACGTTTCGTCAGTCTGCTTCGCGGCCGGCTTCGCAACCCGGGCGGCTCTGAGCTTCGGCGGCATCGAGCCGGGCGACTTCAGGAAGATATTGATCTACAACAAAGACCGTATCTTCGCCTTCGCGATGACCTTTGGTGAGGTTTCGGACGAGTGGTACGCCAACGGCCTGGGGGCGGTCAACTACGGTTTCCCGGTCATTGCCGACACGCCCATCCCCGAGGTGCTGCCCACCGGTATCTGCACCTACGAGCACGTGGTAGCCAACATTCCACACGACAAGATTGTCGCTAAGGCAGTCGAGGTGCGCGGCCTGAAGGTGACCGTCGCCGAGGTGCCGGTGCCGGTCTCGTACGGCCCGGCCTTCGAGGGCGAGCGCGTGCGCGGCGATAACATCTACGTCGAGGCGGGCGGGCCCAAGGCCGACACGGTGGTTGAGTGGACGACATCGAAGCCGATGGAAGAAGTCGAGGACGGCAAGATTGAGGTCATCGGACCGGAACTGGACGAGTTTGAACCCGGCACCCGGATGGGCATGGCCGTCGTGGTCGAGGTTGCCGGGCGCGGTATGCAGGACGATTTTGAGCCGATCCTGGAGCGCCAGATCCACCACCTGGTCAACTACGCCAAGGGCGTCATGCACATCGGCCAACGCGACATCGCCTGGTACCGCATAAGCAAGGAGGCCTTCGGGAAGGGCTTCAGGTTCAAGCACCTCGGTTCCATCCTGCATGCAAAGTACCACCAGGAATTCGGCAGCATCTGCGACAAGGTGCAGGTGAAGATCTACACCGAAATGGATAATGTCAAGAAGATACTCAAACAGGCCCACGCGGTTTACGCCGTGCGAGACGAGCGCGTCGAGGGCATGACCGACGAGGAAGAGAACACATTCTACTCTTGCACGCTGTGCCAGTCGTTTGCGCCCAATCATGTCTGCGTGGTCACGCCCGAGCGCAACGGCCTTTGCGGAGCCTACTCGTGGCTCGATTGCAAGGCCGCCTTCGAGATCACGCCCACCGGCCCCAATCAGCCGATCGAGAAGGGAGATACGATCGATGAACTCAAGGGGCAGTGGACGGGAGTGAACGAATTCATCAAGAAGGCCTCGCGCGGCAACGTCGAGTACTACAACACATATTCGATCATGGACACCCCGATGACGTCCTGTGGCTGCTTCGAGTGCATTGCGGCCCTTTCGCCTTCCTGCAACGGCATCATGACAGTCGACCGCGACTACGGAGGCATGACCCCCTGCGGCATGAAGTTCACCACCCTGGCCGGCGCCGTCGGCGGCGGGGCGGTGACACCCGGTTTCGTCGGCCACTCCAAGACCTACATCTCAAGCAAGAAATTCATCCGCGCCGAGGGCGGTATCAAGCGTATCGTTTGGATGCCTAAGCGCCTCAAGGAAGAGATCCGCGCCAAGTTCGAAAAACGGGCGGCAGGCGAGGGCATTCCCGACTTGCTCGATAGAATTGCCGACGAGTCGGTCGGAACGACCGAAGAGGAGATTCTCCCCTTCCTGACCGAGAAAGAACATCCTGCGCTGAGCATGGACCCCTTGATGTAGAGACCGAAAGGAGGAATACCATGGCCCTCACGGGTATTCAGATTTTCCAGATGTTGCCAAAAACAAATTGCAAGGAGTGTGGCGTGCCCACCTGCCTGGCCTTCGCCATGAACCTGGCGGCCGGGAAGGCCGAGTTGTCCGCCTGTCCTTACGTTTCCGAGGAGACCAAACAGAAGCTGGCAGCGAGTTCGGCCCCGCCGATCCGCACGGTGGAAATCGGCAGCGGCGACGGCGCCTTCAAGGTTGGCGGCGAGACGGTGCTCTTCAGGCACGAGAAGACATTTTTCAACAAGACCGGGTTGGCGGTGCTTGTCTCGGATGACGAGTCCGACAAAGCAGTGGACGGCAAGCTGGGACGCTTCATGGAGATGTCTTACATCCGTGTTGGTCTCACACTACAGGGTGATGCCGTTGCGGTGCGCTCGGTATCGGGCGACAAAGACAAGTTCGCTGCTTTGACCAAGAAGGCCTGCGAAAAGACCAGCCGCGCCATCATCCTGATGAGTGAATCCCCAGAGGTGATGGCCGCCGGGGTGGATGCCTGCGGTGACCGGCGCCCGTTGCTCTATGCGGCTACTGTTGACAACGCCGACGGGATGGCCAAGCTGGCCAAGGAAAAGAAGCTTCCCCTGGTTGCCAAGGCGTCCGATCTGGATGCTCTCGCCGAGCTTACCAAGAAACTGAACGCTGCCGGCGTCGAAGATCTGGTAATCGACCCCGGCTCGCGCAAGATAAGACAGGTGTTGCACGACCAGGTTCGCATTCGCGAGGTGGCCATCCAGAAGAAGTTCAAGCCCCTCGGTTTTCCGACGATCGTGCTGCCGTTCGAGATGACCGACGACTTCATGATGGAGAACGTCTATGCCTCGATGGCGCTGGCAAAGTACGCCGGCATCATGGTGCTCTCCGACTTCACCGGGCAGAACATTTTCAACCTGCTACTGGAGCGACTGAATATCTATACCGATCCGCAGCGCCCGATGAAGACTGACCAGGATATCTACGAGATCAACAACCCGGGTCCGGACAGCCCGGTGCTATGCACCTCGAATTTCTCGCTGACCTACTTCGTCGTCTCCGGCGAGATCGAAAACAGCCGCGTTCCGTCGTATTTAGCGGTGTTGGATACAGAGGGCCTTTCGGTATTGACCGCCTGGGCTGCCGGCAAGTTCGTCGGCGACGTGCTGGGCGAATTTGTCAACAAGAGCGGAATCAAGGACAAGCTCCAGAAGCGTAACCTGATCATCCCGGGTTACGCCGCGGTTATCCAGGGCGACCTCGAGGAAGAAGTCGGTTCCGACTGGACGGTAAACGTCGGTCCGCGCGAGGCGGCCAACATCCCGGCCTATCTGAAGGATAATTACTCGTAGGAAACGCGGTTGCCTCGATCCGAGGAGTTTCGCCAGGGAGGTTAATATGTTCAGAGTAATTGCCGAAAACATTAACGTGATGTCGAAAAAAATCGGCGTGGCCATGAAGAACCTGGACAAGAAGCCCATCCAGAAGCTGGCCGAGGAGTTGGCGGCCAACGGGTCCGATTTGCTTGATATCAACCTGGGCCCGGCTCGCAAGGGCGGCGAAGAACTGATGGAATGGGTCGTCAAGACCGTCCAGGAGGTTGCCGACCTGCCTCTTTACCTGGATACCTCGAACGTCAAGGCAATCGAGGCCGGCCTGAAAGCCCACAAGTCATCGGCCGGCAAGCCGGTGATTAACTCCATCTCGGCCAGGCCCGAGCGCATGGAGGCCCTCT
Source organism: uncultured Myxococcales bacterium (assembly GCA_964640665.1). Lineage (GTDB taxonomy): Bacteria > Myxococcota > B64-G9 > B64-G9 > B64-G9 > DATKYQ01. The sequence continues at coordinate 42,664 of CAZXHT010000011.1, forward strand.
GGCCGCTGGCCAAAAAGTACAACTCGGGCGCGGTTGCGTTGGTGCTGGGAACCGAGGGCATCCCGCGCGACTCCAACGAACGCGCCGCCAACGCGGCCATGTTGATGGCCCAGGGCGACGAGTTCGGCATTCCCCACGGAGACGTGTGGATCGATCCCATCGTGGTGCCGGTCTCCAGTCAGCAGCAGCAGGTGGGCTCGTGCGCCGAGTTCATCGGCATGCTGGGCGCGATGTCGCCCGACTACTCCAATACCTGCGGACTTTCAAATGTTTCGAACGGCTCTCCCGACAACCTACGCCCGATGCTCAACCAGTGTTACCTGTTGATGCTCAAGCACGCCGGGTTGACGGGCGCCATTCTCGACGGGTTGGATACCGAGATCCTCAAGTTGGCCAAGGGTAGTCGGCCGGATATAGAGGAATTGATCGGCAAGATCATGGACGGCAACGGACCGGACCTGGCCGGCCTCGACGAGGAAAAGCTCCAGTTCGCAAAGACGACCAAGATGATTCTGGGACAGACGCTCTACAGCGACTCCTGGCTCGATTTATAGACTCTTACTGCGCAACTTCTTCGCATTCTGCGAAGAAGTTGCTGAGTCCAACGCAGGTTGTTTTTAGATCTGGCGGAGCTGCGATGGGCCGGGTCGTGAGCCAAAAGGCAATCAAGCTAGCAGTCAGCGGCAAGGGCGGGGTGGGCAAGACCACCGTGGCCGCGCTGTTGATTCGTCACCTGGCAGCAGATGGACGGCTGGTGTTGGCGGTGGACGCCGATCCAGTGGCCAGCCTGGGCGGGGCGCTTGGTTTTCCTGATCATGAGAGCATAGTACCGGTGGCCGAGATGAAAGATTTCATCTTCGAGCGCACCGGTGCCAAGCCGGGGACGCTGGGAGGCTTCTTCAAGATGAACCCCCGCGTCGATGACATTCCCGATCGTTTCGCCAAGGTCCGCGACAATGTGCACCTGATGGTCATGGGCACGGTCGATTTTGGTGGTTCGGGTTGCATTTGCCCGGAGAGCATTCTCTTGAAGAATCTTGTGCAGCACCTGCTGCTCTACCAGAACGAAGCGCTGGTGTTGGACATGGAGGCCGGGGTGGAACACCTGGGGCGCGCCACCGCCAAAGCGGTCGACCTTATGCTGGCGGTGGTCGAGCCCGGCTCGCGTTCGATCAATGCCGCCAAAATGGTGCGCAAGCTGGCCGCCGACATCGGTCTCAATCGGGTAGTGGCCGTGGCCAATAAGGTGCGTGGAACGGACGACGAGCGGGCGATTGCCAAGGCGCTGGGAGACCTGCCGCTTCTGGGCAGCGTTCCATTCGACCCGGCTTTTGTCGAAGCCGACTTGGAGGGTGAACTCGTCTATCAAGACGGGATGCCGAAGAAAATGAGCGACGTCATGCAAGGCATCATCGCCGCAGCCATGGCCGAATGAGATGTGCGGCCGATTCGCCTTCTTTTCTCTCACTCCGCAGGATCTGCAGGTCTTCGGCCCGGGCCCGGGCGATGTCGATCTGAAGCCGCGCTACAACATCGCGCCCACACAGCAAGCAGTGGTCGTACCAAATCTGTCACCACGCAGGCTCGAATCTTTTCGCTGGGGCCTGATTCCCGGCTGGGCCAAGGATGTGAAAATAGGCGCGCGCCTGATCAATGCCCGGGCCGAGACTTTGGCCGAGAAGTCTTCGTTTCGCGAAGCCTTTCGAAAGCGGCGCTGCCTGGTGCCGGCCGACGGGTTTTTCGAATGGAAAGATACGGGCGATGGCAAGATTCCGTACTTCGTTGGACTGAAATCGAAAAAACCGTTTGCGCTGGCCGGCCTGTGGGAAAGCTTTCAGCTCAAGGGGGAAGGGCCGCTTTTTACCTTCACTATAATAACCACCCGACCCAACGCACTGCTTCAGCCTATACACCAGCGCATGCCGGTGATCTTGCCTCCTGCGGCTTACGATCGCTGGCTCGACCCGCAGGCCGATGGGGGCGAAGATCTCGGGCAGTTGCTGGTGTCTTACCCTGCGAAAAAAATGCAGGCCTACCCGGTCTCGACCAGGGTCAACTCGCCGGCCAACGACGACAAAGACGTCATCCTGCCGGGCTGAAGCATTCCCTGTCTCAGGGCCGGCGCAGCATTATCTTGTGTTTCAGCAAGTCGATGTGATCGATGCTTGCATCAATTTCTTTCTTTTCGCCGAGAATGCTCATCAGGACGATGCGGCCGTCTTTGGGTTTGAGCATGACGACGTCCTCGAGCAATAGCTCTTCCTTGCCGTCTTTGCCTTGCAAATAAGCGCTTGATTCACACATGAGGCACCTCGATTCAAGGATCGCGCGAGCGTTCCAGGTAGGCATAGGCATTATGGGCGTGGATCGACTCGTAGTTTTCGACCCCCACAGAAAACCAGGTGATGCCCTTGTGGGACATCAGGCGCGTGGCCACGGAGCGGGCGACGTCTTCGACGAACATGGGGTTGGCGTAGGCGCGCTCGGTGACGTACTTCTCGTCCTCGCGCTTGAGCACAGAGAAGACGTCGCACGAGGCCGACGACTCGACGATCTTGATGATCTCCTCGATCCACACGAAGCGGTTCTGGCGAAAGCGGACACTGACGGTGCCGCGCTGGTTATGGGCACCCTGGTCGCTGATCGCCTTCGAACAGGGGCACAGCGCCGTGATGGGCACCTTGACCTCGATTTCCAGTGTAACTTCTTCGTTGCCGAACCCGCGTATGGTGCACTCGTAGGCCATCAATCCCTCGGCCCCCGACACGGGAGCCCGCTTGAGGATGAAGAAGGGAAAGGTCACCTCGATGTGCGCCTCGCCGGCCTGCAGCCTCTTGCGCATCTGGTGCAGGATCTCCGGGATGCTGGTGGTGCTCATGTCATCGCAGTATTCGTTGAGCAGTTCGACGAAGCGGCTCATGTGAGTGCCCTTGAACTGGCGCGGCAAGTTGACGTACATGCTGACTCGGGCAACGGTGCGCTGCGAGCCGCCTGATCGTTCGAGAACGCCGATCGGGTAGGAGATGTCCTTGACGCCGACCTTGTCGATCTCGATATTGCGGTAGTCCGCTTCGTTCTGGATGTCGAGTACGGGTTTTACATACCTGCGCGTCATGTCCCGCGCAGCCTAGCAAAGACATGCTGCCAAGTAAAGAAGCATAGTTCTTGCTTGCCTGAGAATGGCGCATCTGCTAGCTTACCAGGCTCGGGCGAACCGAACGGGTTTGCCAATTAACGTCGAGATGACTGCATTTGCGAGGTTTGCCCATGGCATACAAGGACGAAATACCTACGGAGTTTCGCGAGTGGAATTACCGCAAGCGTCGGGCGCAGAACTGGATTCTTGTCGGCCTGATGTACTCGTTTTTCTACATGACGCGCTACAATTTCTCGGCCTTGGCCCCCACGCTGCAGGAAGTTTTCGGCTGGACCAAGGGTGACCTGGGCCTGTTCGAGACGCTGATGCCGCTGGTCTACGGTTTGGCGGTGGTGATCAACGCTCCGCTGGCCGATCGTTTCGGAGGCCGCCGAGCCTTCCTGGTCGGCGCGGCCGGTGTCGTCGTCATGAATTCTGTCTTCGGCGCCTTTTACCTGATGGTACAGCAGCCGGCTGTTTTTGCCAATTTTGCCGCCATCGATCCGCTGGTGCGTCCCTTTTTTGGGGGCGGGCACGTGCGCATCATGCTCGAAGAGGCCGTGTTTTCCTCGGGCTTCGATGCGCACGGCCTGGCCTGGATCATGGCCGGCGTCTGGGCGGTCAACGGCTATTTCCAGTCGTTCGGCGCGCTGTCGATCGTCAAGATCAACGCCCAGTGGTTTCACCTCAAGGAGCGCGGCACCTTCGGCGCCATCTTCGGCATTTTGATTCGCTTTGGCCTGATCCTGGCCTTCTCGGGCGCTCCCTTGATCGCGGCCGTGTTACCCTGGCAGTGGGCCTTCTGGATCCCGGCCGCTTTCGTCTTGCTTCTTTTCTTCTTGAACCTGTTCTTCGTAGTCGAGACGCCTGAAGAGGCCGGCTTCGAGGCCCGCGAAACCGGCGATGCCGTGGTTGAAGGTGAAGGAGGAAGAGTCAGCATCGTCATGGTGCTTAAAAAAGTATTCGCCAGCCCCACCATGTGGATGATCGCCGTCGCCTCGATGATGATCGGTTTGATCCGTCGCAGCGTGGTGGACGCCTGGTGGCCGGTTTATTTCTCGGACGTCTACGGCGTGGAAAGGACGGATGCCTGGCTGCAACTGGCTGCCTGGGGCATAGCAGTGCTTGGTATCGCCGGGGGCTTCGCCTTCGGCATAATGTCCGATCGTGTCTACAATGGCAGGCGCGCGCCGGTGGTCGTTTTCGGCTTCATCGGCATGGGCGCCTGCCTGGGCTTATTCTATGCCTCGGATGCGCTGGCGCTGGGCACGGCAGGAGCCGTAGTCAGCCTGGTGCTGCTCTCGTTCTTCGTCAACGGTTCTCACGGGATAATCGGCGGCGCGGCCTCGATGGACTTCGGAGGCAAGAAGGCGGCCGCAACGGCCGCGGGTCTGTTCGACGGCATGCAGTACCTGGCCGCCTCGTTCACCGGCACGGCGGTGGGCTGGATAACAACGGAGTACGGCTGGCAGGCCTGGAAGCTATGGCCCATTCCCTTCGCCGTCATCGGCGCCCTGGTCATGTTGAAGCTCTGGAACGTGACTCCGGGGAAGAGCGGGCACTGAGATGCTATGCAGGACGAAACTTGTGGACAAATCCAGAATCCCGGAAATAGCGTAATTCACTGTCCCAATGAAACAATGGAGGTAACGGATGGCTACGCGAAAAAAGGTTCCTTTGATAGGGGTGGTGGCCATGCTCATTGCAACCGCATGGGGCGGCAGGAGCATGGCCCAGATTATCTATGTTGACTATTACACTCCCCAATTCTACATGGACAACCTGGTGTTCTACGACGATGCAGGGGCCCCAATCTACTACGAAAACAACGTGGCCTACGCGGTTCCCGGCGACTATCCCGGCTACAACAACTTGGTAAACAACTTCACAAACAACGAGGACGCCTATTTCCAGTGGTTCGAGGAAGTGGGCTATAACAACCTCCAATTTCACCGAACACCGGTCGTTGACTACTACAAGCCTGCCTATTACGACGACTACCCGGTGTTCTTCGTAAGAAACCAGCCGGTCTACTACGTTGATGGTATAATGCACACGATTCTTTCCAGCGATAGACGCTACGCCAGGCTGATGCGGCACTATCGAAAACACAGGGCCGAGTATGGGCGCTGGTACCGGTCTGTCGGCCGATCTTACCGGTCGTACCGCCGATCTGTCGGTACAGACTACTACCGTCCCCAATACTATGAGGGATACCTGGTATTTTACGACGCCTCGGGCATGCCATACTACTACCAGAGCGGCCGCGTGGTGCACATACCCCGGACCTACAGAGGGTATCAGGCATATGTCTCTCACTACCGGAACCACCGAAACGATTATGGTCGCTGGTACAAGTCCAAGGGTCAACGCCGTCACGAATACCGCCGGCCCAAGGCCTACCTCAAAAGAGTCGTCGCTCCCAAGGCGCCTCGGGCCAATCATGGTCGGGCGGAGAACCGGAAGTACCGTCCTGCAGTGCGGCATCGTCTCAGGCCAGCCATTCAGCCGAAACCACAACAACCCCGGCCGCGGGTGGAGCCCAAGCGGCCCGGGCATCGCGATATGCCCGGTCGCCCACACAAAGTGGCTCCTCCGCCCCGGCAGCCCCGGCCGCGAGTGGAACCCAAGCGGCAGGGACTCCGCGATACACCCAGGCGCCCATCCCGTGTGACTCCGATGCCGCGCAAGGATCGCCCGGTGCACGTAAACAAGCCCAAGCCCAAGCCCAAGCCCCGAACACCTCCTGTGCGTGACAAGCACAAGAAAGAAAAAGACAAGAAAAGCGACAAGTCACACGGCCGGAGGTGACTCCCCCGCGCTGGTTCTCGCGGATAGAGAAACCAGGGAGACGAGGGTAGGTATTTTACGCCTTTTTATCTATTCTTGAACTATGCTAAGAAATACCGATCAGCAAACCCGCATCCAGGCTCTGCGGCGCTTTCTTGGTCGGTCCGGACCTTCTTCCGGGCGACGGGGACGGGAGGCTTTGGAGATCAGTCAGCCTGTTTTTTCGCGGTTGGTCTCGAGCGCGCCGGATGAAATCCTGGTGGCCGGCCGGGGGCGCTCTACCCGCTATGCCGCCCGGCAACCTGGTGTGCGGCGAGGAGGCCTTCCGGCTCCGGGTCATCGACGGGCGAGTAGCTTGTCTACGTGGGCTCGGATGGTCTTGGTCTCCTGCTCGTTATTGCACAGGCGCAGGCAGCGCTCCCATGCTTCGAAGGCCTTGCTGGTGAAGCCCGTCTTCTCGTAGATCTGCGCCAGGTCTTGTACCTGCTTGAAGTTTGGTTGAAGCTCCACCGCACGTTCCAATTCGGCTATGGCGCGGTAGGGCTCGTCCAGCTTGTCATATAGCAGCCCCAGCCTGTGATGCAGGGAGGGAGAGAAGGGCGAGGCCGCGATGGCCTTTTGCAAGTGGGCCACGGAACCGAAAAGGTCCCCCTTACGGTAGGCCTGGGCCGCTTCTTGCAAGGCCGGGCCGGCCTGGATTTCTAGATCTGCTGGTTGCGCGGCCGCGCCGCTGTCCGACAGGCAGCCTTCAATCACGTGCTTCAGCTCGTCTAGCCGCAAGGGTTTCTCGAGGAAGGCGTCTGCGCCGTATAGGCGGCGCACATCGTCGGCGTAACGCCAGCCGCGGTAGACCGCGCTGATCATGACTACCGGGATGTGCCTCGTGCCCTCGGCGTGCTTGACCCGGTAACAGATATCAAAGCCGTGAACGCCGGGCAACATGGCGTCTAGCACTATTGCACGAGGGAGGCGCTGTTTCAAAACGCGCAGCGCCTCGGTCCCGTCCGCGGCCTGCCAGACTTCGTAGCCGGACTTTGAGAGAAACTCGGCCAGCATGAGCCTCAGGTCGGTCTCGTCATCCACGACCAAGACAGTTGGCTTCTCGGAAGGCTGCACTTTGGTGCCTGACTCGATCTGGTCCACCCAGTTGGCATCGCTGTCGAGAAACGACTCGCCACTCACAACGGGCGCCGGGGCGGCGCCGAAGGCGGCGTCCTGGTTGCTGCCGACGACGATCTCCAGGTGGCCGTCGTCGCCGAATGTTTGCGAGGGGTCGAAGTCAACGCCCTGGCAGAAGGCCGCGTCAGCGCGCTCTTTAATGCGATAGGCATCCTCGATGCTATCGTGCAGGCAACCGATCAGCGCGCCGTGCTCGACGATGCGGCAGCCGGTAGTGAAGCCGATCTCGTCCTGGTAGGCGATGTTGGTCGGGTCGGCCATGGCCACGAAAAGTTCGCGCTCGTGGCGGTGTACCGGCAAAGCGTTGAGCTTCCTGGCCAACTCGAGCGGAAAACCGGTAAGCAACGAGATCGGGATGCAGCTTCGCGTCAACACCACGAAGGGGACGCCGAGCTGGCGCGAGAGAACACGGGCCAGCGTCTTCTCGTCGGCGTAACCCTGAGCCAGGCAGGCCGTGGCCAGACGCCCGCCGAAACGTCGCTGGCGCCCGAGCGCGGCCTGGATCTGCTCCTTGGTGACGATGCCGAGATCGAGTAGCAGGTTGCCAATTCGCTTGGTCATCAACTCATTCTCCTTTTATATCTATTGCAGGCGCTTCCAGTGCGCCGCAGAGCCGGGGACGTTCATCGCCGGAGGTTCGGCGGCCAGAACGTACTCGGCCCTACGGTTGCGCGGCTCGTCGGTTTCGTCGGGAGTGGGCAGCTTGAGGCCGCGTTCGCCGTAGCCCTGGTAGTAGATCGGACGCTTGAAGCCCTGCCCGCGGAAATAGCCGGCTATGGCCAGGGCACGCTTCTCGCTCAGTTGCAGGTTGTAGTCGGCCGCCGCGACCGTGTCGGTGTGGCCGGCCACGTACAGCCGGGCGTCGAGCAGCTTGCCGTATTTGGCAAGGCCCTTCTGTAGCAGCGCGTAGCTGCTGTTCAGCTTGGGCTTCTCCCCGTCGCGGATCTCCCACTTGCCGGTCTCGAACTCAACCTCCTGGTGCGGAATACTGTAGCTCCAGGGAACCAATTCGAGATCCTCGAAGATGCCGTCCGTGCCGTGGGCGACTAGTCTGATCTTCAAGATCTTGGCCGCACTCTTCTTCCAGGATATTTTCACCGACCTGGCCGCCGGTTCGACTTTGACTAAACCGTGATCGATGCGCTTGCCGTCATCGGCTGTGACTTCGTAGTCGACACTGGCAAGCGGACGGCTCGATCCCAAAACGAGCCTGCAGGTGTCGAGATCCAGCTTGCGCCTGTCGGCCAAAAGTCCCAGGCCGGCAACCACCTCGACCTCGAAATCGAGATTCATCGCTCCCGTGTTTCCGCCGGAAAAATTCACCGTTAACGTGCCCCGGTAACGGTGCCGGCCTTGATCGGCCGGAAGTCGAAAGACGCGCTTCGAATCACGCGGGACGTTGACCAGTTCCTGATGCACCAGCTTGCCGTCGTCGCGCTTAAGATCAAGCGTCAGCGAGGCAAGATCGCTGTGCACGGCGACATTCAGACGCGGATGCTTGCCGGCCGGCACCTTATCGTCCAGGTGCACCTCTAATACCTGGTCGGCAAGGGCCGGGGAGGGAACGATTGCCAGGACAACCGCCGCCAGCGAGAAAAAAATGTTTCTGATCATTACCGCTCCCGCTCCCCACGGTTCTTCTTCTGGCTGCGACGGATGAGTAAGAGAGTCCAGATAGCGAGCAAGAGAACCACGCCGGCGATGACGAGTTGAATGACCAGCGCGTAGCGTTCACTGAAAGGCTTTGCGGCGATCTGGACCGTTTTATCGATCTTGTTCGGATTGGGCGTCAGCGCACCCATGGTTGCGGGCCTGGGCTCACCGGGCACGCCGCGGCGATACAGTTCGGCCAGATCGTAGCTCGCACCGCGGTCGTCCTTATGGCCCACGTACAACACGTGGCGCCCGGCCGAGGTCGTGCGGAAGACGATCTCCTCGGGAGGGTATATAGCCGCGACCTTTTGCAGATCGAGCGGCGGGTTGTCACCGTCATCGATACTCAATCTGAGCAAGGGGCGTCCTGCGGGTCGGATCGGAAGATCCAACAATTCCTGGACCCGGTCGTCGCCGGCCGGCACGCGGTAGATCACTCCGCCGCCCACGCTAAACCAGGCTTGCTTGCGGGTGGTGGCCTCGACAACCACACGGCGTACGAAAGCCCGTGTGGCCATGCTCAGGCGCAGGGTGTCGAACTGTACGCCGGGCGGAAGCTTACCAAGCTCGTAGAGGGAGAAGCCGCGTTGCTCGGAGGCAGTTGGATGCAGGTCGAGCTCGACCGCGCCCACGTATTTTGCCGGCGCAGGCAGCGGGCCGCTGGTGACCGATGCCGCACGGATGGACAGGCGGTACTTGTCGGCGCCGGGCAGCAGCGTCACGCGCAGGTAGCGTGCCCGTGAAAGAGGGTAGGCAAGCCAGGTGCGCACTGCGCGAGGGCCGCCGCCGGCAAGATCGAAGACATAGGCTCCGCTGGCCAATATTCCAAAGTCGCGACCGTCCACGCTCGACTCAACCCGCGCCTGGCGCAGGAAGTCGCGGCCGTCTATGTCGAGATCGACGCGCCGGTGGCGTGGCGGATCGGGGCCGAGATCGAGCACCACCCGGGAGCCGCCGTCGGGTAAAAGCTGCGGATCGAGCAGCTTTGCGGGTAGTTTTGGCCGGGCAGCCGGAGGACGGTTGGCTGGCCGGACGAAGAAGGGCACTTCGGTGCCGGCTGGATCGCTGATTCGCATGTCTGCCTGTCCGGCACGGCTTGCGCCGTAGAGTGCCGGATCGACCAGCAGGCGGTAGTCGCCGGGCGCCGTGACTCCCTCGATGGTCCGCAGATTCTCGTAATCGCCGGTTTCGAAGGCCCCAGCCGAGTTGGCGTGCCCTATGACGAAGATCGAAAGGCCTAGTAAGACTGCGAGCTTTCCTGAATCAGCCAACAAGGTTTTGATCCTTTCACCGAAGCGGGCGTAGAGGAATCCCCCGGCCAGAAGCAGCAGACCCACCGCCACCAGGACAATGATCTGGTAAATGCGGGCCAACTCCCAGATGTCCCAGAAGACAAGCTTGCCAAGTGTCACGCCGAAAAGAACTATGCCGAAGATCCTGTGGGGCAGGTTGCGCAACACGAATCCACAGACAAGCAAACCGGCGGCGTAGACAGCCAGCACGACCGTGGCCAGCATATCGAGCCGATAGCTCTGCGAGGCGAGCGACTGCTGGAATGCATCCATCAGCCGCCGGAACTCGTCGCTCGGCAGCCCTGAGACGGGCAGGCCGCCAGTATCGGTGAAGAGCATCTGGAATTCCGAGATGGCCAGGGTCAGAAGCGCCAGGTGCCCGGCGATCGCCAAGCCCAGGCCAACGATGCGAAAGAATGTCTTTTCGCGATTGCGCCCGCAGAGGATTGCCGAAAACAGCATACCGATACCCGTGCCGGCCAGGGCGATGGCGCGCGGGTTTAGAAAGGCCGTGGGAATCATCGTCCCCTGGGCGCCGAAGCTGGACCAGAAAAGTTCTTGCTGCGAAAAGATCCAGTTGAAGTCGACAACCAGCAGGCGCCCTGCGGCGATTGCGAACATGACCAGTGAGGCCGCAAGCCAGCTGGCGCGACGGCCGCTGACAGCCAGCCAGGCCAGGACGACAGCCTCGGCGGCCCAAATCACGGTGACGCCGACGCCGCTGAACAAAAAGGCCACAGCCAGCGTGAAAAATGCCAAAGCCAGCCCGAGAGGCAGCAGCGAGCGGTTTGCTCCGTAGTCTCCAGCCCGGGTCATACGCAGCCCCACCAGCAAGTAAACGACGCCGCAAGCCAGCGAGAGCAATGCCCTGAGCAGGCCGGCGTCCGCCGACGTGACTCCGATAAATATCGCCGCGAAGCCCACGCCGGCGCCGGCCAGCACGAAAAGGCGCGCCGGGCTCCAGGGAGAACCTTTGACGAACATGTCGATACAAAGGCTGCAAATATAGGCCAGCGCCCACAATGCCGATACGATCAGGAAGCCCGTCTGCGAGGGCATATCGACACCGCCCGAGAGGATTCCGCAGGCACTCATGCCGCCCAGGCTGAGAAGGAAGGCCGCTGCTATGGTAAGGACTGAATGGGCGGCCAACGCCAAAAGCAGGTAGACAATTGAGAGAATAGCGAGTAGCAGGCCAAGCATTGCGAAGTGCCCGGGTAACAGCCACAGACCGCAGAGCACGGCAAGACCCAGCCCTGATGCGCCCAGAAGAAGCAGGGCCCAGCCCGAGGCGAGCAGGCCCTCGCGGGCAGCCCGTCTGAAGAAGGTTGCGAAATAGACGGCAGCCCAACCGCCGGTCAGGATCAGTAGCGGTAGCAGCTTTCCGCTTTCGATCTCGCCGGTGAGCGATGCCATGACTGCGAAGGAGGCGGCCAGCGGCAGGCCGAGCCAGTTGGTATGCCGCTCGTGGGTGAGCAGGACGCCGAAGCCGACGCCCAGCACACACATGGCGACACCCAGCAGCACGGGCCGGTCGAAGAGCAAGGCGGCAAAGGCCGCATGGGCGCCTACTGCCGCGGCCAGGTACAGGCCCAGCGCCGTGCGCGGGCTCTTTTTCATGCGCGAAAGAATGCCGCCGTATGTCCACTGCAAGGGGAAAATCAAGGCGAATACCAAGGGGGCCAGGCGGGCCTCCAGCGGGAAGTAGGCCCCCTGCATCTCCTCGATGGGAAGATCATAGATGCCCGGGATAGGCGGGGAGGTGGGGTCGAAAAAGCGCGCGTACCAGCCTGAGAAGATGGCCATCACGCCGACGACCGCTGTCCAAATGGCTACTCTGAAATTCAAGCGCACGGCCACCCATAGGCCGGCCGAGGTCATAACCAGCAGGTAGCAAAACAGCGCCCAGGGGCGATCGACGCCTGTGGAAAGCAGCACCGGGTTCAGAAAGACGGCAATAAGCGACAGCACCAGGATTACTTCGGCCCGGTGCCAGGCTGCTAAAGCGCCGCCCAGCACAGAAAGCAAAGCCACCACTCCGAAAGCCGGCAGGGCCGCGACCAGGTGGTAGAAGGCGAACGAGGCGTATGCCGACACCAGCAGCAATGCCAGACCGAGGCCTAATGTTCCCTGGACGAAGATCTTATGCGTCTTGCCCTTGCGGGCCATCCAACTACCCCAGCCAAGGAAGAACACCCCGGCAATCACCCCGACGGCTACCCGTCCCCAGGGGCCGATCCAGTCGTTGTCGATAACGTACTTGAAGAAGAAGGCCAGTGCCACGATGACCAGGACGATGCCGATGCGCGTGAACCAGACCAGGCCGATACGCTCTTCGATGCTGCCGCGCTTAGCGCGAACCGGGGTCTCCTCGACAGAAACCGGCGGCAGCGGCTCGGGTGGCTCGGGTGGCTCGGGTGGTTCCAGTGCCTCCGGCGCCTCGGCCGGCTCGACTGGGCTCGGAGAAGGTTCTTCGACGATTTTTTCAGGTGTCGCCTCGGGGATCGCCACCTGCGGCGAGACCAGACCTGCCTCGATCAGATCCAGCCGGGCCTGCATCTCGCGCACCCGCCGCCTGGCCTTTACGGCAAAAACGGTCGCCACGATCGGCAGCACCAGGAGCAACGCTCCGACGGCCACCGTGGCCAGGATCAGCGCGGCCACGTCTATCAAATCTTGCACTCCTTCGCTCGCCGGAATGACTCAGCGGCGGCACCCGCCGGCAGATCGAGATGCGTAACCAACCGAATAATTTTCTCAGACAGTTGCAGCGCCAGGATGCCCGCACTTTTCCAGGCGGCCAGTGTGGCGGTAGTGGTTGTCTCGGAGTCGGTGTGCACCAGCAGGATATTGGTTTCCGGTTCTTGGATCCGGTAGCGCTCGTCGAGCACGCTCGACAAACCGGCTGCCAGTTCACGGGCGGCGGCATGGTCTTCGGCCAGGCGCTCGATGTTGTGGTCCAGCGCGTACAGCCCGCAGGCGGCCAGCACTCCGGCCTGGCGCATCCCGCCGCCCAGCATCTTGCGCAGCCAGCGCGCGCGCTCGACGTCGGTACCGTCGCCTACGAACATCGAGCCCACCGGGCAGCCGAGCCCCTTGGAGAGGCAGAAAGACAGGCTATCCACCTCGGAGGCGTAGTCGGCAACCGGCGTGCCCGAAGCGATGGAGGCGTTGAAGACGCGCGCCCCGTCCATGTGCAGGCGCAGGCCGCGCTCGCGGGTCAGCCTGCGCATGGCGCGAACTTTTTCGATCGACACCACGCGTCCGCCGGCCAGGTTGACGGTGTTTTCCAGTATCACCAGTCTGCTATTCGGTTCGTGGACGTCCTTATTTCTGATAGCCCGGGCGACCTGCTCGGTTGAGATAATCCCGTCAGGGCTATCGAGCGGGCTGAAGAGTATGCCCAGCAGCGCGGCCCCGCCGCCCACCTCGTGCGAGAAGGAATGCGTACGGCGCTCGAGAATCACCTCATCGCCGCGGCCGCAATGCAGGGCCAATCCCAGCAGGTTTGCCATGGTGCCGCTGGGGACGAACAGGGACGCCTCGCGGCCGCAGATCTCGGCCGAGCGGCGTTCGATCTCCGCCACTGTAGGATCTCCGCCGAAGACGTCGTCACCAACCTCGGCCCGCGCCATCGCCTGGCGCATGCCCGCAGACGGCTTGGTGATGGTATCGGAACGAAAATCGAGCACTGGCTCTACGGAAGACATGCTGTTCCCCTCGGTTGCTGACTCACGGAGGAAAATCCTATCCCAGGCTGTAGGTGGCTGTCAAAACGACGACGTTCCAGTTCGCCCCGGTCAGGACCGACGCTACGGCGTCCTTTAGGAGCCTTTCGATGATCTACCCGATCGTCTACGGCTACTTCCAATGCCGGAGCATTATATACCGCTGCCCAGGATACTAACCACTCGAAAGAACCCAATATTCAGGCTGGGACGACTAAAATACTGTCTGCAGTCCGGAATGGCGGGAATATCACTAACGTACAAGGGATCCAATTGTAGTTGTCGCTCGATATCGCCACACTGCTTGATCAGGCCGCTCACCTCAGGTTCAGCGGTCTTCTCGCCGTTCAAGTTGGCCAGATCGTAACACGAAGGTGGTCGGTAGTAAGCCAAGCACTTCTTCTGTTTTATCTGGTCGGAAATTTGTGAGTTCTCTAGTGGTAGCCAGTCGATACTGAGATCGGCGATGCCGCTTAGATATTGTGGTACTTCAACCGACACCCGGGCATGTTGGGGCGGGTAGATGACCGTACAGCCGACTGGCAGGTTATTGAGTCCAGCTTTGACTACCTGGCGTTCCCACTGAGGAGTAAACTTCTTGCCGATTGGCCCCGGCCAAACAAGGATTGAAAGGCCCAGAATAGCTGTACCTACGAGGACGTGAACGAAACGAAACCGCGGCCAAGCGCGGCTGCATAAATTCGCCAGCCATTCCAAACCAATGCCGACCAGCATGGCGTAGAAAGGTAGGGCGGGCAGTTGAATCCTGGCCGTGTTCATTCTTCCGGCAATCGTTCCTGAAAGTGTAAACACCAGGGCGCAGGCAAGAACCATAAAAACCGCCGGACGCGAGGCGCGCAACTTGCAAGCCGCAAGCAATCCAACAATAGCCAGGATAGCCAGTATGGGGGGCGTCAAATAGTAGTTGAGAAATACATTGCTAAAGTTTCTATATTCGAACGACGACGAAGGTAAAAAGACGTTCAGCCAGGACATCTCTGAGAAAACTTCAAGATATGACGATCCGAAAACACCTGTCCCGGTCGAGAGCAGGGAAATATACCAGACGGCAGGAATGATCCAAACCACTCCGGCTACGCCAACTGTAATCCAGGTCCAAGTCCGCTTGAACAGCCCACGACCACCCGGGGCGGTCAAGATAAACCCCAAGACTATCAAGGGCACAATCATGAGAGTGGGATAGAACTGGCTGGTAACGAGAGCCAGCGTGGCCGAACTGAGTAAAACTACTGGGTGCCAGTCTCTAACTGCCCAGCCGATGGTTCCCAGGGTCAGAAATAGAAAAAATATTCCCGGCACAAGACGAACCTCGGTTGCGGCATAGAAAATCGGCACCGGGAGAAACGCCGCAACCGCTGCAGCCCAAAGGGCCCAATTACGATTCTGCATCCAGAACCTGCAGACAATATACACCAGGGGTATTGTGGCGACCGACAGAAAGACCTGACTGCCAATGACAGTCAACTCACTTGATGGCAGAACGGTCAGAACCAGTTTGTAAAGTGCAATAAAAGCGTCGCCGTGAATATCGGCATCCAGTTGGTGGCGAACCAAGATGTCGTTCATCAGTCCATAGCCGTGGTTGTTGATCCAGCCTGGGATGCGGATGCCGCCAACTAGTCGAAGCGCCAGTCCCCAAAGTATGATGGTGCCGAGGATTATCCGGTCGAGAGCCGGGACTCGGCGGGCGAGTCGCAAAAAACTTTGGAACCGTGTCGCCAAGCCAAACAGTGCCACAACTAGCAGGATCTTCAGAATCGTAGTCGGGCTTATTGGGCTGACTGATGAAGGGCTGATTGCGCAACCCGATGAGTTTGCTGAGGTCGGGTTTTGAAAGCCACTCGTATGCGCCTGCTTCGCCGTATTCGGTACTGACAACTTGCGCCAAGGTGTCGGACCAGTATCGTTTCTAACTACTAAACTGACAATGTACTTCTCCAACGATTGGTACTGGGCTTTAGGCATCGTCCCATCTGGAACATCGAAATGGATACTGAAATTTCGGCTGGTATGGGGCGCCTCGACATCGCGCTGTTTGAGAATGAGTGAGAAAGAATGGTTGCCGCGCCGGAACCGGTAGCGGACCGAGTATTCTAAGATCTCGATGTCAGTGAGACGCCAGCCTTTTGGAAGCGGATCTCCGTGGCCATGGGGCTCCAGAAGAGCATTAATTCGTTCTTCCAATCCTGGGGGCAGCGCGAACCCGGCCTTTTCCATTCGCGAAGGTTGAGCACGCGCCGGAATTGTCGCCACCAGGCAACTCAAAACCAAGAAGACGATCAACGCTATTCGCGCATTGACATGCAAGACGTTTCCTCTGCTGTGGCACTTCAATGGACATAATACTGTCTTGGCCACTATCGTATATATAGTCCGAAGTTCCCTATAGATCCAGTCACATCCCAGGTCGTCTGCGGCTGTCAAAACGGCAGCGCCACAGGTGGCCGCCGCATTCATTTATATGCTTTGTATCGCTTTGCCGATGATATAAACTAGCCGGCGTAACTGCTTGGGAGGTCGCGCATGGCTTTGGACCTAGGTTCCATCGGTAAGAAGATAGGGCCCCTGAAAAAGGAATATTCCTGGAAAGACGTGGCCCTGTATGCCCTGGGGGTGGGGGCGGGATTCGACGATCTCGAGTACGCCTACGAGGATCGGCTCAAGGTCGTGCCGACCTTCTCTATCGGTTCGGTCTTCGATTTTCTGGCCCAGGCGGCTATCGGTTCGAATGCCGAACTGTCGGGTATCCTGCACGGCGAGCAGGAGATCGTCTTCCACCGCCCGATTCCGACAGAGGGCACCCTGACAACCGAGGGCGCCATCACCCACATCTACGACAAGGGTCCGGCGCGCGGGGCGCTGGTGGTCGCCGAGGCCGATACGTTTCACTCCAACGGCGAGAAGCTTTTTACCAATTTCTTCACACTGTTTTGCCGCAAGGACGGGGGGTTCGGCGGTAAAGAGGCGCCGAAGAGCGAGATCAAGATTCCCGAGCGCGAACCCGATTTCAAGGAACAGGCCACACCGTCTGCCGACCAGCCGCTAGTCTACAGGCTCTCGGGGGATATCTTTGCCCTGCACGTCAACCCCGATTTCGCCAAGGCCTCGGGCTTCGAGAAACCCATCATGCACGGCCTTTGCACCTACGGCTACGCCTGCCGGGCGGTTGTCCGGCACCTCATGCCGGGCAGGCCGGAGTTAATGACCCGCTTCGGCGCTCGCTTCTCGAGACCGATCTATCCGGGAGTTCCGATCGAGACACGTATCTGGAAAACCGGGGAGGGCCGGGCCCTGTTCAGGGTGATCAACTCGGAAACAGGCGAGGTCGTTATCGATCGCGGCCTGGTCGAGTGGTTGAGCGATGAAGAGGCAGCCCGGCGCGAGCAGATGTCCGGCATTCGCTTCGACGGGCGGGTGGCGGTTGTGACCGGTGCCGGAGGCGGGTTGGGCCGGGCCTACGCGCTGGAACTCGCCAGCAGGGGGGCCAAGGTGGTGATCAACGACCTGGGTGGCACGACCGACGGCAGCGGCGCGGGCAGTCGCTCGGCGGCCGACCTGGTGGTCGAGGAGATCGAGGCGTTGGGAGGCGAGGCCGCGGCGTCGTACGACTCGGTGGCCACACCCGAGGGAGGCCGGGCGATTGTCGACCGGGCCGTCGAGGCCTTCGGCCGCCTGGACATCCTGATAAATAACGCCGGTATCCTGCGCGACCGGACACTAATCAAGATGGAGCCCGAGGATTTCGACTCCGTGCTGGCAGTGCATCTCGAGGGCGCTTACAACGTCACCCGTCCTGCGCTCGAGCGCATGAAAGCCGGCGGCTACGGGCGCATAGTCATGACTACCTCGGCCGCGGGCCTGTTCGGCAACTTCGGACAGGCTAACTACTCGGCCGCCAAGCTGGGGCTGGTTGGCTTCATGAACACCTTGAAGATCGAGGCCCACAAGTACGGCGTCATGGTGAACACGGTTGCGCCGCTGGCCGCCACCCGTCTTACGGCCGGCATCTTGCCGCCAGAGATGAACGCCAGGTTGAAGCCGGAGTACATCGCCCCGCTGGTGGTCTTTATGTGCTCGGAAAACTGCACGACGAGCGGCGGGATCTACAACGCCGGGGCGGGGCATTTCAGCCGGGCCGCATTAGTGACAGGATCCGGCATGGTTGTCGGCGACGGCAAGAGCGTTCCCGCTCCCGAGGCGGTTGCGGCCGGCATGCCTGCCATCTGCTCGCTGGAAGGAGCGCGCGAGTACGACAGCACCATGACTTTCATGGGCGCCATGCTCGAGGCCTTCCAGGCGGGCGACCAACAGACGGGTAAGAGTGAGGGCACAGGGCCGACTGTGGCGCAGGTTTTCGAGCGCATGCCAAATGCCTTCCAGGCGGAGCGGGCCGCGGGAGTCGATCTAGTTTTTCAGTACGTCATCTCAGGCGAGGGCGGAGGAGAGTGGAACGTCACGATCAAGGACGGCGCCTGCCGGGTGGATGCGGGCCGGCACTCCACGCCCACGACTACAATCAAGATGGCCGAAGGTGATTTCATCGATTTGATCGGCGGCCGGCTCAACGCCATGCAGGCCTACACCGGAGGCAAGCTCAAGATCGAAGGCGACCTGATGAAGTCGCAGCTAATCGAGAAGCTGTTCGCCTTCTGAGACGGTTGAAAAGGGAGGAACGGCAGATGATCGGCATCACCTCGTTCGGCGGATATATCCCCAGGTTGCGTATCGAGCGCATGACAATCTACCAGAACATAGGCTGGTACATGCCGGCTACCATGATGGTGGCCCAGGGAGAGAGATCGTTTTGCAACTGGGACGAAGATACCCTGACCATGGCTGTGGCTGCCGCCCGGGATTGCATGACGGGCCGCGACAGGAGCCGGCTGGGCGCGGTCTATCTGGCGTCCACCACGCTGCCCTTCGCCGATCGCCAGAATGCAGGCATCGTCAAGGGCGCTCTGAATCTTTCCGACGACATACAGACAGACGATTTCACATCGTCGCTGAAATCAGCGACCAGCGCCATGGTCGCGGGCCTTACCGCCGTCAAGGCGGGAGACTGCGACGAAGTGCTGGTGGTCGCCGCTGACAAGCGCCAGGCCAAGGCAGCAGGTTTCTACGAGATGTGGTTCGGGGACGGCGCTGCGGCGGTGACGCTGGGTCGTGACGGGGTTGTGGCCGAGTTTTTGGGCGGGCACTCTCTGTCTTTGGATTTCGTCGATCACTACCGTGGATCGGGCAAAAAGTTCGACTACACCTGGGAAGAGCGCTGGGTGCGGGATGAGGGCTACTCGAAGATCATCCCGGCGGCGGTCAAGGGCTTGTTCGAAAAGCTCGGTATCGGTATCGACGACGTCGACCGACTGGTGTTCCCCTGTTTCTTCAAGGCCGAGCACAGCAAGATAGGAAAGAAGCTCGGCGCCGCTCCGGAGAAGGTCACAGACAACTTGCACGAAGCTTGTGGCGAATGCGGCGCCGCCCATCCGCTGGTCATGCTGTCACACGCGCTGGAGCATGCCGCGCCCGGTGAGCGAATTCTGCTTGCGGGTTTCGGCCAGGGCTGCGATGCCCTGTACTTCAAAGTCACGGACGAGATTCGCAAACTTCCCGCTCGGCCTGGCATCCGCGGCAGCCTGGAGAACAAGAAGAAAGTCGAGCAGTACACCAAGTTCCTGAAGTTCAGGGACCTGATCGAGTGTGAAACGGGTATTCGGGCCGAGGCCCCAACCCAGACGGCTTTAACCGTCTTGTGGCGCGATCGCAAGATGCTTCAGGGACTCGTCGGCGGCAAGTGCATAAGCTGCGGCACGCCGCAGTTTCCCAAGATGGACGTGTGCGTCAATCCCGACTGCCGGGCGCATCATACCCAGGAGGACTACGAGTTCGCAGACTTGCCGGCCAAGGTGAAGACATTCACCGGCGATTATCTGGTCGTCTCGGTAGACCCGCCGGGCATTTACGGCATGATCCAGTTCGAGGGCGGCGGACGCATGCTGGCCGATTTCAGCGATTGCGGTCTTGATGACGTTTTTGTCGGCCAGTCGGTTCAAATGGCTTTTCGCCGGCGTTACGAAGACGCCGAGCGCGGATTCACGGGATACTTCTGGAAGGCTGTCCCGCTGCCGGGAGCAGAGCGCAAGGCCGCCCGGGGCGAGGAAATTCGCTTCGACGGGCGCGTGGCGATCGTCACCGGCGCGGGCGGGGGGCTGGGCCGGGAATACGCCCTCGAGCTTGCCAGGCGGGGCGCCCGGATCGTGGTAAACGATCTTGGCGGCGCCACCGACGGAACGGGCGGTTCACAAGCGCCGGCTGACAAGGTAGTCGAGGAAATAGAGGCAATGGGAGGCGAGGCAATTGCCTCGTACGACAGCGTGGCTACCCCGCAGGGCGGAGCAGCGATAGTCGCCCGGGCAGTCGATGGTTTTGGCAGGCTGGATATCCTGGTGAACAACGCGGGTATCCTGCGCGACCGCACGCTTCTGAAGATGGAGCCGGATCAGTTCGAGAAGGTTTTGACCGTGCACCTGCGGGGCGCCTACAACGTCACGCGTCCGGCGCTTGTGCACATGAAAGACGGCGGCTACGGCCGCATCATCATGACCACCTCGGCCGCCGGCCTGTATGGCAACTTCGGACAGACCAATTATTCCGCGGCCAAGCTGGGACTGGTTGGTTTCATGAACACCCTCAAGATCGAGGGCCGCAAGTACGACGTCCGGGTGAATGCCGTGGCGCCGGTGGCCAGGACGAGACTGACGGCCGATCTGCTGCCGCCCGAGCTTGCCGAAAAGCTGCTACCGGAGTTCGTTGTCCCGCTGATTGTTTACTTGTGTTCGACCGGCTGCGAGTTAAGCGGCATGATATTCAACGCCGGGATGGGCTATTTCAACAGGGTCGCCATGGTTGCGGGCAAGGGCGTATTCGTCGGCGGCGGCGAAATTCCGACGCCGGAGCAGATCATGCAAAACTGGGAGGCCATCAACGATCTGTCCGCTGGGCGGGAGTTCGAGGACGCCATGGCAGCCATCGCACCCATGTTGGGAACTGGCGCGGGAAAATAGGGAGAAAACATGGCCACGGGAATCAAGGACAAGGTGGCGATAATCGGGATGGGCTGTACCAGGTTCGGAGAGCGCTGGGAGGTCGGCGCCGAGCAACTCATGGTAGAAGCCTTCGATGAGTGCCTCGAAGACGCAGGCATCGAGCGAGGCGACATCGAGGCAGCCTGGCTGAGCACCTGCATGGAAGAAGTCAACGTCGGCAAGAGTGCCTTGCCCCTATCGCGGGCGCTGCGTACCCCGCTGATCCCCGTCACACGAACCGAGAACTACTGCGCCAGCGGGACCGAGGCCTTTCGCGGGGCGGTCTACGCGGTTGCCTCGGGCGCCTACGACGTCTGCCTGGCCCTGGGTGTGGAGAAGCTCAAGGACACCGGCTACGGCGGGTTGCCTAACCCGGGCTCCGGGGCGGGCACTCTGAACTGGTTATGGTTTCCCAACCTGTCCGCGCCTGGCGCCTTCGCCCAACTGGCCAGCGCCTACGCGGCCAAGTATGCTGTCGACGACCAGACACTCAAGCGGGCCATGGCCCACGTTTCGGCAAAGAGCCACGACAACGGCCTGCTAAATCCCAAGGCTCACCTGCGTAAGAAAGTGACAGTCGAGCAGGTGATGGCCGCGCCGATTATCGCCCACCCGCTGGGCCTTTTCGATTGTTGCGGTGTCTCGGACGGCGCCGCCTGCGCCATCGTGACCACAGTCGAGAAGGCCCGCGAGATGGGCACAGGAGAAATCGTTTCGGTCAAGGCCCTGCAGTTGGCGCTTTCGAGCGGGGAAGAAATGGGCTACGACGACTGGGACGGCGATCATTTCATCACCACCGACAAGTGCAGCCTGAGCGCCTACGCCGAGGCCGGTATTTCCGACCCGCGCCGAGAGATCGGCATGATGGAGCTGCATGACTGTTTCTCCATCACCGAGTTGGTGACTTACGAAGACTTGCACATCTCCGAGCGAGGCCGGGCGGTTGCCGACGTCCTTGACGGGTTCTATGATCGCCGGGGCGGCGGCATCCCGGCGCAGGTAGACGGAGGGTTGAAATGTTTCGGTCACCCGATCGGGGCGAGCGGACTGCGGATGCTCTACGAGATGTACCTGCAGCTTCTCGGCCGGGCAGGCGAGCGGCAGATAGATAATCCCCGCTTCGGTCTGACACACAACCTGGGCGGTTTTCCTTTCATGAATGTCTGCTCGATCGCCATTATCGGCCGCTTGTAGGCCGGGCCGGCGCCAGGGGACACGGATGGGCGAACAGACCCGCATCGTCAAGGAAAAGGCTGCCAAGTTCGCGGCCAAGGGTCAGAACAAGCGCGCCATCCGCGAGTACGAGAAGCTGCTTGAGCGCAAGCCGGACGACGCCTGGACCTTGCACCGGCTGGCCGAACTGTGGGCCAGGGAGAAGAACAAGGACCGGGCGGCGGAGCTGTTCATCCAGGCGGCCGAAGGGTATTCAGGCGATGGTTTTTCCGATCGGGCGCAGGCGGTCTACAAGCAGGCGCTGATGGTCGATCCTCTGCTGCTTGAGGCCCACCTGCGTCTGGCCGACGAGCTGGTCAACAAGGAATTCGAAAAGGACGCCGTGGGGCAACTTTTGAAAGCGGCCGGTCTGTACGAAGAGAAAGATTTAGTGCCTCAGGAGTTCGAAGTGTTGCGGCGGGCCGTGGAACTGGTGCCCGACGATCTCGACTGCCACATGCGCCTGGCCCGCCTGTATGTGCGCCAAGAGCAGACAGACAAGGCCCGCGAAGAGTTCCTGCGCACCGCCTGGGACCTGAAAAAGGCCGGACGCCTGGACGAATTCATCATGGTGGCCGACCGTGCCATCCGCCTGGGTGAAAAAAGCATCAGGCTTCATCATGCGCTCGCGGAAAACTACCTGCAGCGGGACGAGTGGCAAAACGCCATGGCGATCCTCGAGCTGCCGCTGCGCCTTCAGTCGGACAATCTCAGGACGCTCGAGCTCGCGTCCCGGGCCTTTCTGGGCCTCAACCAGCCTGATAAGTCTATTGCCACCTACAAGCGCCTCGCGCGCCTGGCCAATGCGAAGGGCAAGGCGGCGCTGGCCGAGGAAGCGCTCGAGCGGGTCAGGCAGATCGCGCCGTTCATCAAGAAGAGCGATCCCGTGGAGGTTCCCCCGCTTCCTGCCGTGCAGCTTGCCGAAGTGGCCGGAGAAGCGAGCGACGCAGAAGAACTGGACGCCGACTACCAGATGTCGCTGGATGACGAGCCCTACGAAGGGGAAGATACCGCCGAGGTTTCAGTGACGGATGATCTTTCTAGTGGCTGGGAGGAAGATACTGACAGGGATGGAGCCGCTGCGGGGAAAGAAGATAGGCGAGAGACGACCATGATGGTTGCCATCGAAGACCTGCTCGCGCAGGCCGGCGAATCAGGGGCGGAGGTCGATCATGAGGCTGACGAGGAACTTGTCGACGCCTTGGACGAGGTGGATTTTTTCATCGGCCAGGGACTTCTGGAAGAGGCCGACCAGGTACTTTCGGGTCTGGACACGGGCTACGCCGGGCACCCCGAAGTGCAAGCCAGACGCGATGACATCCAGCGGCTGCTGGGCATCGATGCGGAAAGCGATTAAAGAATCTCAACATTTCAGCGTCGCAGCTCGCTGAATACCCTGGCTAATATTACCTTTGACCCGCCTTGAGGCGGGGTGTCCAAGGGGGTGAGCCCATGAAAGGCCGTCATACTTCACCGGATCATTGCGTCAGGAGGAACTTCAGGACGGCGATCTATGCAAAACACTGGAGGAGCAATAACAACAATGGAACATCCGATGGATGAACGGCGCACTCATGGTAGAACCCGCCTGATCTGGTTTGCGTTTTCCATCGCAGCCATATTCAATACCATGTTCTTGGCTTCAGGCTGCAGCGACAGTCAATCGCCTTGCGAGAAGGTCTGTGCCTTTGTCAAGGACTGCTGGGGTGATGATGGATACCAGATCTGCCAGGACACCTGTCCGGCTGTTGTCGATCAGGTAAAAAGCGAGGGTTATGACGTTCAAGCCGTTGTAGACTGCGTCCTGGAGAATGCAAGCTGCATGGATTTCACGAGTGCGGCTGCCATGGAGGCAGAAATAAGAGCCTGTGCCGAAGCCCAAGACATACCGGACGGTGGCCCGCCTCCAGAGGACGGCGGTATCCCGGAGGGCCATATAGCCGCATCAGAAGGTTGCATGCTCATAGGACATGCGCAGTGTAATCGTCGTGACGAATGCCTTGGCGAGAGGCCACCGGATGTAGCACACTGCCGTAGAGATATTACCAAATCTTGCGAACATGAGACTGGCACCCTTGCGGAAAGCGAGGTCGAGGAGTGTGTTGCGCAGATAAAGTCCGCAAGCTGCGATGCTCTTTTTGAGGCTTCAGGAAATCCAATTCTACCCGAAGGCTGCCCAGAATTTTGATCGAGCCCCAAATGGGTGTGTTATTCCCCGAACTCCAGGAATGCATACCATCCATCGAGTCCGCTGCCAGAGAAGGAAATGCGCGGCCCGATACCGACGAATACCTGGTGGGCGTCATCCGCCAGGAAGCGGACATTTCCATAATCGCCCCGCACCTCGAATATCAGGGTGTTCGTGACAAGCATGGTTGTGCAGCGGATCGACACGGAATGAAACAAGCTGTCGATACGGCTACGCTACCAGGTCATCAAGCGCAACTCGCTCGATAGGGAGATGTGGGAGAGGCTGGATGTGCCGGTGAGTTACACAATCCATTCGTTTACAGATGCCGGTCACGGCGCCAACACGGATGGTTACGAACCGTCAGACGGAACCTACAGCAATACCGCCAAGGAGACCCTTGCAGCGGGCGCGCCCTTCTTCGCCGGTCCAGATGACAGCCACCTCGATCAGGCCTGTACCAGCGCTCTCGACAACGGTGTGGACCCGTCGGGCGTTAATGCAGAACTCAGTGCCGGGATATCCCTCGACGGCGTGGACCGCGCCGGTCGCAGTATCGATCGTGGATGCTACGAGCAGGGCAACTAGAAGCTAACCTGAGAGAATTCTAGAAGAACGCCTGTACGCCCAGGTAGCCGATCGGCAGGTTGAAATAGCTGTTGCCGCCATCTTCCAACGACATGATGTAGTTGACCTGGATGCCCAGATCGAGAGCCACGTGATCGTTGAGGGGCATCAGCAGGCCGATGGGTGCCATGATGGCCAGTGCCTTCTGGGTGTCTCCCTCATCGGGGATCATGAAGTTCATCCCGATGCCGACGCCGAAATGCAGCACGAACGAGGACATCGCCAGGTAGTAGTTCGCGCCTACTCCGAAACCGATGTCCTTGGCGGCCCCTTCATACTTGTCGCCGAAGCCTACTCCGACCCCCAAGATTCCGCCGATCTCGAGGTTGTCGATGATGAAATAGCCGAAGCTGGGAGCCAAGTTCAGCTTGTAGCCGGTCACGCTGTCTCCCACGTCGGGCATGGTCATTTCAATGCTGAACGTTCCAACCCCTCCGAGTTGCATGGTGCCGGCCGTGGTCTGCAGTCCTTCCGCCATGGCAAACGGAGCGAATGACAGCGCGAATGCCAGTACCGTTACCGCCGTGATGAATCTTTTCATTTCTTCCTCCTGTTGGTTGTAAAACTGCTGGTTTTCGTTACTGCACTGCCGCCTTTCGACCTGATATACGGCTCAAAAATTCATTATTCTTGCCAAGCAAACATCGTGCCACAGATGACCATCGGAGTAATAAATTATGTTGTAATTACAGAATGTTACAGGGGTAAATTTTTTTTAGATTCTGGTTCGAAATCGGATATGCAAGTGTCCGCACAATGTGTTCGATTTCGCACACATCCGCAGCGTTTTCATGCTATTATGCCGTCCCGTGAGGCGATTCTCTCACATTCTGGTAGTGGTCGTCTGCATTGGCTTTGGATATGCCCGGGCCCAAACGCAGCCGATCTCGCGCGATGCGATCATCAACTCGGCCCAAAACGCTGTCGACTATTCATACTGGTGGGGTCACGGTTGCTGGCGCCAGGATGGCGCCCAACACGGCTCGTGTTCGGGAAGTTGCCCGGATTGCACTCACACGGGATCCTACGGCGCCGACTGCTCGGGCTTCGCTGCCAAGGTCTGGCAGGTTCCGGGACCGAGCCCGATCGAGGACGACGCGCATCCTTATTCGACTAACAATTTTCGCAATGAAACAACTCACTGGAGCCAGGTATCCCGGGATGAGGCCTTGCGGGGCGACTGCTTCGTCTATCGCAACTCGTCGAACACGGCCGGACACATTCTCGTCTTCGAAAGCGGCGACCCCTGGGGCGATCTTTGGACCTACGAGGCCAGGGGTTGCTCGTACGGCATCGTCCACAACCTGCGCAGCCTGTCGGCAAGCTATGTGGCCATCCGACGCGAGCAAGTCGACCAGACGCCGCAGACCGGAACCATCCGAGGAGTCGTCTACGTCGACCACGGCCAGGGCTCGGCCGACATGAGCGAGCGCATTCCCGGCGCGACCGTAAGCTGCGAAGGTATCGGCAGCACGACGGCGGCAGACGGCGATGCGGGATGGTCTTTCTCGCTCCCGGCCGGAAGCTACACCATCACCGCCGAGGCCGCGGGATACGATCCTGGCTCGCGCGAATGCGCTGTCGCGCTCGGGTCCGAGCAGTGGTGTTCGATAGGGCTTTTTCCCGAGGGTCAGCCGAACTGCCGGCCTGCTTGCGAAGACCTCGATTGCGGGCCGGACCCGCTCTGCGGCGCAAGCTGCGGCGATTGCCCGGACGGCGAGGTCTGCAACATCAATGCCCGCTGTGTACTGGAAGGTGAAACCTGTCATCCGGACTGCACAAGCAGCCAGTGCGGGCGCGATCCCGTATGCGGCGATTCCTGTGGCATGTGCCCGCCCGACAAGATTTGCAGTGCCGGACAATGCCAACCCATTAGCGCCACGCTCGGCAAGCTGTATGGCTACGTTTTGCTGGTCGATGCCGGCGACCCGGACAACCCCCGCCTGGTAGGCCCGGTCGCGTCCGCCGCGCTCAAGACCGACAACGGGTTTGCGGTGCGTTCCTTCGAGGACGGCTACTACGAGTTGCAGGTGACTCCCGGCGAGGTGCTTCTGACGGCGACGGCGCCGGACGGATTGCAAGGCCAGACGACCTGCGATGCCGTGGCCGGAGAGGCGAGCGAGTGTCCCATCTCAATAATTACCCTGGTCGCAGACGACGTCGCGGGCGGCTGCGGCTGCTCGACTCGGGGCCAAATTCCAGCTACGCTCCTGCCAATAATGGTCACCGGCCTCATCCTGCGACGCCGCAAGAAGATCTGCTGAACACTGAAACTCAGCCGGCCTTCTCGAGAATCTCGATGTATGCCGCAGCATCCATGGGGGGCGTTGCCGCCAGGGCCAGGTTCTCGGCTACGTGGCCGGGTTGCTTCATGCCGACCAAGGCGCAGGCGAAGCCGGGGGACGAGCGGGTGAACTGCAGCGCCCGCTGGGCGTCGCTCAGATCGTTGCCGAGAGCCCTTACCAGGGGCGCGGGGATCTTCCCTACTAGCTGAGCCTGGTAGATCGAGGCGCTGGCGATAACGTCGATTCCCATCTGGCGGGCGGCCTCGATGATCGGCACCTGCTCATCGCCGGACTGCTGGGTGGCCAAAAGCGCCTCGGGCATGGCCAGGTTGAAGGGCAGTTGCACGAAGCGCAGGTGATCTTCGCGCGCTCCGGCCGCCTCTTGCGCCAGGGCCTTGCAGTCTGCAAGCTCCATGTGGGCGGGATCGGCCTTGCCTGTGCGGAAGGCGTTCCAGGTGGACAGGCCGTAATACGAGATCTTGCCCTGGGAAACCGCGGCCTCGAGCACCTCGAATGCCTTGAGCAGGCGTTCTTGGAAGACCGGCGCGACGACAGAACCGAGTTGAGCCTCGGGGTTGTGCAGGTAGTAGACATCCAGGCACTCGAGACCCAGGTTGGCCAGGCTGCGCTCGAGCTGATCGTAGATGTAGGCCGGGTGCAGGCAGTGTGTGCCGCCTGCCAGGTCGGATTTCTTGATGCCGAAGTCCTTGCCCCTGATGTATTCATGCTCGAACCAGGCTGCCGGGTCGTCCCGGCAGGGGAGGTAACCGCCCTTGGAGCAGACTACAAGCTCGTCCCGGGCGGCGGCTCCGGAGTCGACCAGCCGGCGCAACGCTTTACCCACGGCGCACTCGGCCCGTTCGAAGCGGTAGTTGATGGCCGTGTCGATCAGGTTGACACCGCCGCGCACGGCGGCTACCAGCGCGTCGATCACCAGGGCGTCTGTCTCGTCGTCGTCCTGGCCGAGATAGGTGCCGATGCCGATCGAGCCGATGCTGAGATCTGAGACCTTGCGGAAGTGCTCGGCGGGCACACCCGCACAAAGACGTTTGCAATAACGGTTCGTACCTTCGCTGGTGGCCTGTCCCTGCATGAGCTTGTGCTCCCCCGCGGTTCAGTAGGACGACATTATCACGGTCTTTAGTTGACTCACATCTTTTTCGCGTGGAAAATGGACGAAAAGGGGACATGAACGTCATGCGGCTTATGGTAATCATTGCTGGAGCAATAATCTGCTTGGCCGGGTGTTCAAACGACAACGGCTGCAAGAGCGATTCGGATTGCGATCCCGGCTTCGAGTGTCAGGACAAGATCTGCAAGCAGAAGCCCAACGATGACAAGGGAATGCTGGATGTTCCCGCGGGCAGCTTTATGATGGGTTGCAACCAGGTCGCAGACACTGAGTGTGACGCGGACGAGTCGCCCTATCACGAGGTGACTTTGTCGGCTTATAAGATTGACGCCCGCGAGGTGAACCAGACGCAATACCAGGCCTGCGTCGACGCGGGAGGCTGTTTCGCTCCCGGCGCGGACGCGAACTGCGAATGGGATCCGGTTGCCCGGGCCGACTACCCTGTTGTGTGCGTGACCTGGGAACGGGCCGACGAGTACTGCCGCTGGGCCGGCAAGAGGCTGCCCACGGAGGCAGAGTGGGAGAAGGCAGCTCGCGGGGAGAATGGCCTGGTGTACCCCTGGGGCGACTCGGCACCGGAGTGCACGCATGTGAACTTTGCAGATTGCAGCACCGGCGGTAGCCAGCCGGTCGGCACCCACCCGGGCGGCAAGAGCCCCTACGGCGTCGAGGACATGGCCGGCAACGTCTACGAGTGGGTCAACGACTACTATGCCGATGACTACTACGCAACCAGCCCCGCAAACGATCCGCAAGGGCCGTCATCGGGCGATAACCGCGTCATGCGCGGAGGCGCCTGGGGTTACGATGCCGGTTATCTCAGAACTTCCAACCGTGGCGCCAACCAGCAGACGGTATACAGGTTTCCACTGGGCTTCCGCTGCGCCAAATGACCTTCAGGGGCACTGGGGGTAGGGGATGTCCGGGAAGTCTAAGTCGAGATTTTGATCAATTCCCCGGGCGGCGAAGGTGTCCTTGATAAGAATTTCGTTCGCTCCGGCGTTCAACTCCTGGTCCGCCTCGATCAGATGTTGCATCAGGTCGCCGGTGTCGCCGATGCTATCATATCTGCCTTCAACGTCCGCTGAAGTTGGGATCGCGTTTTTCGAGGAAGGCCGCGACGCCTTCTTTCTTGTCCTCGGTGGCGCACGATAGCGCGTGCAGGTACGACTCGTGAGCCAGGCCTGCCTCCAGCGATCCCTCGGACGCGCGGTAGACGGCCTCTTTGCAATACTGTACGGCCAGGCGCGGGCGGGCGGCGATCGTCTCGGCCAGCTTGCGGGCCTCGGGCATGACCTGGTCGGGTTCCTCCACCCGGTTGACCAGGCCCATCGCAAGGGCCCGCTCGGCCGAGACCGGCTCGCCCGTTAAAATCATCTCCATGGCCCGGCCCATGCCGATCAGGCGCGGCAGGCGTTGGGTGCCGCCGGCTCCCGGGGTGATTCCCAGTTTGACCTCGGGCTGGCCGAGCTTGGCCTTGCTAGAGGCGATGCGCATGCTGCAGGCCATGGCGATCTCCAGACCCGTGCCCAGTGTCCAACCGTTCAGGGCGGCAATCGAGGGGATCGGCAGCTTCTCGATCCTTGTGTAGACTTCCTGGCGCCGGCGGGTATCCCGGCGTCCCTTGACGAAATCGCGCGCCTCGAGTTCCTTGATGTCAGCCCCGGCCACGAAGGCCTTCGGGCCGGCCCCGGTAAGGATCAGCACGCGCAGATCGGAGTTGTCTTCGACTTGTCCAAGGGCTGCGTCGAGTTCGTCGATCGTCGGGCCGTTTATGGCGTTGAGCTTATCTGGCCGGTTGAAAGTCAGCAGGCCTACCGGACCGTCCAGCTCCAGTAAGATATTCTCGAACATCACTACTTCTCGTAGTCGTAGAAGCCGCAGCCCGATTTCTTGCCCAGGCGCCCCTCGTCGATCATCTTGTCGATAAGCCCCGGATGTTGGTAACGGGGGTCGTCGAGCACTCGGCGCAAGGTCTGCATCTTGGCCCGGTGCACGTCCAGACCGATCAGGTCGATCAGCTGCAGGGGGCCCATGGGATGGTTGGCGCCCAGCTTCATGGCCTTGTCGATGTCGGAAGGCGCCGCCACCCCGGCCTCGACCATCCAGGTGGCCTCGTTCAAGAGTTGGCCTAAAGCGCGGCTGACGATGCCGGCCGGCGCCTCGTTCTTGCAGACGACCGGATCCTTGCCCAGCAGCCCGGCGAACTGCTCGGCCGCGCCAACGGTCTCGGGGGCGGTCTTCTTGCCGGGCATGATCTCGACCAGCTTCATGATCACCGGCGGATTGAAAAAATGCATCTGGCAGACCAGCTTGGGCCGGCCGCTGGCCTCGGCCAAGTCGCTGATCGAGAGCGAGGTGGTGTTGGTCAAGATGATCACTCCGGGACGGGCCAGGCTGTTCAGTTCGGCAAAGACCTTCTTCTTGATATCGAGGTTCTCTACCACGCTCTCGATTATGATGTCGGCATCGGCCGCGGGCGAAAGATCCCCCGCGGTGGCGATGCGCGCGAGGATGGCGCTCTTTTCGTCTTCGCTTACCTTGCCTTTCTCGACGCGCCGGGCAAGGCCCTTGTCTATTTTCGCCTTGGTCTTGTCGGCCAACTCCAGGCTGATGTCGCTGACGGTAACATCCAGGCCTTGCTGGGAGCATAGCTGGGCGATACCGCCACCCATTGTGCCGCCGCCAACCACCAGGACTTTCTTGATTTCCATCGTTCGTCTCCTTTTAGTTCAGACGTTCCACCACGGCGGCCACGCCGTTGCCGCCGCCGATGCACAGGCTGACCACGCCTAACTGGACGTCACGTTGCTTCATGGCGTACAGCAGCGTGGTTAAAATCTTCGAACCGGTCGCCGCCACCGGGTGTCCCAGGGCGATTGCACCGCCGTTGACGTTGACCTTGGAACGATCGAGCCCAAGTTCCATTTCGCAGCCGATGTACTGCGCCGCGAAGGCCTCGTTGAGTTCGATTAAATCCATGTCGCCAAGTGTCAGGCCGGCATGATCGAGGGCCGCGGGAATGGCCTTGGCCGGAGACATGCCGAAACGCTTGGGGTCGACTCCGACGAAGGAATAGCCGCGCAGCAGCGCCATCGGCTTTAACCCCAGAGAATTGGCCTTCTCGCGTTCCATCAAGATCTGGGCGGCCGCTGCGTCGCACAGACCGCAGGCGTTGCCGGCGGTAATGGTGCCGTCCTTCTTGAAAACCGGCTTGAGCTTGGCCATCGACTCCGGGGTGATTCCCGCGCGGAAGATCTCCTCGCTGTCGAAGACGCTGACCTTGCCTTTCTTGCCCTTGACTTCGATCGGGACGATCTCTTCCTTGAAACGGCCTGCGGCGACGGCGGCCTCGGTCTTGTTGTGCGACTCGGCTGCGAATTTGTCCTGATCCTCGCGTGGGATCTTTTTCTCTTCGACCAGCCACTCGGTGATGCCGCCCATCAGTTCGCCGCCCAGCGGGCAGCGAAAGCCGTCCTTGTGCATCAGGTCTTCCAGCTTGCCGTCTCCCATGCGGTAGCCCCAGCGGGCCCGCGGCAGCGAGAAGGGAATCTGGTTGGTGCTCTCGGTGCCGCCCACCAGGACGCAGTCGCGGTCGCCGGCCTTGATGGCCTGGGCGCCGAAGATCAGCGCCTGCAGGCTCGATCCGCAGCGCACGTTGACAGAGACGGCCGGGGCCTCGACCGGGATGCCTCCCATGACCGAGCACAGTCGCGCCGGATTGGGACCCACGCCGGCCTGCCAGGCGTTGCCGAAGATCGTCTGCTCGACGACATCGGGCGAGATGCCCGAACGCTTGACGACGTCCCGAACAACGGCGGCGCCCATTTCCGGGGCGGTTACGTTTTTCAATGAACCGTCGAACTTGCCGCCGGCCGTGCGGTTCGATCCGAGAATGACGACTTCTCTCATGATATCCTCCTGATGTTAGCGGTTTGCCTTGCGATATCCGAGTTGGTCGAGGGCGATGATCATCTTGTGGATGTTGGCGGTGCCCTCGACGATCTGGTACAGAACGGCGTCGCGATAGTAGCGCGCCACCGGGTACTCGGTGGAATAGCCATAGGCGCCCAGGATCTTCATGGCCGAGTGGGCGCAGAAGGTTACCGTCTCGCCGACGATGTACTTGGCGTAGGACATTTCGAGTGTATTTCCGAAATTGCCCTGGTCTTTCTGCCAGGCCGCCTGGTAGGTCAGCAGGCGCGCGCCTTCGATCCTGGCCGCCATCTGGCCGATCATTTCCTGGTTCATCTGGAACTTGCCCACCTGCTTGCCGAATTGTTCGCGCTCGTTGCAGTATTTGACGGAGGTATCGAGGCAGGCCTGGGCCAGGCCGACTCCGCCCGAGGCGCAGCAAAGGCGCGTCTGGTTCAAGGACGAGAAGCAGATCTTGACACCGTCGCCCAGCTTGCCCAGCAGTGCGTCTTTTGGCAGGCGCACGTCCTCGAAGAAGATCTCGGAGGTCGGCGAGGAGCGAGTGCCGATCTTATCGAGATCGTTGGTCGATATACCGTCCGAGTGCATGTCGACGATGAAAGCGCTCATGCCTTTGGTACCCGCCTCGCGATCATGATAGGCGTAGACAAGCGCCATGTCGGCGCGTGAGGCATATGAAATCCAATTCTTGCTGCCGTTGAGGATAAAGCCGTCACCGTCCGGCTTGACGGTTGTCTTGAGCGCTATGACGTCGGAGCCGGCGTTGGGCTCGGTGATGGCGAAGCAGCCGATTTTCTTGGCCGAGACAATATCGGGGATCCACTTGCGTTTCTGTTCCTCTGTGCCGTAACGCAGGATGCTCAGCGCGCTGCCGAGGCACTGGGTGTTGAAGGCCACCCGGATGGAGGCCGATCCTCGTCCGACCTCTTCGCACATAAGTGTCTGGGCCAGCAGGCCGACGTCCGTGCCGCCGTACTCCTCGGGAATGGGCGTGCCGAAATAGCCCAATTCGCCCATTTTTTTAATAACTTCGACGGGAAAATAATGTTCCTCATCCCACTTGTCGGCATTGGGAGTAATTTCTTTTTCTGTAAAGTCCCTGGCAGCCTCTTTCATTGCCAGAAGTTCGTCATTCAGTCCGAAGTCCATGTCGTTGTCCTCTTGTGTTGTTACACATTTCCCATACTACAAGCGCAAGCTAGCATGCCCGCCGGGCATCAGGCTGTCAAGGGGCGAAAAGCGTAAAACAGGCATTTTTTGGCGGTTGACAAGCAAGTTGGCTCATGCCACGCTCGCAGGCGTTTGGGCACTGTTTCCAGAGGAGGAATTCAAGTGAAAAGCGTTGCCGAGCAGCTTTTGGAGCTTACAGAAAGGGAGAAAAAGGCACTTGAGATGGGCGGGGAGAAACGTGTCGCCAAACAGCACCAGGGCGGCAAGTTGACCGCCAGGGAAAGGCTCGATTTGCTTTTTGATCCAGGTACTTTCGCTGAAAACGACATGTTCATCAGTCACCGCTGCGTCGACTTCGGCATGTCGTCTGTGGACGTGCCGG
>CAZXHT010000011.1:76576-88039 GCA_964640665.1 uncultured Myxococcales bacterium
ATGTTCATCAGTCACCGCTGCGTCGACTTCGGCATGTCGTCTGTGGACGTGCCGGGTGACGGCGTGGTCTGCGGTCACGGCCTGGTCGACGGACGGCGCGTTTTCGCCTACTCGCAGGATTTCACCGCCCGGGCCGGCACCATGGGCGAGATGCAGTCTAAGAAAATATGCAAGCTGATGGACCTGGCGATAAAGACGGGCACGCCGATCATCGGGCTGAACGACTCGGGCGGGGCCCGCATCCAGGAAGGCGTCGACGCGCTGTCCGGCTACGGACAGATTTTCTACCGCAACTCAGTGGCTTCCGGGGTCGTGCCGCAAATCAGCGCCATCCTTGGCCCCACGGCGGGCGGAGCGGTCTACTCCCCGGCCATGACCGATTTCGTATTCATGGTCAAGAACAGCTCCTACATGTTCATCACCGGTCCTCAGGTAATCAAGACGGTTACCGGCGAGGAGATCTCTTCTGAGGATCTCGGCGGGGCCATGACTCACAACTCGAAAAGCGGTTGCGCCCACTTCGCCTACGAGAACGACGAAAGTTGCATATCGGGCATCCGCAGCCTGCTTGCCTATCTGCCGTCCAACAACCTCGACGATCCACCGCAGACAAAAAGCTCCGACGATCCCGGTCGCTCGGTGCCCGAACTGGACAAGATCGTGCCGGACAGCGCCCGCCAGGGCTACGATATGCGGATCGTGATCCGCTCGCTGGCAGACGACGGGATTATGTTCGAGCCGCATGAACTCTACGCCCAGAACATCATTGTCTGCTTCGTGCGCCTGGGTGGCATGCCGGTTGGCGTGATCGCCAACCAGCCGACTGTCATGGCCGGTTGTCTGGACGTCAACGCATCCGACAAGGCAACTCGCTTCATCCGTTTCTGCGACGCCTTCAACATCCCGTTGCTGACCATCACCGACGTGCCCGGCTACCTGCCCGGATCGAGCCAGGAGTGGAGCGGCATCATCCGGCACGGGGCCAAGCTCTTGTGGTGTTACTCCGAGGCCACCGTGCCCAAGATAACCCTGATTACCCGCAAGGCCTACGGAGGCTCCTACCTGGCCATGTGCTCCTCCGACCTCGGGGCCGATTGCGTCTACGCCTGGCCGACGGCCGAAATCGCGGTCATGGGCGCCGAGGGGGCCTCGCGGATTATATTTCGCAAGGAGATCCAGGCTGCCGAGGACAAGGATGCAAAGTTCTCGGAAAAGGTCGCCGAGTACGAGGGCCTGTTCAACAATCCATACATAGCGGCCAAGCGGGGATACATCACGGGAGTGATCCAGCCGCGAGATTCGCGCCGCAAGATCATCGAAGCACTCATGATGTTACGCGACAAGCGCGAACAGCGACCGCCCAGGAAGCACGGCAACATTCCCGTGTGACGATCGTGAAACTCTCGGCGACAGCCTGCGTCCTGTTTTGCCTGCAGTGGATGCCCGCTATAGCCTTCGCACTTCCTCCCGAGAAGGTGGTAATTCTGGCGACCGGCGATGCCCGTTACGTGAAAGCCGCCTATGGAAGATGGGAGGTTATAAGTACCGATGAGAAGGTTGCCCGGGCCGGCTACTTCAAGCCCAACGAGGTGTTGATCGAGGCCGGCAAGCCTGGCACCGCGCTGATCTCGCTGAACAACGATATTATCAACCAGTTCCTGGTCTGGAAGGTTATTGTCGGCGACAAGCCGACTGCCGAACGGCCGGATCCCTCGGTGTTGGCAGGACCTTGCGGTTGCGGCCGGGACGGAAGTTATCCTGTTAGCTGCACCGTCAAGAACACAGCCTGCCTGGATGCTTTGCGCGAGCTGTTTACAAAAAGCGACCTGAGCACCGAGGACGTGCGGGTGATATACGGGATCCCGGCGGCCCAGGCGCTTCTGAAACAGATGCAGATCGCCGTAGAGAAAGCCGGTTATGATGGCGTGGAACTAGCCCTGGTGGGCGCCAACCTGCGGGTCAAGGCCGCTGTCGCTGACGAGAATGAACGCCGCAAGCTGCTGCTGCTGGTTTACCGCAACATGATAGGCAAACTGGTCCTGGATGACAAAATCGTGGTTGCCAAGCCGAAACAACAGGTTCGTTGAAGCACAGCTTCAAGGCGGAGGCGGCTGGGTTATGGGGCGCGAGATCTCGGCCAGGAAGTGCTGTAAGCGCTCAAAGTCGTCGTCGCAAAAGGCGATAAATTGTCCCCCGTGGCGGTAGCCCTTTTTCCCGCCGTCCTGCCATACCACCCGGCAGCGGGACTCCACGGGAGGGGGGCCCTTACCACGCGAAACGTAGATCCACACGCCGACCTCGCTGTCCTTTGCCAAGCGCCTGGGGATCTCGAAGCACACGCCGTCTTCAGAGATGTTGTTCGTCCAGGAGTGAAAGCTCTCGCCCGTCTGGATGTCTATTTTCAGGCGCACCTTGTGACGCACGAAGCGGCGATGATAAGGATGACTTTCCCGCTCGCCGGAGGTGTCATTGCCCATGGTCTCCCCCAGATGAGTGGCACCGTGAATATTACACCTGGAAAGTAGCATGACAGGGATGCCGTGGCAAGCGTTGACAACCCCGAAGCCGGCAGAATAGACTGCTTGCAGAAATATACGTTACCGGGAGGATTGATGCGTGCCTGTATATTGTGGGCTATTCTAATTGCTCTTTTGTATGCCGGGCCGCTGGCACGGGCGCAGTCTGTAGACAAGTCCGAAATACCCTGGCTGGCCGTCATGGTGTTGCCGGGGACGGATCTCAGTCCCACAGATCGGCTACCGGTTCAGAGTGCTTTGATCTCCCGCGCACTGAGCTACAGTGGTGAGGGTCTGGCCTGGCAACTGATGGCCTTCTCGCCGCTCGAGTCGCCCCGCCAGGAAGGCGAGGTGCTGCTCGAAGTCAGCCGCTTGGCTGAAGAGGGTAAAAAATCATATCGCTACCTGAAGCTCGACGAAGCGCGCAAGGTATTCAGCGCGGCGGGCGAGCTTTTGGAGAGTTCCCCGCCGGCACACTGCGACCCCGGCATGATGTCCAAGATGTACTTCTACTGGGCCCGCGCCGCACTTGACGACGGCGATGAAAGCGGTGCCCAGAGTCTCCTGACACAGATCGGCCGATTCGACTCCGAGGCCGGGCCCGACCCGGCAGTGATGCCCCCGAACCTAGTGGCCACCTATGACATTGCCTTAGAAGACCTACGCCGCAAGCCTGAAGCGAAGATCTTGCTCGAGATAACACCCGGCAACGGCGATCTATTTGTGAACTGTGTCGCCAAACCAGCCGGGGTCGTCCAGATCAAGGGACATGTTGGAGAGAAGTTCTGGTTGGTGGCCAAGATCGAAGACGGCACCTACCGTGGTAGTTTCACTTTCACAGATGGCCCCCGCAGGACACTCAAGATTTTCGGCGGCAGGGTCGGTGACGCTGCGCGCATCGCAGATCACCTGCTCGGGTTGGGAAGGTCCAAGCCGACCATCGGCCTGCTCAAGAGTTCCGCCAACGATGACCTGGGAGCCATTTCAGAGATCCTCCACGTGAACGTATTCCTGGTGGCCGAGGTAAAGGCGAATGCCGAGGGCTCGAAAGCGCTGCGCCTGGGACTGTACGTGCCCGACAAGGGTATGATCGGCCCGGTACATAATGTTCCGCTCGATAAGAAGGGGCACCCGAATGGCGCCGAACTTTCCACAGCGCTGGAAGTGTTGGCGAGATCCATGAGGTCGCCCAGCATGATTGCGGCCTTGTCGGTGAAAAGCAAGCCGCAGGCCGACCAGGTAATCACGACGGCCGTGGCACAGCTTCCTCAGAAAGACGAGATCAGCGAACGAACTCCCTGGTACCAGAGTTGGTGGTTCTGGACCGCCGCCGGGGTTCTGGTGGCCGGCGCGGTCACAACAGGCGTGATCCTGGGAACCATGGACTCGGGAGAGTCGCCCTCGGGCCAGGTCATCCTGACCGTCAGCCCGCCATAGTTTCGAAAATAGGACAGATGACGGGAGGAAAGCATGAGCAAGAAGCCACTGTGTCTTGTCACTGGCGCCTGCGGATTCATGGGAACCCACATGCTCGAGGTGCTGCACGAGGCCGGTTATCCGGTCAGGGCCACGGATTTGCCGTCGGCCTGGCCGGACGACGATCGCAAGCGGGGCTTGTTTCCATCTGTCGCCCGCTCGCTCGACATCGAGTTCGTCGGCGCCGACGTGACCAACCCGCAGTCGCTTACGGACATCGTCAAGGATGTGGAGATCATCTTCCACATCGCCGGGCTCTTCAAATACTCGGCGGGCTGGGACGCCCTGCGGGCCGTGAACGAGGACGGCACGCGCAACCTGATCGAGGCCGCGCTGGCCGACGGCAATCTCAAGCGCTTCATCATGTGGGGCGCCGGGGGAGTCTACGGCATCCCCACGCCGGATATGCTCCCGCTGACCGAGGATATGCCCACTGACCCGCCCAACAACTACCTCAAGTCGAAAGACCTGGCCGAAAAAGTGGTCATCGAGATCTGCGAGCAGAAGAAGATTCCCTACGCCATCCTGCGGCCGACTACGGTCTACGGCCCGCGTGCGGTCTACGGCGGCGGGCAACTGGTGATGGGCCTGGCCAAGATGAACCCGTCAATGGTGCCGGCCAACTTCACGGCCCGGGTTCCCTTCATTCACGTACGCGACGTGGTGGGAGCCGCCCTGCACCTGGCAGAGCATGAGGGCGAGATCAAGGGTCCCTATAACGTCAACGACAACAGTCAGATGACCCAGGTAGAGTTGGTGCGTTATTTCGCCCAGATGACGGGGCACGTCTTCGTCAAGCTGCCGCCGGTTCCGGTCGACTTCATCAGGGCGGGCGTCGGCAAGGTGGCCAACTCGGTCGAGTACGTGGCGCGCGACGTATTTCACATCCCGAGCCCCGTGGAAGCCGATACAATTCAGTACCTCAATCGCGACTTTACCTATTCAAACGACAAGCTCAAGGCGACCGGTTACAAGTTCATCTACCCCGATCCGCGACCGGGGCTGCGCGATACGCTGGTCTGGTACCGTGACGAAGGCTGGTTGTAGTCTTCCGGCCTGGATGAAAGGAGCGCTTCAATGACAAGGGAAAAACTCGACTACCTGATGCTGGCTTCTTCGGACGACTCGTTGCTCGAAGAGGTCATGCTCTCGGGAACGGCTCCCGATACCGACAAGCTTGTCGGCTGGGAGTTCAAGGGCTACAACTCGATGGATCTGACCACCGTCCTGGGCTTCAGAAAGTTCAAGAAGGGTTTCTACTCGGACGGCGAGGCCGTGCACGGCTACAACGTCAAGATCAAGCAGTCCGGGCTGATCGATCCATGGGTGGATGTTCTTAAAAAAGGTGAGTCGATCAAATTCGGCTGGTATGACGTCTACCCCGTGCGGGCGGAGGAGAGGGATAGCCTTTATACGAACGCGTTGCTGCTCAACTACAACGCCGATCGAAACCCCAAGGTGGATCCCAGCCGCTTCCTGCGTGATTACCTGGTACAGGTGCATCCCGGGAACCCCGACCTGTTACTGGGCAAGGCCTACGTGGCCGTGGGTCCCAAGCGAGTCTTTGTCTCCTACTTCGTCCTCGAACGCGAGAACGAATCGACTCTGTAAGGCCCAAGGGCTTCTTCATGTATAAAATCTTTGCCCCCTCTGGGGGTGATGATATATACACATTTGTAAACTATGAGCTTCTGCCCAAAATGTGGAACCGAGGTTCAGGAGGGCGGGAAATTCTGTCCCGCCTGCGGCGCCGCTGTCGGTCCTGCGGCCCCACAATCTCCGTCGTCGTCGGATGACTACATCGGGCGCAAACTGGACAATAAGTTCTTGATCGAAGAACTGCTTGGTGTGGGGGGCATGGGCAAGGTCTACAAGGCGACCCAGCTCAGCCTGGACAAGGCTGTTTGCGTCAAGGTGTTGCGCTCGATCATGATGGCCGACGAGACACTGGTGGGCCGCTTTCACCGCGAGGCGCGCGCCGCCAGCCGTCTCAACCATCCCAACTCGATCACCGTGATCGATTTCGGGCAGGACAAGCAGGGCGGTTCACTCTACCTGGCCATGGAGTTCGTGCCCGGCAAAGACCTCGGGAAGGTGATCCACAACGAGCGGCCGCTTTCTGAAAAACGCATCGTCAATATCATGGACCAGGTACTCTCGGCGCTGGCCGACGCACATGCCGCCGGCATCGTGCATAGGGATCTCAAACCCGAAAACATCATGGTGACCGACTTACGTGGCACCAAGGATTTCGTCAAGGTGCTCGATTTCGGGATCGCCAAGATCCAGGAGGGCCCGGCCAACGAGCCCGGCCTGACCCAGGTCGGCATGGTTTGCGGCACTCCCGAGTACATGTCGCCCGAACAGGCCCGCGGCGAGGTGCTCGACGCGCGCAGCGACGTGTACGCCGCCGGGGTAATCCTCTATCAGATGGTGGTAGGCAAGATACCGTTCTCGGCGCCCACCGCCATGGGCATCGTCACCAAGCACCTGACCGAGCCGCCCGTGCCGCCCAGCCAGGTGGAAGGTATTACGGTTTCCCCGGCTCTAGAGAAAGTCATCCTCAAGGCGATGAGCAAGGATCGCAACGGCCGCCAGCCGACCGCTTTAGCCTTGCAGCAGGAACTCAACGCCGTGCTGACTCAGAAGACGGCCTTCGCTCAGCAGGCTCCCCTGGGAAACAGCTTGTTCGACGACGCCGGGCCTGAGACGAAGATGAGAGAGCCGCCGGTCGAGACAAACAAGCAGGTGCTGGGGTCTCCAAGCGCGCCGTCAGGATCGCACGCCTGGTTGTGGATCGTGCTCGTCCTGGTTCTCGTTGCCGGAGCGGCTATGGCGGGATACTTCTTGTGGTGGCTTCCTAAGCAAGAGAATCAGGGTGGTGTCGACGCAGGCGGCGTTGCATATTCGGCCGACGCGGGCGCGATGGTTGAAGAACCCGCCGGCTTGATAATTGACGCAGGGACGCGACCGAGCCCGGAACTCGATGCAGGCACGGCCCAGCCCGCGGTCGATCACGGCCCGCCGCCGCCCGCAGTGCAAGAAGTTCCCGAAAGCGCCATCAGGTATTATAAGGCCGGCAAGGAGCTGATGGTACGCAGCAAGCTTAAAAAGGCCATCAAGGCCTTCGACAAGGCGATCAAGAAATATCCCGGCTATGCCGCGGCCTACAAGGCGCTCGGCACCTGTCACATGCAGTTGGGCAATATCCGCCTGGCCAAGAAGAACTACGGCCTATATCTCATAAAAGCCCCCGGCGCGCCGGACGCCGCGGATATCAAGGATCTGATCGAATCGTTCTGATGGTTTTTCCGGCCCGGGACTCAGCCCATCTCGATCCTGAAGACTTCCTCACCGGCCATGATCTCGTCGCCGTTTTGCAACCTGACTGCGTCACGGATTCGTACGAAGACGCCCGATGCGCCCGTGGCCGACACTTCGAGACCGGCTGAACGCAAATGCAACTCGAGGTGTCGCGGGGCCATTCGGCTATCGCCGGGGAAGTTGACGTCGCAGTCACGCTGCCCGATGGTGACGTTGGGGCCCGAGCGCAGGATGACTGGACCGGCCAGCAGACCTTTCTTCCGTGAGGCATACACAACCCTCAGGGCGATGAACAGTTGGTGCGAGGGCGGGCCGCCGTAGTGACTGGTGTCGGTCGAGCGCGGCGTCCTGACGTCGGTTGTCGGGCCGCCCAGGCCCAGCAGGATGATGCGCTGGCTGCCGGCGATCAGCTCGGTTCCCTGGTGCAATTCGCTTTGCCCGCGGACACGCAGGAATGTACCGTTCAGGCTCGAGTCGTCCGCGACGATCAGCCGACCCGCTTCTATCCTCAGGGTCATGTGCAATGGAGAAAGGAATGGATCCTCTGCAATATTGATAAGCGCTTTGCCCCGGCCGATGCTGATCCCCTGTGGGCCTACCGGGTAGGTCGAATCCTCCCGGCCGTAGCCGCGAACCAGCCGCAGGCGAACAGACATGTCGGCCGTCTGAGCGAGGTCCGGCCTGGATTGCGAAAGTTTGCGGCCGCAGGCCAGGCAAAAGACCGCCCCGGCCGGCAGCCTCGCCTGGCAGAAAGGGCAGCTGGCGCTGCTTACGGGCGTGGCGACCGCCGCCGGCATCCGTCCCGTTGCCTTCTTCGCGCGCGGCGCCTGCTTACCGGGGACGGCGACAGAAGGTGGCGCCGCCGCTGACACGGGAACTGTATCGTGGCCGGTTCGGGGAGCCGGCAACCCTTCGGGCTTGGCCTCGACGACAGTTTTTTCGGAGCGCTGTTCGACAGCCGGGGTCGATACGGCGTCGAGGAATCCGGACAGGCCCGAGAGAGCCTGTCCGCAACGTATGCATTTCTTGGCGCTGGCTTCGTTGTAGGTGTCGCAGGCCGGACAGACGATGCCGGCTTCCAGCAGTGTGTCCAGCTCTAGTGGGCCCAGCGGTTTGCCGCATGAAGCACATGTCGTCTCGGAGGGGCTGTTTTCAAGGCCGCAGTGTGGACAGACCGGCATTATTATTTTCTCCCTTGGGCAGGCTATTTCATCCGGTTGCGGATCTTTTGCACCGACTTGACCGGTCCGAGAACGATCAATGTCGAGCCCTCCTCGAGAACGTGCTCCGGAGGCGGATTGTATAGGTAGTGCTTGCCGGAAACATCCCTGATGGCCAGGACGAGCAGGTCGGATTCCTTTCGCAGGTTTGTGTCCCTGAGTGCCTTGCCCGCCATGCCGCAATCGTGTGTGAGCGATAACTGCTCGATGCGCAGGGCCTGTTCCTGGCCGCGCAGCATGTTGTCGAGGAAATCGACCACCTGGGGCCGCACCATTTCCGAGGCCAGGCGCATTCCACCGATGCGGCTCGGGCTGACGACGGAATCGGCGCCGGCCCGCGTGAGCCTGACCTCGGCCTGGGCATCCGTGGCGCGGGCGACTATCTTCACCCGTTGATTGTTCTGCCGGGCGGTCACGGTGACGAACAGGTTATCTCTCTCGTCCGGCAGGGTGGCCACGACGCCCATGGCATGCTTGATACCGGCCCGCTCGAGCACGTCGTCATCGGCGGCGTTGCCGACGATGTAGGGAAGAAATATCTTCGGGTGCGCGTCGCGGATATGCTGGATACGCTCCTCGGCGGCGTCGATAATCACCAGCGAGCGTCCCGAGCCCAGAAGCTCTTCGATCACGAATCCCCCGGTGGCGCCGGCTCCGCAGACGATGATGTGCTGTGTAAGATTTCCAAGTGCCTTGTCCATCTTTTTTCTCCGAAAGAGATCTCTCATTTCGCCTTCCACCAGGAAGGCTGTCAGGCTGGTGGCGAAGACGAAAAGTACGCCCATGCCGCTGAGCACCAGCAAGACGATGAAGGCTTTTCCATACCACAGATCGGCCAGCGGAAGCATCTCCCGGCTGCCCAGTGTGGTTAAAGTAATGGTGGTCTGGTAGACGCAGTCCAGAAGCGACGGACTGCTGCCGGTAAATCTGCCAAGTATGTAGAAGCCGCCCGTGCCGAGACCGAACACGGCCACGATCAAGATGCTGAGAATGTAGAGCCGACGCTGGAGATTCATGTCTTTGCCCGCGTAAATCTCGGGCCAGACTACTTGGGGTGCCGCTATGTGTCAATGGCCTAAAAACGTTGACGAACGAGCGCCGGCGATCCATCATCCTCTGCCATGCATCCGATAATCTTCACTTTCCCAGATTGGATCCCCCTGCTGGGCGGTGCCCACATCTACTCGTACGGCGTCATGCTCGGGATTGGCTTCATCTCCGCCTGGTACCTGGGCATGCATTTCACTCTGCGCGAGGGCTTTTCGTACAAGACGGTGACCACGATATACGCGTTGGCGATCGTCTTCGCGCTGATCGGGGCGCGGGTGGCCCACCT
This sequence comes from uncultured Myxococcales bacterium, assembly GCA_964640665.1. Taxonomy (GTDB): domain Bacteria; phylum Myxococcota; class B64-G9; order B64-G9; family B64-G9; genus DATKYQ01. The sequence goes on from CAZXHT010000011.1 coordinate 86,449, forward strand.
GATCTGCAACCCGGAGACCTGGAAGTTCGAGCGGGGTTTCATCCCGGCTTTATTCGCCTCGCGCTGCGAGGGCCTGGTGGCCTACGGCGGCTACATCGGAGGTGTGTTTGCCGCCTGGGTGTACCTGCGGCTAAAGAAGCTGGATTTCTGGAGCCTGTGCGACGGCTCGACTCCATCGTTGGCGCTGGGCCTGGGGTTCGCGCGTATCGGGTGCTTACTCGCGGGGTGTTGTCACGGCAGGCCGACCGATCTGCCCTGGGGCTTGAGCTTTCCTCCCGGCAGCCAGGCGGCGGGCACGTTTCCCGGCATCGACGGTTACTCGGCCTGTGTTCATCCCACCCAGATATACGAATCGCTAGTGGGCTTCGCCTTGGTGCCTCTGGGGATATATATTCTAAAGCGCCGCAAGTTCACGGGGCAGGCCTTTCTGATCATGATAGCCTGTTATGCAGTGGCCCGTTTCCTGCTGGAGTTCATTCGCGGCGACAACGACCGCGGCGGGTTCGGCGGGAGCCATGCGGCGCCTGTGCTTTCGGCCTCGCAATTTATTGGGCTCGTTCTGCTGCTTGTAGCTGCGCTACTATACCTATGGCGCTGGAAGACCGCGCCCAAGCCGCCCGAGCCGCGCACCAAAGAAGAGATAAACGAGATGCTGATAGCCGAGGGCGTGGCCAAGGGAAAAGACACGAAAAGCAAGAAAACCGCCAAGGCAACCGGCAAGTCCTCAAAAAAGAGCAAAAAAAAGAAGAAGAGTGTTTGACACAGAGCGTCAAGTGCTTTATATTCCTGCCGAACATGGGATTTCCCGATAGGGTGCCCGTAACCGGCAGGAAAGGGGAGAAAAATGGCCACAAAGAGAGAAGACATTTCCGCCCAGGCGCTCGAGCTATGGAAGAAGACGCTTGCGCAACTAGACGAGATATCCAAGAGCCTGAAGATGAGTTCGGTGGTCGGCCGGCTGAAGGCCGACAGTCTCAGGCTCATCCAGGAGCGTGACAAGTTACTAAAGCGCCTGGGCGAGGAGACCTACAAGCTGATTGACAAGAACAAGATCAAGGTTCCCGATCCGCTGAAGAGGCTCTACGACCGAATTCGTGTACAGGCCGACAAACTAATCGGAAGCAGGAAGGCAAAGAAGACACCCAAGAAGAAAGGCGCCAGGAAGGTCACCAAGAAGCCCGCCAAGCGTAAGGTGGTAAGGAAAAAAACAACCGGGAAAAAAGCCGCCAAGAAGAAGACCGCCAAGAAGAGTGCCTGAAGAAGACAGCCGTTTTCACCGCTTGACAGCCCTTTCCCGAGGTGCTAGATAGCCCCCTGCTTTGCTGTTCTAAGACGACCGGCGTACGGGGCTGTAGCTCAGCTGGGAGAGCGCCTGAATGGCATTCAGGAGGCCGACGGTTCGATCCCGTTCAGCTCCATGAAAACAAGGGGTTACAAGTAGTAAAAACCCCGATTTTTAGCCCTGGGGAAGTTTTTTTCGGAACTTTCCCCAGGGTTTTTTCATTCCTCAGTCTTTCCGCCCTGTCCCTTCTCAATACCTCGTAGAAGTTGAAATCGTCCGTGTTGTGTACGGCCCTATCTTTTCAGGGTG
>CAZXHT010000012.1:0-86595 GCA_964640665.1 uncultured Myxococcales bacterium
CGAGAAGTATATTCGGCCCCAGGGGGACGGTTACGCGATTAGCGACGATGTGCGCAGCCTGGTGAGCTTCGGGCAGTTGAACCTGCTGGATGACGAGATGCTCGAACTGATCGGCCGGGTCGACGTCATATTCTGTCGTAACGTGTTGATATATTTTGATAAACAAGCCCGGCTGCGGTTAACGAAAACGTTTTACAACAAGTTGGCAGACGAGGGATATCTGCTGCTGGGTCATTCGGAGTCACTGATGAACGTCAGCACGGATTTTGAGCTGGTGCATCTGAAAAACGACATGGTATATCGAAAACCGGCTGCGCCGGTGTCTGGAGAGCGGGCGGAAAGATGAGAGAAACGAAGAGAGATCGGATCAGGGTGCTGGTGATCGATGACTCGGCTTACAACCGCCAGGCCATCATCGAAATGATGGAGTCCGATACGGAGATCGAAGTGGTCGGCCTGGCGGCCAATGGCGAGGAGGGCCTCAAGGAAGCCCTGAGCCTCAAGCCGGATATCATCACGCTCGATCTCGAGATGCCGAAGATGGATGGTTTCACCTTTCTGAGGATTCTGATGAGCCGGCTGGCGACCCCGGTGATAGTCATAAGTTCTTACAGTCGCAAGCAAAACGTTTTCAAGGCGTTGGAACTGGGGGCCCTGGATTTCATTGCCAAACCGACTCGCTACCTTTCACCTGAGCTTCACAAGATTCGCGACGAGTTGGTCGAGAAGATAAAGCTGGTTCGTCTTCTGAAATCGCCGCAGGCTCGGGTGGCGACCGCCGCTGTGGCCGCCGAGCCCCGCGCGGATGCGGGCGCGGTGCAAGGTGTGGGCCCCGTAGAAGACTTTCCGCGCCTGGCCCTGATCGTCATCGGCGCCTCGACCGGCGGGCCGCCGGCACTGCAGGGGTTGCTTCAGGAACTGCCCATGGGGTTGCCCGCCGCCGTCTTGATTGCCCAGCACATGCCCGAGAACTTCACACGAGCCTTTGCCGACAGGCTCAACAGGTATACCGGGCTGAACGTATGCGAGGCCCAGGACGGCGAACGGATAGAGCCTGGACACGTGTACATTTCTCCCGGCGGGCAGAACCTGGCGGTCAGGCGAGAGGGGAAAATCCTGAGAACCGTGTTGTCCCTTCCTAAGCAGAACGCCAAGTACACACCGTCAATCGACGTCCTGTTCGAGTCGGCGGCTGAAATGATGAAGACCAGGACGCTTGGCGTCCTTTTAACCGGCATGGGTTCCGACGGCAAGATCGGGATGCAGGCCATCAAGAAAGTCGGGGGCATGACGGTGGCCGAGTCGGAGGAGACGGCCGTTATCTTCGGTATGCCCAAGGAAGCCATTGACTGCGGGTGCGTCGATGTAGTAATCCGCCTGGATCGGGTGGCTAAAGAAATCGCGAGCTTCACGGAAACAACTTGCGGTAAGCTGGTTGATGATTGAATGACGGACCCTTACATGTTATGTTGCTGCACGGAATTCCAGGGAGGAGCAAAGGTTACACATCATGACCGACAGTGACAATTCAAACTCATCAGGTGCGTCGACCGGAGGGAAGGATTTCTTGCAGGTGTTCAAGCGCGGAGTCCAGTTCACCGAGGAGTTGTTACAGGAGAACGAACGGCTCAGGGTCCGCCTGATCCGCCTCGAGGAGGAGAACCGCGCCCTTGTGAAAAACAAGGTTAAGTACGATAGCTACAAGGATCTTGTGAAACAGATTCATTCCCTCGACGAGGAACGCGGCAACCTCCTGGATCGCTTCAGGGCGGTCGAGGTCGAGAACCAGGATTATCAGGAACGCTACAAGGAGATCGAGGAGGAGAACAATCGGCTGGCCAACCTCTACATTGCCAGTTACCAGTTGCACTCGACGCTCGATCTGCATGAAGTTGTACGGATCACATTCGAGATCATCATCAACCTAGTGGGGGCGCTGAATTTCTGCCTGTACTTCCGCGAGGGCAACAAGCTGGTAGCGGTACGGGCCTCGGGGCACGAGCGGGCCGAATTGCCTGACTTGACCATTGGGAAAGGCACGGTAGGCAGGGTTGCCCAGGAGAAGTCTCTTTATGTCTCGGGCGATGATCTTACCCGTGCTTCCGTTCAGGAACCCAAGGTATGTATTCCACTCGTGGTGGAGGACAAGCTTTTCGGCATGGTCGCCATTTTTGCATTCTTGGCGCACAAACCGTGTATTACGGAGTTGGACCGTGAGCTTTTCAATTTGCTGGGCCAGCATGCGGCCACGGCCCTGTACTCGGCACGCCTGCGAACTGAAATGGACGGCACGGCGCATGACGCGTTGAGCGTTGCCCGGATGTTGGACAGCTGACTGCCTGGTTGAACGGCTACATTCCCAGGGAGAATTGACGATGCCTGATTCCTTACGCGTTCTGGTGGTTGAAGATTCGCCGACGATGCGACAGCTTATCTGCTTTGCCCTGCGCAGGATAAAAATACTTCAGGTCGTCGAGGCCGACGACGGCGTCGATGGTCTGAAGAAGCTGTCTTCCGATCGGTTCGACATGATCATCACCGACATCAATATGCCGGTTATGGACGGTCTGAAGCTGGTCAGCATGGTTCGCAACGACGAGAAATACAAGAGTGTTCCGATTATCATCATCACGACCGAGGGAGCGGCCGAGGACCGGCAACGAGCATTGAGCCTGGGGGCCAATGCCTATATCACCAAGCCCATCCAGGCGCCCCAGGTAATCAACTGTGTAAAGGAATTGCTGGGGATCTAATTGCAAACAACAAAGTTGACAGCCCTGGTGATGTGAAATAGCATCGTTTGTGCGAAGAAGTACTTGGAGGGGCGGGGCGATTAGTGTGTGTTAATCGGTTCGTTACCCTTTTTTGCCGTTTGCCAGGGAGAATCTGGAGAGTGGGTAAGGTTTTTGTCCAGGTACTGGTTTTGATGTTGCTTACGGGCTCGGCAACCCATGCCCGGGATTCCTACAAGCGCAGCCAGTATTTCCGCGCGATTACCTTTCAGCACATCGTTACCGGCGTCGTCGAGGGGGATATAGACGGCGATGGATCTCCCGAAACCGTTGTCTGTTACCGGGAGCACGGGGACGCGGTCAACCAACCCGGCGGGGTCATGGTCCTGTCCGCCGCGGGCGGAGATTTCGTCGTGGCTTGGCACGCCGTTTTCGAGAATGCCTATCCGAAAAAGGTGGCGATCAGCGGCTCTGCCCTGTCTTTTGATCTGGTCCAAACGACCATGCACGAGGACAAAGTCGTCAAGAAGACCATGGTAAAGGGCAAGGACTTCTTCTTCCGCGACGAGGACGGGAGCCCCTTTGCCGGGGTGAAGATTTCTGCATCCTCGACGCTCAAGAAAGACTCGATTCGCCCGGGGAACGTTTTCGACCGCGATCTAAAGACGGCCTGGGCCGAGGGCGCCGACGGAACCGGCGTGGACGAGTCCGTGACCATCGAGTTCAAGAAGCCGGTAAACCTGGGCCTGATCGGTGTCTTGCACGGCAACTATGAGGGCAGGCGCTTCTGGCGGGACAACAACCGGGTTCACCGGGCCGCGGTCACGGTTGAGACTTCCGCCGACCGCTTCGACACCGCCAGCGACGTCGACCTCGATACCGACCTGGGATTGGGGCTTTACGGGGACCAGGTTGAACTGAATTTCTCGAACAAGCCTCTGATGCGCTATTTTAAGCTGTGGAAGAAAAGCGTTCTCAGCCTCGAGTTGAAGATCACCTCGGTACTGCTGGGCGAGAAGAACGACGACGCCTTCATTGCCGAGATCGAATTCGCCGAGCTGATTACATCAGCCGAGATCTTCGGAACCGCCAAGAAAACAACCGGCAAGGCGACCAAAGCCAAGAGTGCCGCCAAAGAAGAAAAGGCCCCCGCCGACGAGCAGGACGACTGGACGAATAACGACGGTTTCTGAGTCTGCCGTTCAACGTGCCGAGTGTTTGCCTTGTGAGGACAGGAACCCTAGTTTATTGGCGACGCCCGGTTCGAGGAGTCCACGAATACCATAATCGAGGATCTCCTTCACCAGAATATCGCGCTTCGGCATCTTGTGCCCCGTGGCAATCTGGTAGAGTACTTCCTTGATTGAGCCGATGATGCACAGGCTGACCACCTTGGTATTAACGGGGCGAACGACCTTCATCTCCATGCCCAGCACCAGTGAACTGGTCGTCAATTCGACCAGGCGATCGTAGAACTCGACGAGTTTCTTGTCGAAGCCCGGGTCGATACCACCGGCCTCGGCCATCAGGATGCGCAGCATGGGGCGGTTACCGAGCATCGCGCCGATGATGGCGTCGACGTTGGCCTCCATCTGGGCCATGACGCCTGCGGCGCCACGGCTGGGATCGATTCTCTTGACGTTGCTGTTGAGCAGCGCGAAAAGATCATCCAGCAGTTCGTCGAAAATGCTGCGCTTGGAGCTGAAGTACAAGTAGAAAGTACCGCGGGCCACGCCGGCCTTTTTGATGATGTCTGACACGGTCGAAGCATGGTAGCCATTCTCGGCAAACACTTCGAGGGCACAGGCAAGAATATGGGCCCGTCTTTGCTCGCGCCTCAAGGCCGACCTCCTGTCATGCAGAATACCGCAAAAAGCGCCCCGGAGATATCCCCGGAGCGCTCATTTTTCCGGAGTGTTGTCTGGGTTACTTGATGGCCCGCATGGCCTCGCCGATCTTGGCGGCCTGATCGGGGCACTTCTGGTTGATTTCCATGATCGTCGCCATGCTGTCCTTGATCAGGCCGCCCATCTTCTTCATGGCCTTCTCGGCGTACTTCTTCTTATCCTCGTCCGACATCTTCTTCTCCATCTCCTCGCCCTGCTTCTTGATCTCGGCGAACTCTTTCTCGTGAGACTTGGTGTAGGCCTCGAGTTCGGAGGCGACCTTGTTGCAATCGGCCTTATTGTCCTTGATGATCTTGAGCATGGCCGTGGTATGGCTAATCATGGCCTCGAGTGGATCGCTTGAACTCTTGGAGCAACCCAGTGAGAAGGTGAAGGCGACGGCAACCAGTAACAATACGAGCTTCTTCATAATTTCCTCCCAATACGGTGATGGAAAAACGCCAGTATTACCCTTCACTGACGGACGAAAACAGATTGTTTCATGCGGGTCAAGCAAAATATCGACTGCCGGAAGTGTGGGTTGATTTTCCCGACATTGTGGGGCATATACGCTAGTACATTGCTGCCAGTCGTTATCTGGCGGAGAGGAGACCATGTGACTGCCAAAAAGCGCACCAAGAAGGCGGCGCTCAAGCCATACCGCTCGTGCCTGAGCAAGAAAGAACTCGGCGAAATGCTGACTTTTTCAAAGGGCTTGGCGCAGGCCAGCGGAGCACTGGCCCTGTCATACTATGGGCGCGCCAATCCTACCTTGCGATACGATCACGATCTGGTCACCGAGGCCGACTTGGTGGTCCAGGAGTACATCCGCAAGGAAGTGGGGGAGTGCTACCCCGCCCACAAGTTTCTGGGAGAGGAGGCCAACGCCTTGCCCGAGGACCGCGACCTGCAAGAGCCTCTGTGGGTCGTGGATCCGGTGGACGGCACGGCTTCTTTCTGCGCCGGAATGCCGATCTGGGGCGTCTCCATCAGCCTGTTCGACGGTCCGCGCCCGGTTATCGGTGTCTTCCACCTGCCGGTGACGGGAGAACTGTATGCAGCCTGCAAGGGCGGACAAGCCATGTTGAACGACCGCTCGATCGAGGTGCGGGACGAAGCCGTGGACGATGAATCGCTGTTGCTGACGTACAGCCGCTTCCACACGGACTTTTCGACTCACTTTCCGGGTAAGGTGAGATCGCTGGGTTCATCGGTGGCCCACATCGCCTATGTGGCCCGGGGCGCGGCCGTGGGAGCGGTGCTGGGCAACGTTCATGCCTGGGACGTGGCCGCGGGCCAGGTGATCCTGGAGGCGGCCGGCGGAAGCATCAGGGACATGGGCGGCAAGAAGGTCGATCTATCCAACTTTCTCGAGGGAGAGAAGATCGATCGGATCCTGATCGCGGCGCCGGACGGACAGCACAAGGACATTGCCAACGGCCTGGAGCAGCGCACGTTCCGCGGCCAATGATAGATATCCACTGTCACATTCTTCCCGGTTTGGACGACGGCCCCGCCGATTTGGCTGGCTCTTTGCGCATGGCCGCAGAGCTTGCCCGGCTTGGCTTTCGGCAAGTATTCGCGACACCGCACGTTCCATGGGGCTCGGCGCGAGTGGACATGGAGGCCTTTGTCGAACGTGGCCTGGCGTTGATCGAGAAGATGACGGATGCGGGATGCCCCTTGAAACTGCGCCTGGCGGCCGAGCACTACAGCGACGTCGTGCCGCAACTGATCCATGAATCGGGACCGCTTTGCTTTCCGCGGGGAGACACCTTCCTGATGGAGTTTCCCCTGTCAGGGTTTCCTCCCCGCTTCGAAGACCTGCTGTTTCTTGCCGAGGTCAAGAAGAAAAAGCCGGTCATCGCCCATGTCGAGCGCTATCCAGAGGTACAGGCCAATCCCGCGGCATTGAATGCCTTGAGGCAGAGGGGTTGCTATATACTCGTGAACCTGAGCGGCCTGGCGGGAGAATGGAGCAAGCAGGCGCGCAAGACGGCGGTGGCCCTGGTTGAGAAGGGCCTGGTGGACGCCGCCACGACCGACCTGCACTCGGCGGACAGATCACAGGCTATTGCCGAGGGCCTGCATGTCCTGGAGGATCTCGTCGGCCGGGAAGGAGTGGATCGCATGCTGCGCACGACACCCGCCGAGATCGCCGGGTTGGATCAACCGCTGGAGCAACACTAAGTGAAGAGATTCTGGACTAAATTGATCGCCTCGCTGGTCATCGGCGCTTTCTTCATCTGGATGGCCGCCCGGGGAGTGAACTGGGATGATCTGCAGCGGGTGTTTTCCCGGGTGAATGGCATGCGCCTGCTGGGTTACCTGGTCATCCTTTCGGCCGTCCAGTTCGTGCGCATCCTGCGTTGGGGAATCCTGTTGAAACCTCTCGGCCGGGTTGGGTTCGGCAAGCTGATGAGTGTCGGCTCGGTTGGAATAATGGCCTTGATTTTGCTGCCGCTCAGGCTGGGAGAGTTCGCCCGGCCGATCCTGATAGCCCGGCCGGGCGGGATTCGCGTAAGCGCCGCGCTGGCCACCGTCGTGGTCGAACGGGTGGTAGACAGCCTGGCCATGGCCTTACTGTTGACGAGCATCCTTTTCTTTCTGGGTGACAGGCTGCAGGTGTCGTTCGAGATCCATACCTGGGCCTGGGCGATCCTGGTGGTCTTTTTGTTGATTCTTGTTTTTCTGGTGGTTGCGCATCGCCGGCGCGAGAAGACGGTTGCCTGGTTCCGGCGCTGGTTGCTGCGGCTGCTGCCCGGCAGGTTGGCCGGGCGCCTGGAATCAATCCTGCGCTCGTTTATCGATGGGTTGCAGGCGCTGCCAAACATGCGCCTGGCCGCGGTTTTTCTCGCCATGACCGTTCTCTACTGGGGCATGGCCGGGCTGGGCTTATGGTACATGTTCGGCGCCTTCGAGGAACTGGGGCATCTCGGGTTGATCGAGGCCTTCACCGTCCTGAGCGTCCTGTGTGTCGGATTGATGATTCCCGCGGGGCCGGGCATGATCGGCAACTTCCACTATTTCACGAAGCTGGGCCTGAGCCTGTTTATCAGTAAGGCGCTCTTGGGAACTTCGGGCATGGCTTTTGCCATAATCGTTCATGCCATGCAGCTAGGTCAACAGGTCCTCTGGGGAGTGCCCTTCCTCTTCACGGCACACATCTCGCTGCGTCGGATCATCGCGCCGCCCGACTCGGGGCAGGACGCTGAGCAGGGATCGGCATGAACTCGTTTGCAGGCTTTTCATCAGGCCGAGGTTGAGCAGCGAAACATAAGCCCGTTCCTCGGGCCGCAGATCCTCCTCCTCGAACAGACGACACGCTCGCTCCTTGTGTCCCTTGGTCGATAGGAAAATCTTGCCGGCTCTGCTGGCCATGAGGTCCTTTGTTGAGGTGCAGTCATGGTAACACAAGGCGAATCGCTGTCAAGAAAATGTCGCAAATAAATGCTTGTATTGCGAACGCTTATGGCTGGATCTGAAAGTATTTTCTGGGGTTACTGCAAGTCTATGGTCGTCGTTTGTGATCCGCTGTTACCCTGCGCGTCGGTGGCGGTCATGGTCAGGTTGTAGCTTCCGGCACCCCTATAGGCTCCGTGACTTAGCGTGAATCCCGAGCTGGGCAAGTTTTGTGTTGCGGTGTTAACCGCACCCTGGTTGCGTGAGGTGACATAGACATAGTCGGCGTCGCCCGACAGGTTCACCGGAACCTCGTCGAGTTGCACAGCATCGCCGCTCGGCGGCTGGATGGTGATGTCAACCTTGACACTGCCGTCGGAGGCCGCAGGCCAGGGCATGGTCGGCGGCACCAGGCCGCTGTGGCGCAGGAAACCTGCAGGCTGCAGGCTCGAGAAATCCGAAAGGCCGTCGTTGTTGGTCGGTCCCGGCGGATAGGACACCCAGCCGGAGACGTTATCCGACGTTAGTTCAAGGCCGAATACCACCATGCGTGAGCAGGGAACGAAATCGAAGGCCTGCGAGTTCAGCTGGTAGCTTTGTGTTCCGCTGCCATCGAAGTAGTGGCCTTCAATGTGGATACGATAGCGTCCCACGGGAAAATCGGCGCCGGCTTCCCAGTCGAGTTCCCATCTGTGATCGTTCTTGTAGTCGCCGCGGTAGAAAGTCATGGTGTCGTGGCCGTCATCCGAGTAGATCACGCCCCCGGTGTTGGTTGCCCCGACCCAACTGCCGCCGTCGTCGCGTTCGAGGGTCATGCGGGGCAGATCGACTCCCGGGTGGCCTCCGCTCCATGCCAGCCTGGACATCGAGATGCGCTCGACCGTTGCCGCTACGTCTGACAGGATCGTGCCTGGATCGGAAGTGGCGCTGACCCAGACGATGCAGAAGCCGTCCGCGCCGCACTGCATCGGGTTGCCCTGCGGATCGGGATCGCAGTCGGAGTCGGTGACGCAGGGGAACTCAAAGAAGGTCGGTTTCATACCGGCGTTATCCACGTATCCGCCGCTCGAGGCGAAGCGATCGGTCATTTCGTTGGTCTTGTCGAAGAAGTAGTCGCCCTCTTTCCAGCCCCAGATACCCATCGAGGGTTCGTAGCCGCCCTGCATCCAGTTGTCGGCGTGCATGACGTACAGGTGGTGATCCTGGCTGTAGCCCAGGATGGTGGCGTCTTTGAAACCGGCGGCTTTCATGTGATCGACAAGGTCGCGGCCGTATTGGCTGAGGGCCTCTCCGGGCACGGTTATCATGCCCAGCTCGCCGATGCGCAGCACGCTCATGCGGGCCTTGCCGAACTGGGGAATGGGGCGTCCCTTGGCCAGCGTCTCCGCCGAGAAGATGCATCCCAGGTGACCGTCCTCGTGCAAGGTGGCGGGATCTTCATCACTTCCCGAGACGCACTGGAAGGCGCCGAAGTAGTATCTCGTCCCGCACATTTCCTTGATGCACTCGTAACCGGACCCGCAGTCCTTGTCCGTGCTGCAAGGGTTGTCCCCGATGATGTCGTAGAACTCATCGGGCCCATAGCCCAGAGCCTCGCGGTTGACGGCCACCCGCCGGTTGGCGATGTCCATCTCGACGTCCGAGGTCGTCTTGCCGTCGAGCGAGTCGAAGAGCTCTTTGATCTTGGGCCAGGCCTGTACGCCGACCTCTTGTACCTTGCGCCAGTCGTCGAGCCCGGAGCCGTCGCCGGCCGGGGAGACGTCGCCTGAGCAGCGCGACAGGAAGGCGGCCTTGACCGGCAGGCCGCTTTGCTGCTGGAGCCTCTGCTGGGCGATCGACTCGACTCCACCGGGGGCGTCCATGCTCACGGCGGTGCCGTCGAGGTGCGTGCCGTGCAGGGCCATGTTGATAAAAGCCGCGCGCGGGTTGCCGTCGGCGTCGTCGATACGCATGACCACCAGCGTGTCGTCCATGTCGATGCCGGGATACTCGCCACGGCGGTAGCGGTGAACCTTGCCTTCCGGATCCATGTGCTCGTTTATGGCGTAACCGAAGCGCGCCGGCTCGAGGTTGTCCAGTGCCTGCAGGACGGCCTTGGTCAGGTCGGTCGAGATACGGTAGAAGATCTCGTAGGAGAAATCGCCCGTTCCCAGCACCCCCAGGCTGGCCCCCTTGACGAAGATGTTCCAGAAGCGAGCCGGCTCGGAGTGGCTGTGCGGCGCGGAGAATACCAGGCGGTTGATGTAGTTCTCGCCGGTGGCCTGGAACACACGCCAGGCAACCATGGTTGCCATGAAGTCGGTCGAGCAACCCATCGGCGCCCGGACGAGAATGATGCGCTTTAGGCCGTTGTCGAAGACGAAGACCTTGACCCGCGGGCGATCCCACATGGAAACCGAGCCGCCCAGCGTGTCGCGGTAGGGTGTGCGTGGCCCGAGCCGGGCGCCGAAACCCCACATGCTGACGCCGACCGGAAAGTCGAGGGCCACGTCGCCTATGCCGACCTTCAGAGGCTTCTTTTCTGTCTGTGTCTCGTCCGGAGCCGGCGAGTTCAGAGCGTCGAGAACATCCTTGGGATAGATCTCGCAGAAGCCGAAGACGCAACTGGCCTCGTCCGGGCAGTCGGTGTCGTTGCCGCACAAGCTGACGCAGCGGCCGTCGACGCACAGGCCGCCGGGTTGGCAGGTGAAGTCGTTGGCGCACGGCCCGCTGCGCTTGCAGCAGCCGTCTACGCAGTCCTGGTCTGCCGGACAATCGCTGTAGTATTTACAGGCGTTATCGCAATGGCCGCCGTCGGTGGGGACCGAATTGCCGTTGCAGCCGGCAAGCATAAGAATAGTTGCGACAAGCACCGCTTCGAGCAGCCAGTATTTTTTCATGACGTCCAACGAGCACCTCCCTGTGTTCCCCCAGGATCGGATGGCCACCATGAATACTAATCGGACACGATGATTCGTGCAAGTGGCTATTTTTTCTGAGGTTGCGCCATCAGAATTCTGAGTCGTGTGGCCGGGTGGCATGTGTAAATAGTCCATATTTCGGGCTGTTGGAATATAGCCGAACATGGCATAATAGTTGCGTGATTCAGGCTGTATATTATCGGAGGTGGTCATGAATGGAATAGTCTCTGTTTTTTACCTGGCACTATTCGCACTCGTCGGCGGCTGCTCTCTGTACGGCAGCGGTTCACAGGCGGAGTGCAACACTCTGGCCGACTGCAACCCCGGAAAGGAATGCGGCACATTGATCCGCTGCGTGGATGGCAAGTGCGATCCGAACCTGACGACCGATCTGCCGTGCCAGCAAACATGCACGCAAGATTCGGACTGCCCCTCGGACATGCATTGCCGCATTCAACCCGACGACAAGAACGAGTGCGTGGCCGACGGGACGTGTCTCGATGTTTCCGAGTGCCAGGGACTTCCCCACGACGATTGCCGGGGCGCCTTCGAGTGCAAGAGCGGCCGCTGCGAGTACACTTGCAGCGACATGACGTCATGCAAAATTGATTCCGAGTGCGTCAAGGTACCGGCCGATTGCTGCGGCTGCGAGCTGGCCGGCGGCGAGGCGGCTGTCAACGTCGATTCCCGGCAGGCCTACCTGGATGAACTGAACGCCATGTGCGCGATGATCGACATCAAGTGCGAGCAGTACGACACCTGCACCGATTGGCCGGCCGTGTGCGACGGCGGGCACTGCAAGACGCTCTCTGAAAAGTGCGGCTGTGGCGATGATTGGGACCCGGTCTGCAGCGGGACCGGGGCGGCCTGGGCCACCTTCGGCAGCCCCTGCGAGGCGGAATGTGTCGACCGCGACTGGTATTACCACGGCCGCTGCGAGTGCCAGATGTTTTGCGACGGCGGCCCGTGCATGCGCGGAGTATGCGCCACCAACGGCGCCACCTATTACTGCGGAGAAGCGGAGGCGGAGTGCAACGGCCAGCAGGTCTGGTATCCGGGTTCGTGCAACCACGACTGCGAGATGTGCATGATGCTCGGCCGGCCGTCGATCCCTGCCTGCGACCAGGACTTCTGCGATCAGCAAGACATCTGTTTCGCCGAGTGCCACGACCTCGACTGGTGGCACGAGGGGCGATGCCTGGCGGGAGAGGGGAACATGTGCGCGGGCTATGGAGGGCCGCCTTGCGAGTCTGACGATCTATTCTGCTTGATGAAAGACGACTTTCCCGATGCGGCCGGGGTGTGCATCGCCCTGGGGCACTGCCTGGAGGCGGCCCACTGCGAGCGCCAGCCGCTGGATCACATCGAGTGCGTTGGATCGTGGTTCTGCCAAAACCACGCCTGCGAGTGGATATGCGTACCCTGACGGTCATCGGCGCCTGTCTCGGAATCTGGGTGAGTGGCTGTGTCGCTTACCAGCAGCAAGAGCCCGGCAGGCGCTGCAGCCAGGACGCCGATTGTAACCCGCTTAACAAGTGCGGTGTGATGCCGACCTGTGTCTCCGGCCGCTGCGACGCCGACAAGCCAGTGACAGTACCCTGCCGAGAGGGCTGCACATTGAACGCCGACTGCACTCTCGTCTCGCGCGACTGCTGCTGCGGTACGACCAGGGCCGACTACCTGGCCGTGCTGACCAACAGTCTCCAGGAGTGGAACACACGTCCCGAGTGCGGAGATGTCATCTGCACCGACGAGGAGTGCCGGGTGCCGCCGCAGGTCTCGGCCGTGTGCGTATCAGGAAGCTGCGAGATGGATTATTCGTCGAACGACTGGGATAGCTGCCTGACGGGCTCCGATTGCGTTCATGTACCGATCGGCTGTCCGAGCTGCGACTGCCATGCGGGCTACCTGGAGGGCGCGGTCAACCGCTTCTTCGAACAGGACTATCTGGACAAGCTCAAAAGCGACTGCGCGGCCATGGGCGCCTGCGCCCCCGGCCCCTATGCGAACGACGCCTGCACCAACCGTCCCGGGATCTGCGTCGCGGGCCGCTGCGAGATTCTCAGCCAGGATTGCGACTGTCCTTTCAACTGGGATCCCGTCTGTGCCGCATACCGCGGCCAGAACATCAGTCTGCCCAACGAGTGCCACGCGCGTTGCCTGGGGCTGGACTACAGCTATCGCGGGCGCTGCGAGTGCCAGGCGGCCTGTCTCGATCCCGATCCGGTATGCGCCTCGAACGGAGAGACCTACTGGTGCGGGGCGGCCGAGGCCGCCTGCTCGGGCCACCAGGTTTCCTATTCCGGCGACTGCGATCCGTTGTGCGACTATTGCCGTGAACTGGACCGGCCCCCCATCCCGGTCTGTACCGAGGATTTCCAAAGCTACATCGATGTATGTTACGCAGACTGCCACGATCAGAGCTACTGGCACCGGGGAGACTGTCTGCCCGGCGAGGGCCAAGACTGCGACAACGGCTGGGAGCGGACAGAATGCCCCAGCCAAGATCTCTACTGTCTCAATCGCGACTACTGCCCCGACTGCCCCGGCTGCCAGTGCCCGGGCACATGCATAGCGCTCGGCCACTGTCAGCAAGTGGATGACTGCCGCAACCAACCTCTGACGGTAGACGGCTGTGCAGGTCGCTGGACCTGCCGGGAGCATGCCTGCATCTGGGAATGTCTGTAAGGGAAACTCTTTCTTGACAGCCTTCGGCGGCTACTGTAATTACGTTGCGCCTTTGCCGGAGTAGCTCAGGTGGCCAGAGCAGGGGTCTCATAAGCCCCGTGTCGGCAGTTCGAGTCTGCCCTCCGGCATTTCGCCATTTGTCTAGGGCCTCGCAAGTGTTTGCGGGGCCTTGTTTTTTCAGGCGGCTTCTTCGGAGCCGGTGGATCCGGGACCAACCGGTACAAACCCGATTTGGACCGCTTCAGCCGGTTTCAGTCACGTATCAGTCACGAAAATCGGGGCAGATGTCGTCCTTTTTTCGGCCTGCGGTCACTTATGTCCTCAAGCCCTTTGACAATATCTCCTTCAGGTGACGAAGATGGGCCTAATGGTATCTAGATTCTATTGATTAGAAATTCTTGGGAGGAGCAAGTGAAATCAATAACAAGTAAGCTGATTACTTTCAACATCGTAGTTGCCATTTTCGTTAGTATTGTGGTCATTACATCGGCATGTGCGCCCAATGTATTCGTCACCAAGACAGAAAAGGCACCCGCATCGGTCGTGGAGGTGCCGTTTGTACAGGCAAAAACGGGTCACATCATACTGAATGTGTCTATCAACCAAGGAGGGAATAAGAATTTCATGGTAGATAGCGCTGCGATGATGAATATGATTACCTCTCAGGCACTTGGAGAATTAGGCCTGCGAGAGGAACATCTAAAAAAGGTGCCTATCATCGGGTGGGGCGGAAGAATGGAAATTGTACGTCACATCGAGTTTGAGAGTGTCGTATTCGTGCCGGTGACCTTTCGAGGCCTTATTGTATCGATCAAAGAAATGCCTGCTGTTGCAGAGAAGGTTGGAATGGTCGTGCACGGCATTTTAGGCCGGCCGTTTTTTTTGTTGCACGATGTAGAGATCGACTACCCATCCAAGGTTATTCGCCTTCATCCAAAGGGAACCTTTGCCTCTAAGGAGCGGCATCGAGGAAGTATGATGCATTCATTTTCGTTTTCTGGTTACAAAGGTCTTCCTCTCGTGAAGTTGATGTCAAGTGATGGCTCAGCATTGAGTATGTTGGTTGACTCAGGATGCGGAAAAACCGTTTTAAATCACAAAGCGGCCGAGTTATTCCATGCGGATTGGGAAAATAAGGAAGTACTATCGTTGCGCATTGCCAAGGGCATCGACGGGAAGCCAATGCAGTGCAGAACCTACAGGTTCGATTCGTTTAAAGTTGGAAGTCTATTTAATAAATCAGTACCACTTGAGGTATGTGAGCTAAAATTGATGAAGGTAATTGAGATACTTGCCGGTGGGCCCGAAGCTCTTGTGATCGTCCTGGGGAATGATCTGCTTGCCGATCGGGTTTTGCTCTTCGATGCAAACGGCGAAAAGGTGTACATTTCCGATCCTGTTAACAAGTAGGTCAAACACTCTTTTCCGACCACAACTACCTGAGAGGGCCATGAACTATACTCCGTCCCCGTTGTTCTCACCCTTTGTTCTTCACGACAAGATAGACTTGATTCGTTTGTGGCCGCTGCGGCTGATGGGGAGCCGGGTGTCGTCTTTCAGGATGGCCAGGTAGCGGTCCTTTGTGTAGGGCTCTATCCTGGCTATGCGCTCGACATTCACGATCACCGAGCGGTGAATACGCACGAAGCGCTGCGGGTCCATGGCGGTCTCCAGGCTGGCTAACGTCTGGTGCTTGAGCCAGGATTTGTCCCGCTTGTGGATGGACACGTAATCGTCCTCGGCCTGGATAAAATCGATGTCGTCATCCCGTATTATCACAACACTGGTGCCGTCCCTGACTACGATCCGTTTCTGGTAGTCGTCCGCCGCCCGGGCGGCCTCTTTCAATTCAGGCCCCGGAAGCCGGGGCTGTTTCAGGTTGCGCTGAACTTTTTCTATGGCTTCTGCCAGGCGTTCTGTCGAAAAAGGTTTCAACAGATAGTCCACCGCGTGTGCGTCGAAGGCCTTCACTGCATATTCGTCGTAGGCGGTAACGAATACCACCGCCAGCGGATGTTCGAGCAGTTCCAGCACCTCGAAACCGTTCAGTTTAGGCATCTGAATATCCAGAAACAGAAGGTCCGGCAGAGTATCGGACACCGCCTTGACCGCCTCGAAGCCGTTCTTGCACTCGGCCAGCACCTCAACCTGCGGGTGCTGTCTCAGAAGCTCAACCAGGTATTGGCGGGCCAGCTTTTCGTCGTCGACGATGATGGCCCGAATGGTTTCAGGACCGCTCATCAATCCTCCTCGACGGGTATTTTCAGATCTATCCGGAAATGACGCCGGTTCTTGTCTATCACTATTCGGGCATCCTTGCCATAGAAGGCGCCCAGGCGTTCTCCGACGATTTGCAGGCCGCGACCGCTGCCGGGCTGGGCCGGCTCGTCCGGATCCAGGGGGTTACCGACCGATATGCACAGGCGGTTGTTATCCCGGCTTACATTCAGGGTTATCGTACCGCTCTCCTGCAGGGTGCCGATACCGTGCTTGACCGCATTTTCGATAAGCGGCTGGAGCAGCAGGGGAGGGATCATCAGGTTCAGACAATTTTCCTGCACCTTCTCTTCGATGGTCAACCGGTCTGAAAAACGAACCAGTTCGACATCCAGGTAGCTGCGCACCAGGTCCAGCTCTTCCTTGAGTGTGACGGCGCCCTGGTCGCCCAGGCGCAAGCTGGTCCGCAGAAAGCTCGAAAGCAACTGACACATCCGGCGAGCCTGTTCGGGCTCGCTGGTGGTCAGGGCGGCGATGGCGTTGAGACTGTTGAATAAAAAATGCGGATTGACCTGGAACTTTAGAGCCCGAAGCTCGGCCTCGCGGGTCAGTACCCGGGCCTCCTGTTCGCTGATTTCCACCCGGCGGGTCTCCTCCAGGGCCAGGATCAGGTAGTGGTAAACCAGCGACAGGACGAAGTAGGCCACTCCCAGACCGAAAAGTACCCACAGCTGACCGATCAGGCGACCGGCCGCTGCCTCAGGGAGCATCTGGGCGATCGAGTAGGCCGTTCCGGCCCACAGCGCCCCGGCCAGCGCCGATGCGCTCACCAGGCTGGTCAGCACTTGCAAAAGGCGAACACTCTTGAGCGGCATAGCCCGGGCCATGAAGTATGAAGAACCGCACACCAGGGCATAGGGCAGACAAAGCCCCACTCCCAGAGACAAGGCCTCGACCCAGGGCAGACCGCGCAGGCTAAGCACCACGGAAAGCAAGGCGGCCATGGGCAGCCAGGCAAGGAAGTAGGCGGTCCGGGCACGTCTGGTGAATGATCGTTGCATCGGCTAGTTTCGGATCTCCACCCCACCCATGAGCACCATGCCCTCAATGATCAGGCGTTGGCCGGCGGGTTCGTCGCTCTTGCGCGAGCGGCTCTTGTCCTCGAAGGATCCCATGATTGGCGTTCCCCGGACGGTGACGCTCCAGTCGTCCGGAACCTTGAGATCCACCCCGCCCATGATGGCCAGGATTCTTATGACCGCCTCGGACTCTTTTATCCGGGCGTCGCGCAGATCCAGTTGGCAGCCGCTCATGAAGCAGAAGATGTCTCCGCCTTCGAACTCCTTGGAGTCGATTTGGTCTTCCTTGCCGCCCAGGACCGTAAAGATGTCCACAACCGAGTCGGAGCGGCTGGTGCTTTTCCTTCTGCGGGCCCGGTACAATGACGATCCCAGTACGAATAGCCCGAATACGATCAGAAGGGCCGGCCAGACCAATTCCCACCTCAAGGTCAGCACGTTGAGATAGTGCAGCTGTACCAGGGCACCAGCCCCGATCAGCATCAGGCCCCAGACCCGTCCGGGCGGATCCTCGCGGCCGAAGAGCTTGACGATTCCGATCGCGACCAGAATAAGCGGCCAGAAGGTCTTGATCTCGAAATCTCCCAGCACTCCCAGCTTGGACAACATCAGGAGCACTCCCAGGACGATCAATACACCGCCGATCAGCAACCCGCTGCGCCGCGAGTGCACCGCTGAACCCTGATTATGACATTTCACGGATTTTTCTCCTTGTTGTACTTCCACCAGTATAGCGGCTGATCCGTGAAAGACCAGCCGCTATTCGGCCAAGCACCGATTTTCATCGGTCAGTTGCGAATTTCAACGCTTCCCAGTATGGCGATGGCCTGGATGATGAGCGTCTTTGGCTTCTCTACACCCTGCAGCGGCTCACGGGTGCGATCCTCGACAGAACCCAGAACCGGATTTCCTTGCACCACTACCCGCCAGTGGGCCGCCGCCCGGATCTCGACCGAGCCCATGACCGCCACGGCTTTCAACGTCGCCTCCTGACCCTTGATCTCGGCCTGGCTGAGATCGATCTCCTGGGAGCCCATCACCGCGGTTACCTCACCACCCTCGAACTCCTGGGAGTCGATCCGGTCTTCCTTGCTGCCCATCACGGCGGTTCCCAGCACCAGACCGCTCTGCCCGGTTGAGACCTGGTCCTGCCAACGCAGCGTAACGACCTTGTAGACCATCAGGATTCCGGCACCGATGATAGCCAACGGCCAGACCAGGCTCCAGCTTATGCTAAGGATGTTCAGGGTGCTCATCAGGGCCAGGCCGCCGATAACCGTAAATAGCAGACCACAAGCCCGGTGACCCTTTCGGAACAGGCTGAGCAGGCCGCCGACGATCAGCAAGAGCGGCCAGAAGTTCATGGCCCGATGGTTGCCAAGATGGCCCAGGTGTTGGAGCAGAAACAAGATTCCAAACAGCACCAGGGCCCCGCCCCAGAACAGGCCGTGACGGACCTGGTCCATTGGGGAGCGTTTCATGCAGCAGGGATGGTTGATACGGTTCAAGTGAGCCATGTGATTCATTTCGTCCTCCTTCACGGGTTTGAGAGCCATTCGCTCCGTCTGCTGCCAAAATAACAATCTGAAACCGAAAGGTCAGCAGGAGTTCGGTCAGTTCCGGGGGACCCTCGGTGAACTGCGCAGGGGAGGCGGTGAATGACCGTCCATGGCAAGTGAGATATTTGCTATTTTGTACTTACTAAAATTGGTTCTGGAACTTGGACTGTACTCCGTCCCCGTTCTTCCCCTCAACAGGGCAAAAGAAATCCTTTGAGGAGCCAGGCTGTGCTATAGTCGGCATGTTTTGAAAAAACGCTGCTGGTCTCGCGACCCGTAACGATACTCATCCTGTGCTTCGGCACCGTACGGCGGGTCGGCACACTTTGCAACGGAGCGAAAGAATGAACCGCTATTTTCTTTTGTTGTCTCTAATTGTCTTGGCATTTCTCCTGACAGGTTGCGGCGCGGGGAATAGCGAGCCGTGTGAAGGTGGCTGTGAGCAGGGGGAATTCTGCGACGGAACTCAATGTGTTCCTTGCACGGCCGATCGCAATTGCGGTCCGAACTGCCTGGACTGCACCGTACAAAAGTCGAACCGGACATGTGTCAGTGAGCAGTGCGGGTGTGGTACGGAAGCGGACTGCGAGTCAGGGCAGACCTGCGAAGACGGCACTTGCAGTGGCGTGTCCGTGAGTGACTTCATCGCCGGGGCCGACCACGATCCCTGTTATAACAACATCCCGGTTTGTCAGCAGACCGCCGGCTGTACCTTGGGCGAGAGCAAATACATCGAGGGTGATTTTCCCGGCTACACAAACTTCGTGGTCATCACGCCGGCCGACGCCACCATAGTCATCAAGATATTTTTCAAGACCCGCGAGCACCCGGGCGTGGATACCAAGATCACCTGGTACGAGCCCGGTTGCCACGACTCGTACAACTACGAGAGCGGGGGCGAGGACATCTTCGCCGTGGCCGCCGGAGCCGACGGCGTCTTCACCAAGGAGCAGAAAATCAAGATTGAGGGGGATCACCTGATTGAGATCTACTCCGACGCCGGGACCCACTACTTTATACGAGTCGAGTTGCAGTTACCGCATAATTGATTACTCAGATCCATCAGTCGGAAAAGACCTCGTCAAAGGTATGCCACTCGGTGTTGCCGTCGCGGAGCCTGGCCTGGACATCCGCCAGAGCCTCGTGAAAAGCCGGGTGAGCGAGGATCTTCTCCGTGGTCTCGCCCTGTGCCCTGCGCTTCAAGCTGAGTAAGTACTGGGTGATCACCTCGGCGACCGTGGTGCGATTCTCCGCGGCGAAGAGCTTTGCAAAGTCCACGAGATCCTGGTCCAGGCTGATGTTGAGTCGGTTCTTTGCCATGGCGTCCTCCTTAGCACATCTGTTCCTACTATGCGCATATCGGGAACAGAAGTCACCCCCTCCGGTTCTTAAGCAAGTTAATTAGTTGAAACCGTACCCCTTTATGTGTTCTGCCTTTGTAAAAGCCGCAAGTCATATCGGAGAAAAATGTGACCGAAGATCAAAAGGCCGAGGTCCGGAGCAAGTTTCCCGGGCTATTCTGGCTGGTTGTCATGTTCGAATTCTTCGAACGTGGCTCCTACTACGGAATGATGAGCGTTTTGTCGGTCTACATGGTCGACGTGCTGCAGTTCGCAAAGCAAGACGTCGGGCTGATCAAGGGCACCATTCAGCCGCTGTTGTATTTCTTGCCCATTCTGTCGGGTGCTCTGGCCGACCGTTTTGGTTACCGACGAATGCTGATGATTGCGTTTTCTTTGCTGGGGGGCGGCTATTTTCTGGTCAGCCAGAATACCGGCTACGCGGCCGTGTTTCTGTCGCTGGTTGTCATGGGTATCGGGGCCGGGACTTTCAAACCGATTATTTCCGGCACGATTGCGCGTTGCACCGATGAGAGCAATTCGACTATCGGTTTTGGAATATTCTACTGGTCGATCAATCTGGGAGCTTTTCTTTTTCCGCTGATCCTGGTGCCGTTTCTCAGAGATAACATCGGCTGGGAATGGGTAATCATCGCCTCGGCGATCGGTACCGGGGCAATGCTGCTGCCTACCATTTTTGTCTTCAAGGAACCTCCTAAACCCAAGGAGGACGACGCCAAAGAAAAAGCCAGTCTGCTGCAAACCTTGGCGAATGCCTTCGAGATTATCTACAGCCCGTTCATCTTGCTGCTGGCCTGGATGCGTCAATCTATCAGGGGTGTTGTTCTGGTATTGCTGATATTTGCGGTCTTTCTGGGTTATGGCGGCTGGAAGTTCAGCCAATCCGAAGGCGTCAATCACACCTTTGCAGCCCGGGTATATCCCACGGAGAACAGCAAACTGGTGGTATACGGCGAGCCGAACTTGTGCCGAGCGGAATTTTACAACTTCGAGTTCAAGTGCGACAAACCGGATATCGGCCCGGAGCAAATCGCCCGGCTGTATACCCAATACAATACCGGCCTTGTGTTGGCTGAGCTTCTAACGGTCAGGTGTTCCCGGCCATGGGCGGTGTTGTCCTTCTATAATCCCGACAGGTTGGATGAATACGCGACCGAGTTGGCCGGCTTCATGACTGAAGTCGGTTTTCTCGGGCCGGTGTCGATCAAGGACCTCGGCCGCTTTCGCGACGATGCCGTGCAAAAAACAATTCTAGAAGTCGAGTTCGACTCGACCGCCGGCGCCTTCGAAATCCAAGACCGCTCCAGCGGCCGGGTAGGCCTGGTAATTCGTGATTACAAGACTTACCAGAAAAACCGCACTGAACTTCAAAAACGGTTACAGTCCGACCCTCGGCTGGCCGCGCTCAAGATGAGCAAGATCGACGAACTGGCCGGGAAGGCCAACAAGCATCCTTTCTTGCTGGTCTTTGTGGGCCTGTTGTTATTATGCAGCTTGATCGTTCAGCGCCGGGCGGCGGCCTTTCAGGCGGCCGGCCTGACCGGAAAGCTGTCCTATGTATTTTTTACGCTTGCTTTTTTATACTTGCCGATCTGGTTGCTGCCCGGCCTGTCGCTGTTCGCCCGCGTTCTATGCAGCTTGTTGAGCTTGACGGTGCTGTCGTTGTACGCAATCGGCTACGACGAAATGAGCCGATTCAAAGATCACGTCAAGTTCCTGCTGATGATCATTATCTACTCGGGCTTCTGGGTGTTGTATTTCCAAATGTTCGATTCGGTCCTGTGGTACGTGCAAGCCTATGTCGATCCGACCAGCCTCAATCGGGCAGTCAATAGTGTCATTGCGGCAATCGGCTTCGACTTCACCTGGCGTTTCGACGTCGAGATCGTCACGGTAATAAACGCCTTTACGATCATCCTCTTGCAGCTGGTTGTTTCGACGCTGGTCAAGAAAACCAAGGCTCTGCCGACCATGATTGTCGGGATCGGCATGGGAACCATCGGCATGGCGATCCTGGCCATTTCGACAGGTATCTGGGTTTTCATGTTGGGAATAGTGATTTTCTCGATCGGCGAGATGACCGCCCATCCGAAGTTCATCTCTTATGTAGGCCAGACAGCGCCCAAGTCGCGGGTGGCCATGTATATGGGCTATCTGTTTCTTTACGGTGTAATCGGCTCGAGCATCGGCAGTGTGGTCGGTGCCGATCTGTACGTCAAATTCGTCGACCAGATGAATCAGCCGCGCACCCTGTGGCTGATATTCACCGCCATCGGAGTGGTCACCATCATCGGCTTGCTGCTGTACAACGGGCTGGTTGCCACCAAAGAACCCAAATCGGAGACTTAGCCTATTCGCAGTACCAGCAACAGTTGAAATCGGGCGGGGTGCAGATGCCGTCGGCATCGTCGCCGGGAGTGTTGCAGCGGGAAAGGCCGACAACGAAGCAGTTCGAGTTGGCCTTGCATGCTTGCGTACAGAGGCAAATCGGTGATGTGTCAGTTTTAGACCTGCTACCTAGAAGGTCTTGCCGTTGAAGCCGAACATCTTCCCTTCGAGATCCCTGAAGTCTATGTAAATCCGGTTCTGGGGAACCGAGAGTTCGGACTCCAGTAGCGTACACAGCTTTGCAGACAGGTCAGGACAGGTCTCCTTGGCCAGCCCGATACTGCCCAGCGAGACATAAGCCGTCGGTTCGTTCGTGCCCCCGAACAGGAGCGCCTTCTCGGCATCCAGGGCGACCATTACGTAGCTTTCGGGCTTTCCCAGCATGTCGGCGGCAGAGCCAGAGAATTTCTTGATGAATTCCTGTTTGTCTTCCCGGCCCAGCGGAACATTGGTTTCAACGCGAATGAAAGGCATGGCGTTCTCCTTTGAAAATAGAGATGAAGATCATCAGAGCAGAATCGAGACAGTGAATCAACGGTGATTTCGGCCTAACGCATTTCCGTACTCGCTCCCGCCGCGGTAGACGACCCGCCCGCCGAGGATGGTCAGCATGACGCGGGTCTGCAATATCTGATCCTCGGGCACGCTCATGATGTCATGCGAGAGCACGATCATGTCGGCCAGCTTGCCGGGCTCCAGCGAGCCCTTGTCGTTCTCCTCGAACGCGGCGCGGGCGGCAGACAGCGTGCAGGCCCTTAGTGCTTCGAGACGCGTCAGGCGCTGCTGTGGAAAAAATAGATCACCTTCCCTGGTTCTGCGGGTAACCAGGGCATGGAAGCCGGCCACGGGATCCACATTTTCTACGGGCGCGTCGCTGCCGTTAGTCAGCAGGACGCCCGAGTCCAGCAGGCTGCGCCAGGCGTAGGCGCCTTCCCGTGCCCGTTTCTCTCCAAGACGTTTTCTCACCCAGGGGGCGTCCGAGACGCAGTGGACGCCCTGGATCGAGGCCGTGACGCCCAGGCGCGCGAAGCGGGGCACGTCAAGCGCTGACAGGTGCTGGGCGTGCTCGATGCGCCAGCGCAGATCCTTTGCCGCGGGTCGCTTAGAAAAGATGCGCTCGTAGAGGTCGAGCACCTCGCGGCAGGCCCGGTCGCCGATGGCGTGGGTGCATAGCTGAAAGCCATGCTCATGTGCCAGCCTGGCTGTGCGGGCAATTTCTTCCAGCGGAGTCGTGTTCATGCCTCGGCTGGTCGGCAGATCGGTGTAAGGTTCGATCAACCAGGCGCCGTGGGTGCCGAGTGCGCCGTCGGCATGGCGCTTTATGGCCCTGACGGTCAGGTGTTTATTGCCGCCACTCACAATCCGGTAGAACTCGAGATTCTCCTCGAGCGCAGGGTTGTCCTCCGAGATCATCACCCACAGGCGCAGGCCGAGAAGATCTTTTTCGGCCAGGCGCTTGAAGAATTCGATTTCTTCGAAACTGGAACCTGCATCCTGAAAACTGGTGATTCCCTTCGAAAGGCACTCGCGTACGGCCAGTTTCGCGGCCCTTCTGTGATGGGAGTCGGACTCCTGCATGTTCAGGCTCCTCCGTGAAGCCTGGATGGCGCCAAATATCGCCTGCATGGCTTCTTCCCGGAAGATACCGTCGGCCGAGTCGACGCCGGCCGCCTCGATGGCCGCGGCGTTGGCTAGTCCCAGGTGACCGCTGGCATGCACCAGAAATACCGGGTTACGAGGAGCAGCTTCGTTCAGGCGCGGGTTACAGGGAATACCGTCGACGGAGGGCTGGGGAGTGCTTGCCCATCTTTCCTGGTGCCAACCGTGACCCCGGATCCACTCGCCGGGTTGCAGCCCGGCAGCCTCGCGGGCGACAAGTTCTGCGATTTCGTCGAAGTCACTGGCGCCTGCAAGGTCGAGTTGCATGAGCGACTCGCCCAGGCCCATGAAATGGCCGTGGCCCTCGATCAAGCCGGGAACAACCAGTCGCCCGGCAAGATCGATCACGTTTGTTGCGGGCCAGATATACTCTTCGATTTCGTCGCTGCCGCCCAGGGCGCTGATTCTGTCACCCCGCACGGCGAGCGCCTCGGCGGCCGGTCGCGCGGGGTCAAGAGTGATGATCACGCCGCCGCGCAGGACCAGATCAGCCCCGATCGATGACGAACTGGAACAGGCGCTTTCTGCCATCGATGGTATCATAGCAAAAGACGCGCTTGATTCCACGGGCTTTGTAATATTGACAGCAGATTGCGGTCTTGGTAGTTTCGCCGAAAATCAGTTTGCGAGGCTCTGTGAAGATGAGAATTTCACTCATCGAGGCCAGGCCGGCCACTTACAATGTTTTTCAGCAATTCGTAATTCCGCGCCTGGGGTTGCCCATTATGGCGACGCTCTTGAAGCAAAAGGGACACGATGTTAAAGTCTACGTTCCTCAACTCGAGAACATCTGGCAGCATGGGCTCGAGATACTCAAATCAGACCTGATCGGCATATCCACACTGACGCCCAGCGCGCCGGACGCCTACGACATGATCAAATGGATCCACAGGGCCAATAAAGTCTCCCGGAGGAAGATTCCGGTGGTGCTCGGCGGGCCCCATGTCAGCTTTCTGCCCGACGAAGGCCTGGATTACGCAGACTACGTCGTGCGAGGCGAAGGCGAGCATACCCTGGCCGAGTTGGTAGATGTTCTCCAGGGTGAAGGCAGCCTGGCCGACGTGCGCGGGCTTTCATACCGGGAAGGAGATCTCAAACGTCACAATCCGGATCGTCCGCTCGAACCCGATCTCGACTCGCTGCCGTTCGCCGACTTTAGCCTGGTAGCCGGCTACCAGAAACTGAAGCACATACCCATCGCTACCTCCCGTGGTTGTCCCCACGACTGCGACTTTTGCTCGGTGGTCTCGATGTTCGGGCGATCTTTCCGCCGCCGGAGCAACGAGCTCATCATGCGTGAGCTCGAAGAGCACCTTTTGCCCATCGGCAAGCGCATCTTCTTCGTGGACGATAACTTTGCAGGCAGGCGCCGCGCGGCCAGGGAACTGCTCGGAATGATGAAGCGTCGCAACCTGGGCCGGCGGATGCGCTGGTACACGCAGGTCACGGTTCACGCGGCCAAGGACGCTGAGTTGCTCGACCTGATGCGCGATACAAACTGCACCCAGGTATACGTCGGCCTGGAGTCGGTCAACCCGGCCGCGCTGAAGGGCTTCAACAAGAGCCAGACGGTCGGGGACATCGAAAACTGTGTGCGGCAATTCCACAAGAGGGGCATCCGCGTGCATGGAATGTTCGTGCTGGGCGCGGACGAGGACAGCGTAGAGACGATAGAGGCCACGGTAGACTTTGCGAAAAAACAGGACATCAATACCGCCCAGTTTTCGATCCTCACGCCGTTGCCCGGCACACGCACCTTCGAGCATCTGGACGATAGGCTTTTCACGCGTGACTGGGGCCTGTACGATTCCTTTCACGTCGTTTACGAGCCGGCCGGGATGAGCATGTACCAGCTGCAAAAGGCCGCCATGGAGGCCTGGAGGCAATTCTATTCCGCCCCATCCTACGTCAACGCCTTCATGCACTTTCGCCTGGCCACGGGTGTTCTGCGTTATTTTGGAAGGCGCATAGTCAAGCGGGGATTGGGTGAACTCGAAGACTACCTGAACAAGTTGCGGCCGATGGAAGCACTTGTCCGGAGATCCTGAGAGGAGTTGCAATGAGAATCGTCCGTTTTCTGATTGTCTCACTGGTAGTCATGCTGTCGACGTCATGCTACTACCTCGGGTGCTATTCTGTGCACGACGCTTGCTACGAATGCTGCAAGAAGGCCTTGAAACCGTACCAGCGAACACTGGGCGGTCAGAAAACCTGGGCCGCCAGGGAGCCTTGCACCAACGAGTGCATCGAGTTCGCCAATAGCAGGGACAAGGATGGCTTCTGGGTCGAGAAGAACGAGGCCTGTATGTTGGATACCGTGGACTACTTCAGCGGCAAGTAGATAACTTCCCGGTTTCTTCGGATCAATCGTCGAAATTTCCGGCTGGGCCCTTGTTGGATTGAATGCCAGCGGCTGGCCTTGTGATTCGTTCCCGCGTCCATTCGGCAGGGTTCTCGATGCGCCGTGCCTTGGTGCCCGGATCGTAAGATCCGGTCTTGAGGATGACATCCACGGCCAAACCGGCCGTGTCCCTGGCGGCGAACACGTTGACCATCATGTTGTAAGCGAAGTCCTCGACACGCTCTACCATCCGATCGCGGAAACGGCTGGGTTGCCCCAGCAGCTTGTTTTCGAAGGGCAGGTTAAGTTTCTTGGTGTTGCCTCCGGTCTGGCCGTGAGATTCCGCATAGGACATCATTTCGGCCCACATCTCTTCCTTCATTCCCTGGCCGGGTATCTTGATCAGACGTCCTTGCTCGTCCATCTGGGCATTGCCGTAGTCGTCGACCTCGACGCCCCAGGAGACCATCTGTAAAGCGGTGGCCACGTTGGCCTTGGTGGTGCGGGTTCTTTTAGCAATGGCCCTGAGCCTGTCTGAGTTGTTTCCTGATGTTCCGTGCTGGGCGCCGGACACCTTGTAAGGCGTCAGGGCCTCGTGGATCTCGGCGGTCAGATCGACCTGGATGCCAAGATCGCTGGCCTGGATGCCGTGGCTGCTGCCGTTGTTTAAAGCAATCCAGTCGGGGAAGATCTCGTGGGCGTTCAACCCCCTGATCAAGAAGAGAGCTTCCTCGGCGGTCGACAGGCCTTCGCTGCCCTTTATCTCGCCGACCTCCGTTTCCAGCCCGGCCCAGCCGGGAATGTACTGGTTCAGGTCCAGGTTGGCCAGCAGGTTCTGATCGTCCGGCAGGTGGGAGGCGTCTATGGCAATCGAGGTCAGGCCGCTTGCGAAAATGGTGGGAATCTCGACCCGCGCCGGCGCCAAATCCTCGGGCTTCTTGAGCCCGTAATGATCGGCATGGATGGCAACGGGTACCGTGATCTTCATCTCGTTCATGGCGGCGTCCACCTGCCGGGCGATGTTCCAGTAGTTCACCGCGCAGTAGGGGTTGGCCCCGCCCTCGGATCTTGCAATCTCGATTATCAGAGCGGAGTTGGCCCGCTGGGCTGCGCGCAGTACTCCACGGATGACGAAGCTGTTGCGGCCGTTGGCGGCCATGGCGATTGAGTTGCCTCTTTCGAGCATGGCCCGGTCGATGAACTTACCGCTGACTAACAAAGCGCGCGAATTGGGAAAAAGTGCGGCCACGTTAGGCGGTCGACCGACCCGCAGGGCTCTGTCGAAGTCACTTATGTACATCCGTGTTGCGCGCGGTTTGGGAGCGGGTTTCTTCTTTGTCGTTTTCTTTCTGACGATCTTCTTCTTGGCCGGCTTCTTTTTGGTTGTCTTCTTTTTGGTTGTCTTTTTGGTTGTCTTCTTGGTTGTCTTCTTGGCCGGTTTCTTTCTTGTAGTTTTCTTCAGCGCCTTTTTCTTTACTGTTTTTTTTCTGATCGCCATTTTGTAATCCTCCCCGGTCAGTTGG
This sequence comes from uncultured Myxococcales bacterium, assembly GCA_964640665.1. Lineage (GTDB taxonomy): Bacteria > Myxococcota > B64-G9 > B64-G9 > B64-G9 > DATKYQ01. The sequence continues at coordinate 27,736 of CAZXHT010000012.1, forward strand.
GTCATGAGAGGTTTTCAACCATGTTGACTACTATTCAACTCCAACGAGAGTTGTTTTCAACAAAAATCAGCACCAGGGCGAATAACACATGCTGATTATTTCACTTTTTGGGGGGAGCAGCGTCGTTCCAGTGGGGATAGTCGAACTTGAGCTTCTCCATCTTGAAATGGCGCTCGATCCAGGAGATCAGCTCCGGCGTCAGGTTGACGTCGCGGGTCTGGTTCGGGGCGGAGAGATCGAAGGTTTGGCATGTGCCGTCCGGGGCCTCGAGATTCAGACTGCGCGGCAGGCCGACGGCTGAAATGTCCACCGCCTCGCCGTCGTAATGCCTCGACTTGTGGGCTCCGTAAGCGGTTGCGTAGGTGACGGGGTAGGCTTCGGCCATCAGGCGGGCCGCTTCCCGCGTGGCTTTCCAGCCATCGGGGTGCTTCCAGCGGATGGGAACTCCGAGCTTCCATTTCTTGTTGAGGTGAACGAGACGGCGCACGGTTTTTCTGACCCGGCGGGAAGTCTTTTGCTTGCTCAACAGGTAAGAGCCGTACATCAGGTAGCCACGCCGGCGATTCCTGACGGTGGTGTAAAGACCAACTTCGCAGCCCTGGTCGCGAAGCTGGTCGAGAAGCGAGGAAACGCGCGCGGCGAAGTCGGCGTTTACCTTGGCGAGCGCGGCAAGCTTGGCATCATCCCCGATGGGATTCTTGAAGCGTGTGACCCAGCCGGGGCCTAGAGGATCGCCGTCCTCGGCCGGAGGGATCTCCTGTTGCGGTACGGGCTTGTCGATGGCCAGGCGATTGTGTCGCCTCCCGTACAGGCGGGGCCGCTTGCGGCGGAAGACATCGTCGGGATGGACGAGTACGCCCGCAGAGCGGGCCCGGCCCGGCAACACCCACACCAGCTTGCCGCGCAGACCGCGCTTGCCGGCAGCCAGGATGTCGTCTGTGAAGTAAACAAAGTCGATCAAATCTACCGGAATGCGTAACTCCTCGCGGACGAGCCGCACGAACGGCTCTTTCGGGTTGCGCCGGGCGAGAGCCACCAGACGCGGGCCGTCGATTTCGATACCGGCGATGACAATTGTCCAGCCAGCGAGCAACTTGCCGGCCTGCTCGAACTGCAGGCGAATCCCCCGAGAGCCTTTCTGTGGCTTGATGACTTCCAGACTTCGATTTATGGGCACAGAGGGATGCTCCGCCGCCTGTACCGCTAGCGGGAGCAATACTGCAAGCAGCGAGAAGAACCACCCGCGACAATGCGTTTTATGCACCATATACAGGCATGATAGCACAGCGCGGCTCCGCCGCAACCCGAATGACCCGCGCAGTACTAAAATAATCTTCGCGGGACGCGAAGATTGTCGGGGTTAGTAGTACAAAAGCACCGATGCTCTACTTCAAAGATCGCCGGGCACTGGGCGGGGCGGCCCGGCGGATGATGATTTTCGGAGCAGCCTCGATCGCTTCAAGGCGCAGGGGCTTGCCGCGGTCGGCGGCTCGCTGAAGCTTCTTGAAGGCGGCGCGCCAGGGGAGTATCTCGGGCAGCCGAAGGCAGTCTGCGCTCTTGTCGTCGGCGTCGGCCAGAATCACTATCAGAGCAGGCGGCCGTGGTGGAAAGATACGCGCCATGATTTGTCCCAAGAGGGACGAGGTAGTTGAAATGAGATACAGAAATGCCACACGCTTGAATTTTGCCTTACGAGCCAGATTAACAACGTCCACTACTTTGCTCCAGAAGACATGACTGTCAACCTCGACCTGCAGGGCCGGATCGCGGGATGTATGTAAATCCCCGGCGCTATTTTCCGCACGTTGCTCGAGACCGGTGATATGTTCCAGCAAGGATGGATCGTCGTATTTGAATGACTCTGCTGCGATCGCAATCCGGTCGGGTTCCAGGACGATAGTCGGCCCGATTGTCGTGTTTTGGCGATACGGTTGACCGGGTGGGGCAACCATAGTGCCGAAGAATAACAACCAGGCGATCCTGAAAAGCAAGGTGACAGAACCCTAGTGGAACAGGCTGGCCGACCAGCGGGCCACCAATGCCAGTGGTTGCCAGAAGATGCCCAATGCCAGGGTGGGCACGGCCAGCACGGTGGCTACGGCGGCGGCGCTGCTCTTCTGGTTTACGGCCGGCAGATTGCCGGAATCTCGTTCGAAGTACATGGCCTTGAGAACGCGGGCGTAGTAGTACAGGGATATGACCGAGTTGATAATCCCGATCACGGCAAGAGCATCGAACCAGTATCCCCCGCGGTGGATCAAAGCCGCGAACAGGTAGAGCTTTCCGACAAAGCCCGCGGTTGGCGGCAGGCCGGCCAGCGACAACAGGAAAAGACCCATCACGATGCCCAGCAAGGGGGCGCGACGGCCCAGGCCTCGATAGACGTGCATCTCTTCCGAGTCGGCCGAGCGGTCGATCGCCGAAACCACTGCGAAGGCGCCCATGTTCATCAAGAGATAGACGGACATGTAGATCGAGACGGCTTCGAAACCGTCCCGGCCGCCCGCCGTGACTCCCATCAGGATGTATCCGGCATGGGCGATGCTCGAGTAGGCCAGCAGGCGCTTGAGGTTGTTTTGCACGATTGCCGCGAAGTTACCGATGGTCATGGTGACCGCCGAGATTATCCCGATCACCATCACCCAGGGAACCACGCCCGCGGCGGGAACCAGGTTGTCGCCGCCGCCCGGCAGGAGAAAGATGCCGTAGAAGAAGCGCAGCATCAAGGCGAAGCCGGCGGCCTTGGGACCGACCGAGAGTAAAGCGGTGAAAGGAGTGGGAGCGCCTTCGTAGACATCCGGGCACCACATGTGAAACGGGGCCGCCGCCACCTTGTAACCGAGACCGCAGAGCACGAAAACGACCCCGACCAGCGCGGCCCATTGACCCGCCGCGCTGCCCAGCACCACGGTCGAGGAAATGGCGCGTTGCAGCCCTTGCAGTGAAAGATCGCCGAACAGGCCGTAAAGCAACGTCATGCCGAAAAGCATGATTCCGGAGGCGACTCCGCCGAAGAGGACGTACTTGAGGCCCGCCTCAGAAGAGCGAGACTTGCGCCGGTCCCAGCCGGCGAGCAGGTATGAACACAGGCTGACTGTTTCAAGCCCGACGTAGATCATCAGAAGGTGGTTGGATGCAACCAGCAGACACATGCCCATTGTCAAAACGAGCAGCAGACCGTGATACTCGCCGCGGTTTTCCGCGGGCAGCGAGGGGCTGCCCAGCGACAGGAACACGCAGACGATGGTTGCGGTGATGCACAGCAGGCGAAAGAAAACGGAAAGCGGATCGGTTGCCAACAACCCGAAGAACAGCTTGCAGCCCCCGTGGGAACAGTCCGCGCCGGCGCCGCCGGGAGCGACAAGCAGGATCGCAAGCGCGCAGGCGAGGCCAAGAAGCGCAAGCGCGGGGAAGACCACCTTTTGCCAGTTTGCCTGCCGCCGTGCAGCGGCAGACAGCAAGAACAAAAGAACAGCCGCGCCCCCGAGAACCAGTTCAGGAACGATGAAGCCGAGGCTGGTAAGGTTCGACACCTGGTCCTCCACGCGCCTACAAGCCCGCGGCTCTCGCCAGCGGCTGGATCATCTGATGCAGGGTCTTGTTTATAAGATCGAGAATCGGCATGGGATAGAATCCCAGGAAAATGATTATCGCGGCCAGCGGGTAGAGGCACAGGCGCTCGCGCCAATTCATGTCCAGGAGGTTTTTGTACTTCTCGTTGAGGGGGCCGAAGAACATGCGCTGGATCGTCCACAGGTAATACGCCGCGGTTATGACGACACCGAAAGCCGAGATGACGGTTAGAGTCGTGTAGACAGGGAAGGCGCCCACGAAGCATAACGCCTCGGAGATGAAACCACACAGGCCGGGCAGGCCCAGGCTGGCCATGAAGGCCAAGCCGACCATGGCGGAGTACTCCGGCATTTGCTTGGCCAGGCCTCCAAATCCCTCGATCTCGCGGTGATGGGCACGGTCGTAAATCACGCCGGCGATCAAGAACAGCGCCGCGCTGACGATGCCGTGAGTCCACATCTGGTAGACCGCACCGCTGATTCCCTGGGGTGTGAATGACGACATGGCCAGCAGGCAGAAGCCCATGTGACTGATGCTCGAGTAGGCGATCAACTTCTTGAGATCTTTCTGGGCCATACAGACGAAGGCGGCGTAGATGATGTTGATCATGCCGAAGACGGCTATCGCGTCCCTGGCCCAGACTGTCGCCTCCGGCAGGATGCCGAAGTTGATCCTCAGTATACCGTAGACGCCCATCTTCAGGAGAATGCCGGCCAGGATGACAGACACCGGCGTGGGTGCCTCGACGTGCGCATCGGGAAGCCAGGTGTGCATCGGGAACATGGGAATCTTGACCGCGAAACCGATGAACAGCCCGACGAAGACGATCCGCGGAAAGGCAATTCCCAGAAGCGTCCCCGCCGTCGAGAAGTCGTTTTCGGTGGCCAGCTTGATCAAGTTGAAGGTGTGCGCGCAGGGGGTGCCGTCCACCAGCGTGGTCGCATTGGAGGCAAAGTACAAGGCGATCATGCCCAGCAGCATCAGCACCGATCCGGCCAGGGTATAGAGGAAGAACTTGATGGCGGCGTACTCGCGCCGCGGTCCGCCCCAGATGCCGATCAAAAAGTACATCGGCAGAAGCATCAGCTCCCAGAAGACATAAAACAAAAAGAAGTCGAGGGCGCAGAAGACCCCGAACATGCTGCTCTCGAGCAACAGCATCAAGGCCATGTAGCCGGGAACGGACTTGCGCGAGAAGTGATGTGTATCGTCTTTTGAAATGCCCCAGGGCAGAGAGGCGATCACCGCGATGAAAGACACCAAGCCGGTGAGCATGACCAGAATTATGGATAGGCCGTCGATTCCCATGAAGTACTCGATGTTGAAGGCCCGGATCCAGACCAGGTGATGCACGAACTGCACGCCGGTGTTGTCCTGATCGAAGTTCAGCCACAGCACCACCGTAAGGACAAGCGCGATGGCCGAACATGCCACGGCAATAATCCTTGAAAACTGATCCATGGCATTTCTACTGAGTTTGAGCAGGGGATTCAGAATCAGGAAGAGTCCGATGATCCCCATGCCGATCAATGGGACGAACGTTATCCAGGAAAGCAGTGTTGATTCAGGCATCGACTACTCCTCAGCTGTACAAGTCCATCAGGAACCGGGTTAGAATGATCAATACAACGGCACCAACGACCAGTACCGCAAGGTATGTAGGCAGGCGCCCGGTCTGGATGCGACGCACCTTGGCGCCGCAGAATCTGACCATTCTGGCAATCAGGTTGACCAGGCCGTCGACCACGTATTTATCAATGGCGCCGTCGATCCAGGCAAAGGCCCGGGTGAAGCTGCCGACCCCGTTCACCAGGCCGTCAAGCACCTTGACATCGAACCAGGAGCAGAGGCGGCTGGTTCCCATGAACCCGCGCACGGCGGTGGCATGGTAGGCCTCGTCGACGTAGTACTTGTTGTACACAACCCGGTGAATGCCGGCGAAGCGCTGCTTGAGACGTTCGGGTAACGGATTGCGCCGTCCGCGGTAAAGCCACCATGCGGCTCCCAGACCCAAAAAGGCGATACCCACAGACAGAAGCATCATGCCCCACTCGGTGCCGTGGCCGTGGCCGGCGGTGGGCAGGTGCTCGGCGGCCTCGAACACGGGCGCCAGGAATTGCTCGATTGCCGGAGGTGCGCCCGTCCACAAATGAGGCAGCCCGACAAAGGACAGTATTACCGCGCCGGCTGCCAGCATGACCAGGACGCCCGTGACGACCGGCCGCTGCTCTTCCGGTTCGTGGCCGTGGAGCTCGGGAGTTTCTCCCGTGAAGGTCAGGAAGTAGGATCGGAACATGTAAAACGACGTCAGGCCGGCCGCCAGGAATCCCAAAAGCCATGGCAACCATCCGGGCACCAGCAAGGCGCCGCTGTCGAAAGCCCTCCACAGGATTTCGTCCTTCGAAAAGAAACCAGCGGCTATCGGGAAGCCGGAGATCGCCACGCAGGCGACCCAGTACGTCCAGCGGGTTATCGGCATTACCTTTCCCAGCCCGCCCATCTTTCGCATGTCCTGCTCATGGTGCATTGCCATGATGACGCTGCCGGCGCCAAGAAACAGGCAGGCCTTGAAGAAGGCATGGGTCAGCAGGTGGTAAGAACCGGCCCAGAAAGCCCCGACACCTACGCCGATGAACATGTAGCCGAGTTGGCTGACCGTCGAATAGGCCAGAACTTTCTTTATGTCATACTGAAAGCAGCCGATTGTGGCGGCGAACAAGGCGGTGGCCGCGCCTACCATGGCCACAACGGTCATGGCCGTCGGACTCAAAATATACAGGAAATTCATCCGGGCGATCATGTAGACGCCGGCAGTCACCATGGTAGCCGCGTGAATCAAGGCGCTCACCGGGGTGGGGCCGGCCATGGCGTCGGGCAGCCAGATGTAGAGCGGTATCTGGGCCGACTTACCCGTGGCGCCGACAAAGAAGAAAATCGCAATCAGTGTGGCGATCGGCACTCCCCAGAGAATCTTGTCTCCAATGCCGGCCACGAGCTCGGGCAGCTCGTTGAAGTTCAGCGAGAAGGCTCCTGCGGAGTGGTAACCGCTTTCCGTCCAGCTTCCGCCGAGGCCCCAGAAGAGAATGAAGAAGCCTATTAAAAATCCGAAATCGCCGATGCGGTTGACCACGAATGCTTTCATGCCAGCCTTGGCGTTGTTCAGATCCTTGTACCAGAAACCGATCAACAAGTATGAGCACAATCCCACGCCTTCCCAGCCGACAAACATTAGAAGTAAATTGTCGGCCAGCACCAGGGTGAGCATGGCGAACATGAACAGGTTCAGGTAGCTGAAATAGCGCCAGTAGCTTTCGTCATCGCGCATGTAACCGATGCTGTAGACGTGGATCAAGCTGCCCACGAAACAGACGGCCAGCGCCATCATTGCCGAAAGCGAATCCATCGAGAAGGCCAGGTCAACGTTGAATTGGCCGACCGCTACCCAAGTCCAGAGGCGATCGCCCAAAACAGCACCATCGTCCAGGCCGCGGAGCTTGATAAAAGCCGTAACGGCGACGACGAAGGAGAGCCAGGGCAGTGTAACTCCGATGGCATTAATTGCCTTCTCGCCGAAGCGCCGATGCAACTTCTTGCCGAAGGCGCCGTTTATAAAGGCTCCCAGCAGCGGGAAGAAGGGGATCAGCCACAGGATGTTGAACTCTTCCATTGAGCTATCCCCTCAACGAATTGGTGCGATCGAGATCAATCGTTTTCATCCTGCGTTTGATGGCAAGGATCAAGGCCAATGCCACGGCGGCCTCGGCCGCGGCCAGTACGATAATGAAAAGGACGAAAATAGAGCCTTCGACAGCCCGATCGTTGTAGTGCGAAAAGGCAATCAGGTTCAGTCCCGAGGCGTTCAGCATGAGTTCGATGCCGATTAGAATTGCAACGGCATTGCGGCGAATGATGACACATACGACGCCCAGCGCAAAGAGCAGAGTCCCGACCACCAGGAAATGTTCGAGGCCTACCTGAATCATTTGCCGGCCTCCGTGTCTTCAGCCTGCCGGTGCCGCGCTATGACAACAGCGCCGATGACTATACCGAGCAGGACAATGCTGATCACCTCGAAAGGCAGCAAGGCGTTCGAAAGAAGGGCCGAGCCGATCGAGGCCGTTGTCTGCGTGAATTCGCCGACTCCCGATTTTTGCCAGGGTGCCTGGATGGCCAGAGGCACAAGCAGAGCCAGCAGTGCCAGCCCGGTAAGGGCGCCCAGCCACAGGCCGGCAGAGCGGTTGCTGCGCGGGGCCGTTTCGATGTTTCCGGTCAACATGACGGCAAACAGCAGCAATACCAAGATGCCGCCGACGTAGACCAGAACCTGGATGACGGCCACGAAGTCGGCGGCCAGCATGCCGTAGAGCACGGCCATGCCGAAAAAAGTACCCAGCAGGGCAAACACCGCCCGGACTATGTTGCGACTGCCAACGGCATAGACGGCCGTGGCCAGCGTTACGAGCGCCGCGGCATAGAAGACCAGATCCAGCAGAGAGAAGCTCACTGTGATCCTCCTCCCGATTGAGAGGGGCCGTTACGGTCGGCCGGGTAGAGCATTTTCCTGACGATTGATCCCAGCGGAGCGGTGACAATCTCAGCGTCTTTCTTGGGCGGCTTGGAGACAGGCCGGGGCTGGTCGACGAAGTTCAGCATCAGCCGCCCCACGTCGTACATGGCTCCCTCGAACTCATGCGAGTGGCGTAGCCCGCCTGAGGGGCAGGCCTCGACGCACAGCCCGCAGAACATGCATTTGGCGACGTCGATTTCGAACCTGGTCAACATGCGCTGCTTGGTTTCCTCGTCCTTTTTTATCTCGATGTGAATGCAGTCAATGGGACATTGCTTGGCGCACATGCTGCAGCCGGTACATAGGCCGGCGTCCACCTCGAGGATTCCGCGGCTGCGGGCGGGAAGCATTGCGACCACGGGCTGCTTGGTGCGATCGGGGTACTGGATCGTGATTGGCTTACGAAACATATAAGAGAAGGTCACGGCCAGGCCGTCGCCCAGGGTCAGGAAGGAGCGACCGATGGCGGAGAAATAGTTTGCGAAAGCTCCCATCAGGCGTTTTCCTTTTCACGCCGCCTGCGGAACTTGCCGTAAGGGCGGGCCTGAATTGCAGGGTCGAAGGAGCCTTTCTCGCCCCTGGCCAAAAGATCGAGATCGAGCCGATCGCCGGAATGCTTGATGTGGAACCACACCCGCCACAGGAACACCAGAACCAGCAAGCCTCCCGCGCCGGCCGTGATCCAGTGGACAAGGTTGTCTGCCCGTGAACCCGATCTAATGACCAGCAAGTAAACGGCGTTACCGGCCAGGCAGACGAAGGCGATCGGCACCAAGTAGCGGTAACAAAGATTCATTAACTGGTCTACTCTCAGACGCGGGAAAGTCCACCGGAACCAGACGACGACGAAGCACAACACCGAGGCCTTGGCCATGAAGATCACAAGGCCCAAAAGCCTCAGCCAGACGGACGCCGCCTGGGCGGCCAGGGAGACACAGGGAATCTGCCAACCGCCGAAGAACAGGGTAGTGGCCACGGCGCTCATCAGGTAGACGTTGGCGAATTCGGCCAGGAAGAATCCCGCGAAGCGCATGCCACTGTACTCGGTGTTGAAGCCGGCTACCAGTTCGCTTTCGGCCTCGGGCAGATCGAATGGAGTGCGGTTGCCCTCGGCAATGGCGGAAGTGAAGTAAATTGCGAAAGCCACCAGGGTGAAGGGGTTGTAGAAAGCATACCATTCCCAAGGCCAGCCGCCCTGTGTGCTGATGATTCCGGGAGAGGAAGCCGTGCCGCTCATCTGCAGCGTGCCCGCGATCAACACCACCGAGAGTATGCTTAAAGCGGCCGGTACCTCGTAAGAGACGATCTGGGCTGTCGCGCGTATTCCGCCCAGCAGGCTCCACTTGTTGTTCGAGGCCCAGCCGGACATCAGGATGCCCACGCTGGCCACGGATGTGATCGCCAGAATGTAAAGAATGCCGACGTTGAGATCGGACGCGATCAAGAGCATTCCGAAAGGCACCGAGGCGAAGGCCGCGAAGACCCCGACCATCACCAGGTAGGGCGCCAGCCGAAACAGAGGCCCGTCAGCCTGCGCCGGGACGAGATCCTCTTTCATGATGAGTTTCAATCCGTCGGCCAGCCACTGCAGCACGCCGAACGGCCCGACGCGGTTGGGACCGATACGGCTCTGCACCCGTCCCGCCACGCGGCGCTCGACCACTACCAGGAATCCGGCGATGGTGAGCGCGACCAAGAAGACCGCCGCCGCCACGATAAGCACGGCCATGGCGAAGAGGATGCTTGTTGCCCAGGGGCCAAGTTCCAAACTCGATAGGTAATTGTAAATGAATTCCACGATTCTACCTGTCACATTCGGGTGCGATCACGTCGAGAGTGGCCACTAGAGCGACCAGGTCGGCGATCATCAACCCCGGACTTGTGTGTTCGATGATGCTCATGGCGGAGAAGGACCCGGTGCGCCACTTGATCCGATAGGGGTTCTTGCCGCCGTCCGAGACCAGGTAGCAGCCCATCTCACCGCGGGCGCCCTCGGCAGATGCGTAGCTCTCGCCCTTGGGCGCCTTGATCATCCTGGGAACCTTGGCCTTGATGTCGCCTTCGGGAAGCTTGGCCAGGCACTGGCGCAGGATGCGGCAACTCTGACGCATCTCCTCGACCCGCACTAAAAAGCGCTGGTTACAGTCGCCGGCTGTGCCGCGGCCGAGAGGCCCGACCGGGACGTCGAACTCGACTTGCGGGTAGGCGCCGTAGGGGATGTCACGACGAATGTCCCAATCTTGTCCGCTGGCCCGCAGGTTGGGGCCCGTCAGGCCCCAAGCCACGGCGTCCCTGCGGCTGATTACCGCGACGTCTTCCATGCGTTTAATCAGAATCTCGTTGCCGACGATCAACTTGTCGAACTCGTCGATAATCGGCTCGAAGTGATCCAGGAAAGACTCGAGTTGTTTGAGCCAATGATCATCAACGTCTGAGGCGACCCCGCCGATGCGCAGGTAGTTGTGCGTGACACGGTTGCCGCACAAGGCTTCGATCAGGTCGTTGATGCTCTCACGCTCTCGCAAGAGATAGACGAAAGGCGTGTAGGCCCCGAGGTCCATGGTTATACAGCCCAGGGTGATGTGATGGTTGGCTATGCGGTTCAACTCGCAGGCGATTATCCTGAGAAACTCGGCCCGCGGGGGAATCTCGCATGCCAACAACGCCTCGACCGCCATGGCGTAGGCCTGCTCGGTGAACATCGCTTCCAGGTAGTTGATTCGGTCGGTAAACGGCATATAGCCGGCGTAGGTCTGAGATTCGGCCAACTTTTCCAGCCCGCGATGCAGGTAACCGACTTCGGGAACGGCCTTGCGCATAATCTCGCCGTCGGTGTGCACCACGAAGCGCAGCACTCCGTGGGTGGACGGGTGGTGCGGCCCCATGTTCAGCACAAGCTCTTCACGCTGCGCGCCGGCCTCGATGGGTTCGCTCATTTAATCTCTCCGGCATCGCCGTAACCCGGTCGGCTGGTGGGAATACCGCGGTAGTCGGGCTGCTCGGTGTAGTCTTTTCTAAGCGGATGGCCTACCCAGTCGTCGGGCATCATGATCCGGCGCAGATCCGGGTGTCCGCTGAATTCGACACCCAGCAGGTCAAAGATTTCACGCTCGTACCAGACGGCGGCCGGCCAAATCGCGGCCAGGCTGGAAAGCTTGGGCGCCTCGCGCTCGACGGTCGTCTTGAGCACGAAGGCATGGCGTCGGACGTAGCTCCACAGGTGGGCCACCACCTCGATCTTTCCGTCGTCCGGACGGTCAGTGCCTGTCAGGTTGCGCAGAAAATCGAAAGCGAGTTCAGTGTCGTCGCGCGCAAAACGGCAGGCGTCTACCCAAGCTCCGGGTTCGATGATCGCCCAGGGATCTCCGGTGTTCTTTTCACCCTCGTGCCACTCGATCTGCTTGTCGAGTTTTTGCTGCAGGTATGCCTGGATTTCCGCGGGTTTCATGATCAACTTTCCCTGGGCAGCCGAGGATCGGTTTTTTCGGGAAGTTTGCCCCATGCCTTTTTCAGCCATGGCTCCTTTTCGATCTTGTGTTGGATCAGCATAAGGCCCTCGACCAGCGATTCGGGACGCGGGGGACAGCCCGGAATATAAACGTCCACCGGCAGGAAGAGATCGCCGCCCTTGACGACGCTGTAGCTTTTCTGGAACAGCCCGCCCGTGCTGGCGCACGAGCCCATGGCGATTACGTACTTGGGCTCGGGCATCTGGTCGTAAAGCAAGCGGATACGGCTGGCCATCTTGTAGGTGATCGTGCCGGCCAGCACCAGCACGTCGGCCTGGCGTGGCGTCGAGCGGAACATCATGCCGAAGCGATCGGCGTCGGCGCGTGGGCCGCCGGTCTGCATCAGTTCGATGGCGCAGCAGGCGGTGCCGAAAAGCAGGTACCACAGGCTGTGCTTGCGGGCCAGATTCAGCAGGTTGTCTACGCTGCCGAGCGCGTAGCCGCCTTCGGGGCTTTTTTCGATGAGCGGAGTCACTGTGCGCCTTCCCGCGGTTCGTCCGGAGACTGCTTCCCGGATAGTTGATTGATGATCCTGTCCCAACTCAAGTCGCCGCGTGCCCAGACGTAGACCAAAGCCACAAGCAGAATGACGAGGAACAGAAAAATTTCAACAAAAGCCAGAATCCCGAGGCCTTCGGCGACGAGCTTGCGAAAAACGACCACCGCCGGCACCACCAGCGCAATCTCGACGTCGAAGACCACGAAAACCAGGGCGATGACGTAAAATCGATTATTGAAGTTGAACCAGGCCGGACCAAACGGTTTTTCACCGCATTCGTAAGTGGTTGCCTTGATCGCCTCGGGCTTTGATGGCCTAACCAGCTTGCCAAAAAGCAAAAATACGAACAGGGCAAGACCGCTGACTGCGAGAAAACCCAATATAGTCGCCAAATTGAAAGCCATACCGTCTCCTCGCGAGTCGACTCTGACAGTGCCGAAGACAAAACACAACTGACATGCGGTGTCAAGACCAAGAATCAATAATTCTAATGTTACCTAGGAGGTTTTCGTGTATTGTTTCTACACTGTACGGAGTGAACAAATGCTTCGAACTCTTGCCGCTATTACCGCATTCGCAGCCATAGCGGTCCTTACTGGAGCATGCCAAGATAAGGGCCCTGGTGAGGACAGGTCATTTTGCCCCGCCGGCGAGGATCTGGCGGCAGAAGTCGATCCCATGATCGGCACGCTGGGATCCGGAAACGTGGTTCCAGGCGCATTGGTACCGCACGGGATGGTCAAGCTCAGCCCGGACTCGGTCGTCGAATCGGGCTCTGTGGACGCCTATGAGTACGGCAGCGACGAGATCGAGGGCTTCAGCCACACCCATCTGCAGGGCCCCGGTGGGGGGGCTAACGGATACAGCCAGATCCTGTTGATGCCGGCCACGGGCACCCTGAAGACCGCCAGCGCCGACTATGCATCGACTTTTTCACATGCCGGCGAACAGGCATCACCGGGGTACTATGCAGTCACGCTCGATGACTATGACGTGCGGGCCGAGCTTAGCGCCACGGCGCACGCCGGCATTCAGCGCTACACTTTTCCGCATTCTGACAGCGCGCGTGTCCTGATCGACCTCGGCCACTCGCGCGGCGACTCTCGCGGCGGAAAAATCGAATTGGTCGACGATCATACTTTCGAAGGCTACGGCGTCTACAATGTCCATCCGCTTCTCGATCTATTGCTCAGTAACGACGACAGGATAATCGGACAGAGCACCGTCTACTTTCATGCCGTTTTCTCAAAGGCGTTTGAATCCCATGGCACCTGGCGCGGCAAGCCGGGCGAGACCGTCGTCAACCAGGGCGCGGACAGCGAGTCGGGGCCGTGGATCGGCGCCTTTGCGGGGTTCACAACAGAGGCGGACGAGACAATCGAGGTGCGCGTTGGCATCTCTTTGGTCGGCGTCGACCAGGCCAGGCGCAACCTGGAAGAAGAGATCGGCGAGCGCACATTTGACGAAGTGCGCAAGGCGGCAAGAGACGCCTGGAACTGTCGCCTGAACCGCGTTCAGGTCGAGGGAGGCACTCCCGCCCAGCGGCGTATCTTCTATACCGCCTTGTACCACACGCTCTTTGCGCCGGCCGACTACACCGAAGCGGGAGGATATTTCTTCTCGGGCTCCGACGGGGAAGGGGAGGTGTTCAACTGGGAAGACCGCCGTTTCTACACCGACGACTGGTGCGCCTGGGACACCTTCCGCACCTCGCGCCCGCTGGCGACGCTGGTCGAGCCCGGGACGGTCAGCGACGTGGTTGCCTCATACCTGCATCTTTACCAACAGGGCGGCTGGTTGCCCAAGTGCACCTGGCACGCCACCGGCTACTCGAGCGTGATGATCGGCAACCATGCCGTGTCGATCATCGCCGACGCTTATATAAAGGGTCTCGGCGACTACGATCATGATCTCGCCTGGGCGGCGATCGAAAAAAGCGCCACCATGGAAGATCCCGAAAGGCTGGTGGACGGCCTGTGCGGCTACGTCAACCTGGGCACCCCTCCTGACTATCTCGAAAACGGTTACATCTCGCACGAGTGCGACGCGCACCAGTCGGCCTCGATGACGCTCGAGTACGCCTACGACGACTGGTGCATCTCCCGGGTGGCCGAGCAGATGGGTAAGACGGACGAAAGGGACGCCTTTCTGCAGAGAGCCCAGAACTACCGCAAGCAGTGGAACCAGCAGTCGACCTTCATGCAGGGCCGCCACCGGGACGGAAGCTTTGTCGAGCCGTTCGATCCCACGGACGACGCAGACGCCAACGACTTCTGCGAGGCCACCAGCTGGATATACACCTGGTTCGTGCCTCACGATATTCCAGGGCTGATCGATCTGCTGGGCGGAGACGACGCCTTTTTGGCCAGGCTGGACGAGTTTTTCACAAACGGCCAGTTCGACATCTCAAACGAGCCCAGCTTTCACGTGCCGTACCTGTACAATCTTGCCGGCCAACCCTGGCGGACGCAGGAACTGGTGCGCGAAATCCTGGCCGACGAATTCTCGGACGAGCCCGGCGGCCTGCCGGGCAACGACGACTCTGGTGCCACCAGCGCCTGGCTGGTATTCGCGGCAATGGGGTTGTATCCGCTCGCCCCCGGAGACGGCGCCTACCAGATCGCGAGCCCCTGGTTTGAGAAAATATCCTTGCAGCTGGACCCGGCCGTCTACCCGGGCAAGGAATTCGTCATCCGCGCTACCGGCGGCAACGATACCAACAAGTATATCCAGTCGGCGAGCCTCAACGGGCAGCCTCTGACGGATACCAGGTTGACGCACGAACAGATAATCAGCGGCGGCGAACTGGATCTGGAAATGGGCCCGCAATCATCCGCCTGGGGCGAATGAGCCAAGCCGCCGACTATCGTCCAGACCCACCAGCGCTTGTACCATGGCCTTGATGTGGCGACTTCTTGCTCGGCCCGGTCGATGATCTCCAACCTGGCCGGATGCCGGATGTCGCCGAATTGCCGCAGCTGTGAAAAATGTTCTCCCTCGGCCAAGGCATACCAACTCAGCGTGTCCTTGGCCCCCGCGATGTGGTAAATATGCAGGAGTTGATCGCGGGAGTTGCCCTTTTCTTGCTTTGCCTGTTGAATCAGGCTGAGTGCTTTTTCAAAATCGAGTTCAGCGTAGGCGCTGGTGGCCGCTTTGATTTTCTGGCCGGCCACGGGTGATTTGGCCCTGGTGTCCAAGGACAGGCTAACGATGAACCCACAAAAAACAAAAGCGAAAAAGAGTCTTTGCATGGAAACCCTCCACTCAACCGGCCAAGCACGGCACCAGTAGAAACGGTTCTATCCATGGTAACAATACAAGCCAGAGCGCGCAAAATATTATTTGTGCTTGGCGTCAGGGCTGGGGAGCCTTGTCTGGAAATATGCCGGTTTCCTCGTACTCCTTGATGGCCGGGATTAGCAGGTTGGGATAGTCGGTCTGCAAGAGGTCCACGCCTGCGGAGACGAATTCTCCCCATTCGGTGTAATCGCCTACCAGGGACAGGATGTCCCCCAGCGCCAGCACGTCCTGCTGGGCCTTGAGCCCGGCGGCGTGGATGGCCGCGGTCAGATCTGGCTCTGGGGCGGGACTGCCGATCTCGACGATCTTCAGAGTGGGCAGCTCGGCAAGCGTAGCCTGCAGCTCGTCTTGTGATTCGATGGGGGGCATGACCAGCAGGCTGTCGTCCGCGGCGAACATGGGCGCGATCTTGCCCAAGTCGTCGCGCACCAGGGCTACCTGCTGGTACGACCCGGCCTGAATGGCCGCCAAAACAAGATCCGTGCGATCGGTCTTCTGGTCGACGTAGAGCATGATGTCCAGCGACTTCGCCAGCGCCAGCGCGTCCGAAAAGAGAGGCACCCGCGAATCATCGGGATCGTCCGGGTCGCTGTCGTCGAGGAGCAGCGTTTGGATCTGGGCCCAGGTCATCGTATCGACCTTGCCGCTGCCGTCGGTGGTGCGGTCGACGTCCGAGTCGTGCATCAGCACCAGCACTTCATCTTCGGTATGGCGGACGTCGAGTTCGGAGAAATCCGCGCCGACCTCGGCCGCGGTGCGAATGGCCGTAAGCGAATTTTCCGGGTGCTCGAGATGATAGCCGCGGTGTGCGGCTACCATCAGGCGCGGACAATCGGGGGCGACCAGGCACTCGTAGGCGCTCAGAGTTTGTTGCTGGCCGCCGTCGCCGTCCAACCCCCCGTCGTTGCCGCCGCCGCCGGATCCGCAGGCGACCGCCAGGGCGGCAAGCGTCACGATAAAGAGGATATTTCTCGCTGGACGCATGTTCCTGCTCCGCTAACTGCCGGCCAGGAAGAAATTGCTAGTGCGGGCGATTATGCTGCTGGCGAAGGGAATGATGCGCGCGTAGTAACCGATGTCGTTGATGATACTGACCTTTTCTACCTTGCGTTTGCGCCTGGCGGCCTCGAAGATGATTCGCCCGACCTTCTCGGGGGTTGACGAATAGTAGGGCAGCAGCTTCATCGACATTCGCGCGCCGAAGGTCTTGGCCTCGACAGTGTCGTAGAAGCCGGTATTGACCATGAAGGGATAGACAGTCGTCACCTGGATGCGGTGCTTGCGCAACTCGAAGTGCAGAATCTCCGACATCGCCCCCAGCGCGGCCTTAATGGCGGCGTAGGCGCCCCAGGTGGGCAGCCGAAAGAAGGCCTGGCCGGAAGATACGTTCACGATTTGACCACAGCGCCGCTCGATCATCGAGGGCAGGAAGGCGTAGATATGATGCAGCGGACCCATCAGGTTGATGTCGATCAACCGGCGCCATGTCTCGAGCGACGTCTCCGCCAACTCGCCGTGATAGCCGATGCCGGCGTTGTTGATCAGGATGTCCAACTTACCGATATCGGAAAGCACCCATGCGGCCAACTCAAAGACAGCCTGGCGGTTGGACACGTCCACCACGCGCGAATGAACCGCAGCCGTCTTGCCGATCTCCTCTGCCACACCAGCCAGCGCCTCGGCATCGATATCGGTCAAGATGAGCTCACTGCCTGCTTGAGCGAACTCCTGCGCGATACATAGCCCGATGCCCTTTGCCGCGCCTGTGACCAGCACCCGTTTCCCTTGCATGTCGTCCATCTAGTATCTCCTCATTTGCTGACGTTAATCTTACTTCTACAACAACTCCGGCAGACTTATCAACACTGACGAGATTTTGTATCATTCGTGTTTGACAGCGGCAGTCCGTATGTGAGAGGCAAAGCGTCGAGAGTGCAATGCAGATGCGAATAGAACATCACCAGACGAGCGAACCTTCGGACGCGGAACGCGTGCGGCTTCTTGCCTTTGCCGCGCGCATCAAAAAGACGAAACCAATAGCGACGATCTGCCTGCTGGCGGCGTGCGGGATCATGTTCGCTTTGCAACTCGCCTGGTCGGGCATCGATTACACTCCCGGGATGGTGCGCCTGGGCGCCAACGTACCGCAACTGGTCAAAGACGGCCAATGGTATCGCCTGGTAAGCTGCATGTTCCTGCACGGGGGAGTCGAGCACCTGTTGATGAACATGTTCGTGCTCTACTACCTGGGCGGCTTCACCGAGCGCCTGCTCGGGACGCGGCGTTTCCTGGCTCTCTACGCGCTTTCGGGGCTTTGCGGCTCGATGGCCAGCGCTTTTATATCGGGCGGACATATCAGCCTGGGCGCCTCGGGCGCCATGTGGGGAATGCTGGGCGGCCTGGCGGCGCTGGCTTTTCGACCGGGCGGCTTGGTGCCTGCGACCTTCCTGCCGCGGCTGAAGCGCGCGGCGCTCATCAACCTGGCAATCAACGTTCCGGTCTCGTTCCTTCCGCGGGTCGACATGTTTGCCCACTTCGGCGGCGGTATTGCAGGCGCATTGCTGATCGGCTCGGGGCTATTGACACAGGGACTGGATCTTGCCGAGGAACGGGCAGTGCCTGTCGCCGGAGCAGCTGTAGGCTGGCTCTCACCGGCGTCGGTGCTGGCGGCGGGAATGCTGCTGGCCGGCCCGATCTGGGCCGTCTGTGCGGGTTCGCCCTGGCAGCTTGGCGGGCCTGTGAGCTGGCACGAGTATCGCTTGGGCGAGACCGGTTTGTCGGTGAAAATTCCCTCCTGTCTGTCAAATGAGCCCCGGGCAATTCAAAGAGAGGATGGCGCATACGAGTTCGTGGCCGGCAGCCTCGAGACGGACCCGGTCTTGCTCGATTTCCTGGTCGTGCCGCTTGAAGGGTCGGGCTTGGATTCGAGTGAATTACAAGCCGGGATCGAACAACTCAAGAACCTGCGTCAAATCAAGGTCCCCGATGGCGCCAGCCGGACGGAAAAGGTGCGCGAGAGGCTGATAGGCGGCAGAAAGACGGTAGAAGATGCCTTCGAGTACAATAACGGCTTGAAATTACGGCGTTTCAGCCAGATTGTCCCCGGATGGATCATCCAACTAGAGGCCGTGATCTGGCCAGGTGCGCCCGAAAACCTGCACCTGGACATCGAGCGGGCTCTCGCGCCCTGATGCAAGTATTTCACGATGTTTCTCTTGACATTCAGGTTATGACATGCCACTCTACGATCCGTAAGTTGGATGTCCGCCTCGTCGGTTATAATTCTCCACAAGAATAATAAAACGAGGGGTGGTGAAAAAGCAACGTGAGCGCCGAGCGTGATCGGCGCGTTACAGACCCGGTGACTCGCCGTTTGCGGATGTGCCGTGGGGGCGGGGGCTGGGTAAAGAAAGAGGAGTAGAAGTATGAAGACGGGTAAAGTGAAGTGGTTCAACAACTCCAAGGGTTACGGATTCATCGAGCAAGAGGATGGCGACGACGTCTTCGTCCATTTCTCGGCGATTCGGACGGAGGGGTTCAAGACTCTCAACGAAGGTGACGCCGTCGAATTTGACGTCACTGAAGGACCCAAGGGCCTGCAGGCCAAGGACGTGATGATCGTCTAGACAGTCGCAGTTTTCTTTGGAGACAAGGAGCCGGGCCGGAAGGTCCGGCTCTTTTTTTCAAAACTCCGCCTGGCGCGGCGCCCGGGGGAAAGGAATCACATCGCGGATGTTGGCCATTCCGGTGCAGAACTGGACCAGGCGTTCGAAACCCAGGCCGAAGCCGGCGTGCGGCACCGTGCCGTAGCGCCTCAGGTCGCGGTACCACCAGTAGTCTGCGGGGTTGAGGTCCATCTCGACAATACGCCTGTCGAGCATTTCGAGTCTTTCTTCGCGCTGCGAGCCGCCGATGATCTCGCCGATCTTGGGAACCAGCACGTCCATGGCCGCGACCGTCTTTCGGTCGTCATTTTGGCGCATGTAGAAAGCCTTGATGCCTTTTGGGTAGTTGACGACAATGAGCGGTTGCTTGAAATGCTCCTCGGTCAGGTAACGCTCATGCTCGCTCTGCAGGTCGGCGCCCCACTCGACCGGGAACTCGAATTTCCGCTTGGCCTTGGCGAGCACGTCTATGGCTTTGTCGTAGCTTATCCGTAAAAAAGGCTGCTCGACGACGTTTCTGAGCCGGGCAATCAGGCCCTTGTCCACGCGCAGATCGAAGAAGCCCAGGTCGTCCGCGCGCCGGGTGAGCAGGTCGTCGAAAATGTATTTCAGAAATTCCTCGGCCAGGTCCGCGTTGTCGTCGAGGTCGGCGAAGGCCAACTCGGGTTCGATCATCCAGAACTCGGACAGGTGCCGGCTGGTGTTGCTGTTCTCGGCCCGGAAGGTCGGGCCGAAAGTGTAGACCCTGGACAGTGCGCAACAGTATGTCTCGACGCTGAGTTGGCCGGAGACCGTCAGACGCGACTCGCGCCCGAAAAAGTCCTTGTCGAAATCCACCCGGCCGTCCGCCCCCAAAGGCAAGTTAAGAAGATCGAGGGTCGAGACGCGAAACATCTCACCCGCCCCCTCGCAGTCGTTGGCGGTGATGATCGGCGTATGGATGTAGTAGAAATCGCGCTCATCGAAGAAGCGGTGTATGGCCTGCGCCAGGCAATGACGCACTCGGGCCACCGCGCCGAAGGTGTTGGTGCGCGAGCGCAGGTGGGCAACCTCTCGCAGGTACTCGAAAGAATGCCGCTTGGCGCTTATGGGGTAGCTGTCGGGGTTATCTACCCAGCCGATAACCCGCACCTGGTTGGCCCTGATCTCCTGCCTTTGCCCCTTGCCCTGTGACTCGACCAGCACACCGTCCACCTCGACAGAGCAGCCCGTGGTGATCTTCTCAATCTCGGTGGCGTAGTTGACAAGGCCCGCGGGCGCCACCACCTGGATAGCATCGAAACAGGTGCCGTCCGAAACGGCGATGAAGGACAGGCCGCCCTCGGCCTTGGAACCGCGCCGGGTGCGGACCCAGCCCTTGACGGTCAGTTCGGTGCCCACTGGCGCAACCAACGCGTCTTTTATCTTCAGCCAAGCCATACTTACCTCGAGGCCGGAGTGCAGACAGAGGATAGTTGAAGAGTGCAGGGTTTTCAATCAGAAGATGACCACCATCGAGCCGAGGGGAATCTTGTCAAATGCGTTGCGCATGTCGTGCCGTTGAAGCAGGATTTTACCCGCGGGTAACTGGCAGGGAAAGCGGCCAGCCGCTTGGTTCGACCATTCTTCGATTTCGACTCCAGGGACGGCAGCGGGTGCCGGCAAGATGTGAGCGGTCGGCTTGCGTTGTTTCCAGGCCCAGCCGATCTCGGCCGCGGCGCTGTCCGAGATGTGTCCCAGGTCGTGCTCCCGGGCAACGTCGAAACGGTTGGGGTAGTTGAGCGCCAGCCGGAAGCCGCCGGCGATTTTTACAAGATGGTTGCCGAGTACCAGAGAGTGCTTGGCGACAACGAAATACATGCCAAGCGGCAGGCCGCGCTCAGCGACGCTGCCGTCAGCGGTCGCGCCCCTGCCCAGTCCCACCGGGAACTGAAGCAAAGTGCGGCCGCTGTCGTAGAGGCGCATGCGGCCCGAGCGCGAGTCGACCAGCGCCAAACGCTTCTCGCGGGGCGGGACGAACAACTCACGGTGCGAACGAATGAAGGGGGAGGGAGCGGCGTAGTTCTTGCGGATCCAGTCGCGCGACTTTTTGGCTGCCGAGGGCCAGAAGGTCGCCTTTATCGTCTCGTTCAGACGCAACTCAAAATGCAGGTGAGCGAAGAAGCGCTTGAGCGGATCCCTGCCGATCTCGCCGATCGCCTGCCGCCTGGATACAATCTGGCCCGCCGAGACGTGCATCTTCGCCAGGTGCACGTACACCGAACGGATGCGGCGCTTGAGATGGTTCTCGTAGTAGCTGTGCTGGATCATGACCACGCAGCCGGAAGGCTGGCCGCAGTTCTTGGCGAAGACCACCTTGCCGGCCGCGACGGCATGCACAGGCTGGCCGAGATCGCTGTTGGCCCCGCCGTCTCCGTTCCAGTCTTCGGCCGGGTGGATTCCATATGTGTACCACTCGCAGAAATGAGTCGAGACGTGCCAGCCGTGATGGGTCTTGCCGGTCTGCTTGTCGGTGTAGTCGCCGTCACCGTCGGCGTCGCCGACCGGAAAGTCGAAGCCGTCGGCCGGGGGGATGTCGGTGCTCAGGTAGCGGGAGAAGGAGTCGTCGGGATCAACAGGAGGGACTTTCGGGAGCGGTGGTGGGGTGGGGGCTTTTGTAGTCCGCGTATGGGCGACCGACACCGACCCGGCCTCGGATATCAGGATCAGAAAGGTCCATACCGCCAGGTTGGCCGCGATGGCGAGCAGGATTGCTTTTGTGATGTCTTTTTTCATGGCTGAAACTCTCCGGCATTTCGAAACCTCCTGGCATTACGAAGTATTGCATTATGCGTGCCATGAGTGAGATAGAGTGTTTCCGGTGTCTTGCGAATTGAGGCGGGCGCCGCATGTAATAACATTGACACGCAGGCGTGCCATATTTTCCACACCATCAGGAATGTGTTCAGCGGTCTGTAAACTTTTTGGTTACTGGAGGCTTACGGTAGACGGCCAGCAGGCGGGCCTGTCCGTGAACCATCTTCTTGAGCGGGTACATCAGGTCGAAGTAGCCAAGCGACAGATCGAAGGCGAAACCCACCACGGGAAGCGGGGGCAGGATTAAATAGCGGGCCGAAAGGGCGTAAAGCGAACGCGCCGGGCCGGGGGGGAGATCGTCCTGGCTGGGGTTGGCGATGGCACGCTCGACGCCTGCCATGGCGGCGGCATCGAAGCGCGAATGGCCGGATGATTCGAACAGCCGGGCCTCGAGCTTGCCCGCCGAGCTTATGTTGATCTCGATGATGGCGGTGACCGTCGCACCATAATCGTCGTCGGCGTATGCCGCCCTCTGGATATCGAGCATGGTTGTGTCCACCCGCAGGTAGGGGTCATCACCAAGCGGCGTGCTGCCGTCGGCCGCGGTTCTGGACGCGTTACGGTACCAGCCTCCAAGCCAGTCCCAGACCGTCTTTGCCAACCATGGGCCGGAGACCTCGGTAATACGGGGATCCGACACCTGAGAGAAGTCGGGTTCGAAGTAGTGCTGCATACGTCCCGAAAGGTAGTGCCAGCCGGGGTCGACGTTGCCGCGCGCGGCCCGGTTGCGGGCGGCAATGTCTGCGAAGTAGCCTTCTATTCGGCTTGTGACCAGCTCGCGCTCGGTCAATTCCCTCGGAGCCCAGACTGGAGGTTGCATCAAGAGCTGCGGGTCGAGCAACAGTTTACGCGGACCGAAAGACGTACGTGGATGCTCGGCAGGCACCGGCTTTTCTGAATCCGCTGGCGGCGGCCCTATCATCACCGGCCGGTGTTCCACGTCCTCGCCCAGCAAGAAAAGCGAAAGCAAGCAGACGAGCGCCAGAATTTTTCGATTGCCGAACATCGTCTATTCATGCACCTCGCTACGAAAACTCTCGGCAACAGGTGGATATTTCAATTCGCCGGCCATTGTAGCACTTTTTCAACCCAATGTGATGGACAAGGTGTGAATCCATGCCTAGACTGTTACACAAGGGGGCTGCGAGGTTTGAAAATGGACATTGTCTGGTTATTGGTTTTTTTCGGCGTCTGGATCTTGTTGCAAACGGTGATCCTGCCGCGCCTCGGGGTGTCTACCTGAATGTCCCCCGGGTGCCGATCCGGAGGATCGGACGAGAATGAAGACAACACACCGGGATCAGGCAAGGGAGAGGAAGACGAAAGTGCCAAAGTGGGTTAGACGTTTAACCAGACCGCTACTTTCTGCCGCGGTCTTCGGAGGTATCGGGGCGCTTCTGAGCCTGGGCGTGTCCGCCGCCGGCAGCACGTGATCTTTCATGTGCAACCCCGCGGTCGCGGTGCCGGCATTTGCTTTCGGAGGTTTCTTGGTCGGGTTTCCAAAACCCGAATGATCAGCGGGCGGCCTATTTTTTCTTTTTCTTCTTTTTATACATGCCGACGAGTTCCGCCTTAGCCAGCACATGTACCTCGATGGCCTTTAGCAGGGCGGCGCGGGCAGGGGTGTGCAGGTCGGGCAGGAGCGTATCGAGCGCAAACAGCCTTAGAAAATAGCGGTGCCTTCCAATCGGCGGGCAAGGCCCGCCGTAGCCGGTTTTTTTCCAGCTGTTTTTTCCCTGCAATGTTCCCTTTGGCAGATCGGCCGTTTTAATCGCCTCGGCCAGCCCGCTGGCCGCTGGTGGAATATTATAAAGCACCCAGTGGACCCAGGTCAGCTTGGGGTTCTTGGGATCGGGCGCATCGGGATCGCTGACGATCAACACCAGGCTCTTGGTGCCCTTGGGTGGATTGGAAAAGCGCAGGGGCGGCGAGATCTTCCTGCCCTCGCAGGTGTAAACAGTGGGGATTTCGCCCTGGTCGGTAAAGGCTGTAGATTCCAGTTTGAAACCGTCGCCGGCCGCGGCGCATGGTGAAGCGGCCGCAACCAGCATAACGACCAGCGACAACGGCATCCAGGCGCGCATGTTCGACCTCCCTAAAGACCAGCTGAACATGACGTCAGGTTCTCATATTCCCGCTCCCTAAATCAAGCGGTTGCCTTGAAAACCGCGGCGCGATAGTATTTTTTACGGAGACAGGTGGAAATGGATCAACTGGCCTTCAAATACTCCACCCCGCCCGCGGTTCGCAGGCGTTTGGTACCGCTGAAGAGCCTGGGTGCGGTCCGCAGGCTGTGGAGCTCGCGGTTCCTGGCCCACCTTGGACGTCCTTTCGTTGTGCGTTTCACCGACAACTCTTCCACTATGATCTCGTTCAGGAAGCGTGCCGGCGTGATCGAGCTGCGCCTGCACAACATGTTCATCGAGGCAAACGACAAGGTGCTCACGGCGCTGGCTGAGTACGTGCGCGGCTCGACACGCGGCAATCGGCTTCTCGATCGATTCATCCAGCACAATGCCGGCAAGGTCGGGCGGCGGCGGGGTGCCGCCGGGCTGAGCCCGAAAGGCAAGCGCTTCGATCTCGACGTCATCCGCAACGCGCTCAACCGGGCTTATTTCCAGGTGCCCGTGGACGTCCCGATCGTCTGGGGGCGAGCAGTCGAAAAGGGGCGCCGGCGCAGCATCCGGCTTGGCTCGTACTCCTTCGAAGACAAGATGATTCGCATTCACCCGGCCCTTGACGACGAGCGCGTGCCGGCGCACGTCCTGGTCGCGGTCGTGTATCACGAAATGTTGCATCATGCGCTGGGTGCGACCCGGAGAGGCGCGCGCCAGATAGTGCATACCCGTGAATTCCGGGAGCGTGAACGGGCCTACGTTCACTTCCACAGGGCCGAGGAATGGCAGGACAAGAACATCAGCCTGCTTCTTCGCAAGAGGCGACGGGCGTCTGAGAATTAGACTTGACGAGATCACTCCATGAGCGATAACCTATTATTATCAACGACGTTGTGAGGTATAGCGATGAGAATGCGATTCGTGAACAAGGGGCTTGCTTTCGCCTTGTCATTTTTCTTCGTTGCGGTGCTGGCCGGCTGCGGGGAAGTGGGGTCCACCGGAGATGACATCCGGCCGCTCAGGCTGCTTTATGTCTATCCTCAGCAGGGCGAGACTGATGTGCCGCTCAATGCGGCGGTCATCGCCGCTTTCGATGACGACGTCTTCGCCGCCGGCGAATGCGAATCGAGCAGCAACGTCAGCGCCGCTACTCTTTACCTGCGTGCCTGTCCGCAAGGCGGCCAAGAGACGCAGGTGACTGCCTCGGTGATGTGTTCAAGGCTTTACGAAGACGACGGCGTCACCGTCAAGAGGGCGGAGTTGACGACGGCCCTGCTGCAGCCCGATGATCCGCTTGAGGCGAATGCCAGGTATTGCATTTACATCGACGCCTCTATCAAGAGTGAGAATTCGGACGAACTCGGTGTTACAGACGCCTCTATCAAGAGTGAGAATTCGGACGAACTCGGTGTTACAATCGAATCGAGCTTCACGACCGCCGATCACTGATGGTCCAGGGAGAACCCATGAACACGCGTACCTGTATTTTGTTTGTTATTGCGGCCGCGGCCCTGGCGGCGGCCTGTGGCGAACCGGCAGTCTCCAACCCCGACGCGCTGGCGGTGAAGTTCATTCCGCTGAACGGCGCGCGCAATGTCGAGCTGACGGTTATCCCGGCCGTTTTCTTCTCGGCCGAAGTGGATCCGTCGTCGGTAAACGCCGATTCGGTGTTTCTGCAGTCATCGTCTCCCTGGAGTTGCAGCCTGCAAGATGACAAAGAGGTCTGCGTCTGTCCGGACAGCTGGCAGAAGGTGACCACCGGAACTGCGCAGGTTTCCGGAGACGATCCGAACGTAATCGAGTACACGCTCAGCGGCGGTCTTGCGGCACAGAGTTGCTACGCGCTGGTCGTAACCATAGCCGTGCGCGGAAAGATACAGGGGCCCCTGCAAGCCATGGGCCTGCGCGCCGCTGACAAGCAAGCGCTAGGCCTCGATTCGAGCGTCAAAGTAGGCGCCATCGAGGACTTCTGGACGAGAGAATAATCCCGCGCCAAATTCAGGGAGTGACGATTAGCTTACCGGGATCTTTTTTCTCGCCCTCGGCGGGCGGACTCTCCGGGGGGCTCATCTGAGCTACTATTTCCTCCGGGCTTCTGAACAACTTGTCGACCAGGCGCACGAAGAACGGGCTGTCGAGGGGGGCAAAACCCTCCTGGTCGAGTTGCCGGGCCGCCGCCGCCGTTTGCAGGGCGGCGTCTTCCTTGGCGCATTGCCTCAAGTGGGCGGCCATTTCGAAAAGTCTCGCCTGATAGCGCTCACGGCCCTTTTCATCCCCGACAAGGTCGACGACGGCGTCGTCCAGTGCCTTCTTGACCTGGTCGACTTTTTGGGCACTGTTGATCGCAACCTGGCTGGATTCGATCTCCTTGAACCTGGCCTGTATTTTCTCGAGAGCTTCCTCGGCGGGAAGCCAGTCGGAAAACTCGGGCAACTCGTGCAGTTGAGCAGCATCCGCGTACAGGCCGGCGGCCTTTTCAGTCTCCTCCGCCGAAAAAGCGTCGCGCGGGTCGGGGATCGGCACAACTTTGAATTCTGGCAACTCGCCGGAGGCTTCCAGGTAGCCCTCTGGCAGGGGCCGGGACGCTTCGCGGCCAAGGGACACGGCCCTGGCTATTCGTTGCCGGGCCTCGGCGTAGGAGATTTCGACCATCGAGACCTCATCTGAGTTGAGGATCTCTTGCAGCAGGCGCCGGTAGCGATTTCTGCCGATCACCCCGCCGGAAAACTCGACCAGGCCGTCTGTATCGTTGACCTCCGACTGGTAAACCGCAACGCCGCCGTGCGTGTAGCGCGCCAGCCAGATCATGCGGCTGCCCTTCCCTGTTACCGGGGAGATGTAGCAAGGCAACTCCGGATCCTCGGTGGATACGTTGCGATCGAGGATCGAAGAGCCGCTTTCCTCACCGGCCGAAACCGTAAGACCGCGACTGCGCATCCTGTGGATGATGCGCTTGGCTTCTTTCTTGACCAGCTTGTCGGCGGCCATGTT
Source organism: uncultured Myxococcales bacterium (assembly GCA_964640665.1). GTDB lineage: Bacteria > Myxococcota > B64-G9 > B64-G9 > B64-G9 > DATKYQ01. The sequence goes on from CAZXHT010000012.1 coordinate 54,792, forward strand.
GAGAAGGTCACTGAGCAAGTCGTCGTCTTGCTCTCGCTCGGCCAGGAGCAAAAAAGCCACCTGGAATGAAGCAGGCAGCTTAACGACCTCGCGCGGGTCGGCGCCACCCACCATTCCCTTGGCACGCTCGAAGTGCTGCTGGAAATCTTTGTCAGAAAGGCCCGCCCGCGCCGCCAGGGATGCCAGGCCTGAGTTGTCTCCAGACTCGAGGCTCGCAGCCAGGAGTTCATCGAAGGACTGGCCGGCCTTCTTTTTCTTCTTTCCCATGAATCATACCGCCTTCCCGGGTTCGAGGCCCGGGGATTATCCACGAGAGCATCGGTTCGCGCAACCGTTTTTTGTTTTCAGCAAAGTTGTCCGCAGGCAGCCTGGATGTCCAGGCCCCTGGGGCGCCGGTTTTCGCAAAAGAAGCCCGCGCTTTGAAGTTGTTTGCGAATAGCGGCCATGCGCTCCGGTGGGCAGGGGGCCAGGTCCTCCGGAGCCGGCTTGGGACCTTGGTTGAATGGCAGGATGTTGATCCGGATCCGTTTTTTGTGAGCGGCCCAAAACTCCATCAGCAGATCGATGTCGGATGGCCTGTCGTTGATCTGCTTGATCATGATCATCTCCACCAGGAGCAGTGAGCGCCGGCTTTGCAGCACATCAACGAAGGCCTCGCGCAAATCGGCATTGTGGTGGCGGGTGGTGGGGATCAGCCGGCGCCTGACTTCGTCGTCCGCGGCGTGCAGCGACCAGGCCAGGTTGCAGTTCAGGGTCTTCAGGCGTCCGATGGCCCTGGGAGAGGGGCCGATGGTGGACAGGGTGATGCGTCTGGGCGCCAGGCGCCAGCCATGAGGATGGCTGATGATGGCGATGGCCTGTTGCACCGCGTCGAAGTTGTCCAGGGGTTCACCCATGCCCATGAGCACCACATTGCTGACCGGGGCCAGCGATGCTGCTTTGAGCTCTTGTTGGGCCAGGTTGATCTGGTAGACGATTTCTCCGGTGCTCAAATGGCGGGTGAGGCCCATTTGACCGGTGGCACAAAAGCGGCAGCCCCGGGCACAGCCCACCTGGGTGGAGATGCAGACAGTGGTTCGCTTGTCGTTGGGAATAATGACGGTCTCCACCAGGCATCCGTCTGTCAGCTTGACCCGCAGCTTGCGAGTGCCGTCGGCGGAAATTTTTTTGGCGTCTTGTACCCCGGGCACAAGCTGAAAACGATTGGCCAGCAGTTTTTTGAGCCGGGCGGAAAGGCGCTCGCTGGTTAGGGGGGGTTTAACGTCGCGTAGCAGGGCCCAGACCTCTTTAGCGCGGCCCGATCCGCCGATTTGCTCGGCCAACTGGTTTGGATGCAGGGAGAAAAAATCTATAGCGTCGTTTGGGTCCAAGGATGAATCTTGCATAGCAGTGGTGGAAGAAAAAGGCAACTCCAGAGATGGGTGACGGAGAAGCCGCTTGACTGGCGCGGCCTTGTAAAATACGATCGCTACACTTGGGTGCCGTTGATTGTTGCAGGCGATTGGAAGGAGCTTTTCGGATGTCGTTCGACGTGGTCGGGGTTGGACACTGCGCGGTTGATTATCTGGGGATTGTCGAGCGCTATCCGGACATGGACTCCAAGGTCGAGCTATCCGAGTTCTCCATGCAGGGCGGCGGGCCGGTGGCCACCGCCATGGTGACGCTGGCCACGCTTGGAGCCAGCGCCTCGTTCATCGGCAAGATCTCCGACGACGATTTCGGGATGTTCATCCGCCACGGGCTGCGAGAGGCCGGCGTCGATACGAGCGGGTTGGTGATAGAGCGCGACCTGGTCTCGCCGATCAGCTTCATTGCGGTCGAGCGCAAGACGGCCAAGCGAACAGTCTTCTGGACGCGCGGAAACGTGCCCGATCTTGCGCCCGAGGAGATCGATTTTTCGATTATCGACGACGCCAAGGTGCTGCACGTGGACGGTATCCAGATGGAGGCCCAGATAGCCGCAGCGCGTTACGCCGGGCAAAAGGGCGTGCATGTCGTTTACGATGCAGGTTCGCCGCGCGAGGGTATGGACGAACTGATTGCGGCCACCGACACGCTGATCGCATCCGAGCGTTTCGCCGCCGAGATGGGCTCGGGCGCCCTGGCCGAGAGTCTCAAGAAGTTGAGCGCCATGGGTCCCGGAACGGTCGTGATCACCATTGGCGAAGACGGGTCGGTGGGCATGGAACACGATGAAACCTACATCGTGCCGGCCCTGGCGGTTGAGGCGGTCGATACAACCGGCGCCGGCGATGTCTACCACGGTGCCTACATTTTCGGGTTGCTCAACGGATTCGGCCTTCGCGAGAGGATGCGCCTCGCATCGGCCGCCGCCGCTTTAAAGTGCCGTTCGCTGGGCGGGAGAGCGGGAATACCCACGATCGAAGAAGTTCAACAGGCGCTGGCGCTGTAAGGCCATTTAAGGGTGTCCAAGCGCGCTCGCCCTTATTTTTTGCGGGTCAGGGGCATTTTGGTCTTGACAGCCATGGTTGGCTTGGGTACACTCCGGTCTACTTGGAAGCAATTTTGTGTGTCTTGTTGCTTTCCTTATGGAGAGCAAGTTTGCAGGTAATTCAGCTACGGGAGGAGAAATGACAAAGGCAGAGTTGATCAACGAGGTTCTCAAGAGCAAGGGCATCCCAGAGATGTCGAAGAAGGCGACCGGCGAAGTGGTCGATGCCGTTTTCACGGTACTCTCGAAGGCGATCAAGAAAGAACATCGCTTCGTGTACCCGGGCTTCGGCACCTTCTCGGTGCGCAAGCGCAAGGCGCGCATGGGGCGCAACCCCCAGACGGGCGAGCAGATCAAGATCTCCGCGAGTAAGACGGTGACCTTTAAGCCCGCTCCGCAGTTCAAGAAGGTCCTGTAGTTTTTTCAGGCGAAGAACAGGCGAGGTCGCCATTCGGCGGCCTCGTTTTTTTTTGTTCCCCGCCGGGTGGCATTCTGGCAAAGTGGGGTACGAAAAGACGACTTTTCAAGAGGAGGTGTTGAATTGGATGATAAGCTAGGTCAGAGGTTCCTTGAACTCGTTCGGCTTACCTCCTGTGACTTGGCCCCAGATGTCGAACAAGCCCTAGTGGCGGCGCGCGATGTCGAAGATGGCCGGGCGCGCTCGACGCTGGACTGGATGCTGAAGAACTCATCCGAGGCCAGGCGCAACTCGCTGCCCATTTGTCAGGACACGGGCACGTTGATCTTCTACGTCGATCACGGGTCTGACATCCTGACAAAAGACATTGAGAACGTGGCGCGAGAGGCCGTGGCCGAGGCCACGCGACGATCATTCCTGCGACCCAACGCCGTCGATCCAATCAGCGGCAAAAACACGGGAGATAATATTGGTCGCGGCAATCCGTATTTCCACTTCAACCAGACCGAGGAAAAGGGGCGCTTGAAGGTCAGGTTGATGCTCAAGGGCGGCGGCAGCGAGAACTGCGGCGTTCAATACTCGCTGCCCGACAGTAAGCTGCACGCCGGCCGAGATCTTCAGGGCATCAAGCGCTGCATCCTAGACGCCGCCTACAGGGCGCAGGGTTTCGGCTGCGCCCCGGGCACACTAGGTGTGGGAATCGGCGGTGACAGGGGAAGTTCGTATATCGAGTCAAAAGAGCAACTTTTCCGTAAGCAGGGCGAGCCGAATCACGATAAGGATCTGGATGTTTTAGAGCGGGAACTGACCGAGACCCTCAATCGCCTCGAGATAGGGCCGATGGGCTTCGGCGGAAAGACAACCGTGCTGGGTGTCAAGATAGGCTTGCGACACAGGCTGCCGGCTTGTTATTTCGTGACCATCAGCTACATGTGTTGGGCCTACCGGCGCCGCTCGATGACAATCGAAGGCGACAGCGTCGTATACGAGTGATGTGCTCGGGGAGAAATGCCATGAAAACCATTCAGCTGCCGACATCCGAGCGTGTCATCCGCGATCTTCAGGTGGGCGACGAAGTGGGCATCAGCGGCCTGATGATCACCGCCCGCGATGCCGCCCACAAGTACATGATCGAACAGGATGCCGTTGAGGTGAAGAATATCATCAGAGACGGCATGATCTATCACTGCGGCCCGATCGTGGCCCGCGACGGCGACCAGTGGCGCTTCGTGGCCGCCGGCCCGACGACATCCAAGCGCGAGGAACCCTACGAGGCCGAGATCATCGAGCGCTACGGGGTCAGGGCGATCATCGGAAAAGGCGGCATGGGCGAAAAGACGCTGCATGCCTGCGCCAAGCATGGCGCGGTCTACCTGCACGCCATCGGAGGTCTGGCGGTGATTCTGGCCAAGTCCGTGCGCCGGGTGGTTGCCGTGCACAAGCTCGATGAGTTCGGTGTGCCCGAGGCCATGTGGGTGATCGAGGTCGAGAATTTTCCGGCGGTGGTCACCATGGATTCCCACGGAAAGAGCCTGCACGCCGATGTGCTCGACAAGTCGACACGGCGATTCGCTGAACTGAGTGCGTCGATCTGAAGAATGGAGACAGTCATGAAAAGCGTGTCCAGCGCCAGTGTGTTTTTTATCCTGGCAATGTGTTCCGCCTGCGCTGGGAGCGGGGGAGGAGACAACACCGGCGCCCTGGCCTACGTGGGCATCGGCGAGGGTAAAGTGTTCGACTACGACATCGACATCGGGTTGGCTCTACCCGAGGCCGGAGAGGTCAAGGTCGTCGGGATCGACCCGGAGTACGCCGACGGCGAGGAATGCTACAAGGTCGATATGCGCCAGAGCGGCTTCCCGATAGCCACCCGCTGGTACCAGGTTACACCCGCCGGCTTGTTCCTGCTGGGAGAAGACGTCATGGAAAGTTCTATCGTCGTCGAACGCCGCTATCTGACCCCGGTCAAGCTCTTGCCGTACCCGCTCGAAAACGAGCAGGGCTTTCCAGTGCAGAGTTGGTCGACCCAGACAGACGTCGAGCAGGGCGGCAGCGAGATGCATCGTTTCGATAATATTGCCAAGGAGTCGATTCAGGTGCCGGCCGGAACTTTCGAAGTCTTCCACCTGGAGCATGCGCGAAAGAGAGACGGCACGGATATCCCCACCCTGGAGGAGTATTTTTCGCCCCAAAACTGGTACGTGCAGTTCGAATATCCCAAGGATTCAATCTGGCAGTTGAAGCAGCCGTAACTTTCCTGAAAAGTCAGATCAGATCATCTTTTCAATCAGCAGGCGCTTGCTTTTCAGCAATGAACCGCTCGCGGCCAGTTCCTGCGGGATGCGACAGGTGCCCGGCTCGGCGCCGGGATCGCCCAGGCTGGCGTGGATCGACTTGAGTCCTCCCAGCCAGCGGCGCCCGTCCCGGACGTGAACCAGGTCACCGATCTTCGCGGCCATGCGTTTCATCGCGGCCGGATCGACCTGGACCAGGTTGATCTCGCCTGCTTGCACTTGTTCGATGAAGACCGGTCGGGCGCTCACCTCGTGACCCTCGGCCAGGTTGGGCGCGGAGCCCTTGAAGATGCGCATGGCATCCTTGATCGTGTTCCAGGTAAGCCCCTTGATCCCGGTGCGTTCTCTGGGCCGGGTGAAGAAGGTTACGACGATGCCGATAGCCGCCGAGACGGCCAGGGCGTACAAGGCCCTGATGTATGTGAAGGCTTTGTAGCTGGGTTGGGCGATGTCCCCGTGGGCGAACATGGGAGTGCCGTGTGAGAACGGAGTAATCAACTGGGGCCAGACAAAGCTCAGGCCGACCGCCAGCGAACCGCCGATCATGGTCCACAAGGCGGCCCGGGGCGTGAAGCGGTTCCAGAAAACTCCCAACAGCAGAGCCACTGCCATCGGCGGAGTAACCGCCGCCGTGAAGGTGCCGTGGGCGACATAGATTGATTCGAACTGGCCGAAGACCGGCACCAGCATCAAGCCGACAGCCGCGGTGCCGAGTGAAACCCAGCGCGAGGCCGACAGATAGTGCTTATCGGATTGGCCCGGCTTAATATAGGGACGATAGATGTCGTTGACTGCCACGGCGCTGACGGCGTTGATCAGCGTGTCGGCGGTCGACATCAAGGCTGCGGTCAGGGCAGCCAACACAAGTCCGAAGACGCCGGGCCGGCAGAGGGCATCGGCCACCACGACGAAGATGTCATCCAGGTCGGCGGGGACTTGAATCAGGCCGGCCGCGGCCAGCGCCTTGCCTATCCAGCCGGCGTTGGAGACGGCCACTGCCGCCAGCGGCATGAGCACCAGCAGAATGAAGAACATTGCCTTGCGTCCCTCGCGCACCGAGCGCGCCGAGAGGAAACGCATGATCAGTCCCTGGTTGAGAAAGTAGAAGGCGACCCCATTGCCGAAGGCGTCTTGCCAGAAAATACCCACCGAGTTGAAATCGGCGGGGCGGTTGAAGTTGGCGAAGGGTAGGCGATGCCCGGGTGGCAGAAGGTGCCAGAAATTGGAAGCCCCGGCCAGCAAGCCTTTCTCGTCCCCCAGCGCCGAGAAGCCCAGAAACAGCAGAACGAAGCCGGCTACCAGCAACAGCATGCCCTGCAGCAGGTCGGTCATGATCACCGATGTCTGGCCGCCGGCCATGACGTAGAAGCCCGTCACAACCGCCACAAGTGCAGCCGCGCCGAAGACCGGCCAGCCCAGTAATACGTTCAGGCACTTGCCCAGAGTCAGAAGGTTGATGCCGATGTAACCCACCATGTAGACCAGCAGGATGATGGTGGCCACGCTGCGGGAGGGGCGGTCGAAACGCTTCTCGAAGTACTCCGGAATAGAGGTTATACGCATGAAGTAGATGATCGGCAGCCAACCGAAAGCCCAGAGCGGCATCCAGAACCAGTCGTTAAGGTATGTCATGCTGCTCGACAACCCGTAGGTGAAGGCCTTGGAGCTGTACTTGTAGAAACTGTAGGAGCCGACCGTGGTGGCCACGCAGGAGAATGCGATCAGCCACCAGGAGAAGCGCTGCCCGCCGAAGAAGAAGTCCTTGGTAGACTTGGTGAAGCGTGCAAACAGGGCTCCGAAGCCGAGTACGACGACGAAGTAGCCGATGATCAACCCGTAGTCGAGCGGGGTGCCAACGATGGAGTCGCTCATGACGAAATATCAGCCCGGCGAAGCCAGCAGCATGAAAGAAAGATGCAGTCCGAAAATCAATAACAGGCCGCCGACCATTCCAAAAGTGTTGCGGCGCATACGCACGGTTGCCAGGCCGACATTACCCTGGCGCCATGCGTAGATCATACCGACGATGAAGATCACTCCCCCCACGGCGTAGTTGTAGATAAAGCTGTTCCAGGCCAATTTATCCTCCGCGCCATGCTTGCGCTTTTGTTGCACAGAGATATCTGGGCATGGCTGCTTTGTCAACTTGACAGGTTCTGTAACAAGCGGTAGTTTCCGTGAACTATTTAGGGGGATAGACGGCAGGGGAATGACGACGCGCAGACCGAAATTGGGCAAGACCGGCAGGGTGGGGTGGCCTGTATTAATTCTGCTGGTTTTCGGCTGGATGGCGCAACTTCCCTTTGTTCACCAGATACACTTGGCCTTCGACAATGTGGAGCACATCTGGTGCCCCTGGCACCAGCGACTGGAACACGTGGATGCCCAGCGGGATGATACAGAGTCGGCAGGAGAAAGACGGCGGACTCCCGGGTCGGACATCACAAGCGCGAACGGTAGGATCAAGCGTCAAGCCTGCCCCTTGAGCCTGATGCATCAGGTCACGGGCTCGTTCCTGCAGATTTCCTGGTTGCAGATATATTTGCCCGAACGAAAGATTTTCGGCGGGCTCGATAACCCTCTCCTTTTCTCCGATGTCTTGTATTACGCGCCAAAGCTTTCCCCGCCTTTCTGCTGACCGGATCAAAATACTGATTGACATTTTTTCGCTGAACGTCGCAACCGATCCACAGTTGTGGCAGTTGGGCCTAATAGCAGGAGGAGGCAATGAAGAGTACCACAACCATGGCGCTGACAACTCTCTTTGGTTGTTTTCTGTTCATTTCCCCGGCGTTGGCCGGGCAGGCGGACGACGATGACGAGATCGAGCGTTTGCGCAAAGAAGCAGGAGCCGCCATCGAGCAGACCAGTAGTGAATCCGAAGACGAACTGCCCAGGCTCCAGACCGATACCGTCTTCAGTAGCGGCAACCGCGCACTGCAGGCCTTGAACCCCGAGATAAGTGTGGTGGTCGATGCCGGGGCGCGGGCCAAGATGACCGATTTTGACGGCGATACACTTGGTGACGAGTCGCAGTTCTATTTTAGGGTGCTGGGCCTGCATTTTCAGGCCAACCTCGATCCCTTCTCGTTTTTCAAGGCCACAATCGGGTTTCATGCGGACGGAGTCGAACTGGGCGAGGCCTATGCCACCTGGGTCAACGTGCTTCCCGGGCTCAACCTGACGCTGGGCAAGTTCAGGCAGCAGTTCGGAGTTATCCAGCGTTGGCACGTCCCTTCACTGGACCAGTACGATTTTCCGCTGGCGATCACAACTCTTCTTGGATCAAGCGGCCTCAACCAGATAGGTTTTTCGCTCGAGTGGCTCGTTCCCGCCTTGTGGACCGATGATCAGCGTCTCGTGCTGCAGGTGACCAACTCGTCCAACGAGCATCTCTTCAACGGACAGCAGTTTGGCGTGCCTGCCGCACTGCTGCACTGGAGCCAGTATTACGACCTGAGCCGGTCGACCTATCTTGAACTGGGCCTTACGGGCATGCTAGGCACCAACAACAAGCGCAACCTGCTCGACGAAAACGGCGACCGCAGCGACGAGCCTTGGCGCATGACAACGTTGGCCGGGGCCGATTTGACCGTATCCTGGTCGCCTTTGAACAATGAGCGCTACCGGCATTTGACATGGCGCAGCGAGTTCTACTGGGTCGGGCAGGAGACGCCCGATGGTTACCTGGCTGCCGGAGGGGGATACAGTTATCTGGACGCCGGCCTGAGTGAGGTTTGGGCCATCGGGGTGCGCGGTGACCTGACCCAGCCCTTCACAGTCGACAACGACGGCCGTTGGATCTGGCAGGCGGTGGCCTACCTGACTTGGTGGGAAAGCCCCTGGGTCAAGATCCGCCTGCAACTCGCGCACAAAGACGGCGACGGCCAGCCGACGGAGGAAATGCTCATGATCCAGATGGTATTCTCCGCCGGACCGCACAAGCACGACCGATATTAGGTCGAGGAGGAAACTCATCATGCGAAAATCTTGCATTACAATACTCTCGTTGACGTTGATGGCAGCGATCATGATCCCCAGCGCTCCTGCCGGGGCTCAGGATAAGAAGGTAAACGTCGTCGCCTCGTTGTCCAGTTATGCCGCCATAGCCAAGGAAATTGGCGGCGACCTGGTCTCGGTGGACTGGATCGTCGACGGCGGCCAGGATCCCCACTTCGTCCGTCCGCGGCCGAGCCTGGCCCGGAAACTTGCAAACGCCGACCTGTTTGTGAGCACCGGAATGGACTTGGAGCTTTGGGCTCCTTCGCTGATCGATCTCTCCGGCAATGACGAGATCCGCAGCGGCCAGCGTCGCTACGTCTCGGCCAGCCATGGAGTGCGCCTACTGGAAGTGCCCAAGGTCAAGAGCCGTTCAGAGGGCGGGGTGCACATCTACGGCAACCCGCACTTCGTAAACGACCCGTTGGCCGGCGAGGTGATTGCCAGGAATATCGCCACCGGCCTTAGCCGAGTCGATCCCGAGCATGAGCGGGTATATGCCGCCAACCTCAAACGTTTCAACCACGAGATCGACAGGCGTCTCTTTGGTGACGACCTTTTGCGAGTCCTGGGGCCCAAGATCCTGCATCGCCTGTCCAAGAAATCGAACTCGATGATCTCGTTCCTCGAGAAGAAAAGCTACAAGGGCAAGCCGTTGATCAATATGTTGGGAGGCTGGATGAGAAAAAGCCTCAAGTTCAGGAGCAAAAAAGTAGTTGCCTACCACAAGCAGTGGGTCTACTTCGATGATCTTTTCGGCCTTGAGGTTGTCAACAATGTCGAGCCACGGCCGTCCATTCCCCCCACGCCGCGACACATCGATCAGCTCATCAAACAGATGCGCAGGGAGAAGATCGAAGTTATCCTGGCGGCCAGCTACTACGACCTGACCAAGGTTCGCCTGATTGCCGATCAGGTTGGTGCCAGGGCGATTATCGTTGCCATGGGAGTCGGGGGAGTCACTGGTGTCGACACCTACTTCGATTTGATAGATCACATGGTCGATCAAATCGCATCAGCCTATAAGTAAGACCGGAGGACGTGTCATGCACCAACTTGGTGTCTCAGACTTGATGCTGCGGGCGTTTCTCGAGTGCCTGATCCTGGTCGGCATTCATGCCTACCTTGGATTGCACGTCATCCGCCGCAAGGTCATCTTCGTCGATTTGGCCCTGGCACAAGTCGCCGCCCTGGGCACCACGGTGGGTTTTATCTTTGGCATGGCTCCCGACTCCACGGCGGCCTTGCTGTTTTCGATGCTTTTTACGTTCGTGGCCGCCGCACTTTTCGCAATCACGAGGACCCGGCGCGACCGGGTGCCTCAGGAGGCCATCATCGGAGTGGTTTTTGCCATCGCCTCGGCGGTGGTCATCCTGGTCGTCGATCGAGCCCCGCACGGCGCCGAGCATATTAAGGAGGTCATGACCGGGGCCATCCTATGGGTGCGCTGGGATGCGATCATCCTGGCGGCCTGTGCCTATAGTGCTATCGGCCTGTTCCACTACGTTTTCCGCAAACCCATTCTTGCCATCAGCGAGGACCCCGACAAGGCCAAGGCGGACGGAATTCGACTGTGGGTCTGGGATTTCTGGTTCTACCTGTCGTTCGGGATGGTGATCTCGATTTCGGTGCACACCGCCGGTGTGCTGCTGGTGTTCGTTTTCCTGGTGGTGCCGGCAATTATCGCCAGTATGGTAACCAGCCAGTTGTTCTACCAACTTCTGGTAGGCTGGGGGATGGGATTTCTGGTGACGGTTTTAGGGTTGGGCACGTCGTACCTGGCCGACATGCCGGCAGGGCCCAGCGTTGTGGCCTTCTATGGAATAGTGCTCGGTTTGGCCGCCCTGGTAATCCGCGTCATCCGCGCAGATAACAGGCTCCGTGCTCTGGTTCGGATTGCCGTGGGGACGCTGGTCACGGCGGTAATTGTCGGTTTCGTCTGGTTTTCAGGCTGGGCGCTTTCCCGGACGGAATTGGCTCACTCTTCCCGTGGCCAAGACAATACACATAAGCCGGCGCTTTCGAACGCGGCCGTGAAAAAGCAAGCGCCGGTTGCAAGCGATGATCTGGTCGAGTTGAAAAAAACCACTAACGATCCCCATCGCGAGGCCGATAGACTGCTAGGAATACTAAAAACCACCGAGGTTCCCTTTGTCCGTGAAGAGGCGCTGGATGCGCTTTCGAAGCTGGCAGGCAGGAAGTTCACGGGTGTTGACCCGGAGAAAGACTCAGCCGAAAACGCCAAGGGCCTGCGAGTAATTGAAGAATGGGTGAACTCGGGGCGAGTTGACAGGAATAGCGCCGACAAATAGACTCTCGGTGAAACGTGTGTAAAAGAGGGGAGAGTGCCCATGTCGCCAAAGACGCTTTGTCTTTTATCCGTCGTAGCCTTGATCGGATTGTATGTCTCCGGTTGCCCTCACGGAGAAGTCAAGCAGGTGAAGCAGGTTGCGGCATACGCCGGGCCGCTTCTCGAGTACCGCGGGATCAAATTCTCGGACCAGTCCTTTTCGCAAATGAACGTTGCATGGAAGTTCGAGATGATCTCCCGTGACAAGCGGCCCGCCAGGATCTCCGGCTGCAACTATCGCCTGAAGATGACCGACATGCAGGCCATCGAGGGCAAGCAAGACCCCGGTGGCGAACTGGCCGGAGAACAGAAGCTGATGATCGCCGCCAAGGTGGCGATTCCCTGGCCCGAGACGAAAACCGAGGTGATGACTTTCCTGCAGCGGGTCCGCATTCCGTATGAGTTCTTTATAGAGTGCCGGCTTGCAGGCCCCGAGGGGGAGTTTTCAGTATCGGCCAGCGACTCAGGGAGCATCCCGTTGCCCAAGCTGCCGCACCTGAACGTGACCGGCGCCAACGCCGAGAAGTTCTCCGGCCGCGAGATCCGCCTGAATTTCGAGATATCGCTGTTGAACGAGAATCCCTTCAATATCAAGATCAGCAAGATCGTCTATAAGATCTCGGCCGAGGGCAAGCCCATGTCAGAGGGCGAACTGCCGGTCGAAGAAGTCATTCAACCCTCCAACGAGACATCCTACGATATTTCGACAGGCACGCTATCGGGTGACGAGCAGCGAGAGATTGTCGAGATGATCAAGCAACCGCAGATCAAGTATCATCTCGAGGGCATGGTGTTTCTCGACGGATTCGAGCTCCCGATAGACGATTTGGGCACGGTATCGTTCCCACATTGAATATACGAGAATGGTAACACTGAACAGGAGGAAAAAAATGAGACATGTACACTCGATTTGTAGGCTGTCCGGCCCGCTCTTGATGCCCTTGCTGGTGTTGGGGTGCAGCGGCCCGGATGACAGGGATCTTTCCTCTCTGCGTCGGGCGCTGGACATCCAGGTTCCCGGAGACTACGCGACTATCCAGGCGGCCGTTGAGAGCGCCGGCGACGGAGACGTGATTGTTGTGGCCCCGGGCAACTACAGCGAGGACGTCGATGTGTTGTCGAAATCGATAACCATATCGGGCGACGCCACGCAACGTCCGCGGTTGCTGGGAACGTTTTATTTCTCGAATTCGGTAAGCAGCCTGAGTAATTTCGAAGTGGTTGGTCCTTCCGGCTACTACAGCGGTATCCGGGCTTACTCTTCCGAGTTGCATGCCGAGTTCGTTCATGTGACCGGGTTCGACGTCGGCGTTTCATTCTCTGTGGGAAGTTCTTCCACGAGCACGTTGGATCGCTCGGTCGTCAGCGGAAACGGAACGGGTGTCTTGGTGGAAAACGGGGCCGATCTGCGCATGGTCAACGACCTGGTCCTGTTCAATACGGGCAACGGCGTCCGGGCGACCGCAAGCGGCGAAGCGCAAATCTTCTCGAGCACGCTGGTTAGCAACGGGGCATATCTTTCCGGCGACGCGGGAATCTCGTGCGCTGGAAATTGCACCGTTAGCAACGCAATCATGGTCAACAACGATATAGGCCTGGATTGCGCGGGAAGTTGCAGCGCCGACTACAACCTCGTCTGGGGCAACTGGACAAACTATGGCAGTGGCACGGCCGTGGGTTCGAAGGACGTCAGCGCCGATCCCCGCTTTGTCGACCCGGCCGAGTATGATTTTCACCTGCAGGAAGATTCTCCGGCCGTAGACGCGGGCGCGGAGTTGGCTTATGCCGGCGACTACGAAGGTGTGCCGCGGCCCCAGGGAGATGGATGGGACATGGGAGCCTACGAGTACGTGAAATTCACGTCTGGAACGACTTTGACCATCAACGAGATCATGGCCAATCCGATCGACGAAGGCACGGGCGAGTTCATCGAGCTTTACAACTACGGCGACCAGGCCGTGGATGCGGCAGGACTGATCATCTGGGACGGCGATGCTACCGACGTACTGTCCGGCTACCAGGGCGGATCTACAATCATTGCAGCGGGTTCTTACGCGGTGATTCTCGATCCGGACTATGCCGGAGAGTACACCATTGCAGGCGGCATTCGACTGTTGTCCGTGGCTTCTTCCGCCACGATCGGAAACGGCTTGTCCACTTCAGACCCGGTGTCACTGTGGGAATCCAACGGGGTTACCCGTATCGACCGATTCTCATTCCCGAGTAATCCCGGAAACGGCGTATCGGTAGAGAAGATTTCGATAGAGGAGGGCGACATTTATGCCAACTGGGCGGCCTGCCCGTGTGGCGCGACGCCAGGCACTGAGAACTGCGCCTCGCAACCCTCTAACGTTTCACACGACATCTTGATTGCCGTCAACGAAGTCATGGCTAACCCGCTCAACGAAGGCACAGGTGAGTTCATAGAACTATATAATTTCGGCCCGGACACGGTCGATCTGGCGGGCTACATCATCACGGACGGCGACTCCAACGACGAGGTTGCCGGATGGCAGGGCGGAACGACAATATTGTTGCCGGGCGACTACGGTATCATTCTCGATCCGGATTATGCCGGAGAATATACCATTCCCGGTTCAGCAGTACTGTTGACAGTTGCTAGTTCGGCCACTATCGGCAACGGCCTGGCCATCAGCGATTTGGTGAGCTTGCTGGACCCCACGGGTCAGTCGGTGGTGGACACCTACTCCAGACCGCTCGATCCCGGTAACGGCACATCGGTAGAGAAGGTCGATGCCACGATCGGGGACGTGCCCTCCAACTGGGCGGCATCCACCTGCGCCGCCGGTTCCTCGCCCGGGACGATCAACTGCGTGACCGAGCAGGGTGGCGATCCGGTAAGCGGCAACACCATTGCTATTATGGAGGTCATGGCCAATCCGCTTGACGAGGACAGCGGCGAGTATATCGAACTTTTCAACTACGGCGATCAGCCCCTGGACGTTGCCGGCTGGCGCGTTGACGACGGCGATGCAACCGATACCATCGAGGGCTATCTCGGCGGAACTACAATCATTCCTGCCGGCGGCTATGCCCTGATCCTCGACCGCGAATACGCCAACGACTACAGCTTGCCGGGTGGCGTGGTGCTTCTGACAACAGATGATACAACTATTGGCAGCGGCCTTTCGACCAACGACCCGATCTTTCTGCGGGCGGCCACCGGCTCGGCCCTGGTGGATTCGTATTCCTTTCCCTTCAACGCGGGGAACGGGATCTCGGTCGAGAAGATCGACCTGGTTGTGGGTGACGTTCCCCAGAACTGGATCGCCTCGCCGTGCAACGGCAGCCCGGGAGGGTTGAATTGTGCCTCATCGGGCAGTTCCAGCCCGGATCTTAGCTCGACACATTTAGTCATCAGCGAAGTGATGGCCAACCCGCTGGATGAGGGAAGCGGCGAGTACATCGAACTGTTCAATGCCAGCCCGGTTGCGGTGGATGTGGCAGGTTTCGTCATCTCGGACGGGGACGCGATTGATGTTGTCCAGGGCTATCAGGGTGGTTCGACCTCTATCGGGGCGGGTGAGTATGCCCTGATTCTCGATTCGGGCTATGCCGGCGACTACTCGATAGAGTCGGGCGCCGTGTTGTTGACGGTTGCTAACGCGACGCTGGGCAATAGTCTTTCGACAAACGATCCCGTCACGCTGTTCGAGGCGGATGCCATGACGGTCGTAGACACATTTTCGTATCCCACGAATCCGGGAAACGGTGTATCGATCGAGAAACGCGTCCTGACCGCCGGCGACACCCAGGGCAACTGGACTGCCTGCACTTGCCTGACCGGCAACGGGGCCGCCAACGACTACGCCTCACCGGGTTTTCGCAACTGTTCCGATCCCGGAAACGGGATTACCGGGGATCAAGTCATGGGCGAGTCCTGCCCTTACGGCTCGGTGGATTGCCTTAGCGGAATCTGCCTGTTCGATTTGTTCAACTTCGAGACCTACTGCACGGAAGATTGCAGCGGCACGAGTTGCGCGGGCGGTTTCCACTGCGAAACGCTGGAAGATATCTGGGGCATCGGCTACACAGAACTGTGTGTACGCGACTAGGAGTCGGCCATGAGAAAGCTTACGAATATCTTTTTTGCCATTTCTTTCCTGTTGCTGACGGTTGTCGCTCTTTCCCTGGGAGGTTGCAGTAGCGGGGACGCAAAATGCATAGATCAGGACAACGACGGCTATGGTCAGAATTGCGATCCGGGCGCAGACTGTGATGACGGCAACGCCGATATTCATCCCGGCGCGACAGAGGTTTGCAACCAGTTGGATGACGATTGCGACAACCAGACGGACGAGGGAGATGTCTGTGTCGTTTGCGTCGACGGCGACCAGGATGGTTACGACGCGATCGACAGCGACTGTCCCACGGGCAACGACTGCGACGACAACAACGACACGATTTACCCCGGTGCGACCGAGGTCTGCAACCAGTTGGACGACGACTGCGACGACCAGACCGACGAGGACGGCGTTTGTCCCGCCTGCAGTGACGGCGACCAGGATGGTTACGGGCCCGGTTGTACGCTCGGTCCGGACTGTGACGACGGCAACGTGGACATTAACCCGGGAGCCACCGAGGTCTGTGACCAGGTTGACAACGACTGCGACGACCAGACAGACGAGGACGGTGTTTGCGGTGCATGCGTAGATGCCGATCAGGATGGTCATGACGCCATCAGCGTCGACTGCCCAAGTGGTGACGACTGTGACGATACCAACGCCGATGTAAATCCGGATGCCGTCGAAAACCCGCGCAACAACATCAACGACGATTGTGACGGGGAAACCGACGAGGCGGTTGCCAGCCCTCATCAGGGGGATGTGTTGATCAACGAGGTTCTGATCGACGGCGCCACCGACCAGGATGCCAACGGTGACGGCGACATAGATGGAGTGGACGACGAGTTTGTCGAATTGGTAAACAACTCCGGACAGGAGTTGACTCTCGACGGCTGGACACTGTGGGACTCCGACTTGCCCACGGCGCGCCACATTTTCTTAGACGGAGAGTCAATCCCGGCCGGAGAAGCGCTGGTAGTCTTTGGCGGCGGATCGGCGCCGGACGACATTACGGGCGCTCATTTCATCGTGGCCCAGAACAACGACGCCGGGATAGCCTTCGGGTTGAGCCTGAACAACGAGGGTGACGTGCTGACACTCTACGACGACCAGATGCGCGAGGTGGCGGTGTTCGCCTACGGCGAGGATGGTATCATCACGGCTGTCCAGGACGAGTCAATAACGCGCAATCCCGACATCACCGGAGACTTCGCGGCCCACACCACGGCCAGCGGCAATCCAGATTCGATCTTCTCGCCGGGAACAAAGGTAGACGGCTCGAATTTCTGAGACGCAAGAATCCCGTTACCTGGAATTGCCGTCGATTGCGCTTCACAGCGAAGAATATCGCGGCCGGCCCAGTTCAGGGCCCGCATCTCACGTTGGTCAGCCGGGCCGCTGATGCCGAAGATCAGGGCTAGCAATCCCAGGGCTAGAAGCAGGCAGATAATCTTTACGGCCCGCCGCCTACTGCTCAGACTGAACAACCAGGCTACCAGTGCGGCTAGCGCTATCCAGAAAGGCACGGCCGCCCAGGCGGCGGTCAGTCCCAGGCTGGTGCAGACACTTGGTGAAAGACAGCCGGAGATCAGCAGGGGTAGAGTGAAGTCGGCCAGTGGATTGTTGAAATCCGGCGGAAAGCCGCCGAAGACGGCGGTCGGCAAGACTACGGCCACTATCGACAACGGAACCAGCGTAAGCAGGGCGCGCTCTGTCCAGCGCGCGCTAGGACCGTCGGCTTGCAGCAACTGCCCAATCGCGAGTACTAAAAAGGGTATCAGTGGAGCCAGGTGACGCGGTCCCAGGCTCCAGCCCCAGGCGGAGAGTTGGAGCGACATGGAAAAAAACAGGTAAAAAAGCGTGCCCGCGGCAATGTAGATGCAGGCTGCCCTGGAACGCGGGCTCGTGGGCCTTGCTATACCGATGATCAATCCGGGCAACGCCAGAAGCAGCCAGGGGCTGAAGAACAAAAGCCCCCTGGTGGGACTGGCCATTATCACCCCCAGGCGCCGGAAGCTGGGGGTCACCATACCCCACAGGCCGCGCCCGTGCAGCTCGGCGAATGAGCGCTGGGCCAGATGGGCGTAGCCCAGAGACAGTGGGTTCGAGAAGCACGACCAGTTGTAGAGCGCAAGCAGTAGAAGCGGTCCAATGCTGCCCGCGATGCCCATGCCTGTTTCTCGCAGGCGGTGCTTCGAGGAGGTGACGGCGTACAGGGCTAGCGGGACCACCAACAGCAAGGTGGTGTACTCGAAAAGCAGCGCCGCGCCCAGGCAGAAACCGGCTGCCAGCGGGGCCAGGCGGCTCGGGTTGCGGCCCTGCCTCTCGACCAGGCTGAAGGCTCCCACCAGGCACAGGGCGCCGGCCTGGTGGCCGAAGAGCAGCACTCCGTAGGGAAAGGCGATCGTTCCGAAACCGTAGGCCGCAGATAAAACAAGCGCCTTGTTCCTGGAAAGACCCAATTTGGCGAGCAGAAAAAACAGCAGCAGGACGGTTGCGGCCGTTGGCAGGCCGGACAAAAAGATGCGCAGCAGCCGCAGCAGTGTCGCGGTGGATATGGCATCGGCATCCCAACCGGCCAGGGCCTTGGCTATGACATAGACGGGGACGCCGGCAAGCCCGACGCCGGGCGCCTTGTCCGAGTAGAAACGGCCTTGGTAGTCGGCCAGGTCTGTGATCTCGCCGTACCTGGAAACAGGTCCATCGAGCGAGAAGCTGCCGTCGTCCACAATGGCCCGGGTTAGGTACAGGCGGCTGAGCTCGTTGGGGCTGCCGAGTTGCGGGAAAAATGGAAAGAACCAGGCTGTCATAAGCCACAGACTGCCTGCCAGCAACCAGGGTGTAAGAAGCGAGGGCCGGGCGCGCAGCGTGTTCATAGCGTCACCCGGATGATCGGCCAGAGATTCCTGGGCGTGCTTCTTTCCCTGCGGCCGGCGCAGTCGATCAGCAGGCCGACACAGTAGCTGCCCGGCTCGATGTGCAACGGAATCCAGGTCGTGAAGCCGTCCGCCACAAGCTCGCCCGGACGCAGCGAGTACTGCTCGACGAGACCGCTGCCCAGCGGGTGGCTTCCCCACAATAGACCGGGGGGCGCCAGGGCGTGCAGGATGGTTCCCTCGAAGCCGGCGGGGAAATCGGCAGGCAGGGGGAAAGTCTCTTGCGGTTCGCCGCCGCCAAGCGGCGCCAAAATAGTGCGCGTGCTGCATGAGAGCGGCCTGCTATTGATTCTCCAGCTTGCGAGCAAGGCCAGAGAACTGCCGGCCGCAAGCTTTGATCGCGCCGGGATCAGCTCGACCAGTGACGCCGCATCGGTGCCCGGGTCTTCTGCCGTGGCCAGATCCGGCTCGGGTGGCGGGCCGTGAAGTTCGTATACCCAGAATCCGGAACCCGGCCGGGGTGATTCGAGCGCATCGTCTCGGCGCTTTACGGGTGTTACCAGGAAGACGGCTCCCAGCTTCCCGGCCGCGGCACAGGCCGTGGCGATTCGATTTGAGCGCACCAACTGAGCGGGCTTGCCGGTCAAAAAAGCAGACGTCAGGTCGGGACGCTGCCGGCCGTTGGTGACTCCCTCGATTACCAGCGCCGCACGGTTGGGTAGGTGCTTACGGACATCCTCTGCAGCGCGGGCGGCCGGATTGTAGTCCTTGATGATATCGAAGCCCTGCCGCGTGGCGGCGGCATGACCCAGCAACCAGGCAAACGGAACGACCGCCGCGGCCCGCATGAGGATCTTCCAGAACGTGTGTCCATGCCGGATAGTGTTTCCATCGGGAGCGGCCAGCCAGAAGACGAGCCCGCAGGCGGCGATGATTGCAAGTTGCAGGGGCAGGTGGGGCCAGACGGCCATGGCGGGAGTGAGCAGTCGCGAAAAGCGCCAGAAGTCTCCCGGCACGTGGTTCGAGATCAACAGGAACACTCCCGGCGCGACCAGCAAGGCCGATGTCCAGGCGCCGGGCGCGCGCCTGGTCGCTCGGACGACCAGGCAGGCCGTGGCCAGGGCCAGGGCCGGAAACATACCGAACAACACGGCGGGCACCTTGGTTTTCACAACCAGTAACGGGAGCCAGGTGCCCAGCATCCACAGGGCGTGCAGCCCGAGGGGATTGCTGCGCCGCCGTATAGCCAGCCAGGTTACCAATCCGGCGCCGGCCAGCACCCAGACGATCAAGGCCGGGGTGAACAGGTTGGCGACCAGGTCGTTGAACAGGGCATCCCAGGGTTGACCGTGACCCTCGTAGGAGCTGATCACGTGAGACCAGAGAGCGCCCTGTTCGTGAGCGAACTCGGCCGGCCAGCGGACTGAAGAATACACGCGCCAGGCCATGGCCATTAGCGCGGCCAGCCCCCAGTGGATTGCCGGGATGCTCCAGCTAAGATGCTTATCTTTGTTGCGGCGAGCCACCCCGATGATCCACAACAACAATATTGCACCCGCCGGAGCCAGGGCCAGGGCGCTCTTTGTCAGAATCGCCAGGCCCTGGAAGACACCCGCGACGCAGGCCCAGCGCTTGCTGCCGCTGTTGACGGCGCGCTCAAGCGCCAGCACGCAGGCCAGCAGCCAGAAGGCCAGCGAGACGTCGGTCATGTCCCCGAAGTGGTATCCCTGCACCTGCAGCCAGGCGAAAGGGCAGGCAGCCATGAGCAGCGCGCCTAGCAAGCCCGTCTTCTCACCGTACAGCCGCAGGCCGAGCAGGTAGACGCCGCCTAGTGTAAGCAGGAACAAGACCAGAGCCGGCAGGCGCAGGGCGAAAAACGATCTTCCCAGCGTGCCGACCGACAGGGCCGACTGCCAGAAGGGCAGCGGCGGCATGTGCAACCAGACGTTGTTGGCCTGCCAGTCGTTGCGCTCGAACGGCACGAAGGGCCGGTCGAAGAGGGTAGGGGTTAACGGGTGCTTGGCCAGGTTGCCCGCCACGGTGGCATGGACGGCCTCGTCCCAGCCGGGCAGGTAAGCGTGACCCAGCCCGGGCAGGTGACACCAGGCCGCGTAGGCCAGGATGACGCCCAGGAGCAGGAGTCCAGTCCCGGTCGACCGGTGCTGTATGAGATTTCCAGTGGTTACATTTTTCACTGATAGCGCTTCTTGAGCAGGAAGGCCATGGCTTCCTTGGCGCAGTTGTCGCAGTAGTGGAAACGCTTAATAAGTGCCTCGTGCATGTTGCGCATGGCGTCAGCGTCCTTGCCCTCGTGGACGTTGCCTTCCATGAACTCCAGAAACATTCTGTAGCTCTTCTGCATCGAGAGCCTGCGCCGGGCGAAGAAATCCTCATGGAGCTTGTCGAACAGTGAGGGAAACACCTTGGCGTATTCCGGCGGCCCCTGCGCCTGCCTGTCCTTGCCCTCTCCCAGCACGTAGGCCCCGATCCTGCCGATCAGGTTCTTGCGAAACGCCTCTTCCTCCTCGCCCGTGGGGCGGATGACCGCCTCGACCTCCTTCATCATGACCTCGTCTGGCGGAAGCGGCTGGCCGGTCACCGAATCCTGAAGCTTCTCCTTCTTCAGCCAGTGAGTCACGTGCTGGACGTAACGGTCGAACAGGTCGCTGTAGCTGGTCTCGGTAACCAGCCCCATGGCCTCGGCCGCCTCCTCCTCAATGAGATCCAGGTAGGCGCTCTGGACCAGCTCGACAATCTTCGCCTGATCCATGTAGTCTCCCGCAGCCGGAAGCTTCAAGAATGCGAAGACCGTCTTGTCCTCTATCAGTGAGAGTATTTCCTCAAACAGGCCCAGGGGAGACACGCAGGCGTGCTCTTCGCGCTGGGCCGTGTTCATCAGCAACATGCGCACTTCGCGCGCCGAGGCCCCCGTGCGACCCTCGTAGTCGTGACCCGCAAGGCTGTAGATTTCGGGTAAAACGGCCCTTAACTCACCGGCTATCGAAGAGGAAAGGTGAGCCGGCGCCTCGCCGTGGTCGTAGAGCAGCGCCTTTTCGAGCGGGGTCAACTTGGCCACGGTCTCTTTCAGCTCTCCACTGAAGGGCTCGTCCTCTGGGCGTCTCAGGCGGGTCAGCACCGCCCACAGGGCCGCTATATGCAGGGTATGCGGCGCCAGGTGCCGGTCGAGAGAGCTTCTCGGGAACTGGTTTTTGTAGATTTGCTCTTCGTCCGATATCTTTCTCAGGTAGGGCACACGGACCAGTTCTAGCCTGCCCTTGAACGAAGAGAAATCCGCGTACTCCTTGAAGGCATCCAGGAGCATCTCGTTGGTGCTGCCCAACAGGACCGTGTCGATAAACAGGCTGGAGCGATCAAGGCTCACCTGTCCGCTTTCACAGGTGCTCAAAAGGTACTTGAACGTGTCAACCGGACGCTTGAGCAGATCGTTGTACTCCAAGAGGCCGCGGTTGGCCTCGACCAGCGGGCCGCGCGATTCGAACAGTGACAGATGGGCGATGGCGGGCGGCAAAGAAGCCAGGCCGCGAGAGGCGGTCAACTGCTGCTGGCCGGCATCAACATGCATCTGTGGCTCAACCGTGGCCAACCCCCGGCGGTAGCGCCAGGACATGTTCAGGCGCTGCACCTGGATGTGTCTGAAGACTTTGGAGCTGTCACCCCCGTATGAGGCCAGCAGCGCGTCGTAGATTTTGCGGCACTTGGCACACAGATCGCCGTGCAGCAGGTAATCGGGAACGGGTTCGTCGCTTACCAGGCGGCCCTCATGTTCGAGACGTTCGAAGAGTTTCCGGCGCACGTAGATTGGAATCAGCAGCAAGGGGTGATCGTTGAACTCGCATTCCAGAACCGCGTCCAGATCCTCTCCCGGCAAGTGAGCGAAAGAGTTTTTAGGCTCCGGGACAGCCTGGCCGGGTTTGTCGCCGAAGCCTATGTTGCTACGGGCGATCTTATCCGACGGAAACAGCCAGCGAAACCTGTAGAGAGTTCCCTCCGCGGTGGTCGAGTAATGTTCCAATGCCTGGATGATGGCATGGACGATCGAGGTCTTGGCCGATCCGTTGGGGCCATGCAGCAAGATCAACCGGTTGACACTGCCCTCGCGCACGAAGTTGTTCAGCAGCTTGTAAATTTCCGTCTGCGCTTCTTCCTGGCCCGCGACACGTCCTAATCCGTCCGTGAACTCGGCATCGAAGAGACTGAAGCGCTTCAGCTTGCCGGCCGGCGAGTCGATTGTGCGGCTCCCGAAATAGTCGAAGGCGTCGCGAATATACTGCGCCGCCCCGCGGCACTGCTGGGCGGGGTCTTCACGGAACACCTGCAGGTACTCATCCAGGTCCAACGGTTTGCCCTGGCGCTCGTAGTGGGACTGAATGCTCGCGGCCAGGTTCTCGACGTCGTTGTCTTTCATGTCCAGCGAAGCTAGCACCGCCGCAGACGGCGTGTCAATCCATGAGGTTCCAATCTTTGGGGCTCCATTCCTTGACATGTGCCCGACGGAAAGCGAAGATTCCCAGGGTTGGTGGAGGTGCTGATGGGTCACGGGATCCGCGGATCGCTCATGATCGTCTGGATATTAGCGCTGGTCTCTCCGGCAAGCGCCCAGATGTTCAACGTCACCCTTCTACACACGCCCCCGGCCAGGATATTGGCCGGCGTTGATTTCAAGATCAGCGGCAACATCATCGGGGCCGACCAGGTCAGCATTGCCGCTCTCGTCTACCGCAGTCCCAGCAAGACGGACTACCAGGTCCGCGAGTTGCGGCTGGTCGGTGGTGACCGCTACGAGGGTGTCATCCCCGCTAAGCAAATCAAGACTCCGGCAATCGAGTACTATTGCTACGCCGTCGATTTCGAGGGCAACCGGCACATAATCTTCGCCTCCGAACAGCAACCCCAGAGCGTCAAGGTGGTTACCAGGGAGGAGGCCACTGGGCAAGAACCTGTCGTCAAGAAGGCAGAAAAGAAGCAAGGGAAGAAAGCGCAAAGAAAGGGCGTTGCCAAGGGACAGGAGGGCGGACAGTCGTCCGCTACTGTTTTTGCCGTTCTTAAAACGACGCTTGCAACCGGATTGCCACAGGAAATCACAAGCAGCCCGGCCATTGTATCGGTGGTGACCCGCAAACAGATCGAAAGCTCGGGTGCGCGACTGCTCGGGGAAGTACTGGACATGCTGCCGGGCATGACCGTCTCGCGCAAGGTGTCAGGCGAGTACCAGTTGGCGGTCAGGGGAGTGCAGTCCGATCCCGGCGTGCTGGTGTTGCTGGACGGCCACCGGCTGAACGACATGTATGACGGCGGCGCACTATTGGAATTCCCGACCGAGGCCATAGAGAGAGTCGAGGTCATCAGGGGGGCCGCAAGTGCCCTTTACGGCGCCGGGGCCCTGATGGGCGTGATCAATGTCGTCACCAGGCGGGCTCCGGGTGTCCACGCCGGCGCGGCTTACGGTTACCATAACTCGGTCCGGGTGTCCGGCGGGGGCGGGCATGAGAGCGATTCCTTTCGCATCGGCGGGCAGGTTCAGTTCTGGTTCACGCAGGGACAGGATAAGTCCGTGGCATCTGACGTCCTGACCGGCGCCGTGGGCGACAATTCCAAGGGCCAGGTGTCCAATGCTCCGGGGCCGCTGGACGATGGTCGCCTGCAGCTTCATGCCCAGCTACAGGGCGGGTTGAAAAAACTGGCCGGCGGTGAGCTTTCACTACAGGCCCATTATTTCTTTCAGTCCCGGGGAGCATTCGTGGGCAAGTTCGACTCGCTCGACAGGGGCTCGCAGCTCGATTTACATCTGATAACCACGGACATCGCCTATCGCCTGCCGATTCTCGACAACCTGCTGTTTGGCGCCCGGGCATACTTCGACACCCGCATGGTCGACAATGCCTTTAAAGTGATCAGTGGTGACAACAGCAGTCATTATCAGACCGGCGACGGTATTTCTTTGACCGACGGGTTGACGGAAGGGCTTGCCTATCACGATTACACCGTCGGTACGGAGGTCTCCACGAACTGGAGGTTGAGCGAGACGAACAATCTCAGCGGCGGGTTGCAGTTCGAGTATCTGTTGCTCGATTCGTTTGAACTCGAAAGAGATCCGGGTATCGTCGGTTGCTCGGCGGGCGACCTGCAGATACAGGGCTACATGCTTCCCTGCGGCGGTAAGCAGGGCCGCCCGGCGGGCGAGAACAGAATTGACTTTGGCGCATTCGTGCAGGACCACTGGGAAGATCTGCTTCTCGACGGCCTCGACCTGCTGGCGGGATTCAGGCTTGATTACTCGACGGACTTCGGGCTTGCCTATAACCCCCGGATCGCCCTGGTGTACAGTCCGTTGGCAGGGCTGTGGTTCAGGACTCTCTACACCATGGCCTTTCGTGCACCCACATTCAGGGAGTTGTATGAGGACGACACCTTCGATCCGCTCCGGGGCTCGGCGGGAAATGCTTCCCTCGATCCCGTCACCTCGCACACCTGGGAATTCGGCATTGAAGGCCGAGTAAAAACCGATCCGGTTCAATTCGATTTACAAGCCAACTTCTTCATGAGCTGGATGAAGGACGGAATCGTCGCTCTCGATACCGGCGAGGGCGTACCCAGGTACGAGAACAATGAATCCTTGAAGATCATGGGCACCGAGGTGGAGGGGACGGCTCGTTTCGGTAAGCGCAACCGGTTGTTCATCAACAGCTCATGGTTCCGGGCCGAGGCAAGCTCCGCCGGCCAGCAACAGGGCAGCTACATCACCGACGTGCCCCAGATGAGACTGAACCTGGGGATCGACCTGGGCGTGCTAAGCTGGCTGAACGCCCACATTGGTGTCCGCTACGGTTCCGAGCGCCGCAACAACGTGCGCAGGCCCCTGGAGATGCTGCGCGCGTTTCGGATTCCGGCATATGTTGTCGTGCGCCTGGGCATCACCACCGAACCCATCCTGTTCGATCATTTCGCCATTTACGCGTTCGCCTACAATATTTTTGATCAGGACATGCGCGATCCGCCGCCGCGCCCCGATCGCCTTCCGGGTCTCATTCCGCGAACGCCCTTCACTTTCTTGGTCGGACTGGCCTGGCGGCCATGAGCGGGAGCTGCGAGATGAACCGTAATCTGAGAATGGCGCTTCTGGCCTTGGTGATCGTCTGGTCGTCAAACCTGGCCTGCGCGGTGTACAACGATTCATGTCCTGTGGCCGATCCCGAAGTATGGGGACAGATCAACGTCGAGTTGGATGTCAGGAGGGCGTTTGTACGCCAGTGCGAGGCGCCCGTGGGCAGCTTCATCGCCGATGCCATGTTGAACTACGATTACGGTCTGAAAGATGTCGACGCAATGGGAGTGCCCAGGAACGTTTCACCCAACGTCGCAGTGATTAACGCCGGTGCGATCCGCGAGAGAGTGGTATGCGGGCAGGGCGACGAAAAACGTGAGTCGATCCCTCGCGGTCCGGTTACGGATCAAGACATTTTCCAGTTGTTGCCGTTCGAGAATACCATCGTCGTCATCAAGATGACCGGAGACCAACTCAAAAAAATTCTAGAATGGGGTATGAGCAGCCTCGATTTGCCGGGCGACAATTCTGAGGTAGGGCATTTCTTACAGGTGGCTGGAGAAGGCAAGATCGAGGTAGCCGTTGATTGCACGGGCCCCGCACAGACCCTCGATAGCGAGGGAAAAGAAATTACCAATGAGGGCAATCGCGTCACGAGTGTCTGTGTCGGGGGAGGAGTTCCCTGCTTCGTGCCGGATGGCACATACTATGTGGCCACTCTGGAATACCTTACGGGAACGAGCGACCTCGATGTGCCCAACGACGGCTTCGTGTCGTTTCACGGGGCCGGCATCATTGAAAATTTTGAGACGCACGTGCCGCTGACGGAGACGGTCAGGTCATGGCTGGCGGTTCAGCACGAGGCAGATTACCCAAAGATTGAGCAGCGCATGCTGTTTTCGAATTGCAAGGAAGTATGCGGGAATTAACGTGCTTGGCCGATGCACCCGACGACGGCCTGAGATGGTTACTCGTCGACTTCCGACGACGGCCTGAGATGGTTACTCGTCGACTTCGTCGCTATCCAGGTTGATCGAGGGGAATTTCTTGATGTCGTCCCGGGCAAGTCTCCAGGCCTGCTGGACGATCCACGACAGAGAGCGGTCTTGACGTAGCGCCTCGCGCTTGATATCCGTCAGCATTTCCTCTGGGAAGTAAAGGCTCTGTTTTCTTTTGTCGGCAGTTTTTTCGATCTGTTTATCAGAAGCCTTCTCGCTCGATTCCTGAACCCCTTTTTTTCCATTGCTGTCCGCCACGACCATCGCTCCTTTTTTGAAATGGGATTGACCTTCAGGTAACCAATCATCCTCCTCGGAGGTCGAATGTACTCACACGTAAGACAGTATACCACAATGTCGTTGCATGTGTCAAAATCGTGTCATCGTCCAACTCTGTTCCTTGCTTGAACTTCCAGTTTTTGTTAGTTTGTATGAGTCAGGCTTTTTAACGGGAGTGGCCACGAAGATGCGCAGGCTATACAGAGTGATCGGGACGGTCTTGGTAGCTGCCTGTGCTCTTGTCCTGTCAGTCTCGGGCTGCGACGATCACCGGCTCAATCAGGGAAAACCCCATATAGCCGTGTCGCCCGAGAGCGTGTCTTTCAGCACGCTCAATGTCGGAGAGGCCGACACTCAGATTTTAAAAGTCATCAACGCCGGCAGTGCGCCTTTGAAGATCGAGAGCATCGGCATAGAGGGCGACGCAGTCTTCCAACTCGAGACCTGGGATGGCAACAGCTTTGCAACTGCAGAATTTCCGGACGGGATCGCTCAAGCCGGTGTTCAGCAGGCTTCGTCCAAAGATCTGGTAATTTCTTTCTCTTCGTCCGAACTCGGAGATTACCAGGCGGAAGTGGTTATTTCATCCGACGACACGGACAACGCAAGTCTCAGGATTCCATTGCAGGGAATCTGTGCGGTGCCCAACATTGAAGTTGCCCCCCCCCGCCTCGACTTTGGTGGTGTGGGCCTGCATTCCTCGTCATCACTGGTAATGACCGTCAAGAACACGGGAGAGTCCGATCTTCTGGTCGTGGCCGACCAGATCGAGTTGGCTTCCGGCGATCCCTCCTCGCCGTTTCTGTGGATGGCCAGCGACATGCAACTCGGCTCCGGCGAGGCGAAGATCATGCAGGTGCTCTATTCGCCGGATACGGTGCGTCTGGACCCCCAAACGCACCAACCCTTGCCGGACGAGGATAGCCTGCTGATTCACTCGAACGATCCAGGCCACGATCCGCTCGAGGTCCCGCTCTCGGGCTACGTAGATGACAATTTACCGCCCATCTTGGCCCTGCGCATCTCGGAGACAACCAAGTTGGACGGCACCCCGCTCGCCGATCCCTGCGCCATAGCCACTTCGGACACGGCTAAGTTCGAAGCCACGCTGATCGATCCCGAGGGAGACTTCCTGCAGCCTTCCAACGTATCCTGGAAAGTCGAGAAAAGGCCGCTGGGCAGCCAGCGTAACCCGATAGCCGCGACGGACGAGTACGCCGCCAGTTTCAAGCCCGATATGTACGGAGAGTACACCATCTGCGCCAAGGCTTCAGACCCGCAGGGTAACCAGAGCAGCTACGACGCCGAGACGCCCTGTTCATGTGTCGAGGCCAATGCCAAGCCCCAAGACGCGTTCGATTGTCAGTGCATCAACTTTTTTGCCTACCCGCGCGAGGACATTCGCATCGAGTTGACTTGGGAAAACCTCGGGCCCGACCTCGACCTCCACCTGCTGGCTCCGGCCGGCGACTACTGCGAAGCTACACGCGAGTGCCGCTTCAATCCCAACCAGGAAGATCCCAACTGGGATCGTTTCGCCTGCGTGGACATCGGTTCGGGCAGCGTCTGCCGCACCCCCAACTGCGATCCTCTGGTCGCGGGTTGTCTGGAAGGACAGGAATGCTTCGACGATGACGACAGCGGGCCAAATCCTCCGGCCTGCTTCTGGCGCCGTTGTTCCGGAGGCGACTGCTACTGGGACAGTCGTAACCCCGACTGGGGCATGCTCGGAGACGAGAGCGACGACCCGCTGCTGGCAATAGACTGTACTCACAGCTGCCGCGCCGAGAACATCAACCTGAACCACCCCGCAGTTGGAATCTACCGGATCATGGTGAACTACTTTGAGTACACAGGCAACACAACAGCGACGGTGCGAATCTTCTTCAAGGGCAATATCACGCCCAGCGCCGAGTTCGAAAGCGTGCTGACAGAAGATTGCGATACATGGCAGGTGGGATATATTAACTGGATAGATCCCGACAATCACGAGGTTACTTATCTGAATGACAGTCATTCGACGCTTTGCTGCCAGTAGAGTAGGCGAAAAGCGGCATGGAGACGACGGGCTGGATTGGGGCGGTCGATAGTCTGATAGTGCGCATGAGCTTGATCAATACGATAGCCTGGGAGAGAGCGGCGCGTTCAGGATTAATAGTTTGGCAGGCATTCAGCACCTTCAACCGGGCGACCAGAGGCGAGATGCGATCGACAACAAGGCGCCTGGGGAGATCACGGATGATTTCGTCTAGGTCCGATACTGTCACAGGCGTGTTGCCGGCGCGGGCCGTGGCAATTGGAAATGACAATGATAACAGTAGGATACATAGAAATAAACTCCTCTTTGTTCGGCTCACAAACGGTTTATCCATGGCAACCTCCCGTATGTGGTCTATTATCCTACATGTAGTACTATGTAGTCAAGTTTTTGTCTTTGTCTGTGGTTGTAACCGCGGACCGGGCGCCGGTGCCAAGGAGGGACAACTCGATGGTTCGTCCGGGAATAAGTCCATCGGCCAGGCTGCGAAAAAGCAGGCAGGTCCTCCGACAGGCAAGGATATCGATAACTACGAAGATGAATCAGAGCCTGTCATGCAGCCAGTGCGCGAGGCCGGAGACTACGATGCGGGATCGGTGCGTGGTGTAAAACTGGTTCGCCTGTATGCCGACTCGGTGCGCAACCTGGACCGCCGCCAGCGCAAGTTGACCTATCATCTGTCCCGGGCGGTGCTGGCCGGCCGAGACATCGTCTTCGACCAGTTGCACCCCAACAACCTCGAGATTCGCCAGCTGATCGAGTCGATCCACGAGCAAAACACTGGAAGCGATCCAAACCTGAACGCGGCCATGGTGCGTTACCTGAATCTATTGTGGATCAACGGGGGGCTCTACGATTCGATCTCTCAGATGAAGATCACACCCGGGTTTTCATACGCCGAGTTGCAAGAGGCGGCCCGGGCCGCAAACGCAGTGGGCGCCGAGTTGGGCCTCGCCAGGGACGAGTTGCTGGAAGATAAGTTGTCCAGGCTGAAAAGGCTGATTTTCGATCCCGACTATCACGGGCTGCTTGCCGACCCGCGCCCGCATCAGGGCCGTGACATTCTGCGGGCGTCGCACCTCAACCTTTACCGCGGGATCGGCATGCGCGATGTGGCTCATTTCAAGGAGGCACATCCCCGCAACTCGAGGCTGGTTCGCATCGACGGCCGCCCGCTCGAGGAGATCTACCGTGCCGGGGACAAGACGCGAAAGATTGCGAAAGGCAGGTATTGGCAGGAACTTGGCGGGGTGATCCTGCGGCTGCAAGACGCCATGACCTGCGCCCGACGCCCGCAGCGCATGATTCTAACAGACCTTGTGGAACACCTGCGCACCGGTAACGCGTCGGCCTTCGAAAATGCCCAGCGCAACCTGGTTGCCCGCCCGTTCGATGTAGAGTTCTATCTCGGCTTCGGCGACACCGGCCTGGATCCGCGCGGAGTCAAGGGACTCTACTATGGCCTGGTTGCAAACCTGGACAAGCCCGCTACTTTGCGACTGGCTTCTCTGACGCGCCAGATCCAGTATTTCGAGGATCGCATGCCATGGGATCCAGCCTTTGCAAAACACTGGACGAACACGCCCGCGGCCGAGGCGGTAGATCTGATAGCGCTTGCGGGAAGGTCTGCGCCGCTGGCGGCGCACGCCTACGACGTCATGTCAGCGCCTGAAGACGGCCTGATCAAGGTGCTCTTGTTCACTAACGTGATTGAGGCCGAGCGCCAGGCGGTCTTTACCAGGCTGGCTCGTGAGTTCGTGCCGCCGGCCGCGCAAGCTGGAGTGATTTCGGGGCTTTCTGACATGGCTTTCGCACAGGCCGCGCTGAGAGAGGTGATAGGCAAGTGGATCGGCAAGACGGGCAGGCGGGCGCACAAGAAACTGGCGGCGAGCTACAAGACGATCGTGGAACTCAGGGCCGAACTGGTTTCGTTGTGGTTGCTAGCCGATCCCAAACTGGTGGAGCTGGGACTGTTGGTCGGCGACAAGCAAGTCAGGGCCGCCTACGACTTCAACGCCGCCGCCCTGACGCTGGATGCGGCGCTGATTCGCGATCGCGAAATCCATGACGCCAGGCTGCTGGCGCGCAGGATAGTAGCCCGTTACCTGGTTGAAAAAGCGAAAGTGATAAGTTTCGCGCAAAAGGACGGCAAGACCTACCCGGTGGTGGAAGACTGGCAAAAGCTCAGAAAAGAGTTGGCAAAGTTACTGATAAAATGCGAACGTATACTGACCACCGGCAACCGCCAAATTGCCCTGCGCCTGCTAGCCGCCTACGCCGGCCCTTCAGAGTGGAAGCACATAGAAGAATGGACCCAAAGAGCCGCCAAAACCGGCCTGCGGCGCAGGCATGCCTTCGTGATGCCCAAGCTAAGGCCCGGCTTCGACTCCGCGCACAAGGTAATCGACGCCTCGATCTCCTTCGACGAAAGCTTCGATCGGCAAATGGTGCGCTACCGCTCCTACTGAGCGGCTCATCCGTCGTTTGGAATGGCAAGCCACGGGTTGACAAAGACTATTATCAATAATACACTTGTTGATAGAAGGTAATACCACGGGAGAACTCATGAAAACGACTTCTTTAAAGCTCCCACACAAGTTGGAGGTCCGGCTGCGAGAGCTTGCGGTCAGGCAAAGGCGCTCGAAGTCGGATATCGTCCGGGTCGCGCTGGATTTATATCTTGA
Source organism: uncultured Myxococcales bacterium (assembly GCA_964640665.1). Taxonomy (GTDB): domain Bacteria; phylum Myxococcota; class B64-G9; order B64-G9; family B64-G9; genus DATKYQ01. The sequence goes on from CAZXHT010000012.1 coordinate 86,328, forward strand.
GGCCGAAGGCCGTGGCGCCGGATCGTTTGCCGATCTGGCCTGCGATCTGGTCGGATGTGTGTCCGGCCGCGCCGATCTGTCCTGCAATCCTGAGTACATGGACGGTTACGGCGGATGAGGGAGAAGATCATCCTGGACACCGGGCCTCTGGTCGCCTATCTCAACCGAAACGATCAATACCACCAATGGGCCGTGGACGAGATGGGGCGAATCGAACCGGCGCTTCTTACCTGCGAGGCCGTGTTATCCGAAGCGTGTTTTCTACTGA
>CAZXHT010000013.1:0-84491 GCA_964640665.1 uncultured Myxococcales bacterium
GTTGAAAAAGCTGGGTTTGGAAGAGCAGGACCTATTGGATTAATGTTCTTAATGTGCCAACGTCCCCTTATTTTCTTCCCTTATTTTCTTATTTTCTTATTTTTTCGCAGAAGGCGGTCATGGCGCTGACGATGCGCTATGCACCAGGCCAACCACAGCAGCCATATCAGCGATCCGGAGTTGGAATTCCCGCTGGCACAGCCACACCCGCCCTGGCCGCCGTTGCTCTCGTAGTCACCCGCGGATCCCCCGTCCCCATCCAGGCCTGCATCGAGTTGTTCGTCTTGTGCTCGATCGACCCACACCAGGACCGTTGCTTGTCGGCTTTCCTCCAGGCCATCAGAGACCACCAGGGCCAAGCGGTAGTGTCCCGGCCAATCGGGTGCAAAAAGGGTTGTCGCGGCATGCGGAGTATCGCACACCGCCGTGCTCCTTAGCGGGTGCTCCAGTACGCTCCAGTGATAATCCAGCGCGTCCCCGTCGGCGTCACAGCTCGCACTCCCGTCTAGTTCGACAGGCTCGCCCACGCGGGTCGACCCGGGCCCGGCGATTGCGGCCTGTGGCGCATGGTTGCCGGCCGGTCCCTCGAAGGTGACGGCGAAAGGGCCCGGGCCAGGAAGCCGCAAGCTGAGCGAGCCACTCTCGAGTCGCGCCTCGCAAAATCCCTCTCCGCCCGCCGCCGCCGGGACAGGAGTGAACCTGATCTGATTGGCCGGGCCAGCGTAGTAACCGCTCAGCCCGCCCGCCTCCCAACTCACCGTCAGCGTGCCCGGTTGATCGAGGACAACCTCCCGCCCGGCAGATGATATGCCGGTGCCATCCCCCAAGAACAGAACATCCGGGCCGGCGATGGCCATGGCGCCGGTTAAAACAAGATCGCCCGCGGTGATCTCACCGGCGCCCGGGAGCGCAACAGCCGCAAGATGCACCCGGCCGGCTTGAGTGATTCGGAAAGCCGCGGCACTGTCTCCGGCCGCAACGGCTTCGACCACGGGTGCGGCCTCGGCCGGAGCCAGCGGGAACAAGAGTGTCATGAAAGCCGCCCGCGGTCCGTCTACCACCGTGTGTAGCACGGTGTGGGTCTCTTCACGCCAATGCCAGGCATCATGCACGTCCTGCGTGGTGGAGAGCGACAGATTTCCCCCGGCCGCGGCCACCCGCAGTTCCAGAGTCGCGCCTGGACGCACCACCCGCGCGCCGTCGGCGAGCTGCTCGTAATCTCCTCCCGAGGTTCCACCGCCGTTGAGGTGGTTGAGCAGGGCCAACTCGTGCGATTCGCCGTCAGCGGTCTCTACCGTATCGGCCTGGACGAAAAATGCATGATCCACGAACAGCATTCGCCGCGTCCAGTTCGTCTCGGGCGCGACTGTAAAATAATGGGCCGTGACCCGGGCGTGCTCGATGGCGGGAGTGGAAAACGCCCGTGAAAGCGTCGCCGGGCTGTCTACGCCCGGAACCCAGCCTCCCTCGCGGCTGGGGTCCGTGATGACGATACCGCCGTCCTCGATAGTGAAGGGCGGAATGCTGAGCTGCGGATCCTGTGGGCCCCGGCCGTCGACCAGTAGAATGTTGTGGTTGGCCGGGTGGCGCACTTTGTCATGGTTCTCCCAGCCCAGGTAGCCCGAATCCAGAAGCAACACTTCGCCATGGGACATCAGGTGAGTGGTGCCCGGATCGGAATGTTCATGTCCCCCGGATCCCTCTAGCGGCTCGCCGTCATAGCGGAAGGCAAAGCCGGCCGCGATGCCGTGTTCGGCCATCATGATCAGGTAAGTATCATCGGCGCCCCAACCGGAGCGAAACACGGCATGTCCGTTCTCCGGCGAGAAAATACTGGGGCCGATGTCCGGCCGACGAGCCTGCAGCGAGTCGTCATAGGCAACCAGGGTAAGCAACGACTGGTCGACCGAGCCGCTCGTGTCGTAAGACGCGACTCCGCGCTGCCAGGCCCAGAGATAGGCCTGTCCATTTGGCAAACCGCAGAACGGGCCCCAGAAGTTGGTAATCCCGGGAGTGCCGTCGTCGAAGGGCGGAAAGGTACCGTCGGGCATCAGAATCTCAAGCAACCAGTCCTGGCAAAGTGCCAGGCGCGGATTCGTCCAGGGATCCGGAAACAAGACGCCATCCACCGTCCAGCCCGCGCCGCGGGTGTAGCGGTGCCAGGCCCAGTAGAAAGGCGCAAGGTTGATAGCAGCGTAGCGGAAATACGTGGGACCCTCGGCGTAGGCCCCGTCGATGGAGGTCAAGACGCCCAATCCCAGTGTCTCGGCAGTGGAAATGCCGAAGTCGATCCAGGCTGCGGGATCGCGGTACTCATCCAGCTCATCGCCCAGGCTGTGTTCGTAACCATTGAGCACAATGGCCGCAAGACCCAAAGCCGCGGCGGTCTTGGACCCGTGGTTTGTGTTGGCCGCGCGGTTGATGGTCAGCCAATAGGCCTCTGTCCACTTGTAGAAGAAATCGGCGGCGAAAGTGGCCAGGCGATCTTCCAGTGCCGCGGCGTCCTGCAAGGGATAACCGCTTCCGGCCAGGATATCGTATGCCGTGGCGTACATGGCAAGCTCCTGGGCACACAAGATGTCCAGCGTGGTCGAGGTGTAGTCAATGATGCGGCAGGTCGGCATCATGCCGGCCACGAGCTCGGCGGCCCGGGCGCCGTATATCCGGCGCTCGGCGTCCGAGGAAAACGGTTCGACCGAAACGGTATCACCGGTTTGCCGCGCGGTGCGGCTCATGGCATATACGAAGGCCGCCGCCTGGGCGATGTTGCCCTTGAGCTGCTCGGCGTTGGACTGGTGATCGTCCAGATCGTAGGCGCGGTCGGCCATCTGGACGACCTTGAGGTAGATCGATGCGTACGGCTCGCGCGTCAGGCGTGCTTGAATCTCCCCGGCTTCACCCGGACCGTAGAGCGTACGCGGCCTCTCGCCGGGCTCCATGCCGGGTACGGACCAGGTGCCGGCCCTGACAATTCCGGCAAGGGCGAGGCCGGCGACAACCATGGATATAGTGCGAAGGCTCATGACGTTTCATTTTAGCAGAAAAGATTTGCCGTTTCTAATCACTGGATCACTGGTATGCTTGGGGGTATCATGCCGCTCATGCGCGCGTCGGTCTGGATCGCGATTTTCGTGTCGGCGGCCTGCTTGTCAAACTGCAAGAAGGACGAGCCGTCAGGGGCGAAGCACTCGCCTGACCTTGGCATCAAGGTGATCCCAACCGGGCAGAAGCCGGCCCGGGCTCCCGGGTCCAAGGGCACCATGTTGGAGATGGATACCGAGGAAGTGCGCATCCTGCTGGTCAAGCCCGGCGGTCAGGCCGAGAACAACTCCTTCTGGGCCGGCGACGTGATCGTCGCGGCCGATGGAAAGAAAATCACTTCTGAAGACGAACTGCGTGATGCTCTCGCCGCCGCCGGCGAACGGAGAATATTTCTCGAGCTACAACGGGATGGCAAGCTCTACACACTGCCGCTGAGCACGCCCGACCCGGGCTGGTTGGTGCTCTCGGGAGATACCTTCAAGGGGTTTTTGCTTACGAAACTTCAATCGGCGCGCAAAGAGACCCACCTCGAAATCGGCAGCCGCATTCCCGAATTGAAGCTGCCCGCCTTTTCGGGCCCCGACTTCGTTCTGTCCAGCTTGCGCGGCCGTCCGGTGGCCTTGCTGTTCTGGGGAACCTTCGCAGGGAGCTGCTATTCGCAGCTTCAGGCGCTGGCCAAGGCCTGCCGACAGGCGTCGGGTGGCAAGCTGGCCTGCGTGGCGGTCGACACCATGGAGCTTTTTACGGCGGTCGGCAAAACCGAGAAATACCAGGCCGAGATGAAGAGGGTATGGCGCGATATCTGGAACAAGGGCATCATGCCGGTCGATATGTTTCTTGAATCAGAACGCCTCTTCGGAGTGCACAAGCTGCCATTGCTGCTGCTGATCGATCGCCAGGGGGTAATTCGCGCGCGCCTGCAAGGCCCGCTCGAAAACCCGATCGGCGAAACCGCAGAGGCAATTCAACAACTGCTTGGAGAAAAAGATGACTGAGGACAAGCACGAAGAGCTTGAGCAACTTGCCGTCGACACCCTGCGCCTGCTGTGCGTGGACGCCGTGCAAAAAGCCAACAGCGGGCATCCGGGTATGCCCATGGGAATGGCCGACTGTGCCATGGTGTTGTTTCACGACTTCCTCAGACACGACCCCGCCGCACCGGACTGGCCGGGCCGCGACCGTTTCATTCTTTCCGCCGGACACGGATCCACCTTGCTCTACAGTCTGCTGCACCTGTTCGGCTACCCGCTGACCCTCGAAGACTTGAAACGCTTCCGCCAGTGGGACAGCCCGACACCCGGCCACCCCGAGTTGGGTTGCACCCCGGGAGTGGAAATGACCACAGGGCCATTGGGCCAGGGTTTCGCCACCGGCGTTGGTCTGGCGTTGGCCGGCAAGTTGCTCGGCGCTTGGCTCAACACGGACGACTTTCAGCCCCTCGATGGGCGCGTGTTCGCCATCGTCTCGGACGGCGATCTGATGGAGGGCATCTCCGCGGAGGCCGCCTCGCTGGCCGGCCACCTGCGGCTCGGCAACCTGGTCTATCTCTACGACGACAACCACATCTCGATCGAGGGAGACACTAATCTTGCCTTCAGCGAGGATGTCGGCAAGCGTTTCGAGGCCTACGGCTGGCACGTCCAACACGTGGACGGGCACAACCGGCCCGCCATAGCTCGCTGCCTCGAACAAGCACTGTCGCAGAACGAGCGCCCGGCAATCATCTGCGCCCGGACCCATATAGCCCACGGCAGCCCGCACAAGCACGACTCGGCCTCGGCCCACGGTTCGCCGCTGGGCCCCGACGAGGTGCGCGCTACCAAGCAGGCCCTGGGCTGGCCTCCAGACGAGAGCTTTCGCGTGCCGGACGAGATACGCGAATTCTTCGCGACAAGGGTCGCGAAACTCACCCAGGCCAGGCAAGAGTGGCAGCAACGCTTCAACGCCTGGCGCGAAACGCACAAGGACAAGGCCGCCCTGTGGGACAGGCTGCACGGACCCGAGATCCCCGACGATCTGCTCGACACCCTGGTGGAAGCGGCAGGCCAGGACGTGGCCGCCACCCGGGTGCTTTCCGGCAAGGTGCTGCAGCGAGTGGCCGAGATCATTCCCGGCATCGTCGGCGGCTCGGCAGACCTGGCCCCTTCGAACAAGACTATGATCAAAGACAGCCCGGCGGTTGAAGCCGGCTCGTTTTCGGGGCGCAACTTCCATTTCGGGATCCGCGAGCATGCCATGGGGGCGATCCTGAACGGCATGGCGCTTAGCGGCGGATTGATCCCCTACGGCGGCACCTTCCTGGTTTTCTCCGACTACATGCGCCCGGCCATCCGCCTGGCGGCCTTGATGAGGCTGGGAGTGATCTATGTTTTCACCCACGACAGCATTTTCGTCGGAGAAGACGGCCCCACCCACCAGCCTGTCGAGCAATTGGCCGCTCTACGCGCCATCCCCGGCTTGGTGGTCTACCGCCCGGCCGACCCGATCGAGACCGCCGCCGGCTGGGCGCTGGCCGTCGAGCGCCGCCACGGCCCGACCGCCCTGGTGTTGACCCGGCAGAAAGTCCCCGTGCTCGATCGCCCGGCCGGCTTCAGTTCAGCCGACGCTCGCCGCGGCGCCTACGTCGTCTGCAAAGAGCGCAACGGCCGGCGTGAAGTCGTTGTCGCCAGCGGCTCGGAGGTCGCCCCGGCCACCGCGGCCGCGCGCGAACTGGGGATCCGCGCCGTCTCGATGCCGTCGCGCGAGCTTTTCCTGGCCTTTTCGCAAAGCGAGCGCGACGAGATCATTCCGCCCGGCTATCGCGTGGCCGTGGTCGAGGCCGGCCTGGATCCCGGATGGCACATGCTCACCGATCGAAATGGACTGGTGATCGGCATGCAGGGCTTCGGGGCCTCGGCCCCTGCTGAGGTCTTAGGCGACAAGTTCGGCTTTAGCGACGAGGCAATTTTGGACAGATTGAAAAAGTGGGCCATTGGGAATAAAGGGAGCTGAAAATGGACTTTCGCTTCAGCGAGGAGCAGGAATTTTTCAGGACCCAGGTCAAAGACGCCGTCGACAGGCTGGTTCGGCCGATGGCGCAGGAAATCGACGAGACCAATGAATTTCCGCGCGACCTGTGGCGGGAGTTCGCCGCTCTCGGTTACCTGGGTTTGCGGCATCCCGAAGAGTACGGCGGCCTGGATGCAGATGTAATCACCTCGATGATCTTCTACGAGGAGATAGCCCGCGGCTCGTGCGGCTTCGCCATGTCGGCGACAATGCAGATCCTGATGGGCACCTACTTCATCGGGCGTTTCGGCTCGGAAGAAATCAAGCAGCGCGTGCTGGTTCCGGCCATCCGCGGCGAGAAGATCGGCACGATCTGTTTCACCGAGGACCAGTCAGGTTCCGACCTGGCCGGCACCAAGACGACGGCCACGCCCAAGGACGGCGGCTGGGAGCTTTCCGGCCGCAAGATGTGGGCCACCAACGGCCCGGTCTGTGACTTCGCCACGGTGCTGGCGACAACTGATCCAGGAAAGGGCATCGATGGCCTGAGCTTCTTCCTGGTCGAGAAAGAGAACGAGGGCTTCGGCACCGGCCAAGAGATTACCAAGCTCGGCTCGCGCGGTTCGGTCACAGGCGAACTGATCCTCGACAACATCTGGGTTCCGGCGGAGAATCTGCTGGGCGAGGGGCCAGGGAACGGAGTCGGCTACACCACTGATATTTTGAACGAAGTGCGTGTGATGACGGCTCTCAACGCCTGCGCTATCGCCAACGAGGCCATACAGGACGCCCGGCGCTATGCGCTCGAGCGGGTGGCCTTCGGCAAGCCGATCGCCCGCTACCAGCTAATTCGATCCAAGTTCGCCGATCACTGGGCCTGGTACGAGGCGGCCCGGCTCTTCACCTACAAGGCGGCCTGGATGATACAAGAGGGCCAGCCGTGCCGCGAAGAGTGTATGCTGGCCAAGATGTTCGCCACCGAGATGTGTCAGAAGGCGGTCGACGAGGCCAGCCGCATCTACGGCGGCAACTCATTTGCCATGGAGTATCCCCAGCAGCGATTTCTGCGCGACGCCCGCTTCTTGCTCTTCGGCGGCGGGTGTCACGAGGTTCTACGCAACGTCCTGGGAGCGGCCTTCCTGCGCCGGGGCGGGAACTGAGGCATGCCATGAAAATCATCGTGCTCGTCAAGCAGGTTCCCGATCACGAGGCCATCATTCAGCTGAAGGCGGACGGTCTGGAGATCGAGAATCGTTACGTCTGCTCTTTCTTCGACGAGGTGGCCGTCGAGGCCGCCCTGTCGATTCGCAAGGCTCATCCCGAATGCGAGCTTCTGGCCATGGCCGCGGGAGGCAAGCGCCAGCTGGACGCCTTGCGCCGGGCGGTGGCCATGGGAATCGACCGCGTCGAGCAGCTAGGCGACGAGAGCCTCGATGGCGCAGACAGCCTCGTAGTGACGGCCGCGCTGGCCGAGAGGTTGCGGGTGATCGAGCCAGATCTGGTGCTGTGCGGCAAGCAGGCCGGTGACGACGACCGGGCCGCGGTCGGACCGATGCTGGCCCAGATGCTGGGCATGCCCCACATCGCGGCCGCCGTCTCGCTCGAGGTCGATCCGGCCGCCGGTAACGTTCGCATAGAACGCGCCGTCGAGGGCGGCAGCTGGACGATCGAATCCGGCTTGCCCTTGCTGGTGACTGCCGAGAAGGGCCTGGCCGAACCGCACGTCCCGGTCGTTACACGAGTGATGAAGGCCATGCGGGCCAAGATCGAAAACATACCGCTATCGGATTTGTTCGCAGACGGCCAACCTCCCGCCGCGGGCACCCGGCGCCTGCGGCTCACGTCGCCGCCTGAGCGCCAGGCGGTAACGATGATCACCAGCGCCTTTCCGGAAAACGTTGCCGAACTCGTTGACCGGCTTGATCAGGCCGGCCTGCTGCCCGCGACGGGAGGTGGGCGATGAGCGCATCCGAGATCTGGGTAGTGGCTGATGTCCGCAATGGAAGCGTGACACAAGCGACGCGTCAGACAATCGGCGCAGCCCGTGAGCTTGCCGCAGACAAGAATCTCAACCCCGTGACTGTGCTGATAGACGCTAATGGCGATCTCGCAAATGAATTGGCCTTGATCTCTCCTGTTGTCGTACGGGTCGAAGACGGCCAGCCATACGAGTCAACACGCTGGACGCACTTTCTTGGTCGACTTGTCGAGATGCGCGGGGAACCGAGTGCGATCTTCGCGGCCGCGGGCTCCGCGGGCATGGAGTTCGCCCCGGCCCTGGCGGCCCGCCTCGAAGGTGGATACGCCGGCGCCTGTCTGAAACTCTGGTGGGAGGACGGCAAACTGGCTGCCCGCAGAGCCATATACGGCGGAAGGGTCTACGAAGAGCTGTCCTTCACGGCAAGCCCGGCCGTGGCCACGCTTCGAGCGGGTGCCTACCCGTTGCCCAATCCCTTGGCCGAACGGGGCAAAATCGAAACTGTATCGATCGCGCCTCCCTCCCTGTCCGGGCCAATAGTCAGAGATCGTGTCGCTTCCACAAGTGGTCGCGATCTCGGCGAGGCGTCCCGGGTGGTGTCGGGTGGCCGAGGCATGGGCAACCTCGACAACTTCAAGCTGATAGAGGAGCTGGCCGCCGCGCTTCATGCCGCCGTGGGCGCCTCGCGGGCGGTGGTCGATGCCGGCTGGCGTCCCCACGCCGAGCAGGTGGGCAAGAGCGGCAAGACAATTTCGCCCGAGTTGTACATCGCTTGCGGTATTTCCGGGGCGATACACCATGTGCTGGGCATGAACACATCCAAGCTGGTGGTGGCAATTAACAAGGACCCCGAGGCGCCGATTTTCGAAAACGCCGATTTGGGCATCGTCGGCGACGCGCTGCAGGTCGTGCCGCGACTGACGCAGGCGCTGGGGGAAAGAGACAATAAATGACAGAAACCGCGAGTGACGAAGACACACTCGACGTCATAGTGACCGGAGCCGGTCTTGCGGGCCTGGCCTGCGCGCACGAGTGCGCCGCGGCCGGGCTGCAAACCATCGTGCTCGAGCGCGGCGACGCCTCGGGCGCCAAGAACCTTTCCGGCGGCCGGCTGTATCTCGAACCTCTGCGCGCACTCTGCGGAGAGGTGCTCGCCGGAGCGCCGTTCGAGCGGCCGGTGACGTCCGAGAGTGTAGTACTGTGCGGCGAGCGCGAGGGAGTCAGCCTGCGCACGGACAAGACCGTCGGAGACGGAGACCCGCATTCTGTAACGGTGCTGCGAGCGCGCCTTGATGCTCACCTGGCCGAGCGGGTTACCGCCAAGGGGGCCATGGTGCTGTTCGGACAGCGCGCTGATTCGCTGATAAGCGAAAACGGGCGGGTCGTCGGTGTTAAGGTGGGCTCCGAAATCCTGCGTGCCCGTATCGTCGTCGCCGCCGACGGCGTACTGTCCTTCCTGGCCGAGCAGGCGGGCCTGAGATCCGAGCGCCGGGCACAGGCCTACGCCTTGGGCGTCAAGGAAGTGATCGAGATCGAGTCGCGGAGCATCGAAGAGCGTTTCAACCTGGCGCCCGGCCAGGGTGCGGCTCGGCTGTTCATTGGCCGGGTGACCCGCGGCCTGCCGGGCGGCGGCTTCGTCTACACCAACAAAGACAGCCTCTCTCTGGGGCTGGTAGCTCGGCTCGGCGAGTTGCGTGAATGGAATGACGAATCGGTTTTCGCGGATCTGCTCGAAGAGTTCAAGCAGCGTCCCGAAGTGGCGCCGCTGATTGCAGGAGGCAAGACGGTCGAGTACGGGGCACACCTGATTCCCGAAGGCGGGCTGCACACCTTACCCGCGCCCGGCGCGCCGGGTCTGCTGCTTGTTGGCGATGCGGCCGGGCTGGTGCTGAACACCGGGGCGGTGCTGCGCGGCATGGACCTGGCCTTGGCTTCCGGGACGCTGGCCGGACGCAGTATCGTTGCGGCTCTTGCAAACGGCGCGGACTGCCTCGAATGTTACGCGGCAGCCTTAAAAAGCAGCTTTATAATGCGCGAGATGCGCAAACACCGGCGGGCGGCCAAGGCCCTTGCCCAGCCCCGCCTTTACGCCGATTATCCAGGCAGGCTGGCGCGCTGGGCCGCCGAATTGTTCGAGACCAACGCGGCCGGCGAGCACGGCTCGGCCCGCCAGGCAATGAAAAAATTGCGCCGCGGCGTCAGGCTGCGGGACATCTGGCGCATCGTGCGCATGTGAGTAGAAGATGAATATCGAAGAAAAGATCGCCCTGTGTTCAATCAAGCAGCATCCAGACAGCCATATCGAGCTGGATGCGGCCGGCTGCGCGAAGTGTAAAAGCCATATCTGCACCCGGGCCTGTCCGGCCCAGCTGTATACCCTGGAGTCGGGATCCATCAAGTTCGATCACAGCGGATGTCTCGAGTGCGGCACCTGTCTCGTTATTTGCCCGCTGGGGGCGGTCAGCTGGAATTACCCCGAGCCGGGCTTCGGCATCCACTACCGTTTCGGTTAGTCGCATGGCAAAAAAGATCGCGAGGAGAAAACGGATGAAGGTCCTTGGCATCCATGGCAGCCCCAGGAAAAACGGCAACAGCGCCATGCTGCTAGAGCGCTGTCTGGCGGGTGCCGCCGATGCCGGAGCCGAGGTGCAAACGCTTGATGCGGCCGGGATGAAAATATCGGGCTGCCGGGAATGCGGCGGCTGCGACGAGACCGGCGAGTGTGTCATCGACGACGAAATGCAGCAGGTGTACCCGCTTATTGTAAGCGCTCACCGTATAGTTATTGCAACGCCCATCTTCTTCTATGGCTTCCCCTCCCAGCTCAAGGCGCTCATAGATCGCGCCCAGGCCCTGTGGTCGCGCAGGCGGCTTACAAAGACCGCCGCCCGGCGCAAGAGTCACGACTCGGGCCGGGGCTACCTGATAGCGGTAGGCGCAACCCGCGGTGAAAACCTGTTCGATGGCTGTGAGCTGGTGGCGCGCTATTTCTACGACGCCGCCGACATGGACTACCGCGGCGGACTGTTCTTCAGGCGCGTGGATAAAAAAGGCGCCATCAGCGAAGTGCCCGGCGCTCTCGAAAGTGCTTACAAACTGGGTATGCGTATCGCCGGGGTTGACCACCGGTCTTCAAACTCGTAACGTGGCCGCATGAGCGATGCTGAATCCGGGTTGGAGCTTTCGGTAATATTGCCGGCGCTCAATGAGAGCGCCGTGCTGGGTGAGTTGCTCGATAGGTTGGCCGCGGTATTAGGGGATACCAGCCACGAAATCCTGGTCATCGACGATGGGTCGAGCGACGACAGCGCATCCATCGGGCGCGAGCACGGGGTGCGAGTGATACGGCACCCATACAGCAAGGGAAACGGGGCGGCGGTCAAGCGCGGCATTCGTGAGGCCCGCGGTAAGGCTGTCTTGCTTATGGACGCCGACGGCCAACACCCGCCCGAGGAGATCCCGCGCTTACTCTCCGCACTTGCGGATTGTGACATGGCGGTCGGGGCCCGCGCCCGGGGATCGGCACAGAAAGTCCACCGCTGGGCAGCCAACCGGTTTTTCTCGATGCTGGCTTCCTACCTGGCCGGCGAACGCATCCCCGACCTGACATCCGGATTCAGGGTCATCCGTGCCGAAATCGCCAAGCGCTACGTCGACCTGCTGCCGAATACCTTCTCCTACCCGTCCACGCTGAGCGTGACCCTGGCCCGGGCCGGTTACACTATATCCCACGTGCCCATCGTGACCGAGCGCAGCCGCAGCGGCTCGAAGATTAAACCTTCCAGCGACGGGTTGCGCTTCATCGTCATCCTGCTCAAGATCGGGGTCGGGCTTACACCTTTCAGGGTCTTTCTCCCGCTGAGCCTGATCCTGTTTCTGCTTGGGATGGGATGGTACGCCTACACCCTGGCGACGGTGCACCGTTTCACCAACATGTCACTGCTTCTGCTGTGCACCTCTGTTATCATCTTCATGCTGGGGCTGGTGGCAGAACAGATCGCCCAACTGAGGCGTGAGCGGCGTGACGAGTGAACTGCCGGTGGGTGTGACGGCAAAAAGATCCGTCAAGATCTTGCCAAGAGGTTTTCTGGTCGCCAGCGGAGCGCTTCTGGGCGGCCTGCTCTTGCTGGCTTTCGCCTACGGTCTCGACGTCTTCTCATTTCCGGCGCTCTGGTGGCGCGATCAGCCCTTCGACTACGGCAACATCCTGCATACCGTAAAGACTCTCTCCCTCGGCTCACGCTTGTGGGCATACGATCCCTTGCACCTGTTCGGCTGGATTCCAAACGCCTTCTACAACCCGCTGGCGACTCTTATAGCCGCCCCCTTCGGCCAGGGAGAGGGCGCCTACCGGGTCTGGCTGCTTGTAGTTCTTTGGGTTTCCTCGTTGGCCTGCCTGCCGTTGCTTCCCCGCAAGACATCCACAATAGGATGGGTCGCAGGCGGCCTGCTGGCCGCCCTGCTGTCCTTACTCGTCTATCCCGGTGATGTCGGCCTGCTGGACGCCAATCCCGTTCAGGCGCTCTACACCGGCCAGTGGGCCCAGCGCCTGGGGGTGTTTCTGGGTATCTTGTCTATCGAGCGTTTCGTAAGGGCGCTCGAGGCCTGGTCCGAGCCAATCTTATGCGTCAGGAGATCGCTGGTCGCCGCCATGCTGCTGGGCGCGACATTGTTTTCACACTTCATGAGCGGTTACGCGACGGCCGTGGTGATGGCAATCGTTCTGCTCATGCACCTGCTGGCCAGGCGTTTGATCGACGGCCGCTTTCGCCTTGCGACTTTGCTGGTGTTGCCGGCGGTGCTTGTGGCCTGTCTTTTGCTGTTTGCCGATTTTTTCTACGTGCTGCTTGCGCTCAACCCGACTTATCACAGCCTCCCGTTGCTTGGCTGGCAGGTTCCCCTGGGTGCGCTGGCCACAGTCAGGGAGGTGCTGCTGCCCGCCCTGCCGATCGTCTTGATCCCGGCGGCGCGCACGCTGCTCATGGGCGATTTTAAGCGCGTGGGCATTTCCAGACTGACTTTCCCTCTTCTGGTCTACCTGATCGTTAGCCTGACGAGTATCGGCAACGCGCTTGTCCTGTCCGCGTTGGTCTTCGCGGCGGCGCTGCTTTCCAGCCGCATCGATAGGGAATTCCGGGCGCGCCACTGGCTTCCGGTCGCGGCCTGCTTCTTGCTCGTGCTTTCGTGCGGCCCGGGTTCGCTCCATGTCCTCGGCCTCGATCTGAGCGTTTTCGTCCCCTTCCACGACTCCGTTGGCTGGGCCAAGCTGGCGGCCATGTCGCGCATGCTGCTGATCGTCTGGTTCGGCGTGCTCGCGGCCGAGGGCCTCGATCCAGCCGAGGGCAAACAACGCTTGGCCAGAGGCATCGTCATCCCGGCGCTTGTGCTTCTTGGCCTGGCGCTGCCCTTGCTGCTCTCACTCGATGCTCCCGGGCACAGCGGCGCGCAGACCTTCTTCGAGGAGATGAACGCCACCGATCGCGACGCGACCGAAAGACTCACAGAGCGCATGCGCGATGCCGCCCGGCAAACGCCGCCGGACGGTTACCTGCTGTTGGAAGACACCCTGCACCACCCGCCGGGCTCCACCCTGGAAGCGACGCGCGTCCCCAACGGGCACCTGCCCTACCTGACGGGCAATGAAAGCGGCCGGCCTGTGCTGGGCGGATGCGTGACCACCCGGATGCTGACTCACCCCTATGCCCAAACAAGCCGCGGCCGGTTGTTGTGCACCAGTCTCGACGCTGCGGGCAAAAAGATTTTCCATGCCCTCGACCGGCTCAGGGATCTGGGTGTGGCCAACATCCTGGCCCACAGCAAGCAACTGGTGTCCGCGCTCGAGACCTACCCGGCGGCCCACTTTCTGAATCGGGAAGCCGGCTTGGCCCTCTTCGCCCTCGAGCAGTACCGGCCGCTTTTAACCGACATAGACGGTTCTTTTCTGCCCGGGGCAAGGCTGTTCTTCGCCCCTGGTGAGACAAAGATAGACTTGCCAGCGGGCGAATCTGCCCTGCGCCTGCGACAGGTATACTATCCTTTCCTGCGCTGCGAGGCTTCGGGCCCGAGCGGGCCGCGCGACTGTCACGTATCTTCCTGGAGCGACGGCAAGGAGACGTTCCGGGGCTGCCTGGTGGACGACCCGAGAAAGATCACGGTCGATGTCCCCTGGATCCAGGTGAACCTGGAACCCGATCCGTGCGGGGCCGAACTAATAAAGCTTACCTGCCGGCCGCCACTGATGCCGTTTATTGTAATGCTTTTGGCCTGGCTTGCAGCTCTCGCCTGGCTACTTGTGCGGCGCCGCTTACGGCGTTATTCTTGATGCATGGAAGTCAAGGGTACTGCCGTGCGGCCGACGCCTCTGTTCATTCGCCAGCGCTTCAAGGATCGTTTCGACGAGTGGCTCGATGGGCTTTCTGGGATTTCCAGGAAGATCATGAGCGACAAGATTACGACCGAGGCTTGGTATGCGCTCGACGAGGCCATGATCGAGCCGACCGCCAAGATCTGCGATCTTTTCTTCGCCGGAGAAAAGAAAGGCGCCTGGGAGGTCGGCCGCTTCAGCGCCGACTACTCGCTCTGGGGGCTCTACCGGCTATTCGTCAAGATCGGCTCGCCGCTGCATCTCGTCGAGAAGGCCACCCAGGTCTTTTCCACCTACTACCGCCCCAGCCGTATGGAGATAACCGAGCGCGGGCGCAACCACGCGGTGGCGCGCATCCTGGAGTTCTCAGAGCCCAACGAACTGGTCGAGATGCGCATCGGGGGCTGGATCGAGCGTGCCCTCGAGATAAGCGGCTGCACCGATGTGCAGAGCGACATCACCCACTCGCTGGCGCGTGGTGATCCCTACACCCAGTTCATATCCGAGTGGAAATGAGTGTCTCTGCGCCGCCTTCGTAACCCAAAAAGGAAAACGACCCATGAAACGAACCGCAGTCGCGATTTTTATTATTGCGCTAGCTGGTGCCGTCTTCTACTTACTGACCAAAGACAAGACCAGCCAACATGCCCCAAGCTCCAGCGCAGAGCCGTTCGATGAGATTGCGCCTGTCAGCGGGGCAAATTCACAGGCTGAGCCAAAGACTCCGGCGCGAGCCATGCTCCCGGAGGTTTTCGAGGACGACGACCCGACAGGCAACCTGAGGCTCGAAGGTCAGGTGATAGACGCGGGCGATCTGCCGGTGGACGGCGCGATCGTGGCCATCAACACCCGTCCGGCGCGCACGGCGCGCACGGAGAAAGACGGGACTTTCTTCTTCGATAAACTCGTCGGCAGACGCTTCAGCCTGACCGCGCGCCACGGCAGCCGTGTCGGCGGGCCGATCCTGCACAAGCTCTCCGAAAAGAGCAGCCCGGTTGTAATTCGCCTGCGTTCCGGCGGAACGGTCGAGGTCAGCGTGACTGCCGCCGACACCGGCGCCCCCGTTGCCGGGGCGCTTCTGGAACTCAGAACCATCGACAACGTTCCGGCCGTAACAGACTCCCATGGGCGGGCCAGCTTCTCGGGCGTGGCCGCGGGCTACTGCACCCTGGCCGCGCGGGCGTCCGGGTTTTCTCCGGCACAGCAGTTGGTAAGCGTTCCCGAATCGACCACCAAGCCGGTCCAGATCACTCTCAGCCTGTACCGCGGCTCGAGCGTCTCGGGGCGCGTAGTCGATCAGGACGGCCAACCTATCCAGGGCGCGCGGGTGCTTGCCGTGGACAGCTCCGCTTTGTTGTCGCTGGCAGATGCAGATCGCGACGGGGCCGAAAGCGACGGCGACGGCCGCTTCTCGATCGACGCTCTCGCTTCCGGGAGCTACCGCCTGACTGCCACTCACGCCGACTACCCGGCGGCTTCCTCCAAGCCTGTGCGGGTATCCGCCGCGCGGCCAACCCCTGACGTTACCATCGTTATGCATCCGGGCGCCGTGATGGCGGGCAAGGTGGTGGACGCGAACGGCCAGGCGGCGCCATGGGCCAGGGTGCGCTGCGGCCGCAAGGACATGAGTCCGCTCGTGGGTGCGGCCATCGGAGGCAAGCGCCAGAGGGGCGCCACGGCCGACGAGCAGGGCAAGTTCCGCATCAGCGGCTTACCGCGCGCCGAGATGCAGGCACTGGCCCAAACCGAGGAGGCTTCTTCGGATGCGCTAACGGTTGATTTACGCTCTAGGCCGGTTGTCGAGGATATCGTCTTGCGGCTCACGATAGCCGGCATGATCGCAGGACAGGTGCACACCCCAAGTGGAGACCCGCTGGCCGATATCGAAGTCGCGGCCTTTCCCGACATCTGGTCGAACGGCATCTCGAACGAGACTTTCCTGCGCGGGCGGGCCACGACCGCCACCGACGGCAGCGGTCACTTCGTATTGCGGGGCCTGGCCCGCGGCAGCTACCGCCTGCGGGCCGCGCGCTCGGCCGGTTCTTTCAGGGCCCGGATGAACTCGGGAGTCAAGGCCAAGACCGGCGACGAAAATGTCGAGATCGTGTTGGGCAACGACGGCGGCATCAAGGGCCGCCTGGTGTTTGCCGACGGCGGGAACCCAATCGAGTTCAGCCTGGCGCTCAACATGCCCCCGGGCATTCCGTTTACCAGCCAGGACGGCTCATTCGAGATACCCGGCGTCGCCCCGGGCAGCTACCGGTTGACTTTCAGGGGCAACAACTTCGCTGAAACAGTGGTTCCGGAAGTGACCGTCGAGGAAGAGAAGGTCACGGATCTCGGAACGATCAAAGTCAAGCGAGGACGGACGCTGACCGGCCGCGTATTGACCGAGGACGGCTCCCCCGTACCCGGGGCGACTGTTCTTGCGGCCACGCGCCTGGTCGGCGACGGCAGTCACCTGGCACTTGATCTCGGCAAGGCGGCCGAAGAGCAGATGGGGTTGCGGCGCGCTAAAAGCGATGACGCCGGTTTCTTCAGGATCGACGGTATCTCGGCCGAGCGCTACATGCTGGTCGCCGAGCACGAGAAGTACGGCCGCTCCGATGCCATGGTCGTCCCGCAGGGCACGGCCGGCCTTGATCGCGAGCTTGTGCTACACGCGTCCGGAAGCGTCTTCGGCAAGGTGACGGCCGGCGGCGAGCCCGTCGCGGGCGCCATCATCCAGGCCAACCCGGTTGGAGAGTCCGCCAAGGTGATCGTGGTTCACGCGGGGGACGACGGAAGCTATAACATCGAGAAGATCCAGGCCGGCCAGCTGCGTATAACGGCGGCCCAAATGGCTGGGGCGGGCCTGGGGGCCAGATCGGAGGGAGTAGTGGTCACGGCCAGGCCGGGCGAGAAGGTACAGGTGGACATCGACATCCCGGTCGGGAGCGTCAAACTGACCATCGACGTCAAGGGCCAGGGCGGGGCAAAAATCGATGCAGCCCAGGTTCTGTTGCTGGTCGGGAAAGTACAGATAGAAAGCGCCTCCGAGTTGAACAAAGCAGCCATGGCCGCGGGCGGCAGTATAAGCCAGACATTCTGGATGGCGGCCAAGCCGGCCGTGTTCACCAAGGTCATCCCGGCCGAATACAGCCTGTGCGTCATCCCCATCAACGGCGACATGAACGACCCCGCCTTCGTAATGCGCCTGAGAAAATACACGGCTTCGCTGAAGGTCATCTGCTCGCCGCTTACCATCCCGGCCCAACCCGAGTCCCAGCGCCAACAGGTCACAGTCCCCCCGATGCAGCCCCTACCCCCGGAGCCCGCACCCGAGGTGCAGTGAAGACATTTACCAATCAACACCAACGAGGAGAAGACGCATGCAGGTACTTGATGGAATTCGCGTGCTCGATCTGTCTCAGTTTCTTTCGGGGCCGCGGGCTTCTCAGTTGCTTGCGATGTTCGGCGCCGAGGTGCTGAAAATCGAACCGCCGGCCGGCGACAGCATGCGCATGCTGTTGACCCTCAGCGGCTCGGAGCGCACCATGAGCTGCCTGCATCAGAACAAGAAGAGCCTGGTGATCGACTTGAACTCTCCCGCCGGGCGCGAAGTTTTCTTGCGGCTCGTCGATGTCTCGGACGTGTTGATCGAGAACCTCGCCCCCGGCGCGATGGACAAGCTGGAGCTCTCGTGGGATCTGCTGCGCCGTCGCAACCCGCGGCTGATATACGCCTGCATTTCGGGCTTCGGCAGAAGCGGGCCGCTTTCGAATCGCACCGCCTTCGACATCATTTCCCAGGCCACCGGCGGAACCATGTACGGCAACGGGATCCCCGACCGACCGCCGGGCGTCTTCTTCGGAGACCTGTGCTCGGGCGAGAGCTGCGCATTCGGAATCCTGCTGGCGCTGATGGCCCGCGAAAAAACGGGCTCGGGGCAACTGATCGACATCTCCATGCAGGACGTCATGTATTTTCATAACTTCTGGGGCTTCTCGGAAAAGGCCACCAGGCCCGTTAAAGACGAGATCAGTTCCATCTTCGGCCGCGATGTGACCCGGCTGCTGACAGACTACGAGCACCCGATGGCCTTCTGGAACTCCTACAAGGCAAGCGACGGTTACGTAGCGGTCGTGGCGCTCAGTGACCGCCATTGGAACCATCTGATGGAGGTCATCGAGCGGGCGGACCTGATCGGCGACCAGCACTTCGACGACTTCATCTCGCGGGTGAAAAACGCGGACGAAAGCCGCCCGATCATCGAGGAATGGATGGGGCGGCACACGCAGCGGCAAATCATAGACTCTCTCGGCGAAAAGCGCATCCCCTGCGGCAGGGTGCAGGACTACGAGCAACTAAACAACGACCCGCAGCTCGACGCACGCGGCATGTACCGCACCGTGAACCACCCCCGCCTGGGAGAAATCGACGTGCCGGGCAACCCAATCAGCCTCTCGGCCACGCCGGGCGAAATCCGCGAGCCCTGCCCGGACCTCGGTAAGGACACCGCAGAAGTACTCTCCAGCGTTCTCGGCCTCACGGAAGAGCAGATCGCGAAATTAGTAAAAGACGGCGCGGTCGTGTAACCTTCCGGCTGGCACCAACAATTAAAAATGCTTGCGCATGAATTCGAGCACGCGCGGATTGATCAACTCGGGAAATTCGAACAGCCCGCCGTGAGTACCCTGGGGCACCCCGAACCATTCGGCCCCGGCTATTTTTTCATACATTTTACGAATGACTCGCACAGGAGTGAAGTTGTCCTTTTCGCCGGCGACTATCAAGCAGGGCATCTTGACCAGCGGCAAGATGTGTTCGGCCGAGTGCGATCCGAGGTAGACGGCCAGTTGCAAGAAAGCCTGAAAATCGAACTCGGCCAGGTGAGAGCGCCAGTTGTCGAAGTCGGATTTGCTGGCGGCCTTGCGATTGAGCACGAAAAAGCGCGCCGCCTGGAAAGCCCAGGGGCCCGACAAGGCCAGGTGCCAAACCCGTTGAAAGACCGAGGGCCGCAACCTGACCAGTTTCAAGACGGTCTTCACCAGCGGTTCGCCCAGGCGGCCCATGTAAAACAAGCTTTTCAACGGGTATTCGTAAGTACCCAACAAGGCAATGAAGCCGCGCACATTTTCCGGGTGGCGCTGGAAATACTCCAGCGCAATCTGAACGCCCATCGAAAAGCCGCACAAGACGACTTCTTCGAGCCCGGCGGCGGTCGCCACGGCACGCATGTCCTTGATGCACCAGTCGACCGTCAGGTCGCGCGGGTCTTTCGGTTTTTCAGAGTCGACATGTCCGCGGTAGTCCCAGATAACAACCCGGTAGCGGGTTGCCAGGGACTTGATAATCCGGTCGACAAAAGCCTGGTTGCAGCCTATTCCGTTGGACAGGAATACGGTCGGCTCGCCATGGCCGTATGCCCGGTAAGCTATACGCGCGCCGTCGAAGCTGGTTGCGAATCGGGATTGAGTCATGGCGGGCAACAGTATGACCAAGAGCAGTTGAGAGATCAAGTCAAGTGGTCTCTGGGTCTCCCTGCTCCGTCCCCAAATATACGCCCGTGTCTACCCCGGGCGCGGCCTGACGGCAGTGATGGCGACTCTACTTCAACAAGAATTTCTCCAAAAAGAGCACCACGGCGTGCGAGTAGTAGTCCCTGTTTTTCTTCTTGCTGAAACCATGTCCCTCGTCCTTGGCCAGCATGTACCAGGCCGTTACCCCGTTGGACCTGACGACCTCGAGAATTTGCTCCGCCTCTGAAGCGGGGACCCTGGGATCATTGAGGCCCTGGGCGATGAACATGGGCTTGCTGATCCTGGACGCGTTGGTGGTGGGGGAAATCTTGTTCAGGAACTTTCTCATCTTCGGAACGCGCTCGTCGCCGTACTCCTCCCGCCGGAGGTCGCGGCGGTACTCCTTGGTGTTTTTCAGGAAGGTAACGAAATTGCTTATACCCACCACATCGATACCGCACTTCAACCTGTCGTTGTAGTGGGTCATCGAGGCAAGCGACATGTATCCGCCGTAGGAACCGCCGATTACCGCTACCCTGGAGCTGTCCAGGCCGGGTTGATCTTCGATCCAGTCAAGCAATCTGCCGATATCGCGGACCGAATCCTCCCGCTTGTACCCGTTGTCCAGCTTGAGGTAGCTCTTGCCGTAGCCGGCCGACCCCCTCACATTGGGAGCGATAACGGATATCCCAAGCTCATTAACATAGTACTGGAAGCTGGAAGAAAAGTACGGCACGAACTGTCCCTCCGGGCCTCCGTGTATATGGACCAGAACCGGCACGGGGGATTTCTTGCCCTCGGGTCGGTAAACGAAAGCCGGGATCTTTCGGGGCTTGCCACCGACCTTGTCGAAAGTTTCATAGTGAATAAGCCGCGGCTCGACGAAAGCACCGGTATTGAGCCCGCCAACCTCGCTGTGGGTCCATTGTTTTATGGAATAATCGTCCATTTTCACGACGTACACATCACCGGGTGACCTGGAGGTATTAATGACCAGGGCCAGCATTTTCCCTCCCGGATGAAAATCCAGCCCGTATATCAGGCCCGCCGAGATTCCCGGAACCAGCTTGCGCTTCTTACTCCCGGTATCCAGCATGTACAGCCGGTCTACTCCGTCCTCGTTGACGGTGAAGGCCAGCCGGTCGCCCTGGTCTGATATCTCCAGGCTTCTCACGTCCCAGTCAATATCGGCGGTGAGGTTGACGGTTTTTCCACTTTTGAGATCGGCATATTTAAGGTTGTGGAACTCGTCCCCCTGGTCATCGGTGAAATAGACATGTTCTTCATCCCCGGCCCACACGGCGCCGCCGCATGAAACCTTGCCTTTTGTGGGAGATATCGCTTTCAACTTTCCGCTTTCAACATCCAGCACATAACAGTACGATTCGTTGGCCGAAACATATTTACCTACCAACATCTTGCGGTCATCCGGGGACCAGTCACCCGGGAACCAGACACCGCCCTTCTCCACCACGGGCTTGGCAGAAACCGGATCGCCTATATCCCCGACGAAAATGTCCCAGTCGCGGCCGTTGCGCTTGGTGCTGAAGAACGCGAACCTCTTCCCGTCGTTCGACCAGACGGGTTCGCCGTTTCGCGAAGATCCGTCGGTAAACATCTTGTAAGAGCCGTCCTTCATGTTGAAGTAGAACAGCTGGTAGAACTCGCCGCCGCCCACGTCTTTGGTAAAGATAAAGCCCCTCCGGTCGGCATCCGGGCAAACAGCCGCTACCCTGACCGGTTCTTCGAAAAAAGTAATCTGCCGCCTGGCACCGCCTGGTTTTTCCACAACGTGAAGCTGGGTGGTCTCGGCGAACCTGGTGGAGATCAGCATGGCCTCCCCGCCGGGCAGCCAACCATGCATGTAGACCGACCTGGTGTTGCGGTACTGCCTCATCCTTTCCTTTATTCGTACGGGAATCTCGGGCATCTCCTCGATTACCAGATTGCCTTGTTCTTTTCTCTTCGTCTCGCCGTAGAGATCCCCGCAAACAAGGGAAGCCGCCGAAACCAAGGACGCGATTAGCAGAAGCCTTTTCATTGGATTGTCCTTTCTCAGTTTCCCATCAATGTGGGGGTGCTTGAAGCCACCTTTTCGCCGACAAAGTATCCGCTGACGAAGCTTTACTCTTCGTAGAAATACTCGAAAGTGGTCATTGAGCCGGGGTAGCCGTCGCGGCCGCCGGTGGGTTTGTCGGCGAAGGTGTCTTGTACTTCTATCTTGACGAGCTTCTTTGCCGGATCGTCTCCTACCACATCGAAGCCGCGGTAGGTTACCGGGAACTCCTCGGTGCCGAACCAGCGGCCCTCGTCCGAGGGCAGGCCTATGGTGTACTTGTACTTTATGGCCTCGCCCCGCTGGGCGTCTACTATCAGCGTCCATTTGCCGTCGCCCGCGACCTCGTCGCCCGACTGGCCGTCGTCTCTGAGCGAGACCACGTTGGGCACCCACTTGTCGCCCTCGGCTCCCAGCGCCGGCATGTTGCCGGTGATGTAGACTATGCCGTTGCCCTCGGGTGGAGGCGGTGTCTGGCAACATGAGCCGTAGGTGTCGCGCGGAAGCACATCGCCGCTGGCGTCCACAACCAGGACAACCTTGACCACGTTGGTGGCATCCTCGAAGATCACCTGCCCGCCCATGTTCGGCGCCAGGTCGATGTCGCGCCCGGCCTCGGCCGCCACCAGTACAACATCGAGCGGATCCTGATAGGCCAGGTTGAGATCGGTATAGGGGATCTTGATCTCTACGATCTTGCCGCCCGGCTGCGGCCCGGCAATCTCGACCGTCCCCTGCCCGTCGTCGACCCAGCCCGAGTTGCCGTCGGCATGGAAAACAGTTGCCATAAGCTGCGCTCCCGAGAAATCGAGCGCCAGCACTCGCGCCGGACCGCCGACCTTGAATACCAGCGGCGTGGCATTGCGCGTGGCCGTGTTGGCAGGATCCGTCTGGGTCTCGCCGGTCTGGGGGTCTATGATGTGCTTGTGGGGAAAGTATGCCTCCAGTAGGTAATCGGTACCAAGCTTGGCGCTCAGATCCTCGTTGCAATCGACAGCCAGGTAGAGCGCATTCGCATCGTAGCCATAATAGACGCGGGCGATGTCGTCATCCGGGTTGGCCACGGCGCCGCTGTCGGCGTCGTTGTAGAAGCCGCCCTCGTTGATCCACTCGGCCTCGTTGGGCACGAAGCTGCCGTCGATGGTCGGAGGCGTTGTAAACGGCCCGATCGGCGTCTTGCCCGATTCCTGGATGATTACCGGGCAGATGTACTCCTGAATGTTTATACCATCGATGCTGTTCATGAAGGAGTAGACGCCGGCCAGATGCGCCCTGAAGCCGCGATCGAAGGGAGTGTCGTCGTTGGCCGGGGTGATCATGTCCTGGCCGAACCACCAAAACCAGTCGCTGCCCTCGGCTGCGTACATTTCCTCCCAGGCCATGTAGACCTTGTACTCGTATGAGCCCTTGTCCGTGGGGGGATCGGCCAAGGGATTGTAACGAGGGATCCCGCTGCGCTCGAGATCCTGGCGCGTATGCAGCAGGCAATTCCAGGCCACGTTCTCCTCCGGCTCGCCGATCCAGATCGAGAAAGTGCCGTCGATCCACGAACCGGCGCTGAGAGGCTCAATCTCGGTCATCTCGCTTACAGGATGCGCGGGCACGTGCCTTTCGGGATTTCCCGAAATGTACTCCGAGCCTGTCAGGCTGACCACCTCGCCGGCGTCGTAGGCGTCTTCGAGCGTGGCGTAGAGCGTGTGCATGAAGTTCTTGCCGTCCATGTCGCGGGCGTAGTTCTCCCAGGCGTTCTCGCCGTCCATGATCACCGTCAACAGCCGGTCGGGCTCGCCCAGCGACGGCGCCTGGGCAAGAACGTCACCCATGAACGAAGCAGAGGCCTCCGTGCCGGTCATGCCCTGGTATCTGAAACCTATGGCGTTGGACAGACCGGTGTCGCGAAAGACGACGGCCAACTCGTCGTCGTGAGAACCCGCATCTCCGATCTGGCCGTCGGCGTCCACCCGGTAGGGAAACCAGTGCTTGAGGTTCTTGGGGGTCGAATTGTTGAGTACCTCCTGCCCGGTGGCCACCCAGCGAATCCCGTTTTGTACGAACAGCGAAACCACCACCTCGGCCACCGACCCCTCCCCCGGCCACATGCCCGAAGGCGGAATGCCGAACACTTCGGTGTAGAACTTTACAGCCTTGGCCACCTGCGCCCAGGCGTCGTCCGGAAAGCTGTATGATGGATCGGGCAGGTTGTCCCAGGGCTGATTCTCGCGAGCCTGGTCGGTATCGACGAGCAGGGGCAATATGGGATGGTAAAAAGGCGTCGTCAACACCTCGATCTGGCCATCGAGCGTCTGCGGATTGAAGAGCAACTGCTTGTGGATCGGAACCACGTTGGCCATGATCTTGTATTCCTCGGCCACCAGGCGGTTGCACAGATCTTCGCTGATCGGCTGGCGCAGCCAGAAGGTCTCGTCCGCGCGCTCCTCGACCACGTCGGAAAGATCCACCACCCAGCCGTTGGGCATCTCGACCGCGTGACGCAGGAAGTCCGGGTCGAACCAGGCGATCTCGAACCAGCCCTTGAGCGCCAAAAAGTCTTCCTGAGTGTAAGTCGAGCGCGGCTTGTCCCTCAGATCGCGGTACTCTGGAAAATGCTTCATTAAAGCATCCGATGTGCTGACGCAGCTCCAGGCGTCCTTGTGCAGCAGGCCCAGATCCAGCTCGCTGACCGTCTCGGGAGTCGGAGTATCTTTCAGAAGCAAATCGATCCACGGGTCGGTATGGCCTTCCCAGGAAGCTAAAAATCCCTGCTCGTCGACGCGGTCGGCCTGGATGTCGACGAACGGCCCCAGCCTTTCAAGGTAGTAAGTGATCAACTGATTCAGAAGCACCGAGGTCAGGTTGACGTTGTAGTGAACTTTCGGGTAGTCGGCTAAAATCGCCGCCATGTCATAGTAATCCTTGGTGGCGTGTTTGCGCACCCAGGGCGACAAAAGCTGGTCCTTGACCGGATCGAGGTACAATGGCTGGTGCTGGTGCCAGATCAGGTTCAGATAGAGTGTGCGCCTGATGTCATCGGCCAGGTTGCAGCTTCCGCCCACGGGGTTGCCGGCGAGGTCTAAGACGTTGCGTACCAGCATGCTGTAAGTCGTGCCGGGCACAAAGCTTACACCGGCCGCGACTTGCAGGCGAACGTAGCTGCCCTCGACCGCGGCGCCGGAAAGATCGATGGTGTCGCCGGAGCTGCCGCGTACAGTGTAGTTGGCAACATCGCCAGCCGTCTGCGGATCGACCTCCTCCGAGAAGTGGGCGGTCAAGACGCCTTCGCCGGGGCTGAAGGCGTTCAGCAGGCAGGGCGGCGTCTCGTCCGGGCCGCCGTCGTCTCCCAGGTTGCCATGGTCTCCGTCGGCAGGGGTCGTATCGCCGCCATCCATGATCTCGTCAGGCTGTACGCCGGCATCAGCGTCCCGGGGCTCACCATCGTTGTTTTCCACAACCGGATGCGAGCAAGCCGCGACCAGCAGCATGAGCAATCCCAGCCACATCGAACAATGTCGTAACATCATTCCTCTGCTCCCTCTTCCCCTTTGCTAGCGCATCTCGAATACAAACACCCGGCCGACGTCCTCCGGCGCGGACGGGTCGTCGAGCGGCAGGGTGTCGTTCGAGAGGTATTCGCCGTGGTGATTGACCAGCCGCACAAACAGGGCCAGGTGTGCTCCGTCCTGTGGGATCACTCCGCCCAGCAACACGCTAACCGGTATAGCCATCTCGATCGCCTGGTTGTCCTGGCTCGTGCGCAGCGTGACCCCAGGCAGCCAGCCAAAGTCGGCCGGATCGGAAAACCCGCGCGCCCCGGCTAAAACCCAGTGCGCGGGATCTTCATCCCCGGCTTCTATCTCGGCCATGCCCAGGGTGCCCGCGGCCAGCTCGGCTCCGAAGCCCTGAACCGAGACCGCGGCTATCGACGAGACGGCCGCGTCAAATCCCGGGGCCCCGTCGATACCAAAGTCATCGCTTAGATCATTCATGTTGGTGATTCCGCTGCCGGGTCCGAAGTCGGTGTCGATGTAAGCCACAATGGCGTTACCGGCCTGGAAATCGACCCAGCCGCGAATGCCCAGGTAGAGGTTGTCGTCGTCGAAGGCGACGTACAGTTCATCGGCGTGGTTGTCGCCCCAGTCGGAGCCCACGGCATTTGAGCCGGCTAAGAAGGCGCTGTCCCAGTCGTTGCCGCTGATCGTCTCGATTTCCGTCTGCCCGCTCGTGTTGCGCTCGAGATCGGGCGTGCCTCGAAGCACGAAGTCGAAGCCCTGGGGCAGCGTGGCGTAGGCGCTATCGGGGTTGGTCGCTACAAGCTCGACCATTCCCGGTGCGTGCGGAAGTGTCGTGGCAGTCAGTGTGCCGGCATCCACAAAGGTCGTGGCCAGCGGCTCGCCGTCCAGCGATACCACCGCACCGTCGGTGAAGGCGCTGCCGGCAACGTTTATCGTCTCACCGCCCAGAACGCTGCCAACCGCCGGCTGCGCCTCCCATACCTCCAGGTCTACGCCGCCCCCGCGCACCGTGGCCGTGCCGATTCCCTCGGCCACAACCCAGCTGGTCCCCTGGTCCATCGAGAAACGGTAGGCATAGTCGTACTGGCCCGCCTGCGGGATGATAATGGCTGCCTGGTACTCGTCGTTGTTGCCGCACGTATCGCACTGGTCGTTGCAGGCGGCGTCGCCCCAGCTGAAGGCCCCGGGGTCGTCTTGCGGCGAGACACCCTGCGGGCCGTAACCGAGTTGGGCGGAAATTCCTAAGCCGCAGCCCGGCATATCCGTCACCCCCGGCTCGTACACCTGTGCATATACCAACTCCGAAGCCTGGCTCTCGTCCAACACCATCGAGAGCGGCCACTGCAGCGCGGCCCAGTCCACACGCGGAACTTCGTAGCTGAAACCTCCTGCCAGGGCGTCGGCCTGCTGGTCGGAGTTGGTCACCACAACGTCCACCGACCCTGCGGTATGCGACGGTGTCTTGCAGGCGATCGAACCCGGGGGACTCGATACGATTTCAGTCGCCGCGATTCCGTCGAAGGTGACCGTGGCGCCGGCATCGAAACCGCTGCCGTAAATGGTGACATCGTCTCCGCCGGCCACCGAGCCCATGGCCGGATCGATGCCGGAAATCAGCGGCCCGCTGCTGTCTATGTATTCGAAGCCATCCGGGAAGGAAGCCGCCGCTCCGCCTGGGTTGGTGACGCTGACGCTCACTTTGCCTGCCGCGTGGGCCGGCGTGACACAACTCAGCCGGCTGTCGCTTGCCACGACAATGTTTGTGGCCGCGCCGCCGCCGAAATCAACGGTCAGGCCGGAAGCAAACCGGCGCCCGGTGATTGTCACCGGGGTTCCGCCCCCGACGCCGCCTTTGCGCGGCTGCAGAAACAGGATCTCGGGCTGGTCGCCGGCCTGATAGACGAAGCCGTCGGCCAACTCGGCGAAGTCGCCGCCCGGGTTTGTGACCCGCACGCCGACGGCGCCTGCGGCATGCGCCGGAGTGCTGCAGTTCAACTGGCCGGAGCCTACGAACTGAATATCGCCTGCCAACTCGCCCCCGAATTTCACCAGCGCCCCGTCCTCGAAACCGGATCCGTAAACGGATACAACCTGGCCGCCTGCGGGGCTACCGCTCGCCGGAACCACCGAGCCGACAGAAACGCCGCCCCCACCCTCGCAGATCACCAGCGTTGTGTTCTTGATTCGCCCGCGGCTTTCGGGCTCCATGACGATCGGCGCCTGATCCCATACGTCGGGCTCCGTGCAGTTGGTCGAGGCCGTAACCCCGTCGGCAAGGGCATCGATGCGCTTGTACTCGAGCCCGTTCAGCATGAATACGAACTGGACGTGCTGTCCGGCGAAGAGCATTCCGTCGTGGGGCCCCAGGTTCTCCGCGTGATGGTAGGTGTAGACCCCGTCGCCGGCAGTGGAATCGCCCTTCTCGCCGTTGTCCAGAAGCTGGCGGGCGTCCCAGCTGTTCATGCTGCCCTTGAGATAGACCCGGTCGCCGGCCGGGTCGAACGGCAGGAAGGCGTCGTTGAGCCCGGCCGTGTCCAGGGTGACCCGCATATCGTAGGTGCCGAAGGCCGGGATGACGTAGCCGGTCGCGTCGATGCGTCCGTTGGAGCCTGCGGGCAGGCTGAACTCGCCGTTCGACCCCTCCCAAATCCAGTTGTCGAACTCGTTGATCGCCCCGTACTGGAAGTCGGTATCGAAAGACTCGTCGGCCAGAACGTAGACCTCGACTGAGAAGATGTGATCGCCGGCCCCGGCTCCCGGCATCTCGTGCCCGCCTTCGGCGATCGGACCGTCGTCATATAGCGCTGGATAGGGACCCACCTCGCCGGCCCAGCTGGCATCGTGCACGATGATATTTGTCTGGGGATCGTAGACAAACGAACCCTTCCACTCGATGTCTGCACTTGTGTAGGTCTGGTTGCTGGTGTCATCCACGTAGAATGTCACCGAGGCGTAACCGGTGGGCTTATTAAAAGTCGCCTTGCCGTCGCCGCCGTCTCCCCCGCCCCCATCGGCGTCGAGCCCGCCGTCACTGCCGCCGCCCCCGGCGCCGCAGCCGCCGAGCGCAAGCGATAAAAATAAAATCCAGGCAGCAACGACCCGGATAGCGATGTATAAAAGTTTTTTTCGCATGCCGCTCCTCCGCAAAACGCCAAGATACGATCGGTTCATACTAGCATGTGCTCGAACGATGGGAAAGACACCCAATCTGTTCTAATGGTAGAAAATCACCCCGCCGGTCTGGGTGCCGGTGTAGATGTCGCCCTCGAGGTGCTCGGGCATGCCGACCGCGAAATCTGTAAGGCCGTCGCCATCGACGTCGCCCAGGTTGATGATCGCCGAGCCGAAGCCGTCGCTGCCCTTGGGTTCGGGCGCGGCCAGCAGATCCGGCACGGTGACGAACGACTGCCCGTCGGCGGCCAGCGCGTAAACGGCTACCACTCCCGAGCCGCTCTCGCCGCCCGGCCCGTCTCCGTACTTGATGCCTGAAAGCAGCGCGCCGCGCCCGGGGCCGCCGTAGTCTCTGACAAAGGCGAAACTCTGTCCGAAGCCGACATCGGCATAACCGGTCGGAGGCAGCAAGATGTTCACCGGAGGCTGCTGCTCGAAGCCGGCCTGGCCCACCCGGTAGACGAACACGGCTCCCGTTGGAGGATCGCCGTAGTTCGAGGCCCCCACAACCAACAGGCGCGCCTGGCCGGTGTCAATCAGCGAAAGCGGCACGCCGAACTGGCTCTCGGCGTCGGCATCCGGAAAGATGCCCCATGAAGGACCCTGGCTCCAGTCGCCGCCTCCCGCGAAAACGTACACCCCGCCGGTGTGGGGCCCGCCGGGCAAGAGGCCCTTAATAAGCCCCCAGCCGCCGATGGCCAGGTCGGCCAGTCCGTCGCCGTCGAGGTCGCCGTAGGCCGCGGACGATCCGAAGTACTGCCTGTTGACCAATTGGGAAGGCTCCAGCACCAAGTCCTGATGATCGGGCAGACCCGCCGCCGAGCCGTGAAAGACGACCGCCAGGCCGGTGTCCGAACTGCCGGCGTTCTGACCACCGGCCAAAAGATCGTCGTAGCCGTCGCCGTCGAAGTCGGCGCAGCGTACGATCTGTCCCAGGCTGTCGGATTGCCTGATTAGATCGGCGGACAACCAGTGGTAGGAGAAACGATCCTGGGACAATTTGCCGCTCGCATCTCCCCAGAAGACGACTATCCTGCCGGAGTTGGGCGCGCCGGGGTTTGAATAGAGATGGTTGCCGATGGCCAGGTCGAGATGCCCGTCGTTGTCGAAATCGCAGGGTTGCGAAAGCGCCCATCCGAAGCCGCTTCCAGGCGCGGAGTCGGGCGGCTCGAGAACCAGGTGCGCGGCCGAAACATCGTCCGGAAAGGATCCTTTGCCGAAAAAGTAGACCCTGCCGGCGGGAATCGCATCACCGACACCGCCCGAAATGTCGGCGTAGTGGGCCGCGATGGCGTAGGCTCCGGAGGCCTGTCCGGTCACACCGCCAACTACCGTGGCCGACACGCCGAAAAAACCGCCCTCTCCGAGCATGGCCGAAGCCTGCAAGACCCTCTCGAAATCGCCGCCGTCTGATGCATCGGCGATCTGGTCGGCTCCGGAGTCGGCCGCATCGGCGCCGCCGTCCGCCTGGTCCCCTCCCGAACCGTCGCCGTCGCCCGCGTCGATGTTTCCCTGTCCGGCGCTGCAACCGGCAAAACAAACGACAACAAACAACGCCGCCGACAGGTAACGTAGAAATCCGCTTCTTGTGCCCATGGCGATCCTCCCGATGACCATAATAGCGCAAAAAGCAGTAATGAAAAATCTTAGTTTTACTCTTTTTTTCTTCACCAGTGGGTGCTTTTCGAGAGCCGGCCCTGGTAAACCGGGCCGTTGCTGGTGTATTATTGTTGACCATGTCTTCTGCATTCACGTGAGGTTGGAGATGCGCTCGAAAACTACCGCCCTTTTTTCATTGACGTTTCTTTCTATCGCCTGCCTGGCATTTTTCTCTTGCGGGGGCCAGACGACTTCCAATGACAGCGGTGTGATCGTCTGCCAAACCAGCGACGACTGCCCCGCGGGCCTGTTCTGCAACGACGGCGTCTGTGCGCACATTGAAGACGGTGAGCCCGTAACCGATGGAGGAGACGGAGGCCCGGACGCAGACGGCGGCGACGTCACGGACAGCGGGCCGGGTGAGCCGGACATCGAGACGGAGCCCATCGCGCTCGAGTTCGGCAACGGGCGCATCGGGGTCAAGGTCGAGCGCCTGCTTGTGGCCCGTAACGTGGGCGATGCCGATCTGAGCCTGTTGTCGCTTGCGCTCGAAGCGGGCACCAGCACCGAGTTCGACGTCCACCCCGAAGGAAGCCTAAACATCACTCTGAGACCGGGCGAAGAATACGAGATCCTGGTAAGCTACACCCCGACAGACGGCCTGGCCGACCAGGGCGCACTGCTGGTAAGCTCCAACGATCCGGACGAGGCCCTGTTGCGCGTGCCGCTCTCGTCTTCCTACAAGGGCTCGTCTGAGATAACTCTTATCAACGACCCGGTCGAGGCCGGGCCGCAACTTGCAGAAATCGACTTCGGCAACGTTCCTGTTGGAGCCAGCACGCAGCGAACCGTCTACCTGAAAAACACAGGGCGCGCCAATGCCGTGCTTGCAATCGACGACGCCCGCACCGAGCCGCCCTCGAGTCTGTATTTTTCCGTGCAGATTTTTCCCGACCTGCCGGCCTACCTGAGCCCCGATCCCGGCCCGTGCAGTAACGATCCCGACTGCGAGGGTAATGCCGTCTGCAGCTCGGGCGCCTGCGTCGATCAGGCGGGCCATGTCCAAGGCGTGGTCACCTTGACGCTGCGCTTCACACCCGGCGCCGCAGGTTTTGTTACCGAAGCATTGATAGTCACCAATGACGAGGACGACGCCGGCGGCGACGGCGACGAGCGCCCGCTGGTGGTTCCGTTGGTCGGGCGGGGGATCTTGCCCGAGTTGGAGATCGTTCCCAATCCGATCGACTTCGATAGCTGGTTCGTCGGCCAGCAGGCCGAACAAACAGTCACCCTGCGCAACCTCGGCCAACAGGATCTGACCATCGATTCGCTGGCGCTCGAGAGCGGCGATCCATTCACGCTCGACAGCGGTGGTCAGTCGAGTTGGACGCTCGCGCCCGACACCGAGGCCCAGGTCACGATCGGTTACGCTCCCCTGTCCCCGGGCGCATTCCAGGACGTTTTGATCGCCACCAGCAACGATCCGGAAAGCCCGGCCCGGGTGGACGTGCTGGCAAGCGCCGTTACGGCTCCGGCGATCGAGACCTTACCCGCGCAGATCGACTTCGGCGAGATACAGCTTTCGCAAATCGCTTCTATAGATGTGCAGATTGCAAACAACGGCGGCAGCGACCTGGTCGTCGGTGATATCAGGTTGAGTCCGGGAAGCTCGGACGCCTTCAGCGTCCTGCAGTCGCTTCTACCCGCCATCGCTCCCGGCCAGAGCCGGACGCTTAATGTGATCTACTACCCGACCGCTCCGGTTGGCGCGGACGGCGGCACGATCGAGATCGAAAGCAACGATCCGGCCAGCCCCGTTGCCACAATCGATCTGACGGGAGTGGGCACAGACCCGGCCGTCGTGGCCGAGCCGGCCTCGGTCGACTTCGGCCCGATCTATCTCGGTTTCGAGGCCGGCCCGGCAACCATCGCAGTCCGCAACGATGGGTTCGGAACCCTGACGATCAACGCCGTCGGCCTGGCGGCCGGCACCGAACCGGAGTTCTCTCTACGCAACCTGCCGGCGCTACCCGCCGATCTGGCGTCCGGCGAGAGCGTCACCGTCGACCTTTACTACACTCCGCTCGGCACCGGGCTGCGCTCTAGCACGATCCAGGTGCTGAGTTCCGACCAGGACAATCCGCTGCTTGCGATCCCCATCGCCGGCACCGGCAGCAACTGCCCGGCCGGCTTCTGGGACATCGACGGCGATCCCGGCAACGGCTGCGAGTATGCCTGTGATCTGTCGAACGGCGGGGTCGAGGATTGCGACGGCGTGGACAACGACTGCGACGCGCAAATCGACGAGGATCTGACATCGCGCACCTGTTCGATAGACAACCAGTGGGGCACCTGCAACGGCCAGGAGATCTGCGCGGGGTCGGCCGGCTGGGAGGGCTGCGATGCCGAAACACCAGCCGCAGAAACTTGCGATACGGCCGACAACGACTGCGACGGCTTCACGGACGCCAACGACAGCAGCCTGGCACTGTTGCCTTGCGAGATGCAGGCCGGGGCCTGCACAGGCGCCGCGCACCGGGCCGGGTTGTGCGTCGACGGCAGCTGGAACCCGTGCGAGACAATCGACTACCTGGCAAACAATGGAAACTTCGCGACGACAGAAAACTGTGACGGCATCGACAACAACTGCGACGGGGCGACCGACGAGGGGCTGACCACGCGAGTCTGTTACCAGACCAATCCATGGGGAAGCTGCCCAGGTACGGAGAGTTGCGCAGGATCAAACGGCTGGATGGGCTGCAACGCGCCGGCCCCGACCCAGGAAATCTGCGACACTTATGACAACAACTGCGACGGGCTGACCGACACCGACGACGGCACGCTGTTGCTTGCGGCTTGCGAGTTGCAGTCCGGCGTTTGCGCTGGCGCGGTGCATCGGGCGGGGCTGTGCGTCGGGGGAAGCTGGCAGCCCTGCCAAGCCGTCGACTACGGGCCGATCTTCGGCGTCGAGGCATGCGGCAACGCACTGGACGAGGACTGCTCGGGGGCCGCAGAAGACAAGGACACCGACGGGGACACTTTCCTGGATGCCGCCTGTGGCGGGGCCGACTGTGACGATCTCGACCCG
This sequence comes from uncultured Myxococcales bacterium, assembly GCA_964640665.1. Classification (GTDB taxonomy): domain Bacteria; phylum Myxococcota; class B64-G9; order B64-G9; family B64-G9; genus DATKYQ01. The sequence goes on from CAZXHT010000013.1 coordinate 33,297, forward strand.
GCCACCCACCCGGGAGCCACCGAGATCCCCGATGCCCACGACAACGACTGCGACACACTGGTCGACGAGGGCCTGATCCCGGCCGGGGCGGTCATAGTCACCGAGATCATGAAAGATCCCTCCGCCGTCAGCGACACATACGGCGAGTACCTGGAGCTGACCAACGTCTGGTCGAACCCCGTCAACCTCGATTCCTGGACCATCCACGACGACGACACCGACGGTCACCAGATCGTCAAGCCCTCGGGCATCGTCATCGCCCCGGGCCAGTCAGCCGTACTGTGCCGCAACGACAACGTCTCTCTCAACGGCGGTGTTGCGTGCGACTATGACTACGATGACTTCATCCTGGGTCAGACGTCCGGAGGGGAAGACGAGGTTGTCCTGGAACTCGATGGTTTCGAGATAGACCGGGTCGTCTACCTGAATAACTCATGGCCGGATATCGCCGGCCATTCGATGAACCTCGACCCGGCCGCCTATGATACCGCCGCCAACGATCTCGTCGCCAACTGGTGCGACACGCCCACCAGCGATGCCTACAAGCTGCCCGGTGGCGACTGGGGCACGCCGGGAGCGTTCAATCCCACCTGCTCGGGCAACCTGGCGGTGTTGGCCGTTAATCCGGTCTCGGGCATCGACGCCGGCGGCGAAACGCTCATTATTATCGGCTCGGGCTTGACCGGCGCCAATGCCGTAAAAGTCGGGTCACTCGACTGCGCCGCCTACACCGTTGTCGATGATACCCACATCTCGTGCACTACCCCGGCCCAGGCTGCGGGCGACTACGACGTCACGGTAGTCAAGGGAGTAAACTCGAAAACTCTTTCGGCGGGCTACCGCTATACCGCAGAGGCCACGGCCACGAACATCGACTGGTGCGTATTGCAATACCCAAACGCGCTCAGCGCCACGGCCGGTGCTCCAACCGCGCTGATCTTCGGCCGTATTTACAAGGCCGGCGTGACCGAGCCGGCCGGACCACCGGCGGGCATCTCGGTCCAGGTTGGTTACGGCGCACAGTCGAGTGACCCGCGCGTCACACCGGGCTGGGCATGGTCCGACGCCGTCTGGAACCCTTCCTGTCCCGATTGCGGCAACGACGATGAGTTTATGCGCAGCCTGACGGTCGAGTTGCCCGGCAACTACAGCTATGCCTACCGTTTCAGCGAGGACGGCGGCTACACGTTTGTCTACGCCGACTTGCCTCCGGGCACCACGGACGGCTTCTCGACCGCCGAGCTCGGCGCTCTTGACGTGCAGTGAGTTGAAGTACACGCCGACATTCTTGTTGGTATTTTTCACATCGCTTCAGGTCGCTGCGCCGGCTGCCGGCGGTCGGCTGTCCTACTTTCGCCATGACGGCCGTCGAGTATCGATCGAGCCCGTCCGCCGCGCGGGCAAGCTCGTAATCCCGATCCCGGGCCGGCGCCCGGTAATCATCGGGCGCGACGTCATCGTTCGCCTGCGGCCCGGAGACGATCCCCGCTCTTTGCCGCCGACGGGTCTTACACCGATCAGACGAATACGTGGACTCGACAACACCTGGTTGCTAAGCGCGCCAGACGAGCCGAGCGCCGTTCGGGCTTGCGCCGCCGTGTTCGAGTCGAAGCGCGCGGTCTGGGCCGTTCCCGACTTCAGCGTTCCGATCGAGCTGATGCACACACCCGACGATCCGCTCTATCCCGAGCAGTGGCACCTGAAAAGCCCGCGCGGACAGGACATCGCGGCAGAGGATGCCTGGGACATCACCCGCGGAGACCCGCAGGTAGTGGTGGCTGTGCTAGATACGGGAGTCGGAGTTCACCCCGACCTCGACCCGGCCCGCATGCTGAAGCCCAGAAATATCCTGACCGGCACGGACGACGCAACTCCATCGAACCTTGCCATCGACGCCCACGGTACCGCCTGTATGGGTCTGGTCGCGGCCACGGCCGACAACCAGACGGGTGTGAGCGGAGTATGCCCGCGCTGCTCCGGGATGCCGGTGCGCATCTTCGACGACTTCGCCCAGATGGCGACGATCTCCGAGATCGCGGAAGGCATCGGTTACGCCACAGACGAAGGCGCCTGGGTGATCTCCAACAGCTGGGGCATCGGCCAGGAACTGATCGACCAGGGCGGGATCGACATGACGCCGCTGTACGAGGCCGTGCGCCACGCTGTCGAAAGCGGCCGGGCCGGCAAGGGCTGCGTGGTATTGTTTGCAGCCGGCAACGGCGACGCCGATCTGAACGCCCAGCCGATAGGCTCCGACGAGTTGCCGGCCATGGACGAAACCATCGCCGTAGGCGCCTGCGGTCATGACGGCTACGTCGCGCGTTACTCCGACTACGGTTCGTGCGTCTCGGTGCTGACTCCAAGCTGGAGCGGCCAATCCGGCGACCCCAAGATCCTGACGCTGGATACCGCCGGCGACGCCGGCTACAACAAGGCCGGCGAGCACTACAAGAGCGAGCCGGGCCAGGGCGACGTATCCACGGGCGCGAGCGAGCCCGATGCCGAAGGCGACTACACCCGATATTTCGGCGGCACCTCGGCGGCCACACCGATAGCGGCCGGTGTGGCGGCGTTGGTTTTATCGGCCAACCCGGATCTCGATTACCACCAGGTAAGAGACATACTGCAGTCGACCGCCGAGAAGGTAGGCGACATAGAATATATTGACGGCCGCGACGATCATTATGGCTACGGCCGGGTGCATGCGCTACGAGCGGTTGCGGTTGCGAAATACGGCCGTGACAACATTGACGGTGAACCCTGCGTCCTGGACCTGAACTGCGCCGGAGTCTGCCGCACAGACCAGCCGGACGCCGGCCAGCCAGCCTGCGCCACAACCTGCGCCCAGCCCGAAGACTGCCCCGAAGACCAGGATTGCCTTTCAGGCTACTGCGGGCCCGAGCTACCCGAACCAGTCATAGAAGGCGGCTGCGGCTGCAAGACTCCGGTGCGAGGCGAACCCAACATATGGCCGTTGGCACTGCTTGTCTTCCTCGTGTGCAAGCAGCGCCGACACCTATCGATATAAGAATCAGTCCAATCAGGGGTCCTACGAAAGGTCAAGACCGGCGAGCCAGGCCGCGGCCTTTCTTACCTCGAGACCATCGGGATATGTTCGTTCTCGATCCAGCTTGTGGACCAACTGGACAGCCATGGCGTCTCGAAAGTATTTGCGGAAATGACCGAAATGCTTGCTTGCCTGCGCATCGGATTGTTTCACCTCGATCAGGTGACTTACAACACCCTCACGGGCCAAGGCAAAGTCGATCTCCTTGCCGTCCTTGGTGCGCAGGTAGTGCAACCCTATGTTCTCTCCAAAGCAGTCTTGCCGCAGGTGGATCTCCTTCAACAAGGCACATGCGACTACGTTCTCGAGACGCGCTCCCTGATCGTCGCCGGCAACTTGGCCGCTGTCTATGAAGTAATACTTGGGTGCCTTTCGCAGGGAGCGGGCGATCTTGGTGCTGTACGGTCTCACTGGAAAGATGACATACAGGTTCTCCAACATGAAAATCCAGCGCTTGACGGTTTTGGCGTCGCACTGAAGATCACCTGCCAAGTTGGCATGGGAGATCGGCGAGCCGACCCTGTGCCGCAGAAGTTCGATCAATGTCTCGATTGACTGGATGTTGTGTACTGATTCCAGATCGATCAGATCCTGCCGCAGAATGATATCCAGGTGCGTTCTTCGCCAGCGTTTGTAAAAAATTGAATCGCCGTTCAAAAAAGGTTCAGGAAAGCCCCCCACCGCAAGCAGGCGATCCAGGGCCGCGTCGGGCGCCAGCACCTCTCGTGACTCCTTGATGTCGATCGGGTGCAGGCGGTGATGAAAGTAGCGTCCCGCCAGCGAGTCGCCGGTCTTGCGCGCCGTGTCCAAGCGGGCGCTTCCAGTAACCAGGATCCCGGGCGGGATGCCCTCCACGTCGTAGATTCCCTTGAGCCAGGACTTCCAGTTCTTCATCTTGTGTAGTTCATCAAAAATGACGAGCTTCTTGGCGCGGTCCCAGGCGCGGTCCGCGATCAGCCGGCGATGCTCGGGATAGTCAAAGTTCAGGTAGTCATTGCTTTCGATGATCATCTTGGAAAGGGTCGTCTTGCCCACCTGGCGAGGCCCCGCAAGAAGAACAACCTTCTTGACGAGATCTGTAGTGATCTGACTTTTTTGAGCCCGTTCCATATGACCATTCTGGCGCGCAATCCAGAAAAGTCAAGACTTTTATGGACAGTGCGCCTGAAAAGTCAGGAAATTCTCATTTTACCTTTCTTGCACACTGGTCCAGACAGCATATATTACGGGGTATGAACGTTGCGGCTTTTTTCGACCTGGATAAGACCCTGCTGACTATAAACAGCGGGCGCTTGTGGATGCAGTGCGAGAGGCGGGACGGACGACTGTCTAGCTGGCACATGGCCGAGGCCGCCTTGTACTTTGTGGCCTACCGCTTCGGCCTGATCGACATGGAGTACGCCATGGGTCGCGCGCTGAAAACCATCCGCGGTCTCGAAGAGATTGTCCTGCGGCGACGGACGCGCGCCTGGTTCACCGACGAGGTTCTAAAGTACGCGGCGCCCGGCGCCCGGGCGGCGATTGCCGGGCACCGCGGGCAAGGACATAGGCTGGTGCTTCTGACCTCATCGTCACCTTACGAATCAGAGGCCGCGGCTGAGTTCTTCGGCCTGGAAGATTTCCTGTGCACCCGCTACGAAGTCACAGACGGCCTATTCACTGGAGAGGCCATCAAGCCGTTATGCTACGGCGCCGGAAAAGTGGAATACGCCCGGCGTTGGGCCCGGGAACACGACGTGGATCTTGCGACCAGCTACTTCTACAGCGACTCGATCACCGACCTGCCCATGCTGCAGGCGGTCGGCAATCCGCGCATCGTCGCGCCCGACCCGCGATTGAAACGCCAAGCCCGCAAGAACGGCTGGCCCGTGCTCGACTGGTCTGCCGGAGAACAGGGGTAGCAGCTATAGCGTCAACTTCCATGAATAAAACTTCTCGGGGTCAGTACCGGCAACCTTTGGTGCTATAATGGCTGACCGGGAGGTACAACGTGAATTCGAAATCAACCAGACCCTGTTTGGCCGCGATCCTGTCGTTTGTAATCATGTCCACCGGATGCGGCGGATCGATATCCTCGGTCGCCGATGGCGCCCGTGAAGATGCCGACGGCGACGGAGATCGGTTGGATGCCGGGGGGGATCTCGGCGCCGACACCGGCATCGACGGTGGTGACCAAAATGGCGATTGGATGTCTGACGGTGGTGATCCGGGTCAACCCCCCGAGCAAGATTGGGAGGAGGACAGTTTTCCTTTTCGCAAAATCGTAACATTGCAACCTCACCCGGATCGCGATCGGACCAATTTACCGGTCATTGCGGTCATCGAACATCCAGGTACGTTCGTGCTGCGGGAGATGCAGGTATATGAGGTAAGCGGCGGGATGAATCCTGTGCCCGTGGCCGCTTCGTCCTGGAGCGAGCCAGGGGGGCATCTCACCCAGGTCGGCTTCGGGGCTCCGGGATTGACCCCGGCGGGCGAGACCCGCGAGTTCGCGGTGTACTATCAAACGGCCGACAGTCCCGAACCCTGGCTGTGGACCGATAGCGGATGGGCTACCCGGCAACAGTTGCCCGGCGGAGTGATCGGGGTCAGCGGCGGATGCTGCGGGATTGTCAGGGAAGTGGACCAGGGTACGGGCAGCTTGCTTTCGGGCCGTCGCGGCGGCGGGCAAACGGCGTTCAAGCTGCTCTCATCCGGCTGGAAGGTGGCCGAGGGTTTCTCGAATTCCTACCAACTCGAATCCAACACCAGCATCTACCCGCCCCGCGGTGTCGAATCGGAACCATACGCGGATCTCTACTACGACGCCGACGGTTTCCAGGCCGCCTTCGCGGCCAGCTGGGGCCTCGATACGCCCGTGCCCCACGGGCTTGCGCTGACCCAGCGTTTGTTCCACACATGGCCGTTCGCACAGTACCTCTTGTCGGCTGAGTCCAGCGTGAGCCCGTTGAACTTCTCTTCCAACGACTGGAACGGACGCCACGTCTACCTGACGGACAGCTACGACCGGATGATCTCCGACACGCGCGGAGACGAATCCATTTCCAGCAAGTGGGATACCGGTATGCGTTGGCTGGTGGTTTACGATAGCGCCACAGACAAGGGATTCGGCTGGTTCTCGTCTCACAAGGGGGTAATCCGCGCAGATCCCGACAGCGGTCCCGTAAATGTCTTTGATTCTTACGGATACAGCTCTGGCTCCAGCTTGAGCTTTTCAGCCCTGTGGATGGCGGCCGAGGACAAGGACGAGATAGTGGAGCTGTTCGACGCCATGAAGCCCGGTGTGCTGGTATCCGATTACGAATCGCGCGACCTGAATATCATCGAGCCCGTAGACGGATCTTTCTATTTTCCCGAAGACACCCTGCGGGTAGCCGTTTCCACACCCGGCAATCCCTTGCCGGTGACCGCCACCCTGACCCTGCCGGATGACTCCCGGCAGCCCATGGAGATGAACAGGGTGGGCAATAGCTGGGTCTGGGAAGCCTCCGCACCCCTGGTGTTCAACGTCTCTCACCCGGAGGGAAGTTGGACTGTCGAGGTGCAGTCAGGCGGCGCAACTCGCCGGGCCACGGTACAGTTCAGGCATCCCGTTCATCCGCGCCTGCTGTTTTCCGCGTCAGATCTGCCCCAGATCCACTCGCGCAAGGACGGCGCCCACGCGGCCATCTGGAGCGCCATGCTGGCCGAGGCCTCGGGCTACGGCGAACCCATGGATGACCCGGGACCCGGCAAGGACATTCGCGGCTACGCCAACAGACTTATCAACCTGGCCCTGATCCAGCTTGTGGACCCTACCCAGGAATACGATGCTCTGCTTTGGAATTACTTTTTCAAGATGCTGCGCTACCCCAACTGGACATCGGACGAGCGGCCCTTCAATAACTACGATCTCACCGTGGGTCATTTCTTGACCGCCCTGGCGCTTACCTATGACTGGCACTACGACAGGTTCACCCCGGCCGAGCGCAGGGAGTTGCGGGCACGCCTGGCGGACATGGCCGACACCTGGCTGACCACCGGCTGGCTGCGGCACTACCCGGATATTGATTGGACCCGTTACGGCTCGGTCAGCAACAACCACTACTGGATCAACAACGAGGGAGTGGCGGCTGTCGCCTTCGTGCTGCAAGACGAACTGCCCGAGACGCGCCGCGCGGCCTGGGAGGAACGAACCGAAGCCAACCTGGCGGTGATCTTGTCCGTGCTCGAAGACGACGGCACCAGTAACGAAGGCGTGGCCTACCACTCGTACGGTCAAATCAACCTGTTTCCCTGGCTGGACATGCGCGATCGAGCGAACGGCGGACAGACGGCCCATGCCATACCCTGGTTCGCAAATTCCATCCTCTGGGATCTGTATTCAATCGCCCCCGGCGGAGAAGACAACTACGGGGGACCAGCCAACTTCGGCGATTGTCCCCCGTACCACTACAATCCCCCGCACACTATCCAGGCATGGTTAGCCGCGCGGCTCGACAACGGTTACGCCCAGTGGATGGCCGAAGATCTTCAGTGGCCCCGCCAGACGGTTTTTTCTTACCTGTGGTATGACCCGAGCGTTGCGGTGCGCGTCCCCGACGGCTTGCCGCCCTGGCGCCTGTTCGACAACCGGGGCATCTTCGTCTGGCGCTCTTCGTGGAACAACGACGCAAACTATTTCTCGCTCAAGTCCGGCTCCTACTTCGGGGGGCACGAGCAACCTGACGCCGGACATTTCATTCTGCATCGGGCTGGTGTGCCGTACATCACCGACTACGGATATTCGTACTGGAAGATGACAGATGAACACAACTTGATCCTGGCGGACGGGTCAGGTCAGTACGGCCAGGACAACCAATGGATGGCCGCGGTTGACCCGGCACACTGGGCCGGCCTGCCCTTTGCGCTGGGCGACGCGGCCTACTTCGACATGCTGGCCGATCCGACTCCCATGTACCAGTCGAGCGATCTGCAAAGCTGGCAGCGTGAAGTCGTCGGCCTGCAGCCGGGCATCTTCCTGGTCAGGGATGTCATGGCGGCCGGTGCGCAGGTCGAGTTCAGCTGGTTGCTGCACGGCTACAAGACCGATCCGCCCAGCTCTGAAAACCACAGCTATACCTATATAGAGCGCCGCCTGGAAAACCCTTGGGAGGATCAAGGAAACGGCAACTGGCTTATAAGACCCCAGGCCTCGGCGCCCGCTCTCCAACTGCAGGACTGTTCCGCGGACAGTTGGTCTGCCGTGATCGAGCCGAGTTTCTACGTGCCCGAGCAAAAACTGGACGTCGGCGGCTACAATGAAGATTTGGAGTCTTTCCAACTGGGCTATCGGCTACGGCGCACCCGCAGCGACACTGCCGCCTCGTCGCTCGTGGCCGCCTGGTTCGGCGACGCCATTTCTGTCGCGGCTCTAGCCACGTCTGAAGCGGAGGGCGTCCGCCTGTATGACTCCGCAGGCGACGTGGCAATCGTGATTTGGCCTTTCAGCGGATCGGCACCGGCCATGTCCGGTCTTGCAGTCAACGGTGCCATGGGCGGGGTACGCCAGGATGAACCCGCCTATTTCGGAAGAGATCTGACTCAACTCATGCAAGACGGCCAACTGCTCGTTCGGGCGCAAACCCCGGTGAGCATATTCGCCCGCTGCGAGCACACGGCCGACGTCGACAATCCGCATTTCGCAAGCGTGCAAGCATCATCCGAGGTTGTGCTCGATCTGTACTGTCCCAGCGAGCCGACCCAGCTGACAATGGACGGAATCGCCATACCCTTCAACTGGAACGGCGATTTGTTGAGCGTTACGCTTCCAACCGGCAACCATCGCCTCGAGATGTTTTGAAGATACCTTGGTCGGTGTCCGGCTCAAGCGGAAGCCGTGTTCAACACGGGTTGAGCAAGCGAGACGTCGGCCTGTTGCAGGATCTGCTTGATGTCCCGATTCACATCGTGTTGGATGTCCAGGGCGCGAGAGGTGTCGGTGATGTAGTAAAGAACCTGGAGTTGCAAGGCCCCGGCCTCGAAGCCTAACAGATGCAACATCACATTTTCCGCGATACCCTCCACGGCGCGGATTTCCCCGGCGATCTGCTCGCGAACATGGTCGATCTTTTCGAGCGGCGTATCGCCCGAGATGGCCAGCTTGAAAAGCACCCGCAAGGAAGGCCGTCGGGATATATTGGTAATCACCGAGGTAGGCGCCAGCGAGTTGGGCACGCTGACCAGGTTGCCGTTCCAGGTGCGGATGCGGGTGTCACGCAGGCCAATCAATTCGACCGAGCCCTCGTTACCCTGGTAGTTGACCGCCTCCCCCACCTGGAAAGGCCCGTTTATCAAAATCGTGAACGAGCCGAACACGTTCGAGAGCGTGTCCTTGGCTGCCATGGCCAGCGCCAAACCGCCCAGGCCCAGGCCGGCAAGCAGCGAGCTGATGTTGAAACCCATGTTTGCCACCAAAAACAGCGCGGCTATGATCCAGACCACCAGGCCGACCACCGAACTGAGTGTGCCGATCAGTTGCGAGAGAAGGGCGTCATCCGAGCGATCGGCGAAGCGCTTGATGTAGTGTTGTAAAACAGCGTTTATCAGCCTGACCGCCGCGAGCGCGCCGACAATCGTCCAAGCTACCAGCATCACGGTCCAGATCGTCCGCCCCAGCCAATCGGGCAAGATCAGCTTGCGCAGCGCGGCGTGCGTGCCCGCCAGAAAGACAATCCAGAAGATCGGTCGCGCCCCGATGTCGGCCACCATATCGTCGAGCCGGCCGCGCGTGTCCTTGGCCCGGGCGATGACATAGCGGCGCAGTAGCCAGGTGCAAACGAGCGCCACCAGCCAAGCGCACGCGAGCAGTCCGGCGAAGATCAAATAGTTCAGGATACTATTGTTCCAGTAGACCGAGTCGAGCCAATCCATTCCGGCACCTCCCTATGGACTGCATACAGGAGAGCGCCGCCGGACTCAAGGGCAAGCTGCCTGGTAGTCGATTTTCACAAGCGCATAGGGCAGCGGGGCCTGGCCCTGGTCGAAAACCACTTCTCTGGCTGCGGGCTCGAAAACGAAGCCTGTCTCAAGCGCCGTGCCGTTGATCGACACCTTGACGGTGTCCGCCGAGATCGGATCGCCTGAGAGCTTGAACCTGCGCTGGTAGCCGATACTCGCCCCGACCACCTCGAGCATCGGCTGCGAGAAGTTGTCCTGGCAGATGGTCTCGATCGTGCCTCCCAGCCTGCGGGCAAGATCGATGTAGCGCGTGCCCGGCTGGGCCGAACAATTGTTGCCGCTGCATCCTGGTGTGATGCAGGCAGAGACAACGTCCCAACCCTGTCGACTGTCGTCCCAGGCGTACTCGATTTTGGTCGAAGACGGATCGGCAGGATCGCTGAGGCCGACGATGGCCGAAAAAGTGGCCAACGATGGAACGGGCTTTAGCCCCTGCAGGAAGGAGGCGTACTGTTCGACCGGAGTCAGCGAGTAGGGCTTGCCCTCGGGATCTTCGGTAAGGCCGTCCGGATCTACACCCTTGGCCGCGTAGTAGCAGACGTTGCCGCTTATTGCCGGCATGCTCTCGCTCACGTCTCCCACCTCGCCGCAATCGTCTTCGTCGGAGACGACGATGACCGCCAGGCGCGCCCAGTCGCGCAGGAAGTCGGCGTTGTAGCTCGCGGCCAGAACTCCCAGCGCCGTGCGCATGGCCGCCAGGCCGCGCTCGTAGCCGCAGCCGTTTATGCCGACCAGCACCGTTCCGCGATCGTTGGCCTGATCGTAGAAGCAATCCAGGTTGCTATCCGTCACCTCCCGGCAAGTCGGATCGTTGGTAAAGATGAAATCGGGATAGTCGACCGTGCCCTGGTTGTGGCCCAGGCGATCCTGGAAACGGCCGCTCTCGCCGGTATCGTTCATGCAGCTTCCGGGCATGGGAAGTGACGCGCAAGCGGGGCAGCCGGGTGATTCCATCCCGGTGGTCACTACCGCGATGTGGTAGTCGACCGCCGCCTCGTCCAGGGCGGCAGCGAAGTCGTTGAAGGAGCTTGCCAGCGCCTGCTGCTCGCCGACCATCGAGCCCGAGTTATCGACGATGAACAAGGCGTCCACCGCGCCCCCGCCGCCCTGGCTGAATCGCTCTGTACGATTCTCGCTGCCCTGGCAGACGTGGTCGGGATCGACCGGCAGCGAGATCGTCTCGACCTGCTTCGACTCACCCGATCTTACCCGCAGGTTCTCGATCGACTGATCGAGAAAACCCGAGGCCTGCAACACGAGATCCCATTTTCCCGCCGGCAGGGCAACATGGAAAGAGCCCGATTCGTCGGGATGGGTAACGATAGGCGTGCCGCTCACGCTCACCTCGACTCGGCCGGGAACGTCCAGCGCCACGACTCCGCCCAGTGCCCCGATTGTCCCGGGTTCGATATCGCCCAGATCGAGGTCACCTTCTCCGGCCAGGTCGAACTTGTACTGCAGCCCAAGGCTGGCTCCCCAGATCACCCCCAGCGTCTTGCTCGTGCCCGCCGAGGCAACCATCTCGAACGAACCGTCAGTAGCAGTTGTTGTCATTCTCTCCGGTTCTCCGATCACGAACACCTGCGCCCCCTTGAGCGGTTGGCCGGCGGCCAGTACGTTACCGTGCACCAGCCCCTCTCCCGTCCAGTAGGGCTCGTTGGAAAGATAGCCGCATCCGGCGGCCAGCAGCATTACAGCGATAACCGATAGACGTTTCATTGAAACCTCCCAATTCCTAAAATGACCATCCCAGACCACCGAACAGATCCAGGTAGCCAAGATCCAGGTTCTCGGTGTCGGTATGCACCGTAAAAAAGTGAATCCGCGCATCGAGGTCGAAAGAAATCCCGGCGAACATTTTCAGTCGCAGCCCGGCGACCAGACCGGGCGAGAAGTTGAAATAGTGCTGATCCTGGCCGACGGCCGACAGGTTGCGCCGCAGCAGGTGCAGGCCGGCCAATCTGGGACCGACCAGCAGCGAGACTGGTCCGAGATCGAAGCGGTAAAGTAGTTGCAAGCCATAGGCAATCTCGACAAGATCCTGGGAGACCGCAAGCCCTCCAATCTCGAGGTCTTGCCCGCCTCCTCCGGCGATCAGGTCCAGGCCGGTTTCGAAACCGTCAAGCGGAAAGTCGACCCGCGAAATGGACACGCCCGCCACCGGCGCCGGGGCCACCATACTCCGGCGCACGCCGGCGTCGAGAAACATCTGGTATCCCGCACGGGCCACGATGTGCCAGCGGGGCTCGACATCTTGCATGAGTTGCTCGACCGTCACCCGATCTCCGCGGCGCAGTTCTATCTTCTCGTCCAGGGCCGGATGGTCGCCGTTGTCGCTGACCACGACACGGTGAACACCGGGTTCGAGCACCAGGCGCGCGGGCAGCTTTCCCTTGTCGCGGCCGTCCACCACAACACGCATACCCTCGAAGCGGGTCAGGAAAGAAAAGAGCACCGGGTCGGCCGGCCGCACCCGGCGTCCGCTGAGCACGATCGGATCGGCCCCGACAATACTCGACTCCATCTGAGGACGCTGGCGACCACTCGAATAGTAATAGGTATGCTCCATGGCGTAGGCGTGAGCCTCGCTGGCGGTGACCGCCCCGTCGCCGTCCTCGTCCTTGCCGGAAAGAGCCTCGATCAAAAAACTCGTGTAGATGTCATGGCCCAGCTTGTCGTCCTCGCGGGCGGCCTCGCCCCATGAGCTGGCGGTCAGAACCATGGTGGCCCGGCTGATCTCTTCGAGAGGCCGCACGAAAAAAGACCCCTTGGTACCAGCAAGCTCACGGGCCAGGCGGTCCGGCAAGGCCGACTTGCCCGAACCCGAAGTGCAGGCTGCCAGAATCAGCACCTTGCGCGCGGAGGGCATGCGCTCGAAGCGTTCGAGCAATTCGTCCACCGCCAGCGTGCTATGCCGAACCCGGCCCTGGTCGCTGTCCGTGGCCACCAGGTAGCGTCGCAGATCGCCGCCCGGTTCGCGGGCCAGAGTACCGTGAGTAGAGAAATACAAAAGCACGGTGTCCGAGCGGCTGGTGTTTGAGGCGCTCAGGCGATCGATGGCGGCCTCTATGCTTGACAGGCTCTCGCCGCCGGTGTCGGCCAGGATCTCGACGCGATCGAAGCGGCCCCGGTGGGGATCTTCGAGCAGCGCTCCCAGATCCTTGGCGTCCTTGCGGGCATGTTTCAGAGCCGGCCAGCGCTCGTCAGTAAATTCGTCGATCCCGACCAGTAGCGCCAGCCGCCGGGATCCGAGCGCGCCGGAGACGGTCTTCGTCTCCAGGTCGACCAGCGGCTCCAGGCCTCCCTTGGCGCGTCCACCCGTGGCGCAGGCGCCAAGGGCGAATAAAGCTGCCAGCAGAAATAGCGCGGCGGTTTTCAAGGCGCTTCCCCCTCCTTGGAAACCACGATGGTCACGTCATCATATGATACCACCTGACCGGGTATTGGTGATCCCGCAGACATGCGCAGAACGTCTTGCGGCCGCGAAAGCGGCTGCATTGCGCACAGGGCTACGAAGCGCAGTTTTCCCGCGTGATCTTTCAGCGAAAAGGCCGCCGGGTGTCCGGCGGTCTCGGGAGAATACGCGCCGCCAGGGTGATGAATGGGCGCCCGGCCCGAAGCCGGCGACAGCATTTCAAAAGAACTTTCCGTCTGGCAAGCCAGGTACAGATAACAGGGCCCGGTCGTGTCGATCCGGAACACCAAACGTTCGCTGGAGGCGACTTTCCCGCCCGAAGCGATCCGTTCAATGCCCGCCGCATTCTTCACGTCTGCCCGCAGGCGTCCCACCGTAAGCCCTATCGCCGGTGCCCCGGCCAGCATGTCCGCGCCCTTGATCCTGGTAGTCTCGCCCTCGTCCGATGCCGCAAAATGAACCAGAGCCAGGCCGATGCCAATCACGGCAAGCATCGCAATCCCGGCCGCGGGCAGGAGCCTCAGAGACATTCCGAAAAACCTCTCCGGGCGACCGGCCAAGACTTGTTCACGCGCGGCCGGTGACAGATCTTCGGGATCGCTTGCGCGTTCGAGAATTTCCATCAACATTCCCAGCTGCCCGGCATCGAGTTCGGCCATGAAATTCTCGCACTCTTCACAATCCTGGCCTAGGTGTGTAAAAAGCCTGCGCTCCTCGGCGACGCTCAAGCGTCCCGCAAGCAGCCGTTCATACAATTCGTTGTTCAAGTGCCCGTTCATTGACTCACACCGCCGTGTCCGCGCAAAGTCAGCACTCGCGCAATCAGTCTCTTTCTGATCTTGCCCCTGAAACGGCTCAGCCAGGTTGTCACGCTGCTGACCGGGGCATCCAGCGCCGCTGCTATCTGGGCGGTGTCCTCGCCGCCCAGGTAGAACCGCCGGCCGGTTTCCTTGAGCGCCGAGTCGGGCAGCCGCTCGATCTCTTCGGCCACCATTTTCCGCTCGATGCGCCTCATTCTCGAGTCCCTTTCATTTCCAACAGCCCTTACTCCGACTTCGTCGTGCAACCTGTGCATCTGGTCGCGGCGTTTCTTGGCGCGCGAGAGGAAAGTCAAACACCTCTTCCTGGCTATTGCCAGCAGCCAACTCTCAAAGCTTTTCACCTCGCGCAACCGACCGATTCCCTTGAAGGCCCTCATGAAAACTTCCTGGGTGACGTCGTGCGCATCCGCCTGGCCGATTCTGGCAAACGACATGCAAAAACGAATCACCCGCAGACGGTACAGATCGAACAGGCGGCCTACGGCGTCTGCATCGCCGTCCCGGGCTTTCTCCACCAGGGTGCGAACCTCCTCTGTCATGCGCCTTCCATTCTCAAGACCCACACCAGGCAGATCGTGTCTCAACTTTCTCAATTGCAACCACGATTGTCGCACATACCCGGAATCTATCGCAAACAGCGGACTCTTTTATTTTCCATCCGGGACGAATCGCGGTAACATGGCACGGCCTCATGGTCGAACTACTTCAAAAGCTTGACGACGGACGAATCAAGGGCGGGATGTTTCGAGCCCATATCGAATGGGTGGTGGAACATCACGACGTCGAGGCGCTCGAAGCCGTAATTGGCATGGTCAGTCCCGATACCGGCAAGGCCTTGGCCAGCGGGATCCTGGCAAACGGATGGTATCCTTTCAGGTTCGTGATCGAAACAGATCGGGCTATCGCCAAGATCTGCGCACCCGACCAGGCGCCCGAGGAGATCTTCCGCGAACTCGGCCGTCACTCGGCCGAGGCCAACCTGACCGGGGTCTACCACGCCTTCCGCAAGGAAGACCCTCACAGGTTCTTCGAGAGAGTGGCCCTGCACCACAGGCTGTTTCTCGACTTCGGCCGGGCGCAATACGAGCGCCTCAAATCCACGTCCTGCCGCCTGAGCATGCTCGACTACCCCTGCTACTCGAAGGTCTTCTGTCAGAGCGCCCTGGGTTACTACGAGGCGGCCACCAGGCTGCAAGGCGGCCTGTTGCCCGTGGTCACCGAGCCCGAGTGCGTCTGCCAGGGCGGTTCGGCCTGCGTCTATGAGATCTCGTGGAGTTCGTTGGTGTAACTTTTCAACGCTCGTCGTCGAAGGTCACACCATCGAAGTAGACAGGATCGAACACCGACATCTCGCCCGCGCGCGAGCGGGTTTTGATTCCCAGAACGCGGGCGGTGGGCAACCACAGCGAGGGGTGGTAGAGCATGCCGGTGTTCAGGTATTTCTGGTCTTGCGAGTAGATGATATGCAGGTCGCGCTTTCCGGGCATGCTTGGTTCGCCGAACTGGTCGAAGACCGCGTAGCGGTAGTCCAGCCCGCCCGCGCCGGCGTCGTAGCCTCCCTGGGACGAGAAGTACCTGAAGCCGACCACGCCGTCGTGCCAGGAGGGCGATTCGTTGCCGTCGATGTCGATGAAGGCCAGAAACACCACCGCGTGGCCGGTGCCGCTGGTTCGATTGAGATTGATGAATGACCCCGGCCGGAGCTGCTCGAAGGGCACAGTCATGCCCATGCCGAAGTGGCGCAGCGCGTCGGCAGTGCCGCCCGCGTTGAAGTCGTGGTTGACCCAGACGTGCCCGCGCAGGTCTCCCGCGCCCAGCCGCTCGTAAGAGATCTCGGGTAGATAATCCCAGACCGTCGAATCGCCGGTGTCTTGTGCGTAGAGTTGCATGGCGGTCAAGATCACCTCGAGCGTCGCGGCCACGCACATCGTGCGCGGCGGATCGCTGGCGCTTATGACCCCGTATGAACCGTATGGAATGTCATGGGTCAGAACGGCCGAGGCGTAGCCCAAAAGGCCGTAGTTGTTGTAGAGGTAATCCACGGCGGCAAGCACGTAGTCGTTGAAGGCTTCCTCGGGCGGCGGCTCGATCGGCCTGACGGTAACGTCCAACACATAGCGGCCCACAGCCGGCGTTCCCCCGCCGGCATAGCTGTCCAGCGAGATGAAGTAGCTGTCGGGATCCAGCTCGGCGTAGACACCGCGGTCACTGCGCGCGATCAGCTCGAGCGGATCAAGCGCGGAAAGCAACTGCACGTCGATATCGACTCCGCCCGGTTCGGGGCTCAGGATCTCGGCCGTCACCCGCGAGGCCTCGGCCAGCGTGAAAACGTAGACATACTCAGGGCCGGACTCGTCGACGGTGTTCGGCGGGTAGGAGTCGAATGCGTCCGATGTGGCCTCGGTTGTGTCTCGTTGATCGGTGAAGACGTAGTGTGAAGGCAAGGCTCCGTCGGCCTGGATGATGAAGGGATGCCCGGGCGTGCCGTCCTGCTCTGCGCAGGCGTCGCCTACCCCGTCGGCATCCCAGTCCAACTGTTCGGGATTCGGATCTTCGGGGCAATTGTCCTCATCGTCGGCCACCCCGTCGCCGTCGGCGTCGGGCGGCTCTTGATCGCAGGCGTCGCCGACCCCGTCGCCGTCGCTGTCGGCCTGTTTGGGATTGCCCAAAAGCGGACAGTTGTCCAAAGCGTCCGTCACTCCGTCAAGATCGACATCGGGCAGGCAATCTCCTTCACTTGCAACCCATCCCACGGGGCAATCAGACCCGCCGCCCGGCCCACCTCCGCACCCCGGCAAAACCAAGAACAGCATGACAAGAAAGCCAACAGCGACTGTCTTCATCTTGCACCTCGACGCTCAACTCGCGCCCATGAATGCCTTGAGAGCGAAGACGCCTCCCAGCAGGACGGCCATGATGTAAACCAGCAGCGGAACCTCGCGGGCGCGCCCTGAAAAGAGTTTCAAGATCGGGTAGGCGATGAAGCCCAGCGCCAGGCCGTCGGCTATAGAATACGTCAACGGCATTCCCATGACAACCAGGAAGGCCGGTATGGCCTCGGACGGATCGTCGAAGGGAATCTCGCGAACCGCCCGCATCATCATCGAGCCGACCAGGATCATGACCGGGGCGGTTACCGGGTGCAGGAAGACACCCTCGGCCAGTTCGACCCCGCCGCCGACCATCTGCACCAGCGGAAAGAAAAACAAGGCCAGCAAAAACAGCAGGCCGCAAACCGCCGCCGCCAGTCCCGTGCGCGCGCCGGCGGCCACGCCGGCGGCGGACTCGATGTAGGAAGAGACGGTCGAGGTGCCCAGAAGCGCGCCGGCCGTAGTTCCAACGGCGTCTGACAGAAGCGCCCGCCCGGCCCGCTCGAGCTTGCCGTTTTTCATAAGCCCCGCCTGTTGACCCACGCCCACCAGCGTGCCGATCGTGTCGAACAGCACCATGAATAAAAAAATTACCACCACCGGGATCATGGCCAAGTCCCACAACCCGGGCAGATCCATTCCCAGAAACACAGGCGAAATGTCCGGGGGCAGATCGACAAGTCCGTGATAACTGGTCAGGCCGAAGGGCAGCCCTGCCAAAGTTGCCGCCAGCAGGCCCCACAAGATGGCGCCGCGTACCTTCAACACCAGCAGCACCGAGGTCAAGACCAGTCCGAACAGGGTCAACAAGACGGGTCCCGAGGAGAGGTCGCCAAGCTTGACCATCGAGCCCTTGGCGGCAACCACCAGGCCGCCCTGCTGCATGCCGATCAAGGCTATGAACATTCCGATCCCGGCAGGAATGGCGTACTTGAGCGACAGCGGCAGCGCGGCGATGATGGCTTCGCGCAACCGGAACAACGACAACAACAGAAACAGCACCCCGGAGACGAACACGGCAGCCAAGGCGATGCGCCATGAGACCGCCGAACCGGTGACCACCCCGAGCACCACGGTGACAAAGAAGAAGTTCTCGCCCATGCACGGCGCCAAGGCCACCGGGTAGTTGGCGCCGAAGGCCATGACGAACGTCGCCAGCGCCGAGGCCAGGCAGGTGGCCACCATGACCGCTCCGAAATCCATCCCGGCCGCGGCCAGCACCCCGGGCTGGACGAAGATGATGTACGACATGGTCAGGAAGGTAACCAGGCCCCCGCGTACCTCGGCCCGGACGGTTGTCCCGTGCTCACTGAGCCTGAACAGTCTCTGGAGCATGGTCGGCTTTCCGCTCTTTGTCCAGGCCGGCGATCTGCTCGAGCAGGTAGCGCACCTTCTCATCCAGATCCCAGTCCGGCTTCTTCTTTTGAATATCTTCGAGGATCCGCCTGGCTCTAAAAACGAGTTGCTCGTCGCTCTCGGTGTTGAACCGCACCAGCAACGATACTGCTTCGAGGTAGCGTTTGTACAACACCGGCTCGCGCTTGCCGGCCTCGACCTCGTCCATGCCCTCGCGGGCCTGCAGGGCCAACTCGTGGTCATCGGGCTGGGTGTCTAAGAACCTGCGGTAGCAGTTCTTGGCCTCTGTGAAGTTGTCGAGGTGACGATAAGCGTCGGCCAAAATAAACAGGCACATGCCATAGAACTTCTCGAGCTGGTAACGACCGCGGTAATACTCGCAATCCCTGAGCGCCAACAGGTAGCCGGCCCGCTTGCCCGAAGCATGGGCATCCTTGGCGGCCAGGTAGCAGGCGGTGTGACTCTCGCAGGGCGCAGGCATCCGTGCATCGAAGGTCGGGCGTGCGACAGGTTCGATCCCGGACGCCCCGCCCGGCGCACCGGGCGTAACGACGGGCGCTGGAGTATTCTCAAGATCGGGTCGCAAAGCCTCTTCTCCCCGCGGACAACCAGCGATACCCGCGGTGAAAATCGTCAATAATAGATATCCCGTTTTCATGTAACCATAAGGAAACCATGCACAGGCCGGGCCAGTCAACACGTTCCGACCGCCCATAAAAAATGCAGCTTGACAGTCGGTAGCTAATTGGAAATTGTACAACAAATGGGAAGCGAACAATCAATCATCGAAAAGATCATCCACGGGATGAACGACTTCGTCTGGGGCTGGCCGGACGTCTTGCCGCTGATCGTCTTACTGCTCGTCGGCACGGGCCTTATCACCACCTTCCGTCTCGGCTGGGTGCAGATCAGGCGTTTCCGGCACGGGGTGCAGGTGGTACGCGGCAAGTATGACGACCCCGGGCACAAGGGCGATCTTTCTCACTTCCAGGCCCTGACCACGGCGTTGTCCGCTACTGTGGGCATCGGCAACATCGCCGGCGTGGCTACCGCCATTCACTACGGCGGGCCCGGGGCGCTTTTCTGGATGTGGGTCACGGCCGTCTTCGGGATGGCTCTCAAGTACACCGAGTGTACGTTATCCATGCGCTATCGGACGATCAATCCCGACGGCTCGGCGGCCGGCGGCCCGATGTACTCGATCGAGCGCGGACTGGGTAAGAACTGGAAGCCGCTGGCGATCGCCTTCGCCTGCTTTACGGTCATCTCGTCCTTCGGCTCGGGCAACTCGGTCCAGTCGTTCACAGTCGCCGACCAGTTGCGCCAGGATCTGTCGATACCAACCTGGATCAGCGGCCTGCTGATGAGCTCGCTGGTGGCGGTCGTGATCCTCGGCGGAGTGCGGCGCATCGGGCGGGTGACCAGCAAGCTGGTCCCCATCATGGCGCTGCTCTACGTCGCTGCCGGCCTGGTGGTCCTGGGGCTGCACTACGACCAGGTGATCCCGGCCCTGCAGACGATCGTTTCATCGGCCTTTAAACCTGCGGCCCAACTGGGCGGTTTCGCCGGGGGCGGCTTCGTCTTCATGCTGACCTGGGGCATCAAGCGCGGGCTGTTCTCCAACGAATCGGGCCAGGGCTCGGCGCCCATCGCCCACGCCGCGGCCAAGACCGACGAGCCGGTGCGCGAGGGCATGGTGGCCATGCTGGGTCCTTTCATCGACACGTTGGTAATCTGCACCATGACCGGCCTGGTTATTTTGACCACCGGCGTCTGGCACGACAAGCAACAGCAGCGCCTGGTCGGTAACCGCCAGGCGGCCATCCAGGCCATCGTTCCCGGCGCCCGGGTTCAGGCGAACGGCAAGCTGCGCGATCAAGATCTCGTAAGAGGCCGGAAGCCAATCGAAGACGGCCGGCCGCGCGACCTGCAGTTCGTTTACAACCACGGCACGATCGACGATGTCCGTATCCTGCTGGCCCATGATCCTCTGCTTCCCACCCGGGCCGAAATGTTTACAGGGTTCATCGAGATCGAGAAAGGCGACCTCGCAAGAGCAACCATACTCGACGCCCAGGGTGCGACCGTCAAGGGAGTGTTGATCATCGAGGGACGCGCCATGCAAAACGGCTCGCTGCTGACCGCCTGGTCCTTCCGCCGGGGATTGGGCCGGGTCGCCGGCGGCTATGGTCACTTGCTGGTGACGCTGGCCGTGTTTCTGTTCGGCTTCTCGACGGCCATAAGCTGGTCATACTACGGCGACCGGGCCGTCTTTTACCTGCTCGGCCAACGCTGGATCCTGCCTTACCGGATAGCCTTCTGCGGCATGCACTTCCTGGGGGCGGTCTACTCGCTCGAACTGGTGTGGGCCTTCGGCGACACGGCCCTGGGCCTGATGACCATTCCCAACCTGCTCTCGATCCTGCTGCTGACCGGAGTGGTCAAGCGCATGACCAAGGACTACGTCGCCCAGGGCAAACTCCGCCCGCCCGAGAGCAAGGTCCCTCCCGGATCGTCCAACTAGTCATACAGTCAACTCTGAAGCACTTATTCGGAACTGCATGTGTTCTCGAAAAACACGCCATCACCGCAAAATACATCGTTGCCATCGTCGAACAGCTTGCAACCGACTGCATACTCCGGCGCCCCCGGGCCGGTCCAGACGCCAAACAGATCATAATCTGAACTTATGCTCTCGTCCCTCCACTCTAGGCCATCGTAACGAACGATGGTTCCCATGTCACCGACGGCGACGACATCGGTGGCGGAACGCCCGGAAATTGAGTACAGACCGTACCCAGGGACTTCGACATGCGACCATTCGTTTCCATTGAAGTGGTACAGATCACCGCCCCCGCTTACGTATACATCGTCCGTGCCCGAGCCCCAGACAGCATTGAACCTTGCATATTCTTCGGTAATGAGAACCTCCTCCCAACTTGAGCCGTCGTAATGCAACACCCTACCAACAGAAGTGGGATCGCTTTCGTATCCCACGGCGTAGACATCCGTTCCGGAGCTTCCCCAGATGGCTTCGAGAAAATGGTATCTGGCAGTAGATTGAGGTGTTTCCATTTCTGTCCATGAAACACCGTCGCAGTGAAATATCCTGGATTCCCATACGGTGGCGGCAAATACATCTCTGTTGGAGGCTCCCCAGATAGCGGAAAACGCCGGGCTGCCTTCCATCATCTCTGTCCAGCCGGTTCCATTGAAGTGAAGTATGCCGTTGTAATGAGCAATAAAAATGTCATCATCTGATGTCGCCCAGATGCCGTAACCGGAAGGAGATATTGTTCCGATGGAATTGCTTTGCCAATCATTTCCATCGAAACACAATAATTGCCCGCCAGAAATTACGTATATGCATTTCTTGGGGATGCCCCAAATTGAATGGAGTTCTCCCCTCCGAAATGATTTCCGAACTACCCAACAGCTATCTTCCCTACATCCTGTTACTAATATTCCTTCAAATATCATCAGTATTGTCACAAGAAACAGAGCCCTAAGAAACAAGAGAAAAGTGTCTGTATTTGCTTTATTCTTCATGGTTCCTGATGTGTACGTATCACAACCATTGCTGGGCTGTGATCCGAGTAAATCTGACGCTCTCCGCGAACGCGGTAGCCAAAAACTCCTTTAGAATATTCTTCATCGAATGGGGCGCCAATCGGCGGATCCACGTAATCGGGTTGCACGACGTCAAGCAAACTGTCGTATTCCCAGGCTTCCGGTATTCCTACCAACACCTTGTCAAACCAACCACAATCCGATTGCGGCGCATCCACAAAATAATTTTCGAGGTAAGTTGAAACAGCATCGCATCCGCCGAAACAGTCAGAAAGTTGCGTATTCATGTCCCCGGCGAAGACTGGAGGGTAGATTCCGTTCAATCTCTCCTGGGTGGGTGTCGCATCCAGATAGGTCAAGAGATCGCCCCTGAAGGTCCGCTGCCTGTCTTTGATCCAATCCATGGAACGGCCGAGACCGCAGGGATTTGGCGGATGAGTGTTGTACAAGCTGAAGAAGTAGCCCGAGCCTCTAGGAAACTCGAAGATCGCTCTGGATACGTCGGCGTTGCGGCTGTTGCCGCTCTTGGTAAGACAGTCGCTGTAGTCATAATGACCAAACTCGTAGTACTCCTCCAGTCCCCACGACCACTCATAGCATCCATAAGGAAGATCGCCTGGCTCCAGTGGATAGGAGGGAATAAAAAGCACCTGCTCCGAATCGTAGATTATCGCATTTCCCTCCCATTCGTTCCCGAAACATACCGCGCCCACATGGGATTTCAGCGTGGTGGCTATGTGATACCGCCCACCTTGAGGCCACAGATGCTGCTGGATGCTTTGCAGCAACTGTCTCAACCAGGTTCCCCTGCTAATATCCTCACAATTTGTGCACACTGCCTCCCAGCAACCCTCGGAATCGTGGTAAACCTCCTGGACGGCGATAATAGCCGGCCTGTAGACCGCCACGATGTCACGGGCAAAGTTGTCCAGCCGCACCCTCCAATTAATGGCCCCCGGTGGCGGCCTGGGCCAGAAGTCGTAGCAGTACTCGGGCCACTGCTGGAGGCATTCTTCCGACTGGCAGATATCAGGATCTCCCCCGTCAAGCCAGCAGGGGAAACATTCGGCCGGCCAGGGAGGCTCCTGGCATTCGGGCGGGACATCCGGGACGCCAATGTAGTTGTGGCTATATGCATTGTAAGTGACGATCTTGATCTCCTTCGGCGCGGGCGGAAAAGCGTACACACGGAGACTGTCGGCGCCAAGCCAAACGCCGCCGGACCCGTAGGCGTTGACATTCAGGCTCGACTGGTATCCCACCGATCCGGCCTGGATCCGATCGGTATCGATAGGCAAGCTGACGACGACGTTCATGGCCCTCACTGCTGGAACTCCGAGAGCGGCCAGATCAAACGCGAATGGAATATCCGTCTCCCGGCCTTCGGGACCAACCGAACTGAGCGACACCACTTCAGGCGTGACCTCCACCAAGACGTAGGGGCTGTCCAGGCTGTCATCTTTCTCAAGCTGCCCGTACCAGTCGTCGGCACTGTCAGAGGGGAACGGAAAAGGTTCATGAAAAGGGAAAAGGATGCGTACATGAGAAGTTGTGAACTCAAGATCGAGGGTATCAGCAAGAGCATTACCAAACCAATCCATGGTGGGCGGTAGCCCCTTAGACTCAGAAGCGACATTATCGCCGATAATGTCCAGAGAAAATGTCTGACCTGGTGATAGACCCTGTACCGAATCGCTCTCAATACCCACGACACCGAAAGTAGCCGCGGTCAGGTATCTGAAATTGAAGCCCAAAAGAGGACTTGGCAGAAAATTCACAAAGCCCATCGGTCGATCGAAAAAAAGTTTTATTCTGTAATGGGGTTCAAGCCATTTGGCCCCGTTGAGGTAACCTTCCAGGTTGTGGAAAGCGACTTGGGGCCTTTCCCGTGGAGAATCCTCGGAGACTATTTCCAAATAGACATCCACATCGTCGGCGAGGTGATGCCCCTCCCGCGATTCCAGCGGAGAGCCTCCATTTTTCAGAATCCGTAAAAGATATTTGGCAGGGGTCAGCAACGAGGAATTGGCAGAGAGCCGGAGCCAGTCGGAAAACCCCATGTTGAAGTCAGCGCTTCCCGGCCGGCAGACGCTGCTGGTGTAGCAGAGCCACTCGGCAGAGGTGAACAAATTGCCGACGTCAATCCTTCGGGAGGGGTCGGAAAAGTCGCATTCGGTCTCTCCCGGCTCCAGCCGACACATGGCGAGATCGTCGGTCACATTAAAACTCTCTTTGCTTACGGGCCTTAGAAAGAATATCTCAAAAGAAGAGAAAAGGGAAGGCCGGAGAATCGACTGCGAGGCCGGCACCGTGTAATCCACCAGGTTGCTGGAGATGGGGTTGCGGGGAATTTCCCCTGGCCCGCAGCCGGGAATTTCGCAGGCGGAAAAAGATGGAAGGACCAGAAGCAAAAACGGAATCCACAGAGTAAGACGCCTTGCATGACCAGTTTTTTCTCTCATGACCAGCCCCTCCCTATTTGCTTAACAGATCGAGCAATTCCTGAAGTCGTCTGAGATACTCTGCCCTGGCTTGTCCCATGTCGCCGGGGTTTCCAACCGAGTGATCCTGGCCGGCAATACGGGTGGCCGCACGCGTAACCTGCAGATTCACACCCAATATTGCCGCCTCGTGCTGCTGGCAGTCTATGGCCAGCGGCTTATCGTTGCATATCCCGGGCTGCGGTGGATTGTTGGGGCCGTCCTCGAGGAAGTCGTCAAGGCAATCCAGCGCCACCTGACTTTGCATAAAACCCATCGCCCGCGTCGCAGCGGCCTTTACAATAAAGTCCTCGTCATCGAAAAGCAGCAGGCAGAGGGCAGCCACAACGTCCGCTCGCACGCCTATGGCAGGATCAAATCGAACAGCTTCCCCGAGCGCCCCGGCAGCCAGGGCGCGGGAGAGGTTATCTTCGCTTGATTGCGCCAGAGCCAGTAATCGGTCGGTGGCCTTCGGCTCCGGGGTTTCGTTGAGCTGCTTTAGACACCTCCTTTGGTCGGAAAGCGAAATCTCGTCCAGACGAAAGAGGAGCTTGTAGGCCGATCGCTTGCGGTAGCGCCAGTCTGTATTGGTCAAATCTGAAATCAGAACCTCGGTAGGCGTGGCCACCAGGAAAATTGAAGATGTCCTGGCTGCATTTCCCATGCGGTCGGAGATGGAGGCGGAGATGCCGTTCAGACCCTCCTCCAGGTAGTCGTCGATACCCACCTGCCAGGCAGCCTCACCGCTGCCCACCTGGAAGCGCGTGGTGACGCCAGAGCCATTGATTTCTATCTGGAGGCTTTCGAGATCCACACCCACACCGTCGTCGTGGTAGTAGACCCGCAGCAAGGGAAGGTCCGTGTCGAGAATTTCTCCATTGGCTGGTTGTATCGAAACCAGCGGCGGTTCCCGATCCTCGGCCAGAAAGCGAATCTCGACGGTGATGAACGAGCCGGGATTTGAGGCCAGCCGCACGGCAAGATCGTGCGAGCCAGCCAAGACAACGTGTGGCGCGGTTATCTCGCCCGCCACCTGCGAGAAGGCCTCCGGTCCGATGACCTGGACGCCGTCTATCGATATCCAGGCGGCTGAAATCCTTTTCCCGTGAGGAGGATCTCCAGTGCCGTTAGTGACGAGAACACAGACCTCGCCCTTTGCAGGCACCTCGAAGCCGGCCGTCTCTACTTGAGGCTTTCCCGTTGAGCGCCTGAATTCGGCCGGGCCGAACACCGTCTTGGTGACATCGAGAAGCGAGCAGGCGCTCGGGTGGCTGTCTTTTGAAAGCGCTGTTTGGCCATTATCATTATTTTGCAGGCAACCGGAAAAAATCAATCCAACAGCCACCAACGCTATGCTTCTGTAAAATATCTTCATTCCGCACCCCCTCTCCAGGGTAAAAAAATGCCGCCAGGCCATTAGCCCGTGCGGCTTTCCCCTCGCCATTTTCGGCAGCTCATCTCACCCTCCCGGGGGTTCTGAGCTTTGCGCCCCGGGTCTTTAGAACCCGGGTTGCCCTTTCGAACGGCTCTGCTCTCTAAGACTTCTAAAAGCAATTATACAAAAAAAAAAAGCGATTTTGTCAATGAGCGAGTTGCGATCGAGGGTGGACAGGCCAACAGATTGTGACCCACCCCGATGGCAGTTCTGCGAGGCTCCGACCAGGGCTGATGCATGGCGTGCCATGAAGGCTGTCTTGGCTGGGAATTCTCGCATTCGCCGGTCCCGGTGACTTGAAAGTGGGTTTGGCCAACGAGACGATCGGCTCGGCTTGCATCGCCTGGAACTGACGGGCATGCACACCATAGAAGCCAGATACTTGCATGATTACCGAGAGGCCGAAAAAGCTTCGCAACCTCCACACCTGCCCTGACTCGTTGAAAAGTTACAGCCAGGTCGATCGAGGGCCGATATCTCAGGGTTTTTCCGAAGAAGCCCCGACTTTTTTCAGATAGGCCGAGATCGGCTCGGCGAAGCTCAGGCCCAGCCAGGAGCCTCCCCTCGCCAGGTTGAAGCGCAACACTCCGATCACTCGTCCCTGGCCGTCAATCAGCGGCCCGCCGCTGCAACCGTCGGCCACGAAGGCGTCGGTCACCAGCAGGTTGTCGACAGGTTGATCCTCGTAGATGATCTTGCGCCCGTTGCCGGCCACATGACCCGAGCTTACCGCAGGGGTCACATCCCTGAACACGTCCACGTACGGAAAACCTACTGCCATGACCCGTTCGCCAAGGCGTGGCGCGCCCGGGGCCAAGGGCAGCGGTTCGGTCTTGCCTGCATCGACTAATAAAGTAGCCAGGTCTACGTCCCTGTAGATTTTCAACGGGCGTGCCTGGAGCGGCTTTCCGTCCCTGAAGACCACGATGTTGCGCGGGTCGTCGACACCCGAGAGAACGTGGGCGCAGGTCAGGATCAATCCGCGCTCGTCGATGAAGAAACCGGTGCCGTACTCGAAGCTTTCCTTCAATTTATCAGCCTGCGCCTGCTCGGAAACCTTGACCCGGATCTGGACCACCGAGCGCAGCAATCGATCGAGATCGAGGTTGTCTTTCTGATCGGAGGCGATCACCCTGGGCTGAGGCTCGGGGCAACGGCAAGGCTGCCTGCCGGCAGCGCAGGCGCTTACAAAAAGTCCCGCCGAAAGAAAGATGATCGTTCTTATCAACATGCCTGCTCCACGGGATCTCAACTTCTCAGTCGGCGGACTTGCCGAACAGGAAACGCGGCTTGATCAGCGCCACAACGGCCGGCAGCAAAATGAGGCCGCCGAGCATGGAAACTATCATCCAGAACAGCAGCAGGATGCCCATGTCGGCCTGGAAGCGCAGGAAAGAGAACGACCAGAAGAACACGCCGAAGACCATGGTCGAGGCGGTAAACAGGACGGCCTTACCGGCCGTGGTCAGCGCGGTGATGATCGACATCGACACGTTGCCGCATAGGCGAAACTCTTCCTGGATACGCCCGATGATGTACAGTCCGTAGTCGACCCCGAGACCGACCCCCACGGCCACGACCGGCAGCACGTTGACGTCGAGCCCGATGCCCATCGCTCCCATCAGGGCGTAGGTCAGGTAGTTGGAGACGAACAGCGGCAAGAGAAACAGAATGCCCGCTAAAATCGAGCGGTAGGCCAGGGCACAGAAGAGAAAGATGATCCCGAAGGCCAGCATCGTCACGGTGGCCTGGTGGACCGTGACCTCTTCGTTGATCGCGGCCAGCAAGCCACCGTACCCGCCGGCCAGGCGCAGGCGGGCCCCGCCGGGACGCAGTTTCTCAAAAAAGTCCCATGCCAGGGAGAGTTGCTCGCCGACATCGTCCTCTTGCAGGCTCTCTTCGAAAAGCCCGGCGGCGTCGGCCAGGCCTTGGCTGTCGAGTTTCAGAAGCGAGTGGGTGGCGATGAAGTTTTTGGCACGAGCGACAACTCGGCGCAGTGTCTCGCCGCGGTGATCGCGCAGGTAGAGGGTGATATTGGCGTTCTGGCTGTCGATGGTCACGAAGCGCACCAGGTCGCCCGGCTCTGAAGAGCTGTAGATCATCTCGAGGAAGAAACCCGAGTCGCGCGGGTTTTCGGGTATCAGCTCCCAGCGCGGATCGCCGCCGTGCAGGATGGAAATGATGCCCGGCAGCAGATCGGCCAGCGATGAGGTGGCCCCCACCTCGGGAATGCCTTCCATGTAGCGCTGGAAGGCCTCCATTGTCCTGAGCACCTTCGGGTTCTTGATCGCATCGCGGCTGTCGCCCTCGACGACAACTGTGAACTCCTCGGTGTTGCGGAACTTCTCGGCGATGCGATCGGTATCGCGGTTGTACTTCGAGCTGGGCCAGAGCATCGGCGTGCCGGGATTAACATCGCCCACAACCAGGGTGCGGGCGAACAGGAAACCGGCTGCCAGCACAACCAGGGTGACCGCCAAGATCACCCGGCGCTGCTTGCCCAGGCACCAGCCGGCCACCCGGGCCAGGAGCCGCTCGACGGGAACCTGCTTCTCGCGCTTCTTTATCTTGGGCGCAGGCAGGAAGGACAGCAGTACCGGATTTAAGATCATGTCGCTTACTATAATTGACAGCACCCAGAAACCGCCCATCACGGCCAGCTTCTGCAAGAGCGGAATGGGCGTCAGAAGCACCAACGACACTCCGGCCGCGTCGGTAACGATGGCCACGAACCCGGGTTTCAACAAACCGGCGAAGGTGGCTACGGCCGCGGCCTGCTTGTCGTGGTTTTTTACGTACTCCTCGATGTAGCGCTCGACGAGTTGCACCGAGTGGGACAGCGCTCGGGCGCTGATTATGAAGGGCACAACGATCACCAACGGATCGAAGTTGTAGCCCAGCACGCCCAGGAAACCGTAGCCCCAGATCGCGGAGACCACGGCCGTGCCGACAGGTACCAGCACCCCGCGCAGGTCACGAAAGTACAAAAGCAGCACCAATAGAATCGAGCCGATCGTCAGGGCAAACAACCAGATCAACTGCGAGTAGTTGCTCATGATCGTGCCCAGCAAAATAGGCCGCCCGATGACCTCGACTCGGGTATTGCCATCGCGCTCCGCGGCAACGATCTTCTCGATCTCCTCATAGGCCCGGCGGGGATTCAGCTTCTTCTCGAAGAAGCCGGCCACGATCAAGGTGGCCTTGTCATCCAGCGACACCAGGCTGCCGTGGATCCGGCGGTTGGTGTAGATGCGCTGCCTGAGTGTCTCGATCTCCTGCTTGGTCTTCGGCACCTTGGGCCACATGATCGGCACGGCCCTGAAGCCGCGCTCGGCATCGACCTTCAACTCCTTGACCTTGCGCTGGGCCAGAGACAAGACCTGGTAGTTGTTGACGCCATCAAGAAGTTCCAGCTTCTTGGTTATCCGCCGCACCTTCTGCAAGAACTCCTCGTTGAAGATGTCGCCCTGCTCGACCTCGAGTTGGATGACCACCCGGCTGGCGCCGCCGAAGATGTCTGAGTACTTCTTGAAGGTCTCAACGTAGGGATGTGTCGATGGGAAGAGATCGATAGTCGGGCTCTCAACGCGCACCCCGGCCGCCTCGTAGGCGAAGAAGGCCGTCAGCGCCAACACGGTGATCAGCGCCGGCACGCGGAAGCGCATCAGCAGCAGTCCCAACTTTTTCGACACGCCGCTCACCTCCCTGAAAGACGCCGCCAACTTTCGCCGCCGTCACTTGTCTGAAGCAAATATCCCCTGCCGCCCACGGCAAACCCGAGCCGGGCGTCTAAGAAACGCACGGCATTCAGCCAGGTGTAGAGCCCGGAACGCAAGTGTTCGAACCGGCCGTCCTTGCCGCGCCTGATGATCAGGCCGTCACGCCCAACCAGAAAAAGACTGGATCCTTGTTGCCACAACCCCAGGATATGCTCGCTGACGCCGGTGTGCACAAGTCGCCAGTGACTGCCGCCGTCGGATGTCTCCATCAAGGTTCCCTCGGAGCCGGCCGCTAAGACCCTGTCCGAATCGAGCGCCAACAGGCAGAAAAGCAGCTTACCCGAGGCGCTCGGCTGGCGCTTCCAGCTTGACCCGCCGTCCACGGTGTGCAAGACCATGCCGAATTCGCCCACTATCCAGCCCTGTTGCTCATCGGCGAATGCGACCGCGTTCAGGCGCGCCTCTCCGGCGGCACCTTGGTTCTCTTCCTCTGCGGTCGAGACCACTCCGCCGCTCCCCTCTTCGGTTGCCGGCGGGCCGGCATCGTATTCCTGCGTCTGCCAGGACTCTCCGCCGTCCGGGCTGTGGATGACGGTGCCGAAGTTGCCCACAGCCCAAGCGCCGCCTGCGGGAGTCAAGGCCACGCCGAACAGGTGCTCATGCACTCCGCTCTTTTTGTGCTGCCAGCTCTTGCCGCCGTCGTCAGTCACCAGAACCATCCCGCCGCGCCCGACGATCACGCCACGGCCGGAAGCGCTGATATCGATCGAGAAAAGGGCGTTGCGGGTTCCAGGATCGATCGCTTGAAAACTCTTGCCCCGATCGCGGGAGACGAGCAGCAGGCCCGGGTAGCCCGTGACGAAGACGTCGTCTCCACGGGCGGTGATGGCGTAGAGCTTGTCCCGATGGGAAATCTCTTCGAGCGGGTCGGCCACGGAGACCGTCCCGAAAAGCAACAGCACGACGAAAGTAAGCAGGGCCGGTTTTGTCATTTACCCCGTTTCCGCAGGTTCGACAGGGTGAACATCTTGGGGTCGAGGCCGGTGTTGGAAAGCGCCTTGTGAAAATTCATCAGCGTTGCGTGCTCGGCCTGGAAGTCTATCACCGAGCAGGCGCCGAACTCGGGCGGTTGCGAATCCATGTCGGGCGACTCATTGAACCCCAGCAATACCACCTTCCACAGGTCGCCTTTCTTGTCATAGGTTTCCTTGTAGGGAAGGTAGAACGTCTCGGCGTCGAAATACATGATCTGCTTGCTGTAGGGGTAATCGGGAAACTTTGGGGTTACCTCGACCACGTAAACAGGACGCAACTCGTACATTATTTTGGGGTTCCAGTGCGGCCAATGGTCAATGTCGTAAGTTTTCTTGCCGTACTTCTTGCCCAGCTTGGACCCGGCGTGCATGGCCATCAGCATGGTCTTCTTGCCCAGGAGTTTCCAGTTCATCCACTCGGGGTAACCCATGTAGCCACGCACGTCCTCGTAGAGCAGGTCGGTAGAGTTCCAGGTGTCACCGCGTGTACCGAAGGTGTTGCGCAGCACCCGGCGCATGGCGGGAACGTAAATGTGACCCTGCTGGTCGAGGGGATCCACCGAGCGCGAGTAGAGAGCGCCGAAGCCCTTCTTGTCGTATGGGGCAAGGGCATAGGTAATCGAAGTGTACTGCAGCCCCTTGTCCAAAAAGGACTTGATGGCCGGCTTGGGATCGAGGTCGGTGCGGTTGATGGTGCGGATGATGAAGGCCCAGCGCCATTCCTCGGTGTGTTCGACACCGGTGGCGGCCGAGATCCAGTAGACGGTGTAGTAGGTATCCCCGTCATCGCCGCTGTACGCGTACTGGTAATTCCAGGCCACCTCCAGGCCCGTCTTGGGGTTCGGGAAGGGCAGGCCGGCGATGTAGTTCTTGATGCCGCGCTTGCGGTACTGTTTGCCAATGTCGATCATCTGCGGCTTGCCGCGATACTTATTGGTGGCCTCGATGTATCCCTCGGACGGGTGAATCGGCTGGTAGTCTGTGACCTTCATCTCAAGCTTGTACTTCTCGACCATCATCTTCATCGCGGGAGGCAGCAACTCGGCCACCGCGGCGACGTTCTTCTTTGTTATCTTCATGCCCTTTTTTACGAGCTTGACCTTCTCCGGATCGGGCTTGAAGCTGACCATCTCGGTCCAGTTATCGGCCGTGATTTCGTCGTCGGCCAGCGCGCCCGTGGGCGAAAGACCGACCGCGCAGAAGGCAGCGGCCAGCAGAATGTTCATCGTGCTCCTGATTGCAAGCTTCATGACAACACCTCTTTCAGAACTGGCACAGTACGCTAAGGTTTATCTCGTCGCGATCCTCGAACAACCCTACACCGGAGTAGGGCCCGCCCCAGCCGAAGAAATCGGTCAAGGTCAGCTGCATGCGCCAGTAGTCTCCGAGGCGCACGCCCAGCGAGGCCGAGATAAACATGCTCGACTTTGTGAAGAAATCTCCGGTAGTCATCTTCGAAGGATCGGTGTCCTTGCGGCGGATGCGGTCGGGGTCGGGAGGAATCCAGGCGACGACAATCTTGGGAGTCAGCAGGCCGTGCAGGTAATTGGTGAAGGCGGCGAAGATGAACTTCATGCCGTGCACCTTTACCTTGAAATCGTTGAATCCCGGAATCTCGATCAGGTCGATCTTTTCCGGGTCGGACAGGCCGGGCACCATGGTGTGCATGAACTGGAAGACGAGCATGAAGTTCTGGGTGGGGTTGAGAAACCGAATCATGGTCGGCCGCATGACCACCAGGGCGTAGCTGATGGCCAGGTGGCGCGGCTGCTCGAAAAACACCCGGGCGGGGTTGGCCGGATCCTCGTGGGTGTGGCCGGTGGTCGACATGCGCGGGAACATGCGATCGGGTTCGAAGGCCGCCTCGAACTTGACCACGGCCCCGATGGGATTCTCGAGCGTGAAGTCGAAAGTGAAGCCGGCAATGTGCTGGCGCGGGAATTCCAAAAAGAGCCTCTCGAGATGATCAGGCGAGTAGTCCCCGTTGGGGAGCCTGGCCCGGTCGTAGTACATCGGGATCGGCGGCGAGAGCTGGTGGGTATAGTAGTACACCAGGCTGTAGGTCATCGAGGGCGTGAGGTTGCCTTTCCAGCGGAACCCGAAGCGCATGGTGTCGTCGATGCTGTTTTTCGGGTACTTGAAGACCTTCTCGTCGATGATGAACGGAGAAGGCGTGTTGGCATAGGGCAATCCCCAGGCGCCGACGAAGGTCAAGGGCGTGGTCACCATGTCCTCGGGTCGATCCAACCCAGGCACCCAGACCAGTTCTAAAGCGTGATCGATCACGGGAAACTCGATCAGCGCCTTGGTTATCCAGAGCGGGATACGCGTGTCCTCGAACGACTCCAGCGGCCCGAAGTGCCAGGTGCTGTCGATCGGATTGATCACGTCAAGCAGGCGGAACTGGCCCGTCTCGCCCCAGGTTATCTGCTGTCGTCCGATGCGGAAGGAGAGCCAGTCGGTTGGATAGACGTCGAGATACAGCTCGCGCAGATCGAACTCGGAGTAATAGTTGCGCCGTACCCAGTCGCGGGCATCCGCGCGGCGTTCAGCCCCGTTTGTGGATGTCGAGGGAATCGGCATCTGGGCATAGCCGTCGGCCGCGGTCTCGAGCGAGCGCACACCGCGGAAAATTGCATGTACTCCGACCATGTCATGCGGCTTCCAGTCGCCCTCCAGTTGCAAAGTAGCCCTGAGCATCGACAAGTTGCCCGGGCCCTGGCCGTGACTCTCGGGGTAGCACGGCTTGTGCGGGGTCATGACCGGATCGCAGGGGACTGGATTGCCCAGGGCGTCTTTCATCAGGTTGCCGTCGGTGTCGCGGATCCAGCCGGTATTCTCGTGGGGCTGAAAAAGGTCGGACAACAGCGGGGCAAAAACGCCGCTTTGCACCTTGAGGTAGCCGTTAACCTCGAAAGCGGGCTCATCGTCGTCTTCAGCCAGAACCGGGGCGGACAATAGCAGAAACACGGCCACCCAGGTGAAGCGAGTCCATATTTTGGTCACGTCGTTCCTCCCACCCGTTCAATTTACTGGCAGCCCGCGGGCTCGGGATCGGTAGCCTTGTCCGTATAAATGTTGGAGATGCTGATGGCGTCGGCGTAGACGTGCAGGTTGGTCTGGCCGAGCTTCTCCGTGTCGATGTAGGCCTCGGCGACCTTGGTGCCCGGATTCATGTTGGCGATCAAGAAATAGGCCACCAGCGGGTTGGTGGTGTCGCGCACCGTGAGCGGCGCCGGATTGCCGTTATCACCGAAGTAACGCGACTCGCCGTCCTCGGGGTTGGTCTTGACGGTGGCGCAGCCGATGTGGTTCTCGGTGCCGTCCGCCTCGACGAAGTACAGGCCCCCGGCCATGATCGCCTTGCCGTCCTCGATGGTCAGGCCGGCATACAGTGGAGCTCCGTTCCAGGTGGTTTCGTCGACCGCCCACAGGCGTTCGTCCTGGGCCGCGGAGTCGATATTGAACTGGTAGGTGTCGTGCCAATTACCGGTAACCTCCTTGCACAGGAAGCCGACTTCGGCGCCCACCTGCGTATCGCCCCAATCGAAGGTCACCCAGCCGGTGGCGTCGGAGGTGGCCGTGATACCCAGGCTGTCACCGGTGGCGTTATCGAGGGCCTCGACCTCGAGACCGTCGACCAGGTCATCCCCGCCAAAATGCTGAATGTAGGCCTTGAAGGAGCCGCCGCCCCCGCTGCTGCCGCAGCCTGCCAACAGGCCGCCCATGCCAAGGACGCAAATAATAGCTACCGTGGTTACAGTTTTCCTCGCGTTCATGGTCCCACTCCCTTTCTTTGTTTTCTTGGTTCCCTTTAGTGATGGCCCATAGCTAGCATGCTCTCTCTGGTCCAGTCAACTACCATGACAACGCGGGGGAAATCGGGGGACCGGCGGGAAAAGCGGGGACGGAAGTAGAAAAGGCGGCGCCCTTCCTCTCTTCCGAAGCTCTTGCTACAATGGTCACATGAAAATCAGCATTGCCGTCAGTACCCTCATCTGCCTGCTCTTGTGCGAACTCGCCGGGGCGGACGAAGCGAAGACCGTGCAGGTTGACATGCGACTGGGTGAGCAGCGCGTTTTCAAAGTCAGGCGACTTTCGAAGATCGTCGGCAGTTTCGGGCGGATCGTCGATGTCAAGCGAATTTCCAAGGACCAGTTCGTGATCTACGCCGTCGGCAAGGGACAGACCAGCATCGAGATCTTCCAAAAAGGCAAGAAGCATCAGATCTGGGAACTAACCATCAGGGGCAACGAAGTCGAGAAATTCAGGCTGTCTTGCACACAGCTTATTGGCAAGGACATCTGTGGGAAATTGCTAGTGGCCGAAGCGGGCGGCAAAGTCGCGGTCAGCGGGGAGATCAACGATCTCGAGACCTATCACAAGATCCGCACACTGAAGAAAGCATTCCCGGACACGGTCTTCATGGTTCAGGTGAACCCACGGGTTCTCGACTCTCTGGTAACGGTAATCAACGCAGAGTTGCAACGGGCAGGTCTCGAGCATGCGAAAGTGACCCGCATATCCGGTCGACTCGTTCTCGAGGGCACAGTCGGAGACGAACACGAGCGCCGGAAAGCCGCCATCATCGTCGACGCCCTTTACCAGGCGGCACTGGGAGAGGACTGAAAAATGAAGAGAGGAAAAAGCGGGAAAAGGAGAGGCCGGGAGGATCTTTCTGATTCCTCCATTGAAAAAGCGGGGACGGAGAAAAAGCGGGGACGGAGGGGACGGAGGACGTTTGAAACTTAAATTTGCCCCCAATCTTGATAGAATGAAAGTGAATGAATTCGAAAGCATGGAGAATGCAATGGCAAAGACTGTAACCTTGCGGCTCGACGAGGAAACGTACCGAATATTTTCCGAAGCGGCCAAGGCCGAGAGGCGCTCGATTGCCAACTTGATTGGCACATCGGCCTTGCACAAGATTATCGAGCAGCAGTTTGTCGACGAGGCAGAACATACAGAGATTCTCTCGAATGATAAACTGCTTGGGCGCATGAAAAAGGGTTCCCGGGACGCTCAGGCGCGCAGGGGCGGGTTCGTTGAATAGTTTTCGTATCTTCGAAACCGAGTAGTTTGCAAAGACTCTCGGAGCGGCCCTCCACCACCGCGGATCAGCCTACTGAATGAAAAAATCACAGACGGTATGCAGAAAAGCAACGTCTTTTTCGACCGGTTGCGAAGATTCTCCTTTTTCTGTATCTTGGCGCCATACTGATATCCGGGCGAGGTGATACATGAAGCTTGTCGAGTGCGTGCCCAACTTCAGCGTGGGGCGGGACAGGGCAGTGATCGATTCCATCGCCGGTGCCATCTCGACGGTCGAAGGCGTCACCCTGCTGGACGTCGATACCGGAGGAGACACCAACCGGACCGTGATGACCTTCATCGGCCAGCCCGAGCACGTGGCCGCCGCGGCCTTCCAGGGCATTCGCCGGGCTGTTGAACTGATCGACATGCGTCGGCACTCGGGCGCCCATGCACGCCTGGGGGCCTGCGACGTCTGTCCCTTCGTCCCGGTGAGCGGGGTATCAATGGACGAATGTGCGGCCCTCGCCCGCGGGCTGGGCGAACGCGTCGCCACAGAATTAAATGTTCCCGTCTACCTATACGAGGAAGCGGCCTCACGTCCCGAGCGGCGCAACTTAGCGGACGTGCGGCGGGGCGAGTACGAAAGCATCCCGGATCGCCGCGGCGATCCCTCATGGGAGCCCGACTTCGGCTCGCTCGATAACTGCGAGCGTAGCGGCGCGACCATCATCGGCGCGCGCGAGTTTTTGATAGCCTATAATTTCAACCTCAACACCCGCGACCGGAGCATCGCCCACGACATCGCCATCGAGATCCGCGAGGCAGGCAGTGCCCGACGCAAGCCGGGCACGTTCAGGCACGTCAAGGCTGTCGGCTGGTCGATGCCCGAGTTCGGCTGCGCCCAGGTCTCTGTGAACCTAACCAACTACAAGGAGACTCCCCTGGCGACAGTGTTCGACGAAGTCTGCCGCCAGGCCGAGTTGCGCGGCGTGCGCTGCACCGGCTCGGAGCTTGTTGGACTGATGCCCCTCGACTGCCTGCTCGAGGCCGGACGCCACTTCCTGCACCGGGCCGACAAGGGCGCAGGCGTACCCGAGCGCGAGCTCGTCAGGCTCGCGATCCAGAGCCTGGGGCTTTCCGAGTTGTATCCCTTCGAGCCCCACAAGAAGATAATCGAATATCGTATCCCCGATCCGCGCCCGCTGATCGGAAGCAGCGTCAGCGACTTCGCGGACGAACTGTCGTCCGACTCGGCGGCCCCGGGCGGCGGCAGCGCGGCGGCCCTGTGCGGCGCGCTGGCGGCGGCGCTGGCCTGCATGGTAGGCCAACTGACCTCCGGCAAGAAGGACTACGAGAAAGTGTCTAAAGAGATGAAACAACTCGGCGAACGCGCCCAAGAGCTGAAAGACGATTTATTGAGGGCCATCGACGACGACAGCGCGGCCTTCAACAAGGTAATGGAAGCGCTGCACCTGCCGCGAAAGACATCCGAGCAAGCGACAGAGCGCGCAGCCGAAATCCAGTCGGCCACCCGCCAGGCCTGCGAGGTTCCCCTGCGCGTCATGCGCACGCTGGTAGAAGTAACCGACCTGGCCGCCGCGGCCGCAACCAAGGGCAACAAGAACTCCCTCTCCGACGCCGGCGTAGCCGGCCTGTGCGCTAGGGCCGCGGCCGAGGGCGCCTACTACAACGTGATGATCAATCTGGCCGAAATAAAGGACAAGGCCTACGCAAGTAAGCAAAGCCGCGAAGCCGACAGGATCTTACAGAAAGCAATCAAAACAACCGATCGCATCTCGTCCCATGTAAGAAAATCTTTCGCCTAAGAAAAACAAGAAAAGGAAGAGATGGAGGACTCCGTACCTTCCTTTTCTTTCCGAAGTTTGACACACCTCGCCTTCCTGGAGCATGATGCCCCCATGGCGCTAATATGCCCCAAGTGCCTCTCGGATATGTCGCCCATCGAGCACGAGGGGGTTACAATTGATGTCTGCCCGGGGTGCCGCGGGATCTGGCTCGACCCGGGCGAACTGGCTTTTTTGCGCGGGGCCGACGAGGACCTGCCCGCCACTCCCGAGAGCATCGGCGCCGGGAGTCACTATCTCGAGACATCCAGCTACATCTGCCCGCGCTGCCAGGGGTCTTTCGACACCTTCGAGTACGCCCCGGGCACCGGCCTGTATATCGACCGCTGCGAAAGCTGCAAGGGCATCTACCTGGATGCAGGCGAACTGAAGAAAATCCGCCAGGTCACCGCCCGCAAGCGGATTCTCGGCCTGCAGACACCCAACGAGTCGCAGCGCAAGCTGCACGAATTCATGCAGGCCGAGCGCACCCGCCACGCCCGACAGGCAAGCAGCGATGTGTCTTCGGGTTCATCGGGTTCTTCCCACTCCTCGGCCGGGGTCTACTTCTTCCAGCTCATAACAGGCATGCCGGTCGAGGTCGACGCCCAGCGCCAGCGCTTTCCGCTAATCACGCTGCTTTTCGTCATCTTCAACGTAGCTGCCTTTCTGTATCAGTCGTTCGCAGTACACGACATCAGCTTTTACGCGCGTTACGCCTTCATCCCCGCTCACCTGTCGGACGGCTCCGGCTGGCTGGGGCTGTTCACGGGAATATTCCTTCACGGGGGCTGGCTACACCTTTTGGGCAACATGTACTTTTTATGGCTGTTCGGCGACAACGTCGAGGAACGCCTCAACCGCGGGGTGTTTCTGATCTTCTACATGGCCTGCGGCGTCGCCGCATCCCTATTGCACGGCATCCTGACCGAGACACCGGGAATTCCCACCCTGGGAGCCAGTGGAGCCATCTCGGGCATCATGGGCGCCTACCTGGTTCTCTACCCACGCCGGCGCATGTACCAGGTGATCTGGTTCATGCAGTTCAAGGTCTCGGTGGCATTCTACCTGCTATTCTGGCTTGGGCTGCAGGTGCTGTTCTCGAGCATGGGGTCCGGGGGAGTGGCCTGGTACGCACACATCGGCGGCTTCGCGGTAGGCGCCGGCGGTATCTGGCTGCTTCGCAGCATCGGGTTGGTCAGCACCGACCATGAAGCAACTACCTGACCCGCGCTGCATCAAATCTGAGTTCACCGGAAGCCAGACTGTATCATGACGAAAAACCGAGCAACAGAAACACTTCACGGTTCCCGTCTGCGCCGGGCAGGCGCGAGGGGGCTTGGGCTTCGATTTCGAGACCGAGGTTCTTTGCGAACTCGACTATCCCTTCGACGGCCTCGCGGCGCAGCGCCTCGTCGCGGACTATGCCTCCCTTGCCCACCTTGCCGTGACCGACCTCGAACTGGGGCTTTACCATAGCAAGCAGCCGGCCGCCCTGCTTCAGGTGGGGCAAGACCGGCGCCAGCGCCAGCCTGAGCGAGATGAAAGACAGGTCGAGGGTGGCAAGATCCACTTTCTCTGGCAGGTCGCCCGGCCGCAGCTTGCGCAGGTTGACTCCCTCAATGCGTGCCACACGCTCGTCGCGGACTAACTTGTTGTGCAGTTGCCCGCGACCCACGTCCAGGGCGTAAACTTTAGCCGCACCGCGTTGCAACAGACAGTCCGTGAACCCGCCGGTCGAGGCGCCTACGTCGAGAACCGTCATCCCGGCGACATCCAGGCCCAGATCGTCAAGCGCACCGGCCAGTTTCACCCCGCCGCGCGAGACATAGGAATGATCGGGCTCCTTGAGGCGGACTTGTGCGTCTCTGGCTACCGCGGTGCCGGGCTTGTCCACGCGCATATCACCGACGATCACGTTGCCGGCCATGATCAGCGCCTTGGCCCGCGAGCGGCTTTCGCACAGGCCTCGTTCGTAAAGAAGTTGATCCAGGCGTATCTTTTCTTGCCGGCCCATGCCCTGTCAGGCGGTCCGGCGAGAGGTTCGCGTCTTGCCGACCAGATCGAGCGCCGCTTTGGCGATTCCCCCGGCGTCCAGCCCCAGCTTCCGGCGAATATCCTGCACGCTTCCCTGGCTGATGAAGTTGTCCGGCGCGCCCAGCATGTGAACAGGGACAAGCAGGCCGTGCCGCTGCAGGCAGGCGCCGACCGCCTGGCCGAAGCCGCCCTCGATCACGTTTTCCTCGACTGTCAGGATGTGGCCGCTATCCTTGGCCAAACCCAGAATCAGCTTCTCATCCAACGGCTTTCTGAACCTGGCGTCGGCCACGACTGCATGCACACCACGTTCGGACAGCACCTCTGCGGCACGCAGCGCCGGGTACAGCATGGTGCCGATGGTCAGGATGGCCAGATCCGCATTCACGCCAGGGGTGCGCATGATGCGGCCCTTGCCAACTTCAAGCACCTCGGGCTCGCCGTCGGGCTCTAGCCCCACCGACGCCCCGCGGGGATACCTCAACGCCGCCGGTCCCGGCAGGCTGAGCGCCGTTCTGAGCATGCGGGGCAGTTCGTTCTCGTCGGACGGGGCCATGATGGTAAGCCCCGGCAGGTTGGCCAGATAGCTGAGATCGAACAGACCATGGTGTGTGGGCCCGTCCTCACCGACCACCCCGCCACGATCGAGCGCGAAAGTGACCGGAAGGTTCTGCAGGCAGACGTCGTGCTGCAACATGTCGTAGGCCCGTTGCAAAAAAGTGGAGTAGATCGCCACCACCGGCCGCCGCCCGCCGCAGGCCAGGCCCGCCGCAAAGGTCACCGCGTGTCCCTCGGCGATGCCCACGTCGTAGAAACGCTCGGGAAACTTCTCGGCGAAATCGGAAAGCCCGGTGCCGTCCGGCATGGCCGCGGTTATGGCCACCACACGTTCGTCGCGCTCGGCCTCGCGCACCAGGGCCTGAGAGAAGACCGAGGTATAAGACGGCGGAGCCTGCGGATCCTTGGCCGGGAACTCGCCGCTGGCGACATCAAACGCACCCACGCCGTGAAAGCGGCTCGGCTCGGCCTCCGCGGGCGCATATCCCTTGCCCTTGACGGTCTGCACGTGCACCAGCACCGGCCCGTCGAGGTGCCTGACATTCTGCAGGATGGTAAC
The DNA here is from genome assembly GCA_964640665.1 of uncultured Myxococcales bacterium. GTDB lineage: Bacteria > Myxococcota > B64-G9 > B64-G9 > B64-G9 > DATKYQ01. Next base: position 74,074 of record CAZXHT010000013.1, read on the forward strand.
CAGCGCGCCCAGATCGTGTCCGTCAACCGGGCCGACGTACTGAAAGCCAAACCCCTCGAACATGATCCCCGGCGTGAACATCGCCTTGGTGCCTTCCACCATGCGCCTGATCCAGTGCAATGTCTTCTCGCCGTATCGCGGGTAGTTGTTGAGCATTCCCTTGATGCGCCGCCTGAACTGGTTGAAGGCCGGGCCCGAGAGCCTGTGACTGAGCCAGCTGCTCATGCCCCCCACGTGGGGCGAGATGAACATTCCGTTGTCGTTGAGGATCACCACCAGGTCGCGCTCAAGCGATCCGGCGTGGTTGAGGGCCTCGAAAGCCAATCCGCCGGTCATGCCCCCGTCGCCGATGACGGCCACCACTTTGCCCTGCTCGCCCTTGAGACGTTTGGCCTCGGCAATCCCCAGCGCCGCGCTGATGCTGGTGGAGGCGTGGCCGGCCCCGAAACAATCGTGCTCGTTCTCGTCGCGGCGGCAAAAACCCGACAGGCCGCCTGCCCGGCGTAGCGTGTCGAAACGCTCCCGGCGCCCCGTGAGCAGCTTGTGCGCGTAAGCCTGGTTGCCGACGTCCCAGACTATGGAGTCGACCGGTGACTGGAACACGTAGTGCAAGGCCACGCCGAGTTCCACTACCCCGAGGGAAGATGCCAGGTGGCCCCCGTTGCGGCTGACCACCTCGATGATCCGTTCGCGGATCTCCGCGCAGAGTCGATCGAGCTGATTCTCGCGCAGGCGTCGCAGATCGAGCGGAGAGTAAATTTCATCAAGCAACGGCATCGGAGGCTCCTTATGCGCGGGGGTCAGGGTCCTTGCTCGTACCGGCCAAGCATGGTAGCATGGTTTGGCAGGTGAAAACAAAAGGGTAAACGGGCGGCCCCAAAGAATTATATAGTGCGGGAACGAAAATGAAGATACCGAGAACAATAGCTTCACTTCTGGCAGTTTTGTTACTCACGCTTACGGGCACCGTGTTTTTCCAGTGCGGCAGCGATAAGGCCGGAGAAGGTGCTTTTTGCGAGAAAGACGCAAACTGCCGATCGGGCCTCGTTTGCCGGGACAACATCTGCGTCAAGCCGGACGTCAACGACTGTAGTCCCCCCTGCAAGGATTTCGAGACCTGTTTCGAGGGTAAATGCATCGTGGCCGGCGATCCCAACGACCAGGACGGTGACGGTCACCAGATAAAGCCGCAGGGCGACGATTGCAACGACTTCGACTACACTATCCATCCGGGCGCCTACGAGTACTGCGACGGCATCGACAACAACTGCGACGGCTCGGTCGACGAGGATTGTCCCCCATGTCCCGAGGGTTCGAACCAGGACTGCGGAACCGACATCGGCGAGTGCACGGCCGGAGTCCAGTCATGCAGCGGAGGAAAATGGGAGGCATGCAGCGGCAAGGGCCCGGAGCCCGAGTCCTGCGACAACAAGGACAACGATTGCGACGGGATGACCGACGAGGTGTGCCCATGCACGGACGGCGATCAACTCCCCTGTGGGCTGGAAGAGGGAACCTGTGTCTCCGGCAACCAGACCTGCGAGCAGGGTGCCTGGACCGGCTGCCACGACGGACAACTGCCGCAGGATGAAGCCTGCGACGGGTTGGACAACGATTGCGACGGGTTCACCGACGAGGGCTTCAACCTGGGTTTCGCCTGCAGCGGCGAGGGCGAGTGCGGGGCCGGTCAGATCGAATGCATCGCGGAGATGGACACGATCTGCAGCACCATGCCCGGCGGTTCGGCCGACCAGTCGTCAGCCGAGATCTGCGACATTAAAGACAACGACTGCGACGGGTTGACCGACGAGGGACTGGAAGCGGACGAGGCGCCGAACACCTGCACCTTGGCCGGCGATCTGGGCGGGATCCCGGATGACGGCTCCTCGTTGGTAGTGTCCGGCAACCTGTGGCCTCCGGGAGACGAAGACTGGTACAAGATCCTGGCCACGGACGACATCACCGAGGATCTCGACGATAGCTGCGACCGGTTCAAGTTTCAGCTGCGCTTCCTTGTAAATCCCGGTGACAAGATGCTCTTCGACGTCTACGCCGAAAGCTGCACCGAACCGACCGATCTGTGCACCGACGACACCGAGTACGATCACGCCTACAACAGTCAATTCCTTACTACCCCGGACACCGAGGGCATGGGCCAGTGCCCCTGCAGCGCCGATCCGACCGAGGGCATGGCGACCTGCTCGAGCGAACCCAAAACCTTCTACATCAGGGTACACGGCCCTGCCGGAGATCAGGCCACCTGTGACAACTACCAGCTGTCGATCTCGAACGGTGTCGAGTGAGCGAGTCTGCGATGTTCCCCCAACCTCCATCACCTTCTCAAAGAGGAACCAGATGAACGGACGACCGCACCTTGCCGCGTATACCATTCTGGAGTTCATGTTCCTTATGGGCTGCGGCCCGCAGGACGGAGGGCAGATCGATCTCAAGATCCAATATACGCAGCCGGCGGACACTCCCGCGGGCCTGCGCGGCGAACCGCCGCCTTTCATCAACAACTTCAGGTTGTGCGTCTCTGCGGCCGACATGAAGCTGGCCAAGTGCCAGAATTTCAACCTGGCCGACTACCTCACCAGGGGCAAGGCCCGCATCGGCGGAATTCCAATCGGCGACGGGCGCAAGGTGACCTTCCAGGGATACTATCTCAACGAGAACTCGGATACAGATGTCAACTGGTGCGGCGAAGTCAGCGGCGTGGCGATAAAGAAAAACTCGACCGCAAAGATTAGCATGTTCATCACCGCCTGTTCCAACTTCACCCTCACCCGGGGTACGCTGACAACTGCGCGCGTGTTTCATACGGCCACCGCTCTGCTCGACGGCCGAGTGCTGATCAGCGGCGGCTTTTCGACCAAGTTCACAGATCAGATCTGCACCGACGGCGACTGCCTTCGGCTGGCCGCCACCGATTCCATCGAAATCTACGATCCGGCCGACGGAACCTTCGAATCCATCGAATCCAATCCGGAACTGGTGCTGGGAACCTCGCGGGCCTTGCACACGGCCACCTTGTTGCCCGATGGCCGGGTGCTGGTAACCGGAGGCTGCAAACAAGCCATCTGGTACGAGACCTTCACGACCGGCCCGCGCACGCTCATCGAAGTGGCAGACCAGGGCTGGGGCACGTCGGGCAGCACCGCCGAGATCATCGATCCCTCCAAGGGGACGGTCCAACCAATCACGGCGGCCATGCCGACCTCACGGGCGCTGCACTCGGCCATGGCCCTGCCCAACGGGGATGTGTTGCTGTTCGGCGGGTTGAGCATCGGCAACATGACCACGGGCTCGGCTACCAGGTACCAGGCCGCGGCATCCGAGTTCGAGGATCTGCCCACGGGACTACAGGTACCGCGCCAGTCGATGCTGTTTCAAAAACTCGTAGGCGGCGACGCGACCCGGGCGCTGGTCTGGGGAGGGAACTCACCGCCCCCCCAGACAGGAGCCGGAACATTCTCGGAAATCATCAGCGTTTCAGAGGACGGCTCCCTGCAGAGCACCCTGCCCCTGTTCGTCACCAGCCCGCCGAACATGGGATTTCCATCCTTCCACTCCTCGGGCACCTTGCTCGACTCGGGCCAGATGCTCCTTACCGGCGGTATGCTGGTCGATAAATCCATTTACCCCGACCTGCAGAAACCCGAGGTACTCAGGAGATATCGCCTGCTGGATCTCACGGAAGGCACGGAGTCGATCGCCGCCCCGGCCAACGAAAACAACACCATGAACTTCTTCAGAGCCATGCACACGGTCACGCCCCTTTCGAAAAAGCTCAGCTCGGACGATGACGGAACCAGGGTGTTGATCGCCGGCGGCCTGACGGCGGCCCATTTTTCGTCCAGTGTCGATTTTGAACCGCAGGACAACGCGGAGTTCTTCACTCCCTGGGAACTCGACACTATCAACACGTTCGTAACCATCCAGATCAAGGGTGTCTCGGTGAACATGAACGAGCCGCGCGCGGGACACACGGCCACAACCTTGCAAGACGGCACGATCCTGTTGACCGGCGGATTCACCGGCAGTAACGAACCCAACATCTCGAATACGGCCGAGATATTCAATCCACAGAACCGGGAACTCAGGCGGGAATGACCTGGAGGCACGTTATGAAAAAGTCACTTCACGCGGCGACCCTATTTGGCGCGATCCTGTTGCTGGCGGCGCTTTCACCTTCGTGTGGCAGCGATGTTAAAGTCGGCCCGGGCGGCTTCTGTGAAAAAGACACCCAGTGTGAAACGGGGCTGATCTGCAAGCAGAACATCTGCGTCGAGCCCGGCACTGGCGATTGCGATCCGCCTTGTAAAGATGACGAGGTCTGCCGCGACGGCACATGCGTTCCGATCAACCCCGCATCCGACCAGGACGGCGACGGCTGGTCGAGCACCGACGATTGCGACGACCTGGATCCCTTCACCCACCCGGCCGACGACGAAAACGGAATTCCCGGAGGCTTCGAGTACTGCGACGGAAAGGACAACGACTGCGACGGCGTGACCGACGAGGATTGCCGGGCGTGCCACGACGGTGACACCCAGGACTGCGGCACCGACATGGGAGAATGCACCCCCGGCGTACAGACCTGTACGGCCGGAGTCTACGGCGAGTGCTCTGGCCAGGGCCCGGTGGCCGAGAAACCCGACGGTCTCGACAACGACTGCGACGGTTCGATCGACGAGGGCCTGCCCTGCGAAACCGGCCAGACCCAGGCCTGCGGCACCGATATCGGCGAATGCTCCCCGGGCCAGCAGGAATGCCTGGAGGGTAAGTGGGGCCTGTGCCAGGGGCTGATGCCGGCGCCCGAAGTATGTGACGGCAAGGACAACGACTGCGATGGCCTGCTCGACGACGGATTCATGATCGGCCAGGTGTGTGACGGCATCGGAGAGTGTGGAGCGGGAACTTTCGAATGCGCCATGCAAGATTCCATCCGCTGCAGCACAGAACCGGGCGGCAGCCTGGACCAGTCGGCGCAGGACATCTGCAACGGCCTCGACGACGACTGTGACGGAGACACCGACGAGTCTTTCAACATAGGCGCAACCTGCACCGGCACGGGCCTGTGCGGCAACGGCACAATCGAGTGCCTCAATCAGTCAACGGCCATTTGCTCGAGCGATCCCGGCGGCAGCGGAGACCAGAGCGCCCTGGACGTGTGTGACGGGTACGACAACGACTGCGACGGCCTGACGGACGAGGATTTCGGCATCGGCACCGCCTGCAACGGCGAGGGCGCCTGCGGCCCGGGCCAGGTCGAGTGCGCCACAGAGGACGACACGCGCTGTTCTTCAAACCCCGGCGGCAGCCAGGACAACTCGCAAGCAGAGTCGTGCGACGGTCTCGACAACAACTGCGACGGTGAGACCGATGAGGGCAACGACATAGACCTGTGCAGCCCCTTGCCGCCCCACGTGGTCGGGGCCGTCTGCAACCGGGTCGGGGCAACCTGTGAGATAAGCGACCCGGCTCAGGACTGCGAGTTGGGCTACTGGGACCTGAACGGCGACTACGACGACGGCTGCGAGCTTTCCGACGACGGCGCCGGCAACATCTGCGACGATGCCATCGGGCTCCAGGACGTGAGCGATTTCGGCGGCGGCGGCATCGAGACGGCCGCCGGACTGCTGGTTCCGGCCGGCGACGAAGACTGGTACCAGATTACCGGCGTGGACAACCTGGTAGACGACGAGCAGGTTTCCGGTTGCGACTCATACAACGTGCAGATCTCGTTCATCAACCAGCCGGAAGGCGTGGTCTTCGACGTCAGCACCGACTCGTGCACCGAGTCGGGCTGTACTCTCTCGAACCAGTTTGAGTTCCTGACAAACTTCCGTGACGCCGTCGGCATCGGCGAATGCCCCTGCTCGATGACCAACGAACCCGGTAAGAACATCTGCGACAAGGAAGACCACGTCTTCTACATACGCGTCTACCGCCTGGCAGGCTACCCGGTCAGCGACGAAGAGTACGAGATCCAGATCACCAACGGGATATGAAAACAGGCCACGGCGTAACCCCCCCATGATGTCCTAGTTACCCCAAACACGATCGATTCAGCCGGAGGTTTTCATGAATCTCGAGACCGTTGTCTACCAGACGGACGAGCGGGTAGGAGTTATCCGCCTCAATCGACCGACGCGGATGAATGCCGTCATCGAGCAGATGTACCTGGACTTGCAGACCGTGTTGAACGATGTTGCCGACGATGCGGACGTGCGCGCCTTGATCATCACCGGAACCGCCTTGCGGCGGGACGGGAAAGTCAAGCAGGCATTCTGCGCCGGGGCCGATCTCAAAGAACATGCGGCGGGCAAGCGCACAGCCCGGCAGCAGCGCGAGTACATAATGCTGGCCCACGAAACCACGCGCCGGCTGCACGATCTGGGCAAGCCGGTAATCGCGGCCGTCAACGGACCGGCCCGGGGTGCCGGATCCGAGATGGCCCTCAACTGCGATTTCCTGTTCATGGCCGACGAGGCCAGCCTGGCCTTCACCGAGACCGGCCTGGGGACCTTCGTGGGCGGCGGCGTTACCCGGCACCTGGCCCGGCTTACCGGCATGCAGACGGCCAAATACCTGGTCTACTCGGGCAAGGTGCTGAGCGGCCGGGAGGCCGTCACCGCGGGGTTGGCCCTGCATTCCTTCCCCATCGACAGCCTGCTTCAAGAAAGCATGTCCTTCGCGCGCAGGCTCGCAAAGCGTGCGCCCATCTCGATGGCTTTCGCCAAGGATCTGATCCAGGCCGCGCCGGGACGCGACCTGCGCACCGTTCTGCTCGCCGAGGCCGAGGCTATCCTGGCCTGCATGAACACCGAAGACTGGCACGAGGGCATCGCCTCGTTCGCCGAAAAAAGAGAACCCGTTTTCGAGGGGAAGTGAACCATGAGTCTCGAGCGTGCCATGAGAGCAACTTCGGTCGCGGTGGTGGGAGCCTCCCGGACGGAGACCAAGCGAGGCTACCAGGCAATTAAAACCCTTCTGGATGAAAAATTCGAGGGGCGCATCTATCCCGTAAACCCGAACGAGAAGAGCATTCTGGGCATCAAGTGTTACGAGAAAGTTTCCGACATCGAGGAGCCGGTCGAGATCGCCCTGATTACCACCCCGGCCGCCAGCGTTCCGGCAATCCTGGATGACTGCGGCAAGAAAGGCGTCAGCGGGGCCGTGATCGTCGCGGGTGGCTTCGGCGAGATCGGCGAGACGGGAAAGAAGCTAGAAAACATTCTGGCCGATACCGCCCGGCTGAACGGCATCCGCCTGATCGGTCCGAACACCTCGGGCATAATAAACGTCGCTGCCCGTCTCAACCTGGTCGGCCTGCGCAACGTGCCCTGCGGAGATATCGCCCTGCTCTCCCAGAGCGGCAACATGGCCCTGACGCTGATCACCGAGGCCTCGATAAAAAGCTCGAAGGGGTTCTCCTATTACGTGGGAGTCGGCAACGAGGCCGATACCCGTTTCCACGAGTACCTGAGGTTCTTCCTGGACGATCCCGCAACCAAGGTCATCCTGATGTACGTCGAGGGCATGCGCGACGGCCGGGCGTTCTTGCGACAGGCCTACGAGACGACCCGGCACAAGCCGATTATCATGCTGAAGAGCGGGCGCTCGTCCACCGGGCAGCGTACGGCTGGTTCTCACACCGGCGCGCTGGCGGGCATGTCAGAAGTAGCGCGCACCGCCTTCAGGCGCGTCGGAATCAATATCGTTGAAAACTCCGACGAGATGTTTCCCGCGGCCGAGACACTATCGAGCCTGCCCCCCGTCAGGAATAATCGTATCGCCATCCTGGCCGACGGTGGCGGGCACGCCACCATCGCCGCCGATCTGCTGTCCGACGCGAACATTGATATCCCCACCCTGAGCGAGAAAACCCAGGACAAACTGCGCGAGATTCTCCCTGCGGCGGCCGCGGTGGGCAATCCCGTGGACGTGGCCGGCGGAGCCGACGCCGACCCGGTCGTGTTCGCCAAGTGCGCCAACATCCTGCTGCACGACCCGCAAATCGGCGGGCTGCTGCTGGTTGGCCTGTTCGGCGGGTACGGCATCCGCTTCTTCGAGAAACTGGCCTTCGAGGAAGAGGACGCGGCGCACCAGATGGGAAAGCTCGTGCGTTCCACGAAAAAACCCATCGTGGTCCACAGCCTGTACAATTACGCAAAGCCCCATGCGCTCGACCTGCTGCGCTACTACGGCATCACCGTCTACGACTCGCTGGAGATCGCCAGCAAGTGCATCGGCGTCCTGGCCGACCAGGGCAACTTCCTGCGAAGCCACGAAACCCAAACGAACTTCGTCTTCGACTGGGGGGCCAAGGCCAAGCGCGGCGGGAAGGACATAATCGCGCAGGCACGCGGGGAGGGTCGCACGGTCCTTCTGGAGCACGAGGCCAGGAGCCTGCTCGATCTACACGGCGCCAACTGCGGTATCCATCGCCTGGCTAGCTCGGACGCCGAGGCGATCGAGGCCGCCGCCGCCATGGAAGTCCCGGTGGCCATGAAGATCGTCTCCCCGCAGATCCTGCACAAGAGCGAGGCCGGGGGCGTGAAGTTAGAGTTGCTTGGCGATCAGGATGTGCGCCGGGCCTACGAGGAAATCATGGCCAACGCCAAAAAGTACGAACCGGCGGCCGAGATACGCGGAGTCCTCGTCTCCCCGATGGCGCGCAAGGGGCAAGAACTCATTGTGGGCACCAAGGTTGACGCCCAGTTCGGCCCGGTGATCATGTTTGGAGTCGGTGGCATCATGGTAGAGGTTCTCAAAGACGTCTCGTTCCGCGTGCTGCCGCTGACCAACCGCGAGGCGCGCCTGATGATCGACGAGATCCGCTCCGTGGCCTTGCTCGACGGTTACCGTGGCCGGCCGCCCGCAGACAAGAAGTCAATCCGCAAGTTGCTGCTGATCATCTCTGAAGTGATAGAGGCCTATCCGGACATCCAGGAAATGGATCTCAATCCGGTGATCGCCTACAAGGACAGTGTCGAAATCGTCGATGTGCGCATCTTGCTGAAAACGGAATAAGCCGCGGGCACTACCCGGAATCAGGCCAAGCCACACAATTTTAGTTGGTTATTCTTTTCTCGACCATCCCGGCGATGCCGGACAAGGCGTCCTTGCGCGGGCCGAATATCCGAAGGGCCGCGTTCGCCTGGGCTAGCAGTTCACGGGCGCGCTGCCCGGCTGCGGAGGCGCCCGCCGCGCCGGGATAGGTGCTTCTCAGATTCTTCTCGTCCGAATCCGCCGGGCGGCCTAGGCTCTTGGAATCACCGGCAAATGCCAATAAGTCGTCGGCAATCTGGAAGGCCAGGCCGAGCGCCTTTCCTCCGTCGTCGAGCGCGTCGCGCTCGGACGGGCCGGCGCCGGCCAATAACCCCCCGAGTTGCAGCGCCGCTCTGAACAGGGCCCCGGTTTTACGGGCATGGATGAACTCGACCCCGGCGATCGTTGGTCTCCCCTCGCCCGGCCGGATGTCGTCGGCCTGGCCGCCAACCATCCCCCGCGGCCCGGCCGCCATAGAGACGATGGTCACGGCCCGCGGCAAAAGATCCGCAGAAATTTCATCGGCCAGCACCCAGAACGCATGGGTCAGCAGGGCGTCGCCCGCCAGAATGGCCATACCCTCCCCGAAGGCGCGGTGGCAGGCGGGCAGGCCGCGGCGCATGTCGTCGTCGTCCATGGCCGGCAAATCGTCGTGAATCAACGAATAGGCGTGGATTAGTTCGAGCGCGCAGCCGGCCCCCAGGCCCAGCTCCTCGGGCTTGCCGCAGGCCCTGGCCGCCGCCAGCACAAGCAGCGGCCGCAAACGCTTGCCGCCGCCCATCAGCGTATAGCGCATGGCGGCGCCCAGCTCGCGTGGGCAGTCCGGTTCGCTTGCCGCCGCCTGCAGGATCAGATCGAGTTTCCCGTCGACAGCACGACGGTATGTCGCAAACCAGGTATCGAAGGCAAAGGCCGTCATGCGCTCAGTCTTCGGAGGCGTCTTCCCGTTCGAAGGGCACTTTGCGCTCCTTGCCGTCCACGGCCAGCAATAGCTGCACCTTATTTTCGGCGGCGTCGAGCTTCTTGGTCCCCTCGGCGGCCAGCTTCATTCCCTTCTCGAACAACTCGATGGACTCGTCGAGCGAGAGTTCGCCGCTTTCGAGCCGCGCGACGATCTTCTCGAACTCTTCCATCAAGGCCTCGAAGCTCTTGTACCTCTTGCCTTCCTTCGTCTTGCGGGAGGTCGCCATGTTTCGCTCTCCTCTATCGCTGCCACAGTCAAATCGCACGTTTACAAACCTATGCTTTACAACTATCGGCTACTGGTGGCAAACTATTCCCCATGCACATTCCGCGTCACTTCATTAGCATCGGACTAATCGTGTTGTTCGGCTCCGCCGCCTGCACCGTCGACGGCGCTT
>CAZXHT010000014.1:0-82346 GCA_964640665.1 uncultured Myxococcales bacterium
TCCTGAAGACGAAGTCGAGATCCTCCGAAAAGCGCGCGCCGTCGTACATAAGCCTGATAGCTGTGCCGCCCTGGAAAACACCTCCCGTGAAAAACGACTTCTCGCTGAGATAGCGCAGGATGAGCTTCTGCAACTCCTCCCTGACAACCCGATCCACCGGCAGGCCGGCCGCCTCGCTGGCTTTTGCAATTTCAGGATAGCTTCTCATCCGCGACATCCGTTTCATATTATTAACTAATCTGTAAATAATGTCAAATGATTCCCCGTTCCCTGTTCCCCTTGTACTTGAATCAAATTAATTGCAAATGATCGATGAATTAATGAAATTGAGTTGACCTAACTAGTCTTTTTATTGGTGGTTTATTTTTGCTACTGTAACAAGTGATTCAAAAATACCGGATGGGAGATGAGCTATGAGCGCCGATATCAAGCTTACCAAGTCTTACGCCAAAAAGAATAACTTCTGTCAACCTACTCCAAACTCGTGAAGCACGTTGTCGGCGATGGCCATGCGGGCGACTTGCGAGGTGTGTCCCATGATGGTGCCGAGACGGGCGTTGCGGAAGGCTCGTTCGACCGGGTTTGGTTGGCTGTAACCGGCGGCAGCCGTGATCTGCAGCGCCTTGTCCGCAACCTTGCAGGCGGTGTCGGTGGCGAACACCTTGGCGCACAGGGCCAGGGACGCGGCTTCGCGATCGCCTGTTGCCGCGGCCCAGGCGGCGCGCAAGGCTAAAAGTTCCGCCGTCTGGGACAGGGTCAGCATTTCGGCCAGGGCAAAGCGCACGCTCTGGTAGCCGGCCGGGGGCTTTCCGTGGGTGCGCTTGACGTCGGCGCTTGCCCGCGTTTGATCCAGACAGAGACGCATCGTCCCGCAGGCTGTGCCCGTAAGCGCGCGATCCCAGCTTGCGCGCAGTTCTTGCAGTAGATCTACTTCGGATGCATCGAAGGGACCTATTACGCTTTCCGGCTCCAGACGCACATCGCGCAGCTCGAGCGGGCAGGTGCACAGTTCTTTGTAGCCAAGCGTGTCCATCCGCTCGCCGAGTTCGATTCCTGATTGCCCACCGTCTACCAGGAAGAGTGCCATCCGATCACCGATTCGTCCCAGCACCCCGATCATGTCCGCCATGGGTGCCAGGCTTACCGTGGATTTGCCGCCGCTGAGCAGGTAGCCCGTGCCTTCTTTGCGGGCTTGCGTACCGAGCGTTTTTGGAACCGAGCCCGACAGCGGTTCGGAGGCTGCCACGGCCGCGATGCTTTTGCCTTGCAGGATCGGATCGAGAAACATCTTTTTTTGTTGGGGCGATCCGTGCCTGGAAATAAGACCACCGAGCATGCGCGCGCCGATGTCTGCGGCCAGCGCGAGCCACGGCGAGCGGCGGGCAAGCTCTGTTTGGGCCACTAGCCTGCCGGGACCGACATGTTCGGCCAGGTAGCCCGCATCTCCCAGGCGCGCAAGCCAGGCCCGCAATACCGGCGCGATCTCGCCGGGTCCCGCCTTCTCCAAAGCCTCGGGGTCTGGCAGGCTCTCATCCGCAAGAATTGTCTTTATTTTTTCTACCAGCTCACTTTCCGTTGCGCTCAGATCGTAGTCCATCTTGCGGTCCTCACATCAGTTTCGAGATGATCATCTTCTGGATTTCCGAGGTGCCGCCCCCGATGGGCGCCAAGCGGCCGTCTCTGAAAATACGTTCCATTTCGTACTCGTGGCAGTAGCCGTAGCCGCCCATCAGCGACATGGCTGCGTTGGCCGGCTCGAGCGACCAATCGCCGATGAACAGCTTGGCCACCGCCGCCTCGAGGTGGTTCAGGGGCCGGCCCTGGTCCTTGCACCAGGCGATGCGATAGACCAGGCCCCGGGCGGCTTCGATAAATATCTTAATTTCGGCGAGCTTTTCACGCACGGCCTGGAACTCGGCGATCGGCCGGCCGAACTGGCGCCGTTCCTGTGCGTAGCGGGCGCATTTTGTAAGCGCATAGCTCATCCCGCCCACGAAAGGAGCCACCAGCGCCGAGCGATCCCACTCGACCGTCTGCATGGCCATCAGGAAACCTCCACCCTCGGTACCGAGCAGGTTCTCTTGCGGGATCTCGCAATCGTCGAAAAACAGCTCCGAGGTCTGGGAGCTGCGCACACCCATCTTGTGCAGCGGCGCCCCGGCGCTGAAGCCCGCAGTCCCCCGCTCGACTATGAAGGCGCTGATGCCTGCGTGCTTGGCCTCGGGATCGACAGTCGCGTAAACGACCGCCAGGTCGGCCACCGGCCCGTTGGTGATGAATATCTTCGAGCCGTTCAGCACGTAGCGATCGCCTTTCAGCACCGCCCGGGTGCGCAGGGCGGCCACGTCCGACCCGGCCCCGGGCTCGGTCAACCCCATGCAGCCGATCAGTTCTCCGCTTGCCAGTTTCGGTATATAGCGCCTGCGCTGCTCGTCGTTGCCGTGGGCGAAGATGGTGTCGGCGCACAGGAAAGTATGCGCCCCGTAAGAAAGCATCAGGCCCCCGTCCACCCCGGCCTCGCCCAGCGCCTCGCCGGCCAGCACGGTGGTGACCACGTCCGCCCCGCTGCCGCCCAGTTCCTCGGGAAAGTGAAGCCCGAGGATACCGAACTCGCCCAGGCGCCGGAAGGCCTGGCGATCGAACTCGCTTTTGAGATCGTGCTCCGCGCAGCGCGGCGCGATCTCGCGAGCGGCGAACTTGATGACCTGTTCCTTGAAGGCCAGCTGCTCGTCTGAGAATGCAAAATCCATCTTACCTCCCGCAAAGAATAGTATCGAATCGACAATCTACACGCCAACGTGCCGGAGTACCAGGCCAGATTTGCGACAACGGTACATTTCATTGTGACAACCCGAATCGTCACGTCAAAGCAGTAAGCGTTGTTGTAATAGTGTCTGCATATCTCGCCGCCCATCGACGATCAGGAGGACATAGACGTTGTTGTCCATGACTTGGTATATGATGCGATAGGGTTTGAAAAAAATCTCGCGATAGTTCCGAATGCCGATCGAGAGCAATTCTTTCGGGTGGTCTCCACGCCGGGGATTTTCGGACAGGCTGTCGAATGCCTTTTCGACCCGATCGAGGACGTGATCGGCTTTGCCGGGGGCGTCGTGCCTCTCGATGTAATCATATATGTCTTCCAGGTCGCGAGCGGCGTCATCGGTCAAGATCACCGGGTGGGCCATCAACGAGTTTCCCGCCAGCTACGAAGCCGCTTGATGACATCGGCGGCGGACTGAACCTTGCCCTCTTCGATCTGACGAACGCCAAGCGCCAGGATCTTGAGTAACGCCATGGTTTGTTGCGTCTGTTCGTAACTTTCGATATCTTGCATGACAACTTTGGCCTCGCCGTTCTGGGTAATGACCAGGGGCTCCCGTTGTTTTGCAAGATTTCGTATAATCTCCGCGGCGTGAGCCTTGAGATAGCTGATTGGTTTGATTTGGCTGGAGAATTTCACGTTTCACCTCCTTGATGACATGACTAAATATAGTCCATAAACGGGTCGACTGTCAAGGAGAACGTTGGGAAACAGGCAGTTGCGGTGACAGAGAAATGATTATTTTTTCGTATTGGGTGGATCCAGAGGGCCAAGGCGAGCAGCGCCAGGCAGAGCGTGAAAAACGTGCCGGCGCCGCCTGTGGAGCAGCTGCAGCCTCCGCTTATATTGTCGTTAGTCCCGCCGTCTGCCAGCCCCAGCCCCAGCCCCACGAAGTACCCCACGAAGTACCCCCCACGAAGTACCTGGCACCCTGAGTGGCACCCTGAGTGGCCAAAATCAAAACCCCGAAAATTCACTCAAGGGGGAAACCCCATTGAGAATCCCCCCTCTGCTCTTTGAAGGTACGGGCCGCAAACAGCGGCCCGACCCGAAATCCAGGTATCCAGTTCACCAGGTGTCCAAATTCCTACCTGGCACAACGGAAGCCGAAGTAGTCGAAACGAGACGACGGATCGTGGAGGTAGCGATAGGCGGCGCGCAGGTGGACGGCGTCGTAGACGAAGCTGCCGCCACGTAGGACCCGGTAGGAGCCGCTATCTTCCCATGCACTGCCATCCGTTGGTGCCCCCGTGTAGTCACTGTGATACCAGTCCTGCACCCACTCCCATACGTTTCCAGCCATGTCGCAAAGCCCCTGGCCAGTGTTGCCGGCAGTCTTGCCACATACAGCCCAGGTTCTATCCAGTCCACATCCATTCCCGCCTTCATACATCACCGCATACTGGCACGTCGCCGTATCATCGCCCCATGGATAGGTGATATTCTGCCCGCCCGAGCGGGCCGCGTACTCCCACTCCGCCTCCGACGGCAGGCGGCCTCCCGCCCAGCTACAAAACGCCACAGCCTGGTTCCAATCGACGCAGTTCACAGGACGTGCCCCGCGATCGGAATATCCCCAGTTGCAATAGGAGTTCGAGGTATTGTCGTCCGGCAGGGTACATGTCCCGGCATCGACACATGCCTGGTACTGATCGATCGTAACCTCGGTCTTGGTCATCTCGAAAGCCGGTACCGTGACCTGGTGCAATGGTAGTTCGTCGGAACCACCGGCGTCGCTCCCCATTTGATACGTCCCACCGGGAATCTGAATCCACACTATTATTTCGCACACCCCATTGTTGCAGGTCTCTCCGGCACCACAGCCAAGCGCACAGGTACCTCCGCAACCGTCGGGCCCGCATTCCTTGCCCGTACAGTCCGGCGTGCATCCCCTCCCGTCGCTACAGGAAAGGCACGAGGCCCCCATAAGGAGCGTAGATGCCAACCATGCAATTGTCAGACGATTTGTTTTCATTTTTATCCCTTCAACCTCCATGATTAATAACATGAAATCCCCTCCATGCAATAACGACAAGTCAGGCTTTTTTTGATTATATTCCTTTCTGAAAAAGAAGACCCCTTAAAATGATGGTTTCGTAAAAAGTCGGAAGAACAAAACGTACACAAAGTCATCCCCGCGAAAGCGGGGATCCAGAAGATCTGCAATTACAAACCATTATGGATTCCCGCCTGCGCGGGAATGACAGTTGTAGGCTAATGATGGCCCGGCATTTCCTTTTGCGGCAGTTTCACAGCGCGGCTCCGCCGCAACCAAATGACCCGCGCAGTACTCAGAAAATCTTCGCGTTCATCAGGTGTCCAAATTCCTACCTGGCACAGCGGAAGCCGAGGTCGGCGTGGCGAAACGACGGATCGCCGCCGAGGCGATAGGCGGCGCGCAGGTAGTGGGCGTCGTCGTAGAAGTCGCCGCCACGAGTGACCCGGTGAGAGCCGCTGTCCTCCCATGCACTGCCATCCGTTGGTGCACCCGTATAGTCACTGTGATACCAATCCTGCACCCACTCCCACACGTTACCCGCCATGTCGCAAAACCCCTGAGTCGTATTGCCGGCAGTCTTGCTGCATGTAGCCCAGGTGCTGCCCTGACCGCAGCCATACCCGCCCTCATTCATCACGGCATACTGGCATGTCGCCGTCTCATCCCCCCAGGGATAGGTGATGTCCTGCCCGCCGGAACGGGCCGCATACTCCCACTCTGCCTCCGACGGCAACCCGCCGCCCGCCCAACTGCAAAACGCCACCGCCTGGTTCCAGTCGACACAATTGACCGGGTGCGCACCGTGACCGGAAACACCCCAGTTGCAGTGTGTTCCAGTATTCGGCGCGGTGCAGGCCCCAGCATCGACGCACGCCCCGTACTGATCTATCGTCACCTCGGTCTTGGCCATCTCGAAAGAAGGCACCGTCACGGAATGCACGGGCAGCTCATTAGAACCACCGGCGTCGCTCCCCATCTGGTACGTCCCACCGGGAATTTGAATCCACACTATGTCCATAGTTTCAGCTTCGCACACCCCATTGTTTCAAGTCTCTCCGGCACCACACCCCGGCGCACAGGTTCCTCCGCAACCGTCGGGTCCACACTCCTTGCCCATGCAATCAGGCGTGCATCCCTCGCACTGCCCGGTCGATTCGTTGCAGGTCTGCCCGGCACCACATCCCGGCGCACAGGTCCCTCCGCAACCATCGGATCCACACTCCTTGCCCGTGCAGGAAGGCGTGCATTCACTGCTACCACCAGAACATGCGCTGAATGTGAGCGCGAAGAGAGATAGAAGAACATACGAGAACAAACAAATCCGACCCCTGATACCACCCATTAGAACCTCCGTTTTCACGTTTCCTGATTCCAATGATATTATAGATAATGGTCTCGTAAAAAGTCCAGGGGCAAGCAAGAGTGCCTAACCGATTTGGGGATCCCCCCTCGATCCTCGCCTCCAGAAGGAGCACCTTGGCAGAAAGCACCCACGAAGTACCTGGCACCTTGGCCAGAAAAAGCCGTGTAAGTAGTCATCTCGTCCAGTAAGAGGTTGTTTATTCTACGTATTATTTTCGCTACTGTAGCGAGTGTAGCGAAAAAGGAGGTGCCTGATGAGCGTCGATATCAAGCTTAGCAAGTCTTAAAAAATATATCGGATCGACAATCTACACGCTGACGCACCTAAGTGCCAGAAGACCAGATTCGTCGAAGTGTCGGTGGTGCGCAGGAACAGGCGAGTGAACAGCGACCGTGTTCCTGCTTGATTTTCTTGGTTGTGAACTATAGGCTCTTTTCGCGGTGAAAGCTTGCTCAAACATGAAGGTCGCGGGCATTTCTTTATCCTGCCTGTTGCTGCTTGCCGGTTGCGGCTCGCTCGACCAGGGGGAGACTACTCTCTCCCGCTGGCGGACGGTGCCGTCGCCGGTCACCTTTGCACGCGAGATCCATCCCGCTTTAATCAACAGCTGCGCCACCTCGGGCTGCCATGCGCGGGCGACAAGCCTCACCCTGCACCTCACCGAGGTTACTTTGCCGTCCGACTCGGGCATGACCGATCCTTACGATCTGCCGCCTCCCTTGAAAGAAGATTACTTTTCGATCATGGCCTTTTGCGATCTCGACCTGGTCCAATCCAGCCCATTGCTCGTCTGGAGCGACGGCCGGCAGGAGGCTCATCCCGGTGGACAGGCGCTCGATAGCGACGCGCGCGACGAGATCGTCGATTGGCTCGAGGACAACTGATGACGACCGCCCGGTTTTGCGCTTTGATTTTCATAGTCGCCATCGTCGCCACAGCGGCGCGCGCCGGGGCCGGCTCGCTCGATGAGGGTCGTATCCAGCTTCGGGTCATGGCCGGCAGCGTCCCGGTGCGCGCGGGACCGGGCGGCTCGTTTCGCGAGTTGGGCCGCGTCGGGGCCGGCCAGGTCTTCACTGCTATCGACCGCAGCCCGGACGACGCCTGGTACCGCATTCGTCTTACCCGCGGGACCTCGGGCTGGGTGCTGGCCGAGCTCGTTTGGCCCTTCGAGATCGTCGACGAGAGCGCCTTGGCCGAGGCCTCCGACTGGCTGCACCGCAACATCCTGGGGCCGTCGCGCCTGGGAGACGGAAACGTCAGCCTATCCATCGCGGGTGGCGCCTTGGCGGGCGCCGGGTTCTTCGTCCTGCGCCTCGCCTACCAGCCCAGTCGCCACTACCTGCTCGAACTCGCGCTGGGCCAGTCGGCCGGCGGGCTGGGCAACGTGCTCACCTACCGGGGCGAACTGCTCGTCACCCTGGGCCCATGGCATTCGGTTGTCCCCTTCGTGGCCGTCGGAGGCGGCGGAGGCACTTTCATGCCGCATCGCAACGTGGAAATCTTCAAGACCGGCACCAGGGCGCTGGTAAGCGCCGGGGGCGGATTGATTGTTCAGTTGCGAGGTTCGCTGGCTGTGAGATTCGATGTCAGGCACCTGATGCTCTTCACCCCCGACGACACTTGGAGCGCGCTGGCCTTGACGGGTGGCGCGATGTTGACTTTCTGATGAGAACTTTTTTTTCACATAAAAAAACCCGGGCAAGAACAATGGGCTGGCTGGCCATGTTGATCGTCCTGTCGGCGGGGCCGATCTCTTTGGCCGTCTGTCCCCAGCCGCCTGAAAGCGACGGCGGCGAGCGCAAGGGCCTGGCCAGGCGAATCTTTGCAAAGAGCCTGCGCCACGAGATCAACATCTTCGGCGGGGTCTACTCGAGCGACATGATGGGCGCCTCTCCCATGGGCGGAGCGTCATACACTTTTCACATCAACGAAGACTTCGCTCTCGAGGCGGGCTTCAACTACGCCTACCTGTCCTCGTCTTTCTCAGGGCCGGTGGAGCGCTTCACCGGCTACAACCTGTTCGAGAAACAACACGCCTTCATCTACCTGGGCAGCCTGGTGTGGCACCCGTTCCACGGCAAGTTCATGTTTTTCAGAGCCTCTGTGCCGCACTTCGATTTCTACCTGACGGCCGGAGTGGGTATCACCGACAGCAAAACCAGCGAAGGACTGACCTACACCGCCGGCGCGGGCATCAAGATCTTCACAACAGAGTGGCTTTCGGTGCGGGTCGAGATCCGCGATCACATCTACGTCCAGCAGTTGCTCGCCTCCGAGGCTTTAACCAACAACCTGGCGGTTACGTTGGGAGTCGGTTTTTGGATCCCCTTCGAAAGCTACTGACGGCCTGCTGTATGGCTGCTCTCGGCTATCTTTCCGGCTGCGCCTCGGGACCGATCGTCGCCCGCGAGGTTCTTTCCGACCCGACCATGCGTTTCGGACCGACCCGGCCGGTCGAGAGCCTGGGGATGAATTCACCCGGGCCCGATGATCCCTTGCCGCCCAACACGATAACGACCCGCATGAGCGTAGAGGCTGACCCGGGCGGTCAGGTCGATGGGACATGGCTCGAATCGGACACCCGCGCTTCGGTCGAGATCGCGGGCGGCTTCGGTGTCGAGGCCGGCTACGGCACAGGCTACAGGAAACAGATCGTCCAGAAATTGGACGGCTTCACAGGCCCCGTAGACGATCGGGCCGTGAGTCACGGTCCCGACGCGGCACTGGTGCTGGATGACGGCACCAGCCTGCTGCGCGCGGGCTACCGCCTGCGCATGGCCTGGGACGGCTGGCTGCATGAGCCTTCGATCGGGGCGCGAACCACGGTGCTCGGTCGCGACACGGTGCTTCTTCTGGGCTACCGGCGCTCGATGCGCTCGGTTACAATCTCAGCCGATCACCTGCCGGCCGGGGACGCAGTTAGTGACGACTACACCGCCGATCAACTCTTCGCAGCCTGCGAGCAGGGATTCCTGCCCGGCTGGAACCTGCGGCTGGATATCTCGGCCCGTCTGGAAGACGGCTTTCTGCAGAGCCCCTACCGGCTGGTGTCCCTCTTCTCAAGGCACTCGGAGACGAATGCTTCGGGCGTGCCGCGCAGCGAGCCCGAAAAACACCCGCGCTCGCGGGTACGCTGGGGAGCCATGCTGCGGCTGCGGCGCATGATCCAGGCTTTGTCCGCCGCTATCGAACTGGGCGCCGGTTACGGCTCGGGAAGCTGGCGGGTCGAGCACCAGACGATCGAGGCCGCCTACCTGCAACGCCTGGGCGATAACTTCATCATCTCGGCCGGTGGCGGCGCCTATCACCAGACACGGGCGGTTTTCTACCGCGACGACTACCCGGACGGACCGCAGGGGGCCTACTGGTCGGCGGATCGCGAACTCAGCTCTTACATCGCCTGGTGGGCCAGGCTGGGCCTGTCCTGGATGACTTTCCCCAGGCGCGGGCGCCTGTTGGCCATCTTCAAATACATCACCCTCTCGGCAGCACTCAGAACGCTGCACGCAGACTACGGCTGGGAGGGCGCCGACTCGCAAAACGGTTTCAGCTCATACGACTCGCCGGCCTCGTCCGAACGAAAGACTTTCGCGGGCGGGTGGAGATTCGGCGGCTGGTTCGCATTCGAAGGAGGTTTCTGATGAGATGCCTGCACTTTATTGGACTGCCGGTGCTCGCCTGCCTGCTGTGGTCCGCGGGCCTGTCGGCCGGCCCTCCCATATCGAAAGACAAGGCCGCGGCCGAGCAACCCGCCGCGCAGGCCCTGGATAGTAAGGCGCTGGCCGGGTTCGCGCTGGCTCACAGCCGCGCCCGTGACGCTCTGATGGCGGTCGAGGCCAGGCTGGCTCTGCTTTCCGAAAAGGTGTTCGACTCGCGCCTGGTTGTCCGCTACCACGGTCAGACCGATACGCCCTTTCGCGTGGCGCGCATCGAACTCGACCTCGACGGCGCCCGGGCCTATCGAAACGATTTCAACAAGGCGCCCAGCGCCCAGGCGATCAAGCTCTTCGACGGCTACCTGCCCCCGGGAAGACACCTGCTCAGGCTGCGCGTTTTCGCCCGCGGCCCCGACGACCCGCCGGGATCGCAGCCGGGCTACTTCGCTGGCAGCGGCCTGACCGTGCATCTGCGCGAAAAGTCAACAAGCACTGCCTCGTTCGATGTAGAGCAGGACGGCAATTCGCCGGGTTCAAGGGTGCTATCAAATCCCGAACCCGACGGAAACTGGAACATAGAGATCGACGCCGGCTTCGAGACCGAAGCCGAATGAGGTGACGGTGCTGCAGTGCGCATTGACATTTTCGTTCTTGCTGGCCTGCCTGCCGATTGAAGCGCCGGCCTTGATCTCTCCCCTGCCGGTGCCGGGGCAGGATCCCAGCGGCGCGCTGCTGGGCTGGATGATCAAGACCGGCAAGCTGTCGAGAAAAGTAGATACCGACCGGCTCGACCAGCTGCTCAGGCGCGGCGAGGCTCTCTATCTTGACGGGGCCGAGCGGTCGGCGGCCAATCTTCTGGGCGCGCTTCTTCTGGATCCGTCCTTCTGGGAGTTGGCCAACACCCAGGCGCACGACAACATTCGCTACGACCTGGCCGCCGCGCTCTTCCGCCAGGGCGCCATCGGGCGCGCGCGCGAGATTCTGGTGGCGCTCGTCAAGCGCAAGCCGGCTTCGGCATTCAGGGCGCCGGCCTTTCGCAAGCTTGTCGATCTGACGCTGGCCTCGGGCCAGTTCGAACAGAGCCTGACCGTCCTGGGCTCGGTCGAGGCCGGACCAGACGAACGCGACGAACTTGCCTACCTCAAGGGAAGAGCCCTTGTGCATATGGGTTTTCTCGACCAGGCCCGGGTGGCCTTCGAGTCGGTATCGCGGCACAGTCGTTTCAGTGCGGCGGCCTTGTACCTGACGGGTACGCTCTATCTGCAAAGCGGCGATCGCGACGCGGCCACGACGCGCTTCTGCTCCATCGTTCACCAGCCCGGCGGCGGGCGCTACACGTTCCTGGTATCGAAGAACACGATCGAGGTGATCGATCAGGCCTGGCTGGCGCTGGCGCGCATCCGCCACGAGCAGGGCAACTACCGGCGCGCCGCAGACAGCTACGCGATGATCTCACCCGGCTCTGGCGCCTATCCGCAGGCCCGTTACGAGGCCGCCTGGTCACTCTACCGCCTGGGCCGCGATCAAGACTGCCTGCGCGCTCTTGCCGATCGCGGCGGACAAAATATCGACCGTGTCGATTGGCCGGCCGCGCGCCTGCTTTCGGGATATGCCTTGCTCGACAACTGCCTCTTTTTGCAGGCCGAGAAAAAATTCGATCAGGTTGTCGAGCTACTTGGTAACGTCAAGTCAAGCGGGACGGCGTCCATTCCACGCGCTGTATGTGCCGCGGTGCCCGCTGAGCGCGACGAACAAAAAGCAATGGCCCTGCCCGCAAGCGTCGATGGTTTCGTGGTACGTCTCTTATGGGCCGAGGACATGTTTTCGAAGCTGACCTCGGGCATGCCGCTCAAGTCATTTCCCAGGCCCGGAGCCACAACAGCGACCGACCTGCGAGCCGATCTCTCGAAAGCCGATGGTCTGCTTTCGAGAATCGCGGATGTTCGCTCGCGCCCGGGCACCGGGGCAGCGCGGGCGGCGCTGGCGACGCTCGAAACCCAGGCACTCGCCGCGCGCGACAACGCCCGAGTCGCCCTCGAAGAACTGCAAAGCGCACAGGGTCGGCGCCCGCTCGGCGAGATGCGCCTGGTGACCGACGCGCAACTCCCAAAGACCTACCTGAAAAACGAGCACGCCGAACTTTCACGACTTGCAGAATCTGCGCGCGTCCTGCGGGACAAGGCGCGCAAGCTTGCGGACACAGCCTCGGGGGCTTGGTGGGCTCGTGCGACGGCAAAGGCCGCGGGCTGGATCCATCTCGCCACTCTCGGCCGCATCGATACGGCCCTGGGCAAGAAGCAGGCTTTACAGACCGAGGTCGAGAACCTGGCCCAGGGTCGTTATCCTTTCTCGGTGTACCAGGAACTCTCCGAGGCCGGGTTCATCGATGCCGGTGACGAATACTGGCCTTTCGACGGAGAGGGATGGCCGGATGAGGTTCAGTAGTATCATCTTGCTCGTGTCGGCCGTCTTGGCGGCGGCCGACTCCGGCGCATCACCCCAAAAGTGCCCGCCGGCGCCGGGAGAGCCCGGCTGGCTCGAAGACCGCATGCAGGCGCGCGAAGATAAGGTAGCCGTCGAGCGCCGGCGCGCAATCGGGTTGCTGAACGGCTTTCTCGCAAAATATCCCCGGGCTCCCGAGCGGGCCAACGCCCTGTTTCGCTTGGCTGAGCTCTACTGGGAAAGCTCGGAGGCCGATTTTCTTCACAAGATGCAGGCCTACGACGCGCAGATTGACGCCTTCCGCTCGGGAGCCCTTAAAGTACGTCCTCCAGAGCCGCGCATCGACCTGGCCAGGTCGATTGGCGTCTACGAGCAGATTCTCGAAAAGCACCAGGACTTCGACAAATCCGACATCGTGCTCTACCTGTACGGTTTCGGGCTCAACGAACAGGGGAACGAGCAGGCGGCCCTTTCGATCTATCGCACATTAATCAAGAAATACCCGAAAAGCGCTTTTATGCCCGACGCCCATCTGGCTATCGGCGAGTACCTTTTTTCAAAAGGCGGCTACGCCGAGGCCCTGCGGTCCTACGGTCACGTTCTCGAGCATCCCGGTACTCCGCTCGAGGATCTGGCTCTCTACAAGACGGCCTGGTGCTATTTCAAACTGGGCAAGGCCAAGCAAGCCGCCCGGCGATTCAAGCGCATTCTCTATCACGCGGACGAACCCCGGCGTCCCGGCGGGCGGGTGAACTCGGCTACAGAACTCAAGAAGGAGGCGCTCGAAGACCTGGCCTTGACCTTCTCCGAATCGGGCGGCGCCCGCGAGGCATATCGATTCATGAAGCAGGTCGGCGGCGAGAAATACTCGATCAGCGTGCTGCATTCGCTGGGAGAGGTCTTCTTCCGTCAGGCACGCTACACCAAGGCCATCGAAAGCTATCGCATGCTGGTCGACAAGTTCCCCTTCTCGGCCGAAAGCCCGGCCATCCGGGTCAAGATAGCCGAGGCCTACGAACGCGCCGGCCTCGTGGAGCGCGCCCTGGTCGAGCGGCGGGCCGTGGCCACAAACTACGGGCCGGGCTCATCCTGGGCGCGGAAGAATGCCGCCGACACGGAGGCCACACAGGAAGCCCGCCGCCTGAGCGAGGAAAGCCTGCGCTACGTGGCGCTCTACAGGCACAAGCAGGCCCAGAAGTCGCATGACGGCAAGGCCTACCAGGCTTCCGCCGCGGCTTACAGCGAGTATCTGGCCATGTTTCCCGAAAGCGCACAAAGCCCCAGGATGCATTTTTTCCTGGGCGAGGTGCTCTTCAAACTAAAAAACTTCGCCCGGGCGGCCGAGAACTACCTTCTGGCCGTGCGCAAACTGAAAGACACCAAGCTGCGTGTCGAAGCGGCCTATGCCGCCGTGCTCTCGTTCGATGCGCTGCGAAAGAAGAGCGGGCTTCCCGGTGACGAGCCGCATGCCGTAAAGCAAAGTTTTTCAAAGAGCGAGCAGGGCTTCAGCAGGGCGGTCGACGAGTTCGCCCGGCTGGCCCCCGGCGACAAGAAGGTGCCGCAACTGCGCTTCGAACAAGGCAAGACCTGTTACTACCACGCCCATTTCCGGCGGGCGGCGCAACGCTTTTTATCTCTGGTGCAGAACCATCCGCAAGACGCCTTCGCCCCGGCGGCGGCCGACCTGGCACTGGATTGCTATACGCGCCTGGGTGACTGGGCTACGCTTGAGAAAAAGGCCCGTCGCTTCAAGAGGCACGGAACCTTCACGGGCAAGGAGTTGGACAGTAGGCTTCCCGAATTCATCGCCGCGGCGATCTTTCAGTCCGGCGCCGCGCTGGCCAAGAAGGGCAAGCCGGGCAAGGCCGCCCGCGAGTACGAGCGCATGGCGAGCGAGTTTCCTAAAAGCGATCTGGCTCCCAAGGCGCTCTTTTGGGCAGCCGTCAACCATGAGCGGGCCGGCCAGAAAGAGAAGGCAATCGACAGCTATCGAAAAATAATCAAGCGCTACCCCAAGCGGGCGGCCGAGGCCACCTTCGTGATGGCCGGCATCTACGAGCGGAAATACGATTACGACAGGGCCGCTGCTAACTACGAGAAATTTGCCGCCAAGTTCCCCAAAGATACGCGGGCCCCGAGCGCCTTGCTGCAGGCGGCACTGCTTCACAGGGCCCGTCGAGCCTACTCGAAGGAGGCAGCCAGCCTGCAGGAATTCACCAAAAGCTATCCGAAGCACAAGAAGGCGTCCGAGGCGCTGTTCGGAGCCGGCCTGGCTTTCGCGCGGGCCGGAAAGCCGGCCAGCGCCGAGCAGATCTTCGCGAGTTACTCAACGAAATTCGCCAAGCGCGACCGGCGAGTGCGCCAAGCCGCCTTGCACCTGGGCCAGGTCATGCAGGCGCTGGGCAAGCTCTCGAGTGCCAGAAGGCAGTATGACAAATGTGGAAGCTTTCCGCTCAGGCGCCCGCCCAAGGGTCCCGAGCTCGCCGCGGCCGCGCAGTGTCTGTTTTTGATGGGAGAGATGGTTTTTTCAAGTTACCAGAAGATCGAGCTGCGCCCCCCCAAGGCACGCCTGGTCAAGCTGCTCGGCAAGAAGGCGGCCCTGCTCAAGAAGGCCGAGGGCATGTTCACCCGCGTGGTCGCCGCCGGAGACATGGAATGGGCGTCTGCAGCCCTGTATCGAATCGGGGACATGTATGCGCGTTTCGCCCAGGCGATCTACAAGGCCCCCATGCCCAAGGGATTATCGGCTGCAGAACTGGACGTCTATCGAAATGAGCTTCAATCGCTGGCCTTTCCCATCGAGGACAAGGCCCAAAGCGCTTTCAGCATCAGCCACGCGATGGCCATAAAGCACGCCTACTACAGCCAGTGGAGCGAGAAAACACTCAAGCAGCTTCGCATGTTGGATCCCGGCCGGTTCCCGGCCGAGGACGAGATCAGGCCGGGCACGGCCTGGGCCGATTCGTTTACCACTTTTCCCCTGATTATCGAAAAGATGAAAATCAGGCGCCGCAAGGCGGGAAAGGCTGGTAAACCATGAACCTCCGGCATCTCTTGCCGATCACCGCGGCGGGCCTGCTTGCGCTTTTCGCCTGCGCGCCCGCTAAGCCAAAAATCGTGCCGGACAGGCTGCAAAAGCAGCAAGCGGACGCGATCACGGCCTTCAACGACGGCGTTGCGTTGCTGCGTGGACGCCGGGCCGACTACTACAAGGCGGTAGAGAAATTATCCGAGGCCGTGCGATTGAATCCCGGGCTATACGAGGCCCAGTTCGATCTTGGTTTGTTGTACGCGCGCGGCAATGACCTGGCCGGCTCGCAGGCCGCCTACAAGGCGGCCCTGGCGGTGCGTCCCGGTGACAGGGCCGCTTCGTTCAATCTGGCCGATGTCTACCGCAAGAACAAGAAGTATGACCGGGCTATCGAGATCCTCGAGAAGTTCGTATCCGAAAACCCGAATGACTTCGAGGCCCGCAACAACCTCTCGGTTCTTTTGAGACTCAAGGGCGAATACGACAAGGCCATGCAGCAGGCGCGCTACGTCTTAGAGCGCGATCCGGGGCAGGTGCTGGCCTATAACAACCTGGCCACGATCTTCTCCGAGAAGGGAGAGCACGAGATGGCCCGGGATCTCTTCCGCCGCGCTCTATCGCTGGATCCCGACAATCCCAGGGTGCTCAACAACAAGGGACTGGCCAGGCAGAAGGAGCAGGCGATTCAAGAAGCGCTCGATCTGTTCACGAAGGCCTTCGAGAAGGGCAAGAAGCTGCCGGAGGCGGGCCTCAACGCGGCCTCGGTATACATGGATAGCGGCGACTACACCCGGGCGGCTTCGATGTATAAAAGGGTAGTCCAGGCCATCCCGGGCTTCCTACCGTCCTTAGTAGGCCACGCGGTGGCGACCCGAGGCCTTGGCCGCTTCGAACGGGCCGAGAAGAGCTACCAGCAGATCCTGGGTCTCGATCACACCAACCCGGCCACGCTGTTCAATCTCGGCCTGCTCTACATGAATTACCGAAAGAAGCCCGCCTGGGCCTGCGAGGCGTTCATGCGCTACCTGAAATCCGGCCGCACCGATCCCGGGCACGCAAAACGAGCCAAGGGATACATAGAAGATATCCACCTGTCCGATCCCGCCGCATGCAAGGGAGTTTCGAAGTGAAGAAATTAATCGCGGTTACGCTTGCAGCCTTGTTTCTGGCCGCCGGCCCGGCCTCGGCCGGGCCCAAGAAAAAGAAAGCCGGCTCGGTAAGAGTCTACCGCTTCGACAACCTGGACATTGAAGGTCACGTAAAGACTCCCCACCTGATGTATTTCCTGAAGCGCATCAGAAACAAGTTCAGATCCTTCAGGCTCCCCTCCCAGCATTTTGAAAAGAAGATAATAAAGTCACGCAAGGCCGATTTCCTCGACTGAGACACTAAGGAACTATTGCGTAACCATCAATCGTGCTAACCATCAATCGTGCTCAATCGTGCTCCGTGCTCAATCGGCCGGACACCCCGGATCCCCGCTCGGCGCCCGGAATCTTCCAGCTGTTCAGGGAAGCCGGCAAGCTGGCACCCTAGACGAAAAGCAGCATCAAAACTGAGGGCGTTTGGATCTCTCAGGATAAGTTCACCGGAAATCTGGTTACTGGGTGTATGGTGCTCGGCGTAAAGGTGGCGTGAGTCCGTCTCAGGCTTTTGCAGGGAACTACGGGAACCAGTCGTCTCGATGTGAAGGGAGAAATCCATGTGGAAGAACCACAAGGGTGAGATTCCCTCGGCCTACTCACCTACTCAGACGACCCTGAATTCAGGCCGAATTGCCCTCCTGGAGTTATGCACGGCAAAGCAATTGGTTTGAACTCGATCGAGAAGATACGAACAAGGGGGGCGGGGATAGGTTTCTTCAGGATTCAGCAATCTGTGCCAGATTCACGTTTTTAGAGTGACAGCCGAGCTATGAGCGGAAATCAGAATTGACCTTGGATTCGGTTCTTGGCAGAGTCAGTCGTAGAGGGTGCAAAAAGGGTGGTTTGAAATGACTATCCTTTGACTATCCTTCCAATAACTTCAGGAGCTGAAAATGCGAAAACTACCTTGGCCATGCCTGATCTGCGTTTGCGCGTGTTTCTGGGGCTGTGCTGGTAGCGCGCCCACGGACGATGTCGTCTGCCAGCCGAATCCCTGCAATGATGAGCACCGCGGTGTGTGCCAGGAGGTCAACGGCGAGGCGGTGTGCTACTGCGATCCGAGCTATGAGGAGGACGCCCAGGGTCGCTGTGTCTCCAGCGATCCTTGCCAGCCGAATCCATGTAATGAGCCGCACCGCGGCGTGTGCACCGCTAACGCTGGCGGGGCTGTGTGTTCCTGCGATCCGGGCTACGAGGAGGACGCGCAGGGAGATTGCATGGCCGTGGTCGACTGCGAACCACCCTGTACGACCGGGTTCCACTGCGAGGATGGCGGCTGCCAACCCAACGTGTGCGAACCGCCCTGTGACGACCAGGAAACTTGCCTGGCCCACGAAGAGAATGCGTGCGTGTGCGGCGATACCGGCGAGAGCTGTCAACCGGGAACCCACTGCGAGGCGGGTGCCTGTGTGCCCGACAGTTGCAGTCCACCCTGCGATGTTGGGCAGTCGTGCGTCGACGGTATCTGCGTGGACGACGTTTGCGATCCCCCCTGCGAACCCGGCTACCACTGCGTCGGAGATGTCTGCGTCAGTGATCCCTGCGACCCGACCTGCGCGACGGGTGAACACTGCGAAGGTGGCGTGTGCATCGAGAACCAGTGCGACCCGCCCTGCGCGTTCGATGAGACCTGCGTCGACGAGGAACAGGGTTTGTGCCTGTGCCTGGACGGTTGTCACGAGAACGAGCTGATTCTGTATGTTTCACCCCAGGGGAACGATGACTGGTCGGGCCGCTTCGCCGAGCCCGAAGCGGACGATTCCGACGGTCCCCTGCGGACGCTCATCGGGGCGCGCGCCGCCGTAAGGCGCATCAAGGCGGATACGGGGTTGTTCAAACCGGTGCGGGTACAAATGAGGGCAGGGGTTTACCGACTGACCGCACCGGTGGAATTCACGCCCGAAGATTCCGGGACGCAGCAGTTCCCCATATCCTACGAAAACTACCCGGCCGAGCACCCGGTCATCAGTGGAGGTCGTGCGATAAACGGGTGGCAGGTGAGCGGCGACCGCTGGACGGTAACCCTGCCCGAGGTCCAGAATGGAAGCTGGTACTTTACGGCCCTGTGGGTGGACGGTGAGCGGCGGCAGCGTGCACGGACACCGAACGCGGGCTACCTGTATACGGCGGGGAATTGCACGGAAGCCGAACTCGCCAGGAGCTGTTTTCATTACAGTCCAGGTGACCTGCAGGCTTTCCAGAATCCGCAGGATGCCATGGTGGAGGTTGTTCACATCTGGTCGACTTCGGTACACTCCATCGAGACCCAGGACACCGACCAGAGTCGGGTGATTCTCAAGAGCGCGGCACACTATGATTTCGAGGAACTGGCTTATAAGCAACGCTACCGCGTCTGGAACGTGTTCGAGGCCCTGGATGAGCCGGGCGAGTGGTATCTCGACCGAGCAACGGGCGTGCTGACGTACTGGCCGCTTCCCGGTGAGCAACCAGGCTCGGTTGAAACCGTAGCGCCGGTCGCCTCGCAGCTGCTTCTTTTCCAGGGCAGCCTTGCGGCCGCCGATCCCGAATACGTCGCATACCTGTCATTCGAAGGATTGCGCTTGCTGCACACCGACTGGCAACCGGGGGATGCGGGCACCATGGGCTTGCAGGCAGCCGTCGAACTCCCCGCGGCCATCGAGGCGGAGGGCGCACAGTACCTCGAATTCCGCGAATGCGAACTGAGCCATCACGGTTCCTTCGCCCTCTGGTTCCAAAAAGGCACTCATAATTCAAGCGTGGTCCGGTGCGAGTTCGCCGATCTCGGTGGCGGCGGCGTGCGCATCGGCATGCAGAAAGCTCCTTTGAACGCGGCCGAGGAAGCGTTCGCGAACATTGTCGACAACTGCTTCATCCACGACGGCGGCAAGATTCTCGCCGGCGCTGTGGGCATCTGTGTCCTCACGAGCAGCTACAATGAAATTACACACAACGAGGTCTGCGACTTCGACTACTCGGGCATCTCACTGGGCTGGAACTGGACCATGCAGCCGACCACGATGAACCACAACCTCGTGGCCCACAACTATGTCCATCACATCGGCCGCCATGTACTGTCGGATCTGGCTGGAATCTACGTCACGAGCATTTCGCCCGGCACGCAGGTGATTCATAACAAGGTCCACAACGTTTTCTCCTATCCGTACGGGTATGGCGGCAGGGGCCTGTACGCCGACGGAGGCTGCTCGGAAGTGCTCTTCAAGGACAACCTGATCTTCAACAACGGAACCGGGAACTTCAACCAGAACTTCGGCGAGAACATCAGCGTGGAAAACAACATCTTCGCTTTTGCCGGCGGAAATCAGATCAGATCGAACTGGCGGGGCGATCCGCGATCGATGACATTCAGTAACAACATCGTCCTGTTCAACAACGGTTGGCCTCTGGCGCGGCGCTGGGATGATGACTTGTTGGACATGCAGTCCAATCTTTACTGGGACACCGTCAACAGTCAGGTGGCCTTCGATTGCCGGACCCTGGCCGAACGCCAGGCCGGCGGCTATGACATGAATTCTCAGCTTGCCGATCCATTGTTCTCCAACGTCACCGGCGACGATCCGACCACCTTCGACTTCAACTTGCAGAACGGCTCACCGGCGCTGGCGCTGGGGTTCGTGCCCTTCGAATTCGACGCCTTCGGTCTTTATGGTGACGCAGACTGGGTCGCCCTCCCCCGCAGCATCCCGCGTTCGCCGAGTACCTTGCCTGAACCCCTTCCCCCGCCGTTTGACGACGGTTTCGAAACCACTCCGCTGGGCGCCATGGCTCGGCAGGTGGTCACCTATGAGACGCCTTCCGGCATGACGGTCCGGGTGAGCGATGAGACCGCGGCAACCGGTACGCACAGTCTGAAGTTCCAGGACATGCCCGCCGGAGCGGGCGAGCAGACCTACGAGCCGCATATCAAATACGAGACGACCATCATCCGGGGAACGGTGCGGGTCGACTTTCGTGTGCTTTTACAGGCCGGAGCGATCTTCAAACACGAGTGGCGCGACAACCCAGAATCGCCCTACGATGCGGGCCCCAGTTTGCGTATAGCGGAAAACGGCGACCTGACTGCTTCGGGTGTCTATCTGACGACCTTGCCCGACGACGTCTGGATTTCCTTCGAGATCAATTCCGTCGTGGGCGTGACGGCAGATGGCCTGTACGATCTCACCGTTCAAGTGTCCGGGCAGCAGGCGCAGGTTTTCGAGGACTTGGAAGGCGGCCAGCCCCTGTGCCGGCTCTTCTGGATCGGATTCATCTCGCCGGCAAACGTGCAGACTGCATATTTCCTGGACGACATGTCCTACCAGGTGGAATAGCAAATATAGCAAATATAGGGGACGGTCATGCCTCTGCCTTACATCGATAAGATCTTGTCATCGAAACCGTCGAAGCGAGTCTGATGTTTTTCCACGATCTTCGGCTCAAAGTAGCTTTTTCTGTCCCTGGGAATCTTGACCGTCACACTTCCGCGATCGGTCTTGAGCGTTTTCGAGGAATAGCCGTTTCTGGAATTGTCGTTGTCGGACTTGTCGTTTTTCTCGTAGCCGAGGTGGTCAGTGAGCTCGGCCTCCATCGCTTTTTCTACCAGCGCGGCGGTCAATTGCTTCAGAAGCCCGTCCGGCCCCAGAATATCCTCCGGGTTCTTGTAGCTGGCCATCAGCTCGTCGATTAGTTCTTTTCGAATTTTATCGTTCATTCAGATCCTCCTAACATGGTAGGACCTGTTTAATGAAGTTTAACCTTTTACACAAAATTTAGGACAATTCCGATAACAGGGACTTACGCATCTGTGTGAGTCCCTGTTTTGTACTTGTGTCTAGGCAATCCCATTATCTTCGACCTCCTGGCTTTACTGTATCCAATAAACCACTTCAATGTGGGCTTGCCCGGATTTTGTGGACACCTGACTTGTGCGGGATAATCCCGCCGGGAGGTTCAGATGTCCAAGAAGAAACGACGTACATTTACCAAAGAGCAGAAGGCTGACGCGATCAGGTTGGTGCGGGTGAGCGGTGAGTCCATCGCACAGATCGCCAGGGATTTGGATCTGACCGAGAACTCGCTCCGGAACTGGGTCAAGCAGGCAGACATCGACGAAGGTAAAGGGCCTCACGGGGCTCTGACGACGGAGGAGAAGGAGGAGATCCGTCGTCTCCGTCGAGAGAACCGTCGGCTGCGCATGGAGCGCGACTTCTTAAAAAAAGCAGCAGCCTTCTTCGCCAAGGAGACATCGGAGGATTCGAAGTGATCCGGGCGGAGAAGGCCAATTTCCCGGTCGCGTTCATGTGCCGGCAGCTCGGGCTCTCCACCAGTGGCTACTACGCCTGGGAGCGTCGCGAGGTGTCCCAGCGACAGAGGGACGATGCAGTGCTGATGGAGGAGATTAAGGCATCTCACCGGCGCAGCCGCGGCACGTACGGCAGCCCTCGCATCTATGATGACCTCAAGGAACAGGGCGAGACCGTGGGCCGTCACCGAGTCGCTCGTCTTATGCGAGAGAACGGCATCACGGCACGTCCGCTGAAGCGGTTCCGCAAAACCACCGACTCGAACCACAACCTGCCCGTGGCGCCAAATCTGCTCGAGCGCAACTTCGAGACCGACAGGCCGGACCTGGTCTGGGTCGGCGACATCACGTACATCTGGACAGCCCGCGGTTGGACGTACCTGGCGGTCATCTTGGACCTGTTTTCACGGCGAGTGGTCGGCTGGGCTTTGGACGACAACATACGGTCAGAGCTCGTGCTGAAGGCACTGGAGATGGCCGTGGGGCTGCGCCAGGTCGCTCCAGGGCTAATCTTCCACAGCGACCGCGGCTCCCAGTACGCAAGCCATGACTACCAGAAAGCGCTCGCGGCAGCGGGCATCACCCCGAGCATGAGCCGCAAGGGAGACTGCTGGAACAACGCCGTGTCCGAGAGCTTCTTCTCGACACTGAAGCGGGAGCTGGTCAGCAAGCGGTACTGGCTGAATATGAAGGCTGCCAGATTGGCAATCCATGAATACATCGAGGCGTTCTACAACGGCAGACGCAAGCACTCGACCAATGGCAACCTGAGCCCGGTCGAATACGAAAGGCGTTTCAAATGTCAAGCTGCTATGGCAGCATAAGAAACCTGTCCACTAAACCGGGGCAAGGCCAATCGAGGCGATCGAGGCTTTTGCCGAGTGCAGGTAGGGCACGGCTCATCTGTCGGGAACAGGAGATGGGGCAACACCTGATCCACAAGCAGATCACAGGTTCGCGAGGTAATTATGAAACACGGTTATGTAATTCTATTATGGGGTTTTCTGGTGATGAGTTGTAGTCCCGCACCAAAGAAGCCGGAGCCGACATCACCGCTAAAGGACAAGCCTGCGCTTATGTCCAAAGCTGAGAGATTCAAAGAGGCTGCTCAATGGTTTTTTGCATTGTCAAAAGACTGCACAAATACAAAAGACTACGGCTTTTCAAACCCTCTGGATATTGAGCTGGTTCCCCTTAAAGTGGAAGGGCTAACAGGATTACGACGCGATAAAGACGGCTTGGAAGTACATGTGTCCGGCAAAAAGTTCTATGCCGGTTCGGCTGTCAGTTTATCGGATGCCCCGCCGGATTCGGTGCTGGGTAATAGCACCTATGGCCTGGAAGAGTCGTTGCGATACCGCGACAAAGCCTGGAAGCCGCAGACCCTGTTCGTGGCCCTTGCTCCAGAGGCTCCCTATTGGGTCATGGAGCAGCTGTTGAAGCTGGATAAAAAATTTCGCGCGGACAAAATTTCATTTTTATTCAAAGCTGACTATGCGGGGCGTGCTTTGCCCAAAGCGCCAGGTCCTTCGAGTATTGATGCCGAATTGCTAGGAATCAAAAAGGTGCATCCGGCAGACAGGGCAACCTGGTTGTCCAAATTGGCAGAGCGACTGTTGCAGCAAAGCCCCCATCTCAAGCGCAGTTTTGAAATGATAGCAATGGCGCCTGCGGAATACAAGTGTGAGCTGCTGTGCCAGGCTATCGGGGAAACCCTTGATGAAAAACCTTGCGACGTAGATCTTGCGGCAGTTAAAAAATTAATATGGGTAGTAGTGGTGTATACCGATTTGGCGGTGCCGGTTACGCTCGATTTGGCAGAGGCCGGTGAGTCGGAAACTGTAACGATCAAGGCCAGGCGTGATCAAACCTGGTCAGAGGTGTATCAACAGGTTTTGGATGCTGCCCAAAAGAAGAAGCCTGTTAAATTCGTTTTTGAATAATCTCTCTTATGAAGCAATCCAAAACGAAATCCATGGCACCCTGGATCGGCACCCCACCCCGAAAAGAAGATAATAAAGTCACGCAAGGCCGATTTCCTCGACTGAGACACTTGGGAACTATTGCGTACCTTGACACGTCTATGATGGTAGCGGAGAATCCGTCTATGGCGAATGACACCTGTTACCTGCGCTGTGCTCTGGTTTGGGAGCGAACCGTGCTCGAAGAGCGCCTGTTCGGCCCGGGTTCCAAGGTGTCCGTGGGCGAGAGCCCCGCCGCTACCTTCACATTGCGCGGACAATCCACGGGCAAGCGCTTGACGGTGTTCAGGCAGACGTCCAGGGGCACCTTGCTGTGGTTGCTGCCCGGGATGCGCGGGCGGGTGAGGATCTCAGGCGTGACCCGCGAGGTCTCCGATCTGCTCAACAACGAATCCTACGAGGAGCTTGACGGAGGGGGAATACGTTTCAACCTCGGCGAGGGCGATGGCGGGGTGCTGGTCTTCGGACGCGCCGGGCTCAAGTTCGACACCGTGCTTCAGAAGCTCAAGGCCCCGGCCGCCGGCCTGCGCCAGATAGTGGGCTACGACTCCTTCACCAACAAGATCTTCGGGATCATGCTGGCCCTGGTTCTGATGTTCTCGCTGGTATCGCGCCTGTTTGCGGGCTCAACACCCGGATACACCGTCGAGCAACTCCCCGACAGGTTGGCCTCTTTCGTGGTGGACGATCCCGAGGCCGTCCTGGAGTTCAAGCAGGAGCTAAAAAAAGCCCAACAGGAAGAGCGCAAGAGAGAAGAGCAGCAACAAGAAGCCACCCGCAAGGCCAAACGCGAGCGCCGCAAGAAAAGCGAGACGTCAAAAAACGAGCCGCCGCTCGACCGTGAAACTCTCAAGATGCGCAAGAAAGTTGCCAGCAAGGGTGTGGTCGGCGCATTGTCGATCGCCCGCCGCAAAGGCGCCTTGCACGATGTGATGGGCAAGGGCGGGCTGGGCATGAGCCTCAACGCGGCGGTGCGCAATCTCGACCGAGGCGCGGCCAGCGCCAGGCTGCTGACCTCTACCGGTAGCGCGGGCATTGCCCTGCCCGGCCTGGTCGCCCGGCGCGGAAGCGCCGAGGCCCTGGGCGAGGGAATGGACGAGGCCCGCCCGCATACCGGCAGCAGCGGACGCCGGACGGGACGCACCAGCAGGCTGGCCTCTCGCTCTGAGGCGCGGGTGAGCCTGGCCATGCCGTCAAGCGCAGCTCAAGTCACCGGCGGCGAGTTATCCCGCAAGGAGATCTACACGGTCGTAAGCCGCAACAAGGGTGCCATTCGTTACTGTTATGAATCTCAACTGATGCGCTACCCCACCCTGCGCGGCCAGGTAACCGTAGACTTCATCATCGACACCGACGGATCCGTGAAATCGGTCGCCATCAATAAAAGCAGCCTCACCCAGGCGACGGCCCGCAGCAATGTTTCCCGCTGCCTGATGAAGTTCATCAAGCGCTGGCATTTTCCCAGGCCGCGCGGAGGTAAGGTAAGGGTGATTTACCCGTTTACCTTCGGAAGGAAATGATGCGTGGATTTTTGAACTTGGCTCTGGCTCTTGTCGTCGGCCTGGCCACAGGCTGCCGTGACGAGCAATACTTCGGCCCTTATGTTCTATCGCTGCCAACCGAGTTGCAGGAAGACGCCGCCTCCCGCACCTTCCGCTTTCCGCTCGACACAGCGGATCGAGACCAACAGGCCGAGTTGGCCGACTGTTTGGCCAATGAACCAGACCGGGAAGTTCCCTGCCTGTGCGACTATCCTGTCCTGACTGTGAATGAGCAGGACGCGCGCCTGGACTACCGTCTTGTTACATCGTCCACTGACCAGCCGGTAAACGTGATGGTCTGGGTTGGACGCCAGGTCGGGCCGGACGAGGTGGCGCCGGAGTTCTTTTTAGAGTTGCCGCAGATTGAAGTGCTTGCCGAGCATCACCACCAAGTCGCGCCTGGCCGGGAAGTCTGCGAGAGTTTTCTCGAAGACGAAATGAGGGCGCTCGACCTGGCCCTGGCCATCGCGCACAACCCGGCTTGCGATCAGTCTCCCCAAGAGCTGCCATCTCAGGCGACCATCATCTACGGCCTGGCGTTCGATGAAGACACGGCGCCCAACGTGAACGCGGAGTTCACTTTCCGCATCGAGGAGAACGACTGATCTTGAAAGTCGCGCGTTCATTATTTGTCTGCGCGTTGATCCTGGCGGCGCCGACAACCGGTGCCGGGGCGGCGGAATCCGCCTGTAACCGGCCTCCCTCCGTGCCGCGGGGGCTGACCGTACGCGCCGGCCTGGGCGCGGCCGTCTGGACAGGCGCCGTCGGCGAGGCCAGTCGCACGGGAGTGGCCTTCTCCTTCGGAGTCGGGTACGAGCTTTTCTCCTGGTTGGCAGTGGAGGCCAACTGGTCGGCGGGTTTTCACGGGACCGACGCGCCCTTCCCGCCGGCACCCGGCGCCTTCGCTACCCAGGCGCTCAACCTGGGCGCCCGCCTGACGTTGCCGCTGGAACCCTTCGACCTGTTCCTGCGCGGCGGCGCCGGCTGGAGTTGGTCGCGTCCCAACATCCTGGTACGCATAGACGACTTCGCCTCGGAACCGAGCCTTTCCTGGCTTGGCGGTTTGGGTTTCAGCTGGCACACCCCCCGCCGCCGGATCTGGATCGGCCTCGAGTGCAACGCCATCGGCCAGATCGGCTTGCCTTCGATCTGGATAGTCACCAACACGGTGATTGGTGTAACGCTGCTGTAGGCCTATATAGAGTTTGTCGGATGATCATCCTCCCGGGCCGGATGAACCTCGGATGATTCGTCCCGGGCTGAGAGACAGCCGTTATCGGATGATTACGGCCAGTTATCGGATGATTATCGGATGATTCCCTCATGACCAATTTATCTCCTTCGGCACGTACCTCGTCGACCGACCACCCCCCTTACGGACCAGGAGGTCCAGTTTCAGAAGGCCCTTCAAGTCGCGGTGCGCCGTGTCGCGCACGACGCCCAGCATCTCAATGCACCACCCCGTCGTCACGGCGCCGTTCTCCAACGCGTAGGCCAGGATCTTTCGCTGGCGCTCGTTAAGCTGTGCCTCCAGGGCAGGAGTTACAGCAAGCCGGCTCTCCGGTACGCGGATACGGTCGATATCCTCGCCCGGCCCCAGGAAGGTGACATGGAAGTAGCCTGTGTCGGCTCCGATGAGCGGCCGGTCCAGGCCGTGGTCGAGCATCTGGTCGCGCCTAAATCCGGCTCGCGCTGGAATGGTCGCCGCAGGTAGGGCACCCGATGTGTGTCGTCTGGTCGAATCTCGATGCGGGCACTATTTATCCAGGTGAGCGAAAGCCTTGCGGCCGGCGTAGACGGCCTGGTCGCCCAGCCACTCCTCGATACGCATGAGCTGGTTGTACTTGGCCACTCGCTCGGAGCGCGACACCGAACCGCTCTTTATCTGGCCGGCGTTGGTGGCCACGGCCAAGTCGGCTATGGTGGTGTCCTCGGTCTCGCCGGAACGGTGGGAAATCACGGTTGTCATCGAATGTGTATGCGCCATGCGTATGCATGCCAGCGTCTCGGTTAAAGTGCCGATTTGGTTGACCTTGATCAGGATCGAGTTGGCTGCCTTTTGCTCTATACCGCGACTGAGTCGTTCGGTGTTGGTGACAAACAGATCATCACCCATGATCTGGATCTTGCCGCCCAGCTTCTCGTTCATTAAAGCGAAGCCTTCCCAGTCATCCTCGGCGTGCCCGTCCTCGATCGAGACGATCGGATACCTGTCCACCAGGCCGGCGTAGTAGTCGACCATCTGCGCCGAGTCCAGCTCCTTGCCGTCTCCCTTGAGCATGTACACCTTGCGCTTGGTGTCGTAGAACTCGGAGGCGGCCGGGTCCAGGGCCAGGGCCACGTCGTCGAAGGGCCTCAGCCCGGACGCCTCGATGGCCCGCATGATGACCTGCAGTGCCTCCTCGTTGGAGTCGAGCTGCGGCGCGAAGCCGCCCTCGTCCCCCACCCCTGCCGCCTTGCCTGTTTCGATCAGGACTTTTTTCAGGTGATGAAAAATCTCGGAGGCATAGCGCAAACTTTCTCTGAAGGTGGATCCCCCCAAGGGAACGACCATGAACTCCTGAAGGTCGACGTTGTTGGTTGCATGCCGCCCTCCGTTGAGGATATTCATCATCGGCACCGGCAGGATGTGCGCGTCGACTCCTCCAATGTAGCGGTACAACGGCATCTCTGCGGCCATGGCACAGGCGCGCGCGGCGGCGAGCGATACACCCAGGATTGCGTTAGCGCCCAGCTTGGTCTTGTTGGGGGTTCCGTCCAGTTCGATCATGGTATTGTCGAGCGAAATCTGGTCGGAGGCGTCGAGGCCGATTATCTCGGGCGCGATGACCTTGTTGACGTTCTCGCAGGCCTTCAATACTCCCTTGCCCATGAAGCGATTCTTGTCAGCGTCGCGCAGTTCCAGCGCCTCGTGCTGTCCCGTGCTGGCTCCCGAGGGCACGGCGAAGCGCCCCACGGCGCCGCCGGCCAGGCCCATCTCCACCTCGACGGTAGGATTGCCGCGGGAATCAAGAATCTCGCGCGCGCGCACATCGATAATCTCGGTCATTACGTTACCTCCCTGAAAGCCCAAGAAGAAAAGAGGAAGAGCGGGCATAAACTCAATCCACAGACATGACTCGTACACCCCGAACGGGAAAAATGTCAATTGGTAAAATGTAACGAAACTTCAGGTAAGTTGCGTGGAATTCACTCGTCGTAGTCGATGATTATCACGCGGCTGTCGTCTTCGTTTTCTTGATCCTGATCTACTTCTTCACATTCCGGCAAGTCCATCTCATCTGGAAGATCGAGTCTCGGCCGCGGCCGACTTTGCCGCTTTTGTTCGCGGCGCTTGAGCTCTTCTATGATAAACGCATCCAGCACTGCATTCTCCCGGTTTGCCGTCCTACGTCCAATAAACATTTGTCGCAAGAAATGTACCAAAGTTCTGTCCCGCATACAATTTTTCAACCAGTGATAACCAAAGGGTTTATTGCAGCAGGCAACCATCCCGCCGGCAACCTGAAATATGATTACTATTTGAAATAACGCAAGAATTGTCAGGCCGGGGGGAAAAAATTTCGTAACCGGGTTATTCAATCTTTTTCTGGAAGGTGGATCACCGCCAGCACCTTGCTGGCGACCTCGCCGTGGTGCAGAACGCGGTGGGGAATGGAAGCGTCGTAGTAGATGGAATCTCCGGATCCGAGGATGAAGTTCTGGTCGTCGAGGTCGACCGATATTTCACCTTCCAGCACGTAGATGAACTCTTCTCCCGCGTGCGTACCCGGCTCTTCTTCGATCCTGGACGGCTTGCCCGAGGAATCCGAGGGAAGAGTGATGGTTATCAAAAACGGCTCCATCACCCGCTGGCGTTTCTCTGAACCCAGCGACAGGTATTCGTAGCCGTGATCCGCACCGTTTTTCGAGGCGAAACGCGTGCCCACCTTGTCGTCCGAGGCGCGCACCAGGGCAAATAGCTTGCGCGGTCCCTGCTGGAAGAAGCGACCCAGCCGCACGCCCAGCCCGTCGCAAACCTTGGTCAACACCCCCAGCGCCGGCGAGATCATGTCCTGCTCGATGTTGCTCAGCTCCTCCGCCGTGATGCCCGCGCGCCCCGCCAGTTCCTCGACGCTCAGGCCGGCCCCCTCGCGCAAGCGCCTGATCTTCTCTCCCACGGGCAACAGCCCGCCCTCTGAGTTTGTCATGATCCGTCCCCCATATGCTCTACCCTTTCTCGGCGCGTTTCTTGAACGCATCCAGCAACTGGGGCAATTCTTTGGAGATCATCATGCTGACCAGCGTGCCCGGCACCAGCATGCCGAATTTCACAGTTGCCGAGTAGGTGATCTTGGTGTGTCCCTCAGACAGCTCTTCGAAAGTCCACGATCCGCGGTTGTCCTTCATCATCTGGCCCTTGACAAAGGTCCAGCTGATTTTCCGGGGACGATCGAAGGTGTAGTCCAGGGTGTAACTGACGACCTTCCCCATCTTCTTGACCGACTGGGTAACCACCTTGCGGTCGCCCGCATCGCTTTCGGTCTTGACCGCCACCACGCCCAGGTGCGAGAGGAACTCGGGATAGCTATCGAAATCGGCGATGATATCGAAGATCTTTTCGGGTGCGACGCCGACCTCTGTTGATTTCGTTGCCACGGACATTTCGTCTATTCCCTCCTGTCAGGACAATTTGATAATTCTAGCATTATCTTGCTTTCATGTCCACGGCCAGATTCGGCAAATTGGGGATTGCCCCCGAGCGCCGCGCCCGAGCCAGCACCTCGCTTGCGTGGTAGGAGCTGCGCACCAGCGGCCCGGACAGCGCCTCGATCCCGAGCGCTTCGGCCGCTTCCGCGAAAGAGTCGAACTGCTCCTGGCTCACGCGCCTGGCCACGGGCAGGCACTCTCCGTTCGGACGAAGGTACTGGCCGATGGTTACCACTCGGCAACCGGAAT
The DNA here is from genome assembly GCA_964640665.1 of uncultured Myxococcales bacterium. Taxonomy (GTDB): domain Bacteria; phylum Myxococcota; class B64-G9; order B64-G9; family B64-G9; genus DATKYQ01. The sequence continues at coordinate 30,203 of CAZXHT010000014.1, forward strand.
CGGCCAGCGCTCGCAGCGTCTCTATCACCTCGTCGTCACGCTCACCCAGGCCGACCATCAGACCCGATTTTACAAGCGCATGCGATTTCCCGGCGGCATACGCAAGCAATGACAGGGAACGCGCGAACCCAGCACCGGGACGCACCAGCGGGTAAAGACGCGCGACCGTCTCGATGTTGTGATTCAGGACATCCGGTTGCGCGGCGCTGACCTCACTAAGCAAGTCGCAGCGTCCGTGGAAATCCGGCACCAACACCTCAATCGTAGTCGACGGACAAAGTCTGTGAATCTCCTCGATGCAGGCTACAAAAACTCCCGCACCTTGGTCAGGCAGATCGTCCCGGGTGACCGAAGTTATTACGGCGTGGGTCAGCTTCAGATCACGGACCGTCGCGGCCAGGCGGGCTGGTTCGGCCGGGTCGGGCGCTATGGGCTTGCTGCCTTTCGAAATGGCGCAGAAACGACAGCGGCGGGTGCAGACGTTGCCCAGCACAAGGAAGGTGGCCGTGTCGGCGCCGAAGCACTCGGCGATGTTGGGACACCTGGCCTCCTCGCAGACGGTGTGCAGCGCTGCCCGGCGCAGCCTGACCTTCACGGCATGACGATCGGAAAGACGGCCGGGCATGCGACAAGCTGTCAAGTTACTCCTCCGGGGCGACGAAGTCGCGAATGGGAATGCCGCAATTGGGGCACAGGCGCGTCTTCGACCAGTGTCCACACTGACGACAACGACCGCCTGGCACGACATCCTCTTCCTCGACCCTGAAGATGTCGAGTTCCAGGCCGCAGTTGTCGCAAAAGTGTCCCCCGGCCTGCCGGTTGCCGCAATGAGAGCACTTCAGCAAACGGGTAGCGGAGACATCCGAAGCGGCCGCTTTTTCGGCCTCGGCCTCCACCAGTACTCGTGTCAGCATGCGGCCGCAGTTGTCGCAGAACTTGCCGGCGGCCTGCTCGGCTCCACAGTGTTCGCAGCGCATGAGATTCCTCCCAATTGTTTCAACCAACTTCAGAAAGCGAAAGCCGCCTGCCCCAGCGCAGATCCAGTGCCCGCCGCAGCGCGCGGTGGCCGGCCAGCGACAGATCATGATCCAGCGCGACGATTGCGAATGCCTCGCGCCGGGCCTCGTCGAGCAAATCGGCGTCACGCGCCAGATCGCCGAAGAGGAAAACCGGTAGCCCCGACTGGCGCGTGCCGATAAACTCGCCCGGGCCGCGGATGGCCAGGTCTTGTTCGGCGATCACGAACCCGTCATTGGTGCGCTCCATGACTTTCAGACGCGTGCGGGCATCTTCAGAGGCCAGGTTATATGCGACGAGAAAGCAGGTACCCGGGCGCTTTCCCCTGCCCACCCGCCCGCGAAGCTGGTGCAGTTGGCTGAGACCGAAGCGCTCGGCATGCTCGACTACCATGACCGTTGCCGCCGGCACGTCCACTCCGACCTCGATCACGGTTGTCGAGATCAGCACCTGCAACTCGCCGCGCGTGAAACGCGACATGACCATGTCTTTCTCGCCGGAGGCCATTTTTCCGTGCAGCAGTCCCAGCTTCAGGCCGGCAAACGCCCCTGCCCCGAGTTTCTGAAACATGCGGCTGGCGTCCCTGAGATCGATCTTCTCGGACTCGTCGACCAACGGGTAGACCAGGTAAGCCTGACCGCCGCAGGCCGCCTCGTCGCGTACGAAGCGGTAGGCCTGGCCAACCTGGCTGCCACTGAGCACAAACGTTTTAATGGGCGACCTGCCCGGTGGCAGCTCGTCGAGAATAGAGACGTCCAGGTCACCGTAGATCGTCAGTGACAGTGTTCGCGGGATGGGAGTGGCGGTCATTACCAGGACGTCGGGCCTGTGACCCTTGGCTCTCAGGCTGGCCCGCTGCAACACCCCGAACCTGTGCTGCTCATCGATCACGCACAGGCCCAGGCGCTTGAACTTGACCCGCTCCTCGATCAAGGCGTGGGTGCCGACCACGAGTTGCGCTTTGCCCGAGGATATCTTCTGAAGTGCCTCGCGGCGAGCCACCCCCTTTACCGATGAGGAAATAAAAACCACATCGAGAAACCCCTGCCTGCCGCCGGCGATCATCAATCGTTTTATCTGCTTGAAGTGCTGTTCGGCCAGAATCTCGGTGGGAGCCATGAAAGCCGTCTGGGCCCCCGAACGGGCAGCCACTATTGCGGCCAAGATACCCAGCGCTGTCTTTCCGGAACCTACATCACCTTGCAGTAAGCGGTTCATGGGCTCTGCGGAGGCCATGTCGGTGACGATTTCATCGAGCACGCGTTTCTGGCCCGCGGTCAACTCGAAGCCGAAGAGCGAACGCGAGAGCGACTCCAGATCACAGGCTGCCGCCAACGAGAAGCCTCCGTTCTTCTTGTAGCGCTTGCGCCGCAAGGCAAGCCCGAGCTGAAGCAGCAGGAATTCCTCGAAGACCAGGCGTCGGTGGGCCGGGGAACGAAAACGGTTGAGTTCGTCAACGTCGGCGTCCGGGGCCGGGAAATGAACCTGCTCGAGCGCAGCGACGATGCCCGGCAGCTCGTGGCGGGCGCGAAGCTGGGCCGGGAGTGTCTCTTCGACTTGCGCGCAGTAGTGCTTGACAACGCGTCGCATGACCTGCCGCAGCACCTTGGGATAAACTCCATCGACCTCGGGATAGACGGGAATCACGGCGCCGAAATCGTCACCGGCCACGTCGGTGCCTTCCGAGAACCTCTCGATGTCGGGATGCACCAGCCCGTGCCGGCCGCGATAGACCTCGACCCGCCCGGCAACCCTGACCCGCTCGCCTACTTTAAACCTCTTGGCGAAGGTGGCCGGGTTGAAGTTGAACCAGCGGCAGCGAATCTGGCCCGTATCGTCCTCGAGCAGCAACTCGAACAGGCGCCTGGAACGACCGATGCGCCTGACGCCGAAGTCGACCACCTCGGCCGTGAAAGTCGAACGTTCACCGGGCACCAGACCGTCGATGGTGCGTATTAGGCGCCTGTCCTCGTAGCTGCGCGGCAGCAGGAAAAGCGCCTCGGCCACCGTCTGGATCCCGCGCCCCGCCAGGCTGGCGGCCCGCCGCGGCCCCACCCCCTTGATATACTGGATCGAGGTATCGAGACCTCCGCCGGAATTTCTGGGCTGGGGCATGTCAGCGCCGGCGGTGTTTTCTGTTTATCATTTCGAGCAGGGCGTTGGCGCGCTGCTCGTCGTTCGCCATGGCTAAAGCATTGTATTCGGCAGTGGCCTTGCCGATCATGCCTACCCCAAGGTAGGCCCGGCCCAGGAAGAAATGAGCCTCGTTGTTCGAGTAGTCCGCCCTGACGACCTTCTCAAGCACGTCTATGGCCTTCTTGTAGCGCCGACGCTCGATGTTGAGCCGGCCGAGCAAAACACGGCACGGCATGCACTCGGAATTCACATTGAGCGCCTTCTGCAGCGTGCGGCTGGCATTTTTCTTCTGCCTGCGGTCGAGCTGCATGCGGGCCAGGTTTACAAATCCCTCGAAACAACGGGAATCGGCCCGCACGGCGCGCCGGTACGAATCGTAGGCCCGGTCGGCCATCAGGTTCGCTTCGTAGATCTGCCCCAGCCTGACGTAGGCCATGCCAAGGTGAAGATTGAGCCTCAGCGCCCGCTGAAACGCCATTATGGCCTTTTCGGTACGCCGGTTGTGGATCAAAGCTTCCCCCAGGTAGTACTGCGCCCAGGCGTTCTTGCGATCGACCAACACCGCCTTCTGCAAGGTTTCCGCGGCCCGGCCGTATTGCTTGGCCAGCAGGTAGGTGCGCCCGATCTGCACAAGCGCCTCGGAGTTATTGGGATCGGACCTGACCGCCAGCGAGTAAGCCTTGATGGCTTTGTCGAGGTCTCCTTTAGAGAAATATATGTCGGCGCGCCTGAGGTGAGCCTGGGTATACATCTTGTTGCGCCTGATCGCGTTTTCGAACATGACCAGAGCCCTGACCATGTCGTCTTTCTTTTTCATTACCATGCCCTTGATGAACCAGGGCTCGGGGTTTTGCGGATCCAGTTTAATCGCCCTGTCCAGCGCCTGTACCGCGGTGGCATCGACGCCTTTCTTGAGGTAGGCCTTGGCCATGCCCAGGTAGGCGCGCGGCGACTCGGGAACCTTGGACAGCGCCTGCTCGAATGCCTTTAAAGCCAGGTCGGGCTGTCCCAGTTGGAGTTGCAGGCTCCCTGCCCGGCACAGTCCCGCGGCCGTTTCGCTCTCGTGGGAATCGGCCTCGACGTAGGCCGCCAGTGCCTCCTGGTACTTGTGCTCGGCCGCCAGTGTGTCCCCGCGGCGCAGAAGATCGGGCACCGGTGAGCAACCCGCAACAAGCAGGTTCGACCATGCGAGACCCATGACGAAAACCACTATCGTCCGGACGACCGTCCAGTCGCATGTTTTTTCGGCCAGATCACTCAAAATGGATCTCTTCCACCAGGTACTCGCGCTCGCCGGACGGGGTTTGAACGTAGAACATATCGCCGACGGATTTACCGATCATACCGCGCGCCAGGGGCGACTTTACCGATATCCTGCGCTGTGTGCGATCGGCTTCTTCCTCGCCCACCAACTGGTAACTGACTTGCTTCTCGTTCTCCAGGTCGGTCAGAAGCACCCTGGCGCCGAAGACCACGCGGTCGCCCTTGACGTCTTCCGGCCGGATGACCTGGGCGCGCGACAACTTGTCCTCGATCTCCCGCATACGTTGATCAAGCTGCTGCTGGGCCGCCTTGGCCGCGTCGTACTCTGCGTTTTCCGTCAGGTCTCCGTGGTCGAGGGCCTCCTCGATGGCCTTGATGATTCGCGGGCGCTCCTCCGCCTTGAGACGCTTGAGTTCGTCCTGGAGCTTGCGATACCCCTCGGGAGTCATGGGAACTTTTTCGATCATGCCGTCTTCTCCCCGCTAAAAACAACAAACCGGGCACCGCCCAGCCCGCGATGCCCACGAAAAACCATAGCCCAGGACCAGGCGCGGATCAAGGCCAAAGGGCCCAAAAGGCTTCGGGGTTTTTTTCGTGTTGTCGCCGAGAACCTGTGCTTATATCAATCGTCTCTATTCTTAAAGTCGATATTGGTCCGGATGCAGACAGAACGGAGAATGCTATGAAGATAGAAATCAAAAAAGAGAAAACGGGACGCTTGTGGTACAAGGGTTTCTTGATCCTGGCGGCGGTGTTTGTCTGGATACCGCCGTTTTTCATCGGCGCCTGCCCGGCGCCTGAACTCGCCTCGCCGTTGCAGGCCAGGCTGGAGTTGGCGGCCGGCGATGTATCGCTGGAACAGGCCGGCACAAGCGGGCCGGCGTTTTCGGGGGCGGCGCTCCTGGCCGACTCACACATAGCCACGGGCAAAGGCGCCCGGGCCCTGGTTCGGCTTTCCAACGGTGCTTCCATATTCATGCGCGGCGGCAGCGGGGTTTTTTTGGGCAACAACGCCGTCGAGCTTGGCCAGGGTGAAATCTGGATGGACGCCCCACCCACGGAACGCCAATCCATCGCGCACAAGATCGGAGCCGTGACTGTGTTCGCAGTGGACGCCGGACTCTCTATCAAGAAAACCGCCCAGGGCGCTGATGTTTACGTTGCCCGCGGTGTCGCCACTATTTCCGCCCCCGGTGGGCGTGTGGATGTTCACGGCGGCGAGCAGGCCAGCGTCAGCGGATCGGCGGCCCCCGTGGTCAAGCCGGTCGTCTTCTGGGAGGACTGGACCGGCGGAATGGCCGACCGACCTTTGAGGGGCAGCCTTGCCGGAGCCGGATCGGGCCAGATATACGGCGTCGATCTTAACGCCCCGGCCGGCACCCCGGCCAAGACAATGGAAATCGCCCGCCAGTCGGTGCGTGTCGTGATCAGATCGGGACTTGCAGAAACCGAGGTGGATCAGACTTTCTTCAATCCAACCGACCGTCCGCTCGAGGGCTGGTACTGGTTCTCGGTTCCACAGGAAGCTTCCGTCACCGGTTTTGCCCTTCAGACGAATGGAGTGCTGATCGAAGGAGAATTCGTCGAGCGCCGCCGGGCCGCCCGCGAGTACAAGCAGGCAATAGCCAGAAGCCACCAACCTGCGCTTCTAGAATGGATAGACAGCCATACATTCCGGGCACGAATCTACCCTGTTCCGGCCGCCGGCTCGCGCCGTGTCGTACTGCGCTACTTGCAGTTGCTTCCGGTCGTAAAGGAAACCCTGCGCTACGTTTACCCGCTGCAATCGAGCGAACCCGTGCGCATAGGCGAATTCTCGTTGAATGTCGATCTGGGCGCGGAAGGCAAGGACATGGAGATCACCACGCTGGCGGACGCGCGCGTCGAGTCCGGCGGAGAACTTGTCAGCATGCGTCGATCGGGCTATGTGCCGCGCGCCGACTTCATGCTGGAGGCGCACATCAATACCCCGCCCGAGCCAATCCGAGTTGCCACCATGAAGGCCGCCGGCGATACGGCCGACTACGTGATGGTGCGCTACACACCCGATTTCGACTGGCTCAAGAAAGGCAAGCTGAAAGGCGAGGTCGCCGTGGTAGTGGACACTTCCGCCGATTCGGATCCGGCCAATCGCTCCATGAAAATTGACGCCGCCGAGGCTATTTTGCGTGCCTTGTCAGGGGAGGATCGCTTCGCCTTGATCGCCCTGGACGTTCGTCCCACGGTACTGTATCCGGCCAAGGGATTGGCGCAAGCTACCGAGGACGAAATAGGCAAGGCGCTCGAGCGGCTTTCAGAGTTCGCATCCGGCGGCGCAACCGATCTGTCTGCTCTTTTTGAAGCCTCGCTGGAACGCCTGCACGGCGGCGAACAACCAGCCGTGATCTATATCGGCGACGGAATCGCCACCTCCGGCGAGATGAACCCCGATCGACTGGTTAAACACCTGCACCACGAGTTGTCCACCTCGAAAGCGCGCCTTTTCACGGTGAGCGTGGGCCCTTCGGCCAACTACACACTACTGGCCACTCTGGCCCGGGCCGGTGGGGGCGAAACATTCCAAGTGGGCGCCAGCGGGCAAATCAATCAGCAGGTACTACGGCTGGTTGCCGCCCTGAAGACCCCGACCATGACAGATTTCGACATGGATCTTGGCGCGGGCCTCGATGAGGTTTTCATATCGGCCAACGGAAAGGTGAAGCACGGCGAGGAGGTCCTCGTCCTGGCCAGGACCCATCACCCCATTCCGGTGAAGATCGAGATCAAGGGCAAGCTGGCCGGCGAAAAAATCATCAAGGAGTACACGATTAGCCCCGACTCCAGCGTTTCGGCCTCCTTTGTCGCCCGCCTGTGGGCGGCCGAGTACCTGCGCAGGTTGACCGGCTCTACGGCCGACTTTGAGTCCCGGCGCGGCAAGATCATGAAGCTGGGCATGGACTACGGACTGATGACGCCCTTTACCAGTATCCTGGCCCTCGGGAGCGAACAGGCCTACCAACAACAGGGGATTCCCCGCAGGAAATCGACTCTCAGGGGCGTGCGCCTGTCACAATGGATCACAAGCGGTGAGCCCGAAACCGACTACGTGCAGATCGCGACCGACAGCGTAGGCTTCGGCTGCAGCCGCGAGAAGACCGCCATGGAAGCGGCCCCGGGAACAGCAAGTGAAGTTGTCGCAACCAGAGAAATGGCCAGAAGACCCAACGTCACCGCCGGCGGGAAATACGAACGCAAGCGCAGGGCACCAATGGCTGCCCGCGGCCTGGCGGCGCAAGCCGCGCCAGCGACAATAGAAAAGCTCTCCCGCCCGGAAGGCAAATTGCAACTCAAGGCGACGAGCGGTCCCGCGGGCAACGCCAAGGATAGCGCCGGCAACACTATACGCATGGCTTCTTTGATGAAGACCTGCTCCGATATCTCCCGGCGCCCGCTTCGAGAGAGAGTAATAATGTGGCGAAGACGAATGCGCACGGCCAGCAGCCCCCAACAGATCGTGGCCCGCTACCAGGCGGCGCGAGACGCCTGCGAGATCTTCGACTGGCGCTCAGAGGCGGCTTTCTTCCGTGTCATCAGGCCCTTCATCAAGGACGAAGGCAGCGCGGCATACGTTCTGAAGTTCTTCTCGCAACGACCCGAGATCCAGCGCTACCTGGCGCGCCTGATTCTTCGCCGGGCGGTGGATCAACGAGTCATCGCCGTTGTCGAAAAAATCCTGTTTCGCGGCGCGATCAACTGGGCCAACGTTGACAACGAGCTGGCCGCCATTGGAAACGTCGCCCGGCGCATAGAACGCCTGCGGCAGATCATGGCCCGCGCTCCGGACGATCCAAACGGCATCGTGCGCTTGATGCATCTGCTGGTGAAAAACGATCAAATGGACGAGGCCCTGCTCCAGGGCCGCAGGCTGAGGGACTCGGGGCTGATCACGCCTTATTTGGCCCGCGAACTTGGTGATGTCCTGGCATCCAGAAAGCTCGCCAATGAGGCTGTTCGCACCTATTCCGAGATAGTCGAATTCGACCCCGGTAGCGTCTTGTCCCGGCGCCTGCTGGGAGACATCTACCTGGCACACGGTTGGTACGACCCTGCCTACAGCCAATACGAAACATTGACGAATAAGGATCCCCGGCAACCCTTGTACTGGCTGCGACTGGCGGCCGCGGCCGCCGGCGCCGGGCGCCTGGACCAGGCCCTGCGCCTGGAACGCAAGGTGGCCAGCGCTCCCGGCCGTCCAGGGTCCGAAGATCCCCGTCGCTGGGCCAAACTTTGGTCGGCAACCAGGTTGGCCAGGCTTCTTTCGAACCCGCCCCAGGGCGTGAGCGCCAAGAGAATCCAGGGCAAGCTCAAGCAGCTACAGTTGTTCCGCGGCAAGGGCAACCTGTTGATAATAACCTGGGAAGATCTATCGGCCGATCTGCAGCTTGCAGCGTTGAGAAAAAACAGTCAGGTTTCCGTGGGTGAGGCCACCGATGCGGCCAAAACCGGTTTATCGGCAATACTGGTACCATCGGGCAACCTCGGGAAGATTACACTCCGCGCCGTCCTCAGGACTCCCCCGGTTCGGCGTCCGATACTGATCAAGCGCCACAGCATTACCTGGGACGGACGAAAATTCAAGGCCAAGATCACGAGCCACAGCCTGGCCGCGGGCGCAACCAAGCTGGCGATGTAGGAGTACTATGCCACGCCGGGTTCGGGTTCTGGCTTGGGGGATCTGCCGTCCTTGCGCTCTTCGCCGATGGCCACCTCTTCGGGACTGACCAGACGGGTTTCCAGAGGCTTGGGCCGATCGAGAGATTCTCCGCGGACTATCTTGTCGACGTCCCCGCCCTCCAGTGTTTCGAAGATCAAAAGCGCCTCGGCCATGCGGTGCAATATGTCCAAGTTCTCGGAGATTAGCTTGTGAACGTCTGTATACGCCTCCTCGACGATCTGACGCACCTCGCTGTCGATCTCCTGGGCGGTCTGCTCGCTGTAGTCACGGTGCTGGGATATCTCGCGTCCCAGGAATATCTGTTCTTCCTTCTTTCCGAAAGACAGCGGGCCCAGCTTCTGGCTCATACCCCACTCGCAGACCATCTTGCGGGCCAGGTCGGTGGCCTGTTCTATGTCCTGGCCGGCACCGGTGGTCTGTTCTTTGAGCACCAGTTCCTCGGCCACCCGCCCGCCGAGCAGCACGCGAATGCGGTTGGTCGCGTATGTCTTCGAGGTCGTGTGCCGGTCTTCCACAGGAAGCTGCTGGGTGACACCCAGGGCAAGGCCGCGCGGGATGATGCTTACCTTGTGTACCGGATCGGCGCCGGGCAACAGCTTGGCCACCAGGGCGTGCCCGCCCTCATGATAGGCCGTCAGGCGCTTTTCCTGTTCGCTGATGATCATCGACTTGCGCTCGGTGCCCATCATGACCTTGTCCTTGGCCATCTCGAACTCGCCCTGTCCTACGTCTACCTTGTCTGTCTTGGCCGCCAGCAGGGCGGCCTCGTTGACCAGGTTTTCCAAGTCGGCGCCGGAGAACCCAGGAGTACCCCGGGCGATATCCTCGAGCTTCACTTCGGAACCAAGCGGCACCTTCCTGCAGTGCACCTGCAGGATACCGAGGCGGCCGCGCACATCGGGCCGCGGCACCACCACCCGGCGATCGAAGCGTCCGGGCCGCAGCAGTGCGGGATCCAGGACGTCGGGCCGGTTGGTGGCCGCCATCAGGATGACGCCTTCGTTTGACTCGAAGCCGTCCATCTCGACCAGCAACTGGTTCAGCGTCTGTTCGCGCTCGTCGTGCCCCCCGCCCAGGCCGGCCCCGCGATGCCGCCCCACGGCGTCGAGTTCGTCGACGAAGACGATGCAGGGGGCGTGTTTCTTGCCCTGTTCGAACAGGTCGCGGACCCGCGAAGCGCCGACGCCTACGAACATCTCGACGAAGTCGGAGCCCGAGATGCTGAAGAACGGCACTCCCGCCTCGCCCGCCACAGCCCGGGCCAGAAGCGTCTTGCCCGTGCCCGGAGGGCCCATCAACAAAACACCCTTGGGAATGCGCCCACCCAGGCGGGTGAATTTCTTGGGGCTCTTGAGGAACAGGATGATTTCCTGCAGCTCCTCCTTGGCCTCATCGACGCCGGCAACGTCTTTGAATGTGACCTTGTTGGTCTGGGAATTCAACAGGCGCGCCTTGGACTTGCCGAAGGACATGGCCTTGCCGCCGCCCGCCTGGAGCTGGCGCATGAAGAAGATGAAGATGACGAACAGGAAGATCATCGGCAGCCAACTCAGAAGGGCCGACTGCCAGAAGGGGTTCTCCTCTTCTTTTTCGACGCTGACAACCACCTTGTGTGTCTTCATGTCGCGAATGACGTCATCGGTCAACAGAGCCCTGGTCTGGAAAGCCCGCTTGCCGCCGCCTTCCACGAACTCGCCGGAGATCTCTTTGCCCTTGATGACGACGTTGCGCACATTGTCTTTCTCGACCTCGTCCCAGAACTCGGAGAAGGAGATGACCTTGCCCTCCTGGGGAGAACTCGAGAAGATCTGGTAAAAGCTGATGAACATGGCAATCAGCAGGATCCAGAGAAGAATTGTCTTGTGGCTCTGTTTCAAAAAACGTCACCTCACGGACAACAGGCATTATAGGTCTCGTCCCTGGATGCGTCAAGCGCGGAAATCGAGCATTTCTCGATTCATGACCCGCTTCTGCCCGTAAGACACAGATAGGGACGCATCATCGCCAGGCGCTTGGCGGCGATTCCCCGCACCTCGAGCAAATCGTCGAGCGAGTCGAAGCCATGCCCGCTCTGCCTGGCTCGCACTATCCCTTTCGCCAGAGTAGGGCCGATGCCCGGAATGGCCGTCAGGTCGTCCGCGGAGGCGCTGCCTAAGGGAATGCGCAGGCCGAGAAGCAGGCGCTGGCGGGTGGTGATGTTTTTCGGCCCGGTTAAGCAGCGCGAGCTTTTTTCCTTTGTTGGTTCCGATGCGCTCAGCCCTAAACCATTGGCGGGAGCGGTGGTGGATGAAGACTCGAAGAGCCCCGCTGCCGAGAGCAAGAGCAATACAACGAATATTCCGGTTTCCTGCCTGGTTCCCATGTTGAGTGACATCATTTTACATTTTTTAAAAAATGTAAAATGATGTGATCAGTTCTCGATTTTGGGAGGATGTATCGATGGAGCATGCAGACCTGGTCATCAGGAACATCGGCCAGCTATTGACCATGGATCCGGCATCCGGCGGCCGGGGAGACGCCGCTGCGGATCCGGTGGCGGGCCTGGGGCTCGTCATCAACGCGGCCGTGGCAATCAAGGGCGAGCGCATCCTGTGGACCGGTCGCGAGAGAGAGTTAGCGGCGGCCGTATCAATCGACGCCAAAACCGTAAGCATAGATGCCGGGGGCTCGGCCGCCATGCCCGGCCTGATCGACTGCCATACCCACTCGGTCTTCGCCGGTTCGCGCGCCCACGAGTTCGCCCGCCGTATCTCGGGCGCCAGCTACGAGGAGATCCTGGCCGAGGGATTCGGCATCCATGCCACCGTACGGGCGACCCGCGAGGCCTCGGAAGAGGCGCTGGCGGCCTTGCTAATAAGCCGCCTCGACTCCTTCCTCTCGCTGGGTGTCACGACTGTAGAGATAAAGAGCGGCTACGGGCTGGATTTGCCCTCCGAACTGAAGATGCTGAAGGTGGTCTCCGAGGTGGACCGCTGGCACGCCGTCGACCTGGTACCGACATTTCTCGGGGCCCATACCCTGCCCGCCGACTACCGCAAGCAGCGCCGGAAGTACCTCGACCTGGTGATCGCCGAGATGATCCCCGCGGTCAGCGAGCAGGGTCTGGCACGCTTCTGTGACGTCTTCTGCGACCAGGGGGCCTTCGATCTGGCAGAGTCGCGCAGGGTTCTCGAGGCGGGCATCGCCCACGGTCTCAGGCCCAAGCTGCACGCCGAACAACTCACCCGCAGCGGGTCTGTCGAGTTGGCCGTGGAACTGGACGCGGCTTCCGTCGATCACCTCGAGCATGTGAATGACGATGACGCAAAAATCCTGGCCGCGAGTGACACCGTCGCCGTGCTGCTGCCCGGCGCCACTTACTTTTTGGGAAAGAAGAACTACGCCCCCGGACGCATGCTGTGCGATGCGGGCTGCGCCGTGGCCGTCTCGACCGACTTCAATCCCGGCTCGTGCATGAGCGAGAACCTGCCTTTAATGCTCAACATGGCTTGCCTTCAAAACGGCCTCTACCCGCGCGAGGCGCTCCTGGGGGCCACCCGCTGGGCGGCCGGGGCGCTTGCCCTCTCGGGCGAGCAGGGATCGCTACTGCCCGGCATGCAGGCCGACTTGCTGGTGCTCGACTCGCCAGACTACCGCAACCTGGTCTACCACTTCGGAAGAACGCACACCCGGATGGTAATCAAGCGCGGTAAAATGGTCTGGAATGTAATAGGCCCCTGACTATCTCACTGCCACGACTGTCTTCTCCCTCGATGTAGAGTCGGCGGCTTGATTCGTCTACGATCTCGAGGCTGATAGTTACTCCACACCCCGGAAGTGCCGCCGGGATGCGTTCGAACCACTCGACGACGCACACTCCGTCCCCGTAGACAAGCTCGTCGTAGCCTATTTCGGCCAGCTCGACGGAACTCGTCAACCTGTAAAGATCCAGGTGGTGAACCGGCAGGCGACCCGGGTAGCTCTGGCAAATCACGTAGGTAGGGCTGGTGACCGGAACCCGCTCGTCCACCCCGGCTCCCAGCGCCAGCCCCTGCACCAGGCAGGTCTTTCCGGCCCCCAACTCGCCGGTCAGCCCGATCCAATCACCCGGCAGGCTCATCTCGCCCAGCCGGCGTCCCAGCTCGCGGGTCTCATCCGCCGAGTTGGTTGTTATCTCAAGACTCATCCCCGTCCCGAACAGACTCGTATCCCAGCATGACTTCCCCCAGTGTCTCGATTATGTCGTTTGCCATGAGAGCGTGCTGTCCACTTTGCAACGCCGCCCGGTCACCAGCCTGCCCATGAAGATAAGCCCCCAGACAGGCTGCATCCAGGGCCGAAAGCCCCTGGGCGACGAAGGCCGCGATGATCCCGGTCAACACGTCGCCGGTGCCGCCCGATGCCATGCCGGGGTTGCCCGTGGGAATCACGTAGGCCACACCTCCGGGGTCGGCCACGACCGTGCCGGCACCCTTGAGCACGACCTGGCAGCCATGTTCGTTAGCCAGTCGTCTGGCGGCGGCCAGCCTGTCGTTTTGCACCTCGGCCGTCGTCACCTCCAGCAAGCGGGCCATCTCTCCCGGGTGGGGCGTCAGGATGCGTGGATATTCGCACTTCGCTATCAGATCCAGGTGCCCGGCAAGATTGTTCAGTCCGTCGGCGTCGATCACCACGGGCAACTCTATCTCGGCCGCCACCCGACGGGTAATAACGGCCGCCTCTTCGGATGTTCCGATGCCGGGACCGATCGCCAGCGCCTGCTTGCCCCTGCTGAGATCAACCAGATCCTCGAACGTAGATGCCACAGCGCCCATATACTCGACCGCGCCTGTCACGACTCGATCGAGTACGGCGTCTTTGGCAGCCAGTGTCACAAGGCCACACCCGGCGCGCACCGCCGCCCGGCAACACAGCCCTGCCGCGCCGGGCTTATAGGCGGAGCCTGCGACAACAAGCAGGTGGCCGAACCTGCCCTTGTGAGCATCCGGCTCGCGGCGAGCCAGGTGGCCGGCCATGTCATCGTCGGTCAGCAGCCAGGTCGCGGGATTGGCAGCCGGCCCGATTCCGGGCGGGATGCCGATATCCACAACGCTCACGTCGCCCGCGAACTTCGCGCCCGGAAAGACAACCTGGCCCGGCTTGGGATGGCCGAAGGTAACCGTCTGCGCGGCCCGCACCGCCGTGCCCATCACCCTGCCGCTGTCTCCTGATATGCCCGAGGGCATGTCGACCGCCACCACGGGCACGCCCGAGGCGTTGATTGCCTCGATCACCCGCGCGAAGAATCCGTGCACTTCGTTGGAAAGCCCGGTGCCCAGGATGGCGTCCACAATGACGCCGTATTCATCGAGCCGCACAGCCGATAGTGACTCGACATCCGTGACCGGCCGTACCTTGTGTCCCAACCTTTCGAAGATGCCAAGGTTCAAGGCCGCGTCCCCGCCCAGGTTCTCGGGCTCGGTCAGCAGAAAGACCTCGACCGTGTGTCCGGATAGCGAAAGATGACGGGCAGCCACCAGGCCGTCGCCTCCGTTGTTACCCTTGCCGCATATGATCGCAACCTTGCCTGGCCCGTCTTTCGACAAAAGACTATCCACCGCCTCGGCGCAGCCGCGGCCGGCCACCTCCATCAGCACCGGCCCGGGGATGCCTATTTCCGATATCGCTATTCGGTCGAGTTCACGCATCTCGGCGGCATTGAAAAGCGCTATAGCCATTTGCTCGACCTCTACTGTTCGCGAGCCGCGGCGATTGCCCGCTTCATCTCGCGCACCGCCTGCTCGATGCCAATGAAGATCGCGTGGGAGATGATACTGTGGCCGATGTTAAACTCGGTTATCTCCAGGATTGAGGCCACCGCGGCGACGTTTTGCAGGTTGAGGCCATGGCCTCCGTAGACGGCCAGTCCGATCTTGGCACAGGTCTTGGCCCCGTCGACCAGGCGCTCAAGTTCTTTCTCTTTTACCTGCGGGCTGCGCGCATCGCAGTAGGCGCCCGTGTGCAGTTCGACGGCGTCGGCGCCTACCTTGTGAGCGGCCCTGATCTGGTCGATGTCCGGGTCGATGAACAGGCTGACCTTGATGTCTCCGTCCTTGAGAAAACGCACCTGCTCCCTGATCGAGTCGCGGCCCATGGCAACGTCCAGGCCGCCCTCGGTGGTCAGTTCTTCGCGCTTCTCGGGAACCAGGGTGACCATGTCAGGCTTGAACTCATAGGCCACCTTGGCCATCTCCTTGATGGCGGCCATCTCCAAATTCAGGCGCGTCTGCACCGTCTGGCGCAGTATTCTCAGATCGCGCTCCTGGATGTGGCGCCGATCTTCCCGAAGGTGAATGGTTATCTGGTCGGCGCCGCCCAGTTCGGAAAGCGCCGCGGCCGTCACCGGATCGGGGTAGCGCGTCCCGCGCGCCTCTCGCAGGGTTGCCACGTGATCTACGTTGATTCCAAGTGTGAACTCGTTCATCACTCTCCTCCAGACTCAGCGCCGAACGCATCGGCTATCTCGTCGGCATATGTTTTGATCTTGTTGATCTTAGGACCCTCGAGCATGACACGCACCTTGTTTTCCGTCCCCGAGTAGCGCACCAGCACGCGACCCTTCCTGCCCAAGGCGCGCTCGATCTTGGCAATTGTCCGGGTGACCTCGGGCAGCGACTCGATGGGTTTCTTTTCAGAAACTACCCGGTTGACGATCACCTGCGGCAGCGGTTGCATCACCCGGGCCAGCTCCGAAAGAGGTCGGCCCTCGCGCAGCATGACCGTAAGCATCATCAGGGCCGCCACCACTCCGTCGCCGGTAGTGGCGTGATCGAGGAAGATCAGGTGGCCCGACTGCTCGCCACCCAGGTTGTAGCCGCCGCGGCGCATTCTCTCGACCACGTAGCGGTCCCCCACCGGGGTACGCACCAGCTTGATGCCCAGACCGGCCAGAGCCCGCTCCAGCCCCAGGTTGCTCATCACCGTGGCGACGACCGTTTTCTTGGCCAGCAGTTTCTTCGCCTGCATGTGTCTGGCCGAGATGGCCAGCATGTGATCACCGTCCAGGATCTCGCCGTTTTCCGCGGCGATCACCACCCGGTCGGCGTCGCCGTCTAAAGCGATCCCGAGTTGGGCCTTGTGTTTCTTGACCGCCTGGCACATGCCTTCGGGGTGCAGCGAGCCGCAGCGCCGGTTGATGTTGCGGCCGTCCGGCTTGACCCCCATGCAGACTACCTTGGCGCCCAACTCCTCGAAGACCGCCGGGGCCACGCGGTAGGCGGCCCCGTTGGCGCAGTCGACCACGATCTTGATGCCGGCCAGGGTCAGGTCGGGAGGAAAGACATGTTTGAGCGAGACGATATACCGCCCGGCGGCATCGTCGATGCGAAAGGCCTTGCCGACCGACTGGGCGGTCGGGCGCAGGTGGTCGATGTCGCCGGCGGACATCAGCCGCTCGATGCGTTCTTCTTCTTGATCGGGCAGCTTGTAGCCGCTGGAGGCGAAGATCTTGATGCCGTTGTCCTGAAAGGGATTGTGCGAGGCCGATATCACAACTCCGGCGTCTGCGCGCATGGTGCTGGTAAGCAAGGCGATGCCTGGCGTTGACAATGGGCCCACAAGCAAGACGTCGACGCCCATCGAGCAGACTCCCGAGGCCATGGCGGTCTCGATCATGTAACCCGACAGGCGCGTATCCTTGCCGATCAGCACCCGGCGGCGGCGTTTCCCGTTACTGCAGATGTAGGCCACCGCCCGCCCGAGTTGCATGGCGATTTCGGAGGTCATCGGGTGGACGTTTGCCACGCCGCGGATTCCGTCCGTTCCGAAGAGCTTGCGCATGTATTTCCCAGTCCCTCTCACCCGCCCCAGGGCTAAAGCCTGCCGAGCGAGTTCATTGGAACAACCAATGCACCAGAAAACCCGCCGCTGTCAACTAGACATTTGTAGCGGTAAACACGTTGCATTTGGAGGCCAACCACCACGTCAGGCTCCGGGCAGCACCCCCATGATTCCTATTTTACTCGCCGCCCGATCACGGCCAGGATGGATTCAACCTGGGGAAGATAGCGGTCGCGAATTTCCGCGAAGATCCTGACGGCATCGGCTTCGCTGTAGGTGTGTGACATCCGGTTGCGTGCCCCGATCATGTCGATCGAGATCGTCGCTGGCGGACGTCACTCCTTCCCGCAGCCGTTGCCTTGCCCGCTCCAATTTCTTCAGGGCCAGATCAATCTCTTCTTTCATGAATTATCTTCCCTGTTTTCAGCACCAGTTGCCTGAAGTCTTCTTCCACCGAGCCCATGTAGACAATATCAACATGGTAGAGGCCGGCGAAACGAGTTTAGCACCGCATACTTCGCGGTACAAGACCGATAAATATGAAAGGTTCGCAGCAGTCTCGACTGATTATTTGTGAAGACCTAGTTCGTCAATCAAATTCTCGAGGGTTTCTGGATCATCGGTCATTATGCCGTCGACCCCCAGGTCGATCAGTCTATTCATCTCGTCGAGATCGTTGACTGTCCAGGCATGCACTTTCAAATCAAACCGATGCAGGCGGGCCATAAACTCTTCGTCGACGACTTCGGAGGGTGGTTGTGCGAACTTCGTGCTTGGTTGGAAATTCTCTTCATCCTCGTCGGTCATCGAGATGAAAGTGAGCATTTCGGCACTACCGAAAGCCGTCAAGGCAGCGGGGTTCTTTGCCCTGATGTCAACCAGAACACTGTCGGTTACCGAAACCAGAATGATTCGGTCGAGCATATCTCGCTGCTCGATGATAGCCAGAACATCATCGACGATCGAAGGATTGACTTGCTTGATCTCGGCTATGAAGTAGTACCCGGGAAAGGTATCGAGGACTTGTTCGAACTTCGGAACACTGATGCCCTGTCCACGATAAGGAAAAGCAGGCGGGGAAAAGTTATAGGCTGCATCGAATCGGCTGAGTTCTTCAAAAGTATGGTCGTGAATGTATCCGTTGCCGTCGGTTGTACGATCGATCTCGGCATCATGCATGCAGACAATGACTCCGTCGGCGGTTGAGTGCAGGTCCATCTCGAGAACGTCAGCACCAATATCGGCTGCATTGTGATAAGCGACCAGAGTTTCTTCCGGAGCTAAATCACGCCCTCCCCGATGGGCAATATTGAGAAACCAATCGGCGCTGAACATATTTTCTGGAGGCTGGAGCTCCTGTTTACCTCCCGAGCAGCCCAAGACACTCACACCAAGCAAGAACGCAAGCCGGCACTTGATCAGGCGAAATCGAGGTTTTGATTCCATACCGTAAGCTTAATCCTTCGCTGGAAACAATACGTAAATCTAAAGTCCGGGCGGAAGGCTCTCGCGGTATATGGCGTGGGCCACCGCGACCACCTGGCGCATCGGCGCAACGTCGTGCACCCTGAGGATGTGCGCTCCCGCCAGCACCGCCGCCGCCACGGCCGCCGCCGTGCCGAAGAGACGCTTATCAACATCTAGGTCGAGCACCTTGCCGATGAAGGCTTTGCGCGAGGCCCCGACCATGATCGGCCTGCCCAGCGAGAGCAGCTCACCCAAGCGCTTGAGGATCATCAGGTTGTGCTCGGCGGTCTTGCCAAAGCCAATGCCGGGGTCGATTATCAGTCTCTGCTCCGGAATGCCGGCCCGGCGGGCGCGTTCAAGCGCCTTTGTCAGAAATGCGCGGATCTCGCCCATCAGATCGCGGTAGATGATCGGCCCCGACTGCATCGTCTTCGGGGCGCCGCGCATGTGCATGACCACCAGCGGCAGACCACTTTTGGCCACCAGTTCGCCCATGGCCGGATCAAAGCGCAAGGCGCTTACATCGTTAACCATGGCGGCCCCGGCTTCGATTGCGGCCCGGGCTACTGCGCTCTTGGTTGTGTCGATCGATATCGGCACGCTGGCGTATTTGGCCACGGTTTCGATCACCGGCACGACACGTTCGATTTCATCAACGGCCGGTACGGCGTCCGAGCCCGGGCGGGTCGACTCGCCACCGATGTCGAGGATATCGGCGCCCTGCTCGATCATGGCTAAAGCCTGCTCGACGGCCTTGTCGCGATCGAAGAATCGCCCGCCGTCCGAGAACGAGTCGGGGGTGACGTTGAGCACGCCCATGATATAGGGACGCTCGCCGAAGCGCATCACCAGGTTGCCCGCGCGAATGGGCGCAAGCGGGCGCTCCGTGGGGTTAACGTGACCTTTCATGGGATCAAGCAATGCCCCAAAGCGACCGTCTCTGTCAACAACGATCATAAAAACAGACATTATAATCTGGGAGTCGATGAGCCAAAAAATCAATGTTCGCACACGTCTGTAAGCCCGTGCAGCTTGACAGATGGCATTCCATCGGCTACTCCTTCGTGCGGTATTCGCAAACATTCAACATCCAGGAGGTTGTGGAATATGGACAGGAAAAGGGTCATCATCATGGGCGCGGCTGGGCGTGATTTTCATAACTTCAACACCGTCTTTCGTAACGATGAGAACTACGAGGTAGTTGGTTTCACGGCCACGCAGATTCCCAAGATCGGCGGGCGGACCTATCCCGCCGTGCTGGCCGGCAAGCTCTACCCCGAGGGTATCCCGATCTTCGCCGAAGAGAAGCTCGACGAGCTGATCCGCGAGCACTCGGTCGACCAGGTGGTCTTCGCTTACAGCGACGTTCCCCACCAGGTCGTCATGCACAAGGGCTCACAGGTCCTCGCGGCCGGTCCCGATTTTATCATGCAAGGACCCAGGGCCACCTGTATCGAGTCGAAAAAGCCGCTGCTCAGCATCTGCGCGGTCAGGACCGGCGTGGGCAAGAGCCAGACCACGCGCTATGCCGTCGCCGCATTGCACGAGTTGGGCAAGAAGGTGGTCGCCATCAGGCACCCGATGCCCTACGGCGACCTGGCCAAGCAGGTGAGCCAGCGCTTTGCCACCATGGAGGACATGGTTCGCCATGAGTGCACCATCGAGGAGCGCGAGGAGTACGAGCCGCACATCAAGAGCGGCGCCGTGGTCTACGCCGGCGTCGATTACGGCAAGATCCTCGAACAGGCCGAGCAGGAAGCCGACGTCATCGTCTGGGACGGCGGCAACAACGACCTGCCGTTCTACAAGCCCGATCTGCACGTCGTGCTGGTCGATCCGCACCGGGCGGGAAACGAGTTGAGTTACCACCCGGGCGAGGCCAATCTGCGCATGGCCGACGTCGCCGTCATCGCCAAGGTCGACTCGGCCAAGCCCGAGTGGGTGGACGAGACCGAAAAGAACATCCGCTCGATCAACCCCGGCGCCGTGGTTGTCAAATGCGCTTCGCCCATCACCGTCGAGGATCCGGCCGCGGTAGCCGGCAAGCGCGTGCTGGTGGTCGAGGACGGCCCCACCCTGACGCACGGCGAAATGCGCTACGGAGCCGGTACGCTCGCGGCCAAGCAGGCCGGGGCCGCGGAGATTGTCGATCCGCACTCCGCCGCCGTCGGCACTATTCGGGCTGCCTTCGAGAAGTACCCACACGTCGGGGCGCTGTTGCCCGCCATGGGTTACCACGACCAGCAGCTTCGCGATCTCGAAAAGACCATCGCCGACGTCGACTGCGACCTGGTGCTGATCGGCACCCCGATCGATCTGCGTCAGGTGATCAAGATCGACAAGCCGGCCATGCGGGTCTATTACGATCTGGCCGACCTGGACGAGCCTACCCTGGCTAACCTTATCAAGAAGAAGTTCGCCTGAGGAGAATGATATGACCGTCTCGCTGCTGGGCAGACACCTGGTATCGCTCGCGGATTTCACATCGGAGGAGATCCTGCAGATATTGGACAGTGCAGCCTCGCTCAAGCTGCGTCACTACCAGAAGGACGATTTCCGGCCGCTTGCGGGAAAGACCCTGGCTATGGTGTTCCAGAAACCCTCGCTGCGAACCCGTATGTCGTTCGAGGCCGGTATGCATCGTTACGGCGGACACGCGATCTACCTCGGTCCCGAAGACATCAAGCTCGGCAAGCGCGAATCCACAGCCGACATCGCCCGCAACCTGTCGCGTTTCGCAGCAGGCATCATGGCCCGGGTGTTCGATCACCGCGATATCGTCGAACTGGCCGCAAACGCCTCTGTACCCGTGATAAACGGGCTATCCGACAAACTGCACCCCTGCCAGATCCTGGCCGACCTGCAGACTGTGCGAGAGAAAAAGGGACCTCTGGCCGGGTTGAAGATGGCCTTTTTGGGCGACGGCAACAACGTGGCCCATAGCCTGCTCTTCGGCTGCACCAAGGTCGGCATGCACCTGAGCCTGGCGGTACCCGCGGGATATGATCCCGACCCGGAGATTCTCTCGACCGCCCGAAATGTCGCCTCCGGCACGGGCTCGAAACTGTCCGTCACTCACGACCCGGCGGCGGCCCTCGAAGGGGCCGACGCGGTCTACACCGACGTCTGGGCCAGTATGGGCCAGGAGAGCGAGAAGAAAAAGCGCGAGCAGGTCATGCGCCCCTACCAACTAAACGCCAAGGCGCTGGCTATGGCCAAACCCGACGCCATTGTGCTACACTGTCTGCCGGCCCACAGGGGAGATGAAATCACCGACGAGGTCATCGACGGTCCGCAGTCGGCCGTCTTCGACCAGGCCGAGAACCGGCTCCACGCCCAGATGGGATTTCTGATCCAGGCGATTTGAGGCATGCATGAAGCACCAGGCCATAGTAACCGGGGCAAGCCGTGGGATAGGCAAAGCCATCGCCGAGGCTCTGGCGCGTGATGGACACCGCCTGGTGCTGAACTACCTGAGTCGTGACGACGCGGCCGCTGCGGTCGCTACCAAAATCCGTGCCGCGGACGGCGAGTGCGAGATTCTCAAGTTCGACGTCTCGGATGCCGAAATCGCAAGCAGCGCCGTCAAGAGCTACATCAAGCAACACGGCCCGATCGACATCGTGGTCAACAACGCCGGCGTCACCCGCGACATGCTGTTTCCCGCCATGAAGCTCGAGAGTTTTCGCAAGGTGATCGACACGACCATAATGGGTTTCTACGCCGTCACCAGGCCCTGTATCCTGGGCATGCTCAAGCAGAACTGGGGCCGTGTTATCAACATCTCCTCGCTGGCCGCGCTTACTCCCAACCCGGGCCAGGTCAACTACTCGGCCGCCAAGGCCGGGCTGATCGGCGCCACGCGCTCGCTGTCCGCCGAACTTTGCGCCCGCGGCATTCTGGTAAACGCCGTGGCACCCGGCTTCATCGAGACAGATATGCTCCAGGCAACCAAGGTCGACCGAGCAGACCTCGTCAAGCTCATTCCCCAGGGCCGGGTGGGTAGGCCGGAAGAAGTAGCCGAGTTGGTTGCCTTCCTGGCGAGCGACCGGGCCAGCTACGTGACCGGCCAGGTGATCGGGATAAACGGGGGCATGCTTTGAACGCCGGATCTGTCAGGGGGTTTTCAGCAAACGCGGCGGTATGGCACGATCTGGATGTAGAGTTGGTCACCATCGAGCAGGCTTGCCGCGAGGCCGAGTCCCTGCTCACTCCGACCGAGCGGCAGCTCCTTGGCAGAATCGGCATCGGGCGCAGGCGAGCATGGCTCGCCGCCCGGGCGGCTATCAAGCGACTCGGATACCGCCTCGAACCCGATATCGAGCCTCGTTTCGTCGAGACATGTCGAATGATCGACACGCCCTCCTGCTGCCTATTCCCCGACGGCCGCTCTGTCCCAGTCTCGGTGGCGCATGACGGCTACTACGTCCTGGCCGCTTTATCAGCCTGCGGCACCAGGGTCGGTGTCGACATCGAGCCGGTAGACCCCCGCTGTGCCCGCGTAGTAGAGCGTTTTTTTCCCGCATGGCCCAGCGACCCGCTGCCTGCCACCCGACTATGGACCGCCTGCGAGGCAGTAGCCAAATGCAGCCGCATGGCGCTCGCCGAAGTACTCAGGACGGCAAACTGCAAGGCCCATGGCCCGGAGCATGTCTTTGTCGACCTGCCGATGAAAACCAGCTTCCTTGTGCGAAATATTCTTTTCGAAAACAGGATACTGGCGGCTACAAGCTCACCTATCGCTTGAAGGTTTGGTTCTTCTCCTGGGCTCTATTATACGCAATTTCTCCCCTAAGGTTTTTTTTACTTGACAATTTTGTTGGACAACAATATTGTTATTTAACTAATTTGTTAATATCAAAGCAAGGACATCGCATGAAGTTATCTGAAAGAGACAAAAGGTTTGTCGAGGAAAACCTTCCTGTCCCATACAATACTCCTGATAAATTTGATGAGTTCATTCGCCCGAAGATCCAGATCCACGACGCGCTTTGCACAGCAACTAAGGCTTCCGTCAAAAAATTGATAGCGCCATTGTTGCAAGAGTATAAACATCGCTTCTTTTGCCGGATCGATGACTCCCACCAACAGAAGAGCTTCTCAAGCATTATCGGAAAGATCCGGCGTTCTCAGGAGAAAAATGGTGAACCGGAGCATTATGACCTGTCTAATTTCACGTCAAAGATGACGGATCTGGCTCGTTTTCGGGTTGTGTGCAACTTCACAAGCGATACAGATCTTCCCGGAAATAATAACCGGGGCCATGGCCACGGGTGCCAGCTTCCATGACAGGAGTCGGGAAGTTGATGAAATATGGGGAAAGCTCCAGAAGGGAAAGAACCTCTTGCTCAGGGCCCCACGTCGCTACGGCAAGAGCAGCCTGCTTGACCGCATCTCCAAGAAGGCTCTTCAGGACTGGCAAGTTTGCTACGTGGATCTTGAAGGGGGGAAAAGTCCCGAGGATTTCGTGGAACTGATACTCCAGGGCATGATCCAGGAACAGGCGTTTAACGCATGCCTGCCCAAGTCTCTTTGCAACATGGAATTATGGAGAAAAACAGAAGGCGAGAAACTGGAGATCGTGAGGCAGGAACGAAAGAGCATCAAGAAGAACTGGCAGGAATATGGGGAAGAGCTGTTCGCATCAATGTGTTCGTCAAACGGCTCTTTTCTCCTGATCCTGGATGAAGTCTCTTTCCTCCTTGAGGACATGATCAGTCGCGACAAGGAATACAGGAAAAATGTCAATGAGTTCATGACGTGGTTTAGTGAGACCAGAAAAAAGAGTGTCGATCTCTTCTTTATACTCTCGGGCTCGGAGCACCTTCCTACCTTTCTTGAGCTCTTAGGGGTGGAGGGACGCCTGAACGACCTTGAAACCGTTCACCTGGGTCTCTTTGAGCCCCGGACTGCAAGGGAGTTCATCTGGTTGGCCTTGGCCGGGAATGGGATCGTGGTCCTCTCCAAAGAGGTTGATCAGATACTCTCACTCATGGGGGAGCCCATTCCCTACTTCCTTCAGTTGTTTCTTGACACCCTCTGCAGGATCTGTAGTGAGAGAAAAGCTTTATCGGCCAAGGAGATTGAAGCGGCTTACAATGATGAGCTACTTGGTTCCAAAAGCAAACGCTACTTTGAATCCATAGAGAAACAGCTTGAGCGTTACAACCGCTACGGCGAAAGAAACCGAGCCGGAGCCGAGAGCGTGCTTAACGAGCTGGCAGTAAACGAGTCGGTGGAAAGACACGACCTCGATGCCATCTGGCAGGCGACGACAGGCAGCAAGGATGGGTTTGAACTAATGCTGGGCGTTCTGCAGGACGATTTCTATATCAGGGAACAAAGCGACAAGATCTTCCTTGCCAGCAAGCTCCTCAAGGACTGGTGGGGAAAACATGCCATGACTGGAAGGAGATGATCTTTCCGCCACGAAAGGCTAACTGATGAATTCATTTTTTCCATATACCCCGAGAAAGGCACCCTACGAGACGCTGAAGAAATGCTTTGTGGGCCGCAAGGCCCTGCTGGACGAAATGATTTCGAGCCTCAAAGTCCAGGCAGACGCGGACACCCTCCAGCACTGGATGATACTCGGTACAAGAGGGATGGGGAAGTCGCATATTATTACCATGGTCTACCACATGGTTAAAGAGGCCGAAGACCTCAACAGGAAATGGATGCCCATCCTCATGAACGAAGAAGAACAGGGCGTCTTTTCCCTGCACACCTTTTTTGTCCGGATCCTCACAAAGCTTGGTGAAGAGTTCGCTGCTAATGGCGATAGGAAATCAAAAGATATTGATACATTCCTGGATTCCCTGAGGGATGTAAAAGGCGGTCAGGAGGAAATACTTGAGACCATAATAGCATATCTGAAAGATCTCGCGGCCGGGTATAGGAAGAAGCTGCTGGTCCTGCTGGAAAACGCGGACGATCTATTCACTCGCTGTCTTCCTAAAACAAACGACATTAAAAAAATTCGGAAGATTCTTCAGCATGAGAACTTCCTCCTCCTATTCGCCACGTCACCAACCCTGTTTGACAGGATAAGCCGCAGCAATGCGCCACTCTACCAGTTCTTTCGCCTACGGACCCTCGAATTGCTGGACTATGACCAAGCCATTGATCTTCTTACCAGGTGGGCCAGGCTGGATGAAAAAAAGAATTTACTTTCAATACTAAAAGGGGATGATTATCGACTGCGGGTGCTGTACCACCTCACGGGTGGAAATCCAAGAATACTCCTGTTCCTATACATGGCCATCGGCGGACAGGGCAGCATTGAGACCGCGGTGAGCACCTTCAGCAGGCTCCTTGAGGAGGATCTCAGCAGTTACTACCTGAGCCGCATGCGGGATCTCTCAAACCAGGTACAGCCCGTCGTCTTGGCCCTTGCAGAGAGCAATCGTAACTTGACCCAGACCGAGATCGCCCACAAGACGTTTCTGCCAGCAAGGAGCATGGGTACGACCATGGCACGCTTGGAAAACGACGGCATCGTGCGCCCGGTCAGCGATAAAAAAGGTAAAAACACCCCGTATACCTTGACGGATCATCTCTTTCGTCTCTGGTACCAATGGCGGACAAGCCTGCGGGAACGAAAGATTATTGAGGCCCTAGTGGAGTTTCTGGCCATCTGGTACAAGAAAAAGGAACTTGATACATGGGCCAAGGAAGGCGGCCTGGCAGGACAGTATAGCAGGGAGGCCATCGACTTCAGGAGCAGCGAAAGGTTTCGAGGCTACAGGGAGTCACTCCGGGTCGAGGGCAAGGGGCTCGTCAAAACTCATGTGGAGAAGGAAGATTATGTCTCCCTCTTTAAGGTCCTGGCATCTTTCAAGGAGTACGGGCTAAATGCCGACGATTTCGCCAGGGATGCATTAAAAGACATAGACAAAAGGGGCGGTTTGAAAATAGCGAAGGAGCAGCTTACAACGAGGGTGAAGCAATCACCGAAAGACTTTGAGGCCATCCTGGGACTGGGCCAAATCATGCTGCGCACAGGCGATTATCCTGAGGCTGAGGATGTACTAAAAAAGGCCACTAGGCTTGATCCGAAAGATGCCGGAGCATGGAGAGATCTTGGCCTTGCCCGGTGGCATCAGGAAAACTACGCGGGAGCTGAAGAGGCATTTGCAAGAGTCGTGGGGCTTAACCCGAAAGATGCCGGAGCATGGAAAAATCTTGGTGCTGCCCGGGGCCGCCACGAGAACCACGTGGGAGCTGAAGAGGCTTACGTAAAGGTCGTGGAGCTTGACCCGAAAGATGCAGGAGCATGGAACGGCCTTGGCACTGCCCAGTGGCATCAGGAGAACTACGCGGGAGCCGAAGAGGCAATTGCAAAGGCCATGGAGCTTGACCCGAAAGATGCTGGAACATGGAGAAACCTTGGCGCTGCCCGGGGCCGTCAGGAGAACCACGCGGGAGCTGAAGAGGCGTATGCAAAGGCCGTGGGGATTGACCCGAAAGATGCCGGAGCATGGAATGGCCTTGGCGCTGCCCGTGGGCTTCAGGAGAACTATGCAGGAGCTGGAGAGGCCCACACAAAGGCCTTGGATCTTGATCCGAAAGATGCCGTAGCATGGAATGGCCTTGGCACTGCCCGGGGGCTTCAGGAGAACTACGCGGGAGCTGAAGAGGCATTTGCAAAAGCCGTGGGGCTTAGTCCAAAAGATGCCGAAGCATGGAGAAATCTTGGCGCTGCCCGGGGCCGTCAGGAGAACCACGCGGGAGCTGAAGAGGCATTTGCAAAGGCCGTGGGGCTTGACCCGGAAAATGCCGGAGCATGGCAAAGCCTGGCTTACGCATCTTACAAGAACTACAAATTTACAGAGGCAGGCGATTGCCTGCTAAAGAGCATACACCTCAATGAAAAAGAAACGTCTACATATGAACTTCTTTGTATGTTCCATCTTTCGGGCAATGTTGTCATTGAACCTCTGGGAATCCTGGAGAAGGCATTGTCCCTTAAGAAAGCCACTGATGCGTTCAGGGCCTCTATCCACTTTCTGCGCGCTATGGTCTTCTTGCACAATGGAGACAGGACTCCCTTCTTAGAAGATCTGGAGGCCGGTGCCGAACTACTGAAAGGTATTGACGAAGAGGCAAGGCGTAGTGTTCTTGGAGACCTGCTGGAATTCCTTGTGTATGTCACACGTCAGGATACAATCGAGGATATCAAGGCGTACTCAGAAGGTCTTGGGGGGATTTCACCCGACCTGGGGGCAGTGTTCAATCCTTTGAAATACGTCCTGGACTACTACGCCCAATACTTCTCCCTTGAGAAGAAGAAAGGTGCATCCTTGATTCGGGCACAAAGGGTCCTGGAAGACGTCCCCAGCGAACTGAGAGGCCCAGTGGAAGAGATGGTTCAGACAGTAAAGAAAAATATCCTTTGGTTGGAAAAGCGACCGAAATAGCGTCCGCTACCAGCTCACCTATCGCTTGAAGGCTTGGTTCTTCTTCTGCGCCCTAT
This sequence comes from uncultured Myxococcales bacterium, assembly GCA_964640665.1. Lineage (GTDB taxonomy): Bacteria > Myxococcota > B64-G9 > B64-G9 > B64-G9 > DATKYQ01. Next base: position 58,072 of record CAZXHT010000014.1, read on the forward strand.
TGAAAGCAGACTTAGCGCGAGAAGCGCGATAAGCACTCTAAGGGAAGAAGCGTGGGAGCCGGTGCCGTGGCACCCACAGCCGTCTGATCCGTCCGGATTCGTACCGCCGTCGGTTTGAGGGCAGCCTCCCGGCGGGCAGCCGCCCACGGGCATATGGTTGCGGGCGTTCGGGGAAAGATTTACTTCTCCGGAGGCCGAAGCCTGCATGTAGCGGCCGATCCAGTAGGCCGCCAACAAATCTCCGCCCGGGTTTAGCCTGTTGCCGCCTCCGCCGTTTACCTCGAAGGGATTGGAGCGCGAGTTGAAATTGGAGGGCGGACGAATCGAGGGGTGCAGGGCTTCCGTGGCCATGTAGTCACCCTCGCTGCTCTGTCCGGCGATGGTCAGAATCGTCTTGCCGTCCACCGCCAGGCATTCGCCGGCTGCAAATTCGTCGCTGTCACAGTTGATGCGTTCGTCGTTCCAGTAGGGCCCCAGGCTGAAGCCCATCAGCAGATCGGCGGTTGCATCGATGAGGTCTGCATCCACGCCGCGGTCGGTCAGCGTCATGTAGATCACGTTCCAGAGCGGTTGCTTGGCGTTCTTGGCAAGGAACGTCTCCCCTTCCCTGTCCCACCAGCCGTTTTCCAAATAGGCGCGCAGGACGTCGGTGACCTCTGGATCCCTGTCTAGGAAAATGCCCAGCCAGAGTGCTATGGCTGTCATGTCCGGGTCGTCCCAGTTGGTATTGATGCCCAGGTAGACGTAGTCGATGGCGCCCTCGGACTTCGTGGCCGTTACCATATCCAGGAAACCGCGATCATCGAGAAGATCTTCATACAGGTAGCTCTCAAGTTCGGGATCGCCCGAAACATGAAAAAGCCCCTCGATGACGCCGATGGCCATAATAGTGTTGAAACGGTTGAAGCTGGCGCCCTCCTCGAAGTAGAGCCCTTCCAGCGAGGCCGGGTTGAGGTCGTGGTACTTGGTGGGGCGCCCGTCGGCGTCCATGATGATCAGGTCATACTCGCCCTGGCCGTTGGGGCCCTCCATCCCGGAGATCTCGCGGCGGGTCATCAGCATCTGTCCCACGCGCCGGGCGTCCTCCCGCATGCGGGTCACCAGCGCCTGGTCGATGTCCGGATCGTCACGCATGGCGTCATAGAGAGCCGCCATCCCAAACACCTGGCCGACCATCTGGTCCTTCGAGCAGGAGTCGATCCAGATCCAGGCGCCATCGGGCAGCAGACCGCCCGAGTTGTCGCGCCGGCGGACCCCGTTGTTCTTCGGCTGCGGCAGCGGATCGCCGTTTATGTCGAACAGGTCGACAAAATTCGGATCCGGGCCCGGGATGGGCGGATCGCCGGGGTCTTCGGGCAGCATCCTGCGTACCCCGCGAGCCACGACACCCTCGCCGCCGGTGACCGTGTAAAATATATGCCAGGACTCGGCCGCCCGGATCACGCGTTGGCGGGCGCGGGCCAACGCTTCGACCGGCGCGCCTTCACGCTTGAGCGTCATATACTCGTAGGCCGTGCCGGCCACGGCGATGCCGCCGAAGAAACCGAGATCGCCGTACTCGCCGTACGAAGACAGGATCTCGAAGGGATGTTTGCCGGTCACGGCCCGCACGTCATCGGAGGCGTCCTGGCCGAGAAACTGCTCTACTTGCGCCCTGGCCGCGGCATCCGGCAGGTGGGCATCCAGCGACAACCCGAAGGGCAAGGCGTTAAACCCGTAGAACTGCCTCTCGTGCCGCGCGATATTGCTATCGAGCGTGGGATAGACGCCCGCGGGAAAAAGAGGATCGCCGCCCGCCGCGACAGGGAACGCAAGCAACATGGCAGCCATCAGTATGAATTTTATATTTTCCATTCCTGAATAATAGCAATTATGGCGAAACCATCCAGTACTAAAACCGAGTATTGACACGAATTTCGTGAATTTCGTGAATTTCGTGTAATCGTACAATCGTGACCTGTGAATCTGAGTTCGGGCGAGCCCTACCCTTCCAGGGACGAACTTCATGACAGACCTGCAAGACGGCCAGCGTCTGGACAACCTCGTGGTGGTAGATCCATTTGTCCATGCGCCGGATGATCCCCGCTAGGGCCCGGTACCTCTTCTTCTGCGCCTTGTTGTAATCAAACAAAGCATGAGAAGTGTGAGAAGCGCTCCCCGGGATGGAGCGTGTGATCCCGGGCGTCGGCACCCGCAACCTTGGGGGCTGGCGAATTGCCGGTCTGAAGCAGCGCCTCCGTCCTGGCCCGGATCGGTGGTCGGTTCCTCGTCGCCGTCGGTGCCCTCTTCCTCACCCGGCCCGGATTCTGCGGCGGCGTCGGCGACTCCGGCGTCGTCTCCTCCGCCGTCCGCGTCCGGTGGGTCGCAGCCGTGGCCAACACGGGGATCACGGCAAGGATCCGCGGCTCCGAATTCATAAGCTCCCACGTCCGGGCGCTCGTCACGCGGGGTGAGGGCCAGGTCGAAAGCCAGGACGTCGTGACCGGTAAAGTCACGGACCAGATCACGAGCCGAGGGGTCTCCCCGGTCGACTAGGGGGCTGCCTTCCCGGGGGCGCAGATCCCCCCCGGTTTCGTCGAAAAACATCGGGTCGGTCATCAGGCTGTTCTGGTCGAGGCCCCGGTCCACCCAGTCTTCCCATGTGAGAAGGTCCTGGAAGGCAGGGTCTTCGACCTCGGCCCAGTTGGATAGGACATCGACATCCAATACGTTGTGATCGGCGGCCCAGTTGTCGTATGCACCGTTGACGGTCGCCGATTCGTTTCCGTAATAGTAGTGTTTGATGGGAATGTCCGTCTGGATGGCGTTGTTATACAGCTGAACCCCCGAGCCTCCCCGAACTCCCCAGTCGACCAGCAAGTACTCTCCTGCGCGGGTAGGATGGACTCCGCGGAAAGTATTGTGCAAGTAGAAGACGTTGGTACCACCACCCTGGTACGCGATCACCTTGGAATGTTCAAACAAGGAGTTGGTCACGAAAATGGTTCCCGCACCGCTGTCGCCGGCGGATCCAATCGGTGCGTTGTCCAAGACCACACGGTCGACCAGGAGCCAACGGTCTTCCGAAGCTGTTCCATCCCGAAAGCTGAAGTCGATTCCCCGGTCCCCGTGCCAGTCCGCGATGATCCCGCGTCGGATCATGCTGTCCCAAATACTAGACACCAGGATCGCATCCTGGTTGTTGTTGGCTGTCTCATACAGAGACCGGCTATGAATGTAGAAATCCTCGGCCAGGAATCCCAGGGAGTCGTACCCTCTTGTGTCAGCCGAGTCGGGATCGGAGCATCCGCCATGTATGCCGGCGTGGCGGTCGTTGCACAGCTTGATGCCGCCTCCGGCCCAAAACTCGCTCCCGTGCAGGCGCCCGGCAATCTCCACCCGGCGGATCTCGGCATGTCCGCAGTTGCGGATCCGAATGGCGTGTCCCGACCAGGGACCTTCAATGTACACATCTTCGATGAGGACGTCGCGGCAGAAGAAGACCCGAATACCGTCCCTGCCACCGTTGGGCACGTTCGTGGCATTCACGATACGGACGTTCCGGATCACTAACCGGTCGCAGTTGACTACCTCGATGACCGTGGATTGAGAAAAGTGGTTGTCGTCGAACTCAACACGGAAGTCCCGACCGTCGATCTCCACCACCGGTTCGTCGACGTATTGCTCCACCACCGCGCCGGCGTGGGCCGGCCAGAAAAAGAAAGTTACCAGTAATACATATTTACTGTTGTTCGAAAGGCAAGACACCCATGCTCCCTGCTATGATAATACTACTCAAAATAAGATCCAGCACTGCTTACAACTTCAATCTGCGGGCCGCGTTGCAGAGGGGCCTGTCGAGCGTCAGCAGGCCACAACCAGTCAACAGGGCGGAGGCAAGCAACCGATCAAGCGCACGGCGCAGGCCTGTTCAAGGCACTCAGGGTTTGCCTTTTTTCGGGGAGGGTGGCTTCCCTGGCACGCTGTTCTGATGAACGTCGTCCAGTAGAACGCCCTTGATTACGTCCGTCGAAACTTCGACCGTGGCTTCGTAAAACGGCTTTGCCGCCGGCGCCCCGCCGAGGTCCAGAGGTGAAAACAGGGCACGCTGCAGCGCCGGCAGCTCGGCGATTCTCTTGGCCAGCCTGTCCTTGCGTACGAAAAATACGTCGCGGCGGCCCTCGTCCTCGTGCTCGATGGACAGGCTCAGCTCCCCGTCTACCGGGGTGTGAGAATCTATGTCGCGAATGATGGGCGTCAGATAGCGCACCAGCCGGTTGACGATCTCGGCAAACAGGCGTCCATCGACGACGTCCTTGCCGTCGATGCCGACGGACGCAAGGCTCTCCTTCGTCTGATAGAGCGCTATCAAGTGCGGCGAGAGCTGTTGCCAGAAACGCATCAGTAAATCGATGTGTATGTCGGTGTACAGGTTGGACGGGATCTGTTGACCCATGACATTGTTGGCGACCGTGAACACCGAGACACCACCGGGAGGATTCTTGGCGACCCGAACCTGTAGACCGTCCCCCTCACCACCTCCGCGGGTTGACAACCTGAACTCGCCGGTCTCCTCATTGTCGAATACCTGCGTCAGTATGGCGTCGTCGATGCGCACCATCTCCAGGACAGGTTCTTTTTTAAAACGGGCCTTTTTTGTCCCCAGCGGAATTTCTTGCTTGCCCGGCACGAGGTCGCCGAAACGCTTGGGTCCTGAAAAGAACTCCGAGGCACCACAAGAAATATTATAGCGGCACTGGATGCCGGCGGCATCCAGCATCTCGGACTCGGCCCTGTAGACCAGACCATCCAGGCGGCAGCGCAGATTACCTTCCTTTACAGGCAGGCCGCTGGCCATGAAGAATTCGCGCAGTGAGTCAAAGGCCAGGTTCGAAAGCTGGACGACTTGGGCCTGGATACCGTTGACCGATTCCTCGACCTGCGCCTTCATGCGCGCCTTGCCCTCGTTGGCCTGCCTGGTGAGGGTCTCAGTCACCGCGCGGCCCATCTGCGAGAGCACGTGTTGCTCCGGCCGGTTCGTGGTCCTGGCCTGGAGCACTTTCATCAGTTCGGCGCGCAAGCTCTCGATGTCTTCATCCGCCTGCGCCATGCGGTTTTTCTCGGCCTGCATGGTCAGAAGGGCATTGTCGATTTCCTGGTGCTTCTTCAGCATCTCGACGGACATGTCGATCACGCGCTGGAGTAGATCCAGGGCATTGTCCTGGTAACCCGCTTTGGTCAAATCCCCGTACATATACTGCATGCTGAAAAGCCTACCCCAAGTCAAACGGGGCGTCAAAAGAATAAGTATATGAATAAAAATATGGTAACTTTCTCGGCAGGGCTTTTGCAAGGAGATACATCTCGTGGCGAGAATCGCCAACCTGAAAAAGGTGTTTGTCAACCAGACCGAAGGCAGGCCGCGCTGCGCCTGGCGGCTGGGTCTGCAAACAGTTGTGCTCTTGCTCATCGGCGCGCCCCTGATGCTGCTCATAGGCCTTGCGGCCAAGTTGCTCGGTCATTTACCCGAAGGGCTGTCCTTCAACTCTCTGCTGCGTCTGTCTTCGCGTGACATGGCCTATGCCGGGATCTTCTTTATTGCCAAGTGCCTGGCGGTCGTCTTCAGCTTGGCGCTGGCTGCCAGGTTTTTCGATAGACGACCATTTGCCGATCTCGGACTGCACTTCAACCGGCGCTGGTGGGCAGACTTCACCTTCGGACTCAGCCTGGGCGGCATTCTGATGGCGGCAATCTTTGCAGTCGAATTCAGCGCCGGTTGGCTGTCTATCGATGCGACCTTCAGCGTGTCCGGGGAGCCCGGAACATTCTGGCCGGCCATGCTTTATATGCTGGCCGTCTTCAGCGGTGTCGGCTTCTACGAGGAAATGCTCAGCCGAGGCTACCACATCCGCAACCTGGCCGAGGGGCTCAACCTGCCGGGAACCGGCGCGCGTATGGCGATCGTGCTGGCATGGGTGACAACGTCGTTGCTGTTCGGCTTCGGCCATGCCCTCAATCCCAACTCCGGCTTGGTGTCCTCGCTGGGAGTGGCGGCGGCGGGAATCATGCTCGGGCTGCCCTTCGTGATCACCTCCGAGCTCGGGCTTTCTATCGGTCTGCATATAGGCTGGAACTTCTTCCAGGGCTGCGTCTTCGGTTTTCCGGTCAGCGGTCGACAGTTCGGTGTGAGCTTCGTCGCGATTGCACAGGGAGGTCCCCCGGCCTGGACCGGCGGGCCCTTCGGTCCCGAAGCAGGAATATTGGGTCTTTGCGCCTGCGGACTGGGATGCCTGTTGATAATCGGCTGGCTGCGGCTCTCGCATGCCGGTTGCGCCCTGCAGGCCGGCCTGGCATCGCCGCCGAACAGGCCCTAGGGGGCTATTTTTCCAGGCGGTGCTCGTAGCCGCGTATCAGGCGGCGAATGTTGCGACGGTGGGTCGTAATAATGACGACCAGAAGAATCAGCGCCAGGAAGATTTCGTCTCCCCGGCCTCCTCTTGCAACCAGCAGGATCGGAAGCAGCGCCGCCGCGGCCAGGCTGCCCACAGATGCCATTTTGAAGATCAACACCAGCAAAAGCCACAGGCACGCCACGGCCAACGCCGAGACGGGATCGAGCCCCAGGTAGATGCCCAGCGTGGTCGCGAACCCCTTTCCCCCTCTAAAGCCGTGGTAGAGTGGAAACAGGTTGCCGGCTAAAACCGCAAGGCAGGCAAAGAACACGGGCCATGATCCCCCAAGCAGGCCGCCTGCGGCAAAGACAACCAGGAACCCGCGCCCGGCGTCGAGCAACAGGATCAACACCGCCCAGCCCAGTCCAAGGGTCCTGAAGACGTTTGTTGCGCCCGGATTGCCGCTGCCGTATCGCCTCAGGTCACCCCGTCCGAGCATGCTCGTCACCATCAGCGAAAAGTTGAAGCTGCCTGCAAGGTAGGCAGCCAGGCAGAAAAGGAGAGTCTTCATGATCGCAGTATCATTCCTGGATCCAGCCCTTGTCCAGTTCGTAGCGTTCGAGCATCTCGCGGGCGGCGTCGAACTCGGTGGCCGAGAGCGATCTATCGAGCGGCGGCAACCTAAGCGCCTTGTTGGCCGGAAAGTACTGGCGCATCAGACTGACCGCCGTGGAACGACCCAACTCGGCTGCAATGAAGCGCACTACCCGCTCGGTGCCGGATAGATCTTCCGGCAACACCAGGTGGCGCACCAGCACACCGCTGGTCGCCAGACCGTCTCCGTCGAGTACCAGGTCGCCTACCTGGCGCTGCATCTCGCAAAGAGCCCATGTGGCCGTGGCCCAGTAGTTATCGGCACCGCTCAGGCGCGCGGCGACCTCGTCGCTGCCGTACTTCAGGTCGGGCATGTAGATGTCCACGATGCCGTCGAGCAACTCGAGTGCCGCACTAGCATCATATCCCGACGAATTGTAAACGATCGGTATCTCGAGCCCGCCTTCGGCAGCCGGCGCCAGCGCTTCGAGAATGGGCCACACGGCGTGGCTGGGGGTGACCAGGTTGATGTTATGTGCGCCGCGTGCCTGCAGCCTGAGCATGACACGCGCAAGTTCGGCCGTCGAAAAAGGTTGCCCGTTGCGCAACTGGCTGATGGGATAGTTCTGGCAAAAGACGCAGGCCAGATTGCAGCCGGTGAAAAAAACCGTCCCCGAGCCGCGTCTCCCGGAGATGGGCGGCTCCTCGCCGTGATGCAGGTTGGCGCTCGATACGCGCGCCACGTCGGCCAGCCCGCAGGCGCCCTCCTCGCCGGCCGGCCGATCGGCGCCGCAGGCCCGCGGGCACATCCGGCAGGGCGAGCTGAGTTCGCAGGCTCTTTGTGCGCGCCGCGCGATCTCTCCCGCAGGCAGTTTCAGGTAACGGGCCGTCATGACAGCTGGAGTTATCATCCCTCGACTGCTTCTTCAACGGAATCTCGGCATGGGGACATTTTGGTTGTCAGGCAACCCGCGCCTGGAGTACATTGCGCCCCGAACCAGGTTACCAGGGAGGAAAATCATGCTGCGCAAATTACTCGTTGTTTCCTTAATGTCCGTGCTGGCGTTTTCGATCGCCTGCAGCAAGAAGAAAAAAGAAGAAGAAACGGCCGGCCCGCGGGCGGCACACAATGCGGCGCTTCCAGAATCGATCGAACTTCCCGAGCAGGCCGCCGGCGTCGCCATCTTCGCCGAGCCCGCCCGCGTCTTTGCGGACATGGAGAAGCTGGCAGCCCTGGTCGGGCCCGTGCCCCCGGGCGCCTTGACCGCCGCCGTCCTCCAGGGCCTGCTGCAGGTGGGGCTCAAGGACACCAGCGTGGTCGATCTCAACGGCCCGGCCGGTCTGCTGGTGCTAGACCCCAAGCTGCACAAGGCTCCTGTCGTCATTGCCTGCACCGTAAAAAACAGGCAAGCGCTGCTCGAGTCGACCAAGCCAACCTGGAACAAGAAGGGTGAGCAGGACGGCGTCGTCGAACTCACCCGAGAGGTGGTTGACAAGATTACGCAGTCAATCTTCTTGAAATTCGGCGATCATACCCTGATCGTAGCCAATGACCGGGAGGCCATGAAGATCGGCGCGCCCATTCTGGGTAAGTTGCTGGCTTCGGGCCACGGCGTCTTTGGCACGCTGCGCCTGGATCACCTGCGCAAGATCTTCGCGGCCGAGATTGCCGGCCTGCCGGCCAGGCTCAAGCAGCAACTGGCCGGCGGGAGATCCATGCAGGCGTTTCCCGATCCCCAGAAGATGCAGTGGTTCATAGGCTGGATGGTCGACAAGACGTTCGCCTTTTTCGAGCAAACCAGAGAGGTCACCTTCGCCGCCGACTGTGACAAGACCGGGGCGACAATCGAGATGGGCATCAAGCCCGAGGACGGCTCCTTCTTCGCAAAACTCCTGGCCGCTCAGAAACACTCAGCATTGAAGCTTGTCGATGCCCTGCCGGATGATCACTTCATGGTGATGGGCATGAACGTCCAGTGGGATCTCTTCAAGCCCGATCTGATCGATTTCACCAAGGAGATCTTCAAGGTCTTCTTCGAAAAGGAACTTTCGGCCGAGCTGATCGCCGTCTTTGGGCAGATGTGGCAGATCCTGGGCGAGGAGATCGCCTTTTCCGAAAACCTGGGCGCTAACGGGCTGAGCGTCGTGGAGTTGTTCACGGTCAAGGACGAGGCCAAGGCGCGCGAGGTGTTCGAAAAGAGCTTCGCGCTTGTGGCCAAGTTTATGGGCGACAAAAGCGAAGTGATGGGAATCAAGTTCAGCCTCGAAGGCCCCAGCGACGCCGGTGAACATGCCGGGGTCAAGTTACAGACCTACAAGATGAGCTTCGACACATCGGGCATGGAAGCACTGAAGGCCAAGGCAATCAAGAACATCTACGGCGGCGATTTCAAGATGGCGCTGGCCGTCTTTGACAAGAAAGCCGCCCTGGCCATCGGTCAGAAGGCCGTGGAGGATCTATCCGCAGCCATCGATCGCGCCCGGGGCAAGGGCAAGGGCTTCAACGTCTCTCCTGCCTTTATAAACGCCGCGGGATCGCATGCTTCTGAATCGGGCGGCTTCGTCTTCATGTCCATGTCGCGAGCCATCGTAGCGGGCATCGAGACCACCTACGCCGCCCTGGACAAGCCGGCTCCCAAGCTGGATCTACCCCCGTCAAAGAGCGGCCTTTTCATCAACTTCTCGTCGAAGCCAAAAAAGCTGACGGCCACTCTGCGCATGCCTGCCGATCACCTTACGGAAATGGGCCAGGCCATCAAGCAGCTTACCAGCCTCGGTCACTGACTGCCCGCGATCTCCGTATAGACCTTCTCCACCGGCACCCGCTGTTTGAAGCGATCCAGGTAGCGAAAGCTGAGCGCCTGCAGCCTCATAATCAGCTCGGCGGCTTCGGGAGTGCCGCTCGTACGGCTGCGCTCGGCGGCCTTGTGGATGAGCCCGCGGGCCGCGCGCGGATGCAGCACATAGGCGCCGCTGGCGAACACCAGCTTGTCATTCAGCGGTAACAGGCGCGCCTCGAGAATGTCGCCGGGATCGAGCCCGGCCAGGGCCCGGCGTTCTGTCACCCGCAGCGTTTCGCTGCTGAACAGGTCACGCAAGTCGATGCTCTGCCTGTCGATGCGCAGCACCTCGAACAGGCTGTGGATGTTGCCGGCCAGGGCGGCCAACAGGGTCTTTTCGTCCGCGCTCAGCTTGTGTGTGGCCGCGAAGATCTGCAAGGGAGTCTCCAGGCAGCCGTCCATGCGCCTGTCAAAAACATACCAGTTCAGAAAACAGGCCGTCAGGCGCTCGAACGACGGGTCGTCATCGCGTAAGTCCCGCAGTCGCTCGAAAAAAACGTCGCGCGCCTGCTTGACCTCCTCGGCATGCTCTCCCCCGGCTAACTCCGCCAAAATGCGTTCAAAGATCTCCTGCTCGATGTTTGTCTTCAAAAGCGTCCTCCCATTTTCTTCGACTCCCACACAACGCGACCGCCGACGATGGTCCATCTTACTCTCCCGCGCAGCTTCCAGCCAAGAAAAGGCGTGTTCGACGAGCGCGAATGCATCATGGATTTCGAGACCTCGTGCCTTGCCGAGGGATCGACAACGGTTACATCCGCCGGCGCCCCGGGACGTAGGCTTCCGCCCTCCCCGCCCATGATCCCGGCGGGCCCCGAACTGAGCAACTCGACCGCCCGTCCGAGGCCTATCACCTTCTCCTCGACAAGCCGCAGAACCAGCGCCAGGGCCGTCTCCAGGCCGGTGACTCCGAAAGGAGCCTCCCTGAAGCCTCGCTGTTTAGCCTGGCCGGTATGCGGCGCATGATCCGTAGCGACGGCATCGATGGATCCGTCGGCCAGCCCCTGCCTCAAGGCGGCCACATCCCGCGCAGATCGCAAGGGGGGGTTCATCTTCAGGTTCGCATCCGGCCCGCAGGATCCCGCGCTCTGACCCACGGCGGCGCTGGTGAGAAACAGGTGATGCGGCGTCGCTTCACATGTGACCGGAAGACCCGCGGCCTTGGCGCGCCTGATCGCATTCAGTGCGCCCCTTGTACTCACGTGTTGCACATGCAGGCGGCCACCGTAGCGACCGAGCGCGCCAAGAGCCCTCTCTGTCGCCAGCCGCTCCGCGGCAGCCGGAATTCCGGGCAGTCCCAGGCGCTTGGAGACGGCCCCTGCGGTCATCACGCCAGCGTGACTCAATGCGTGGTCCTCGCAATGAACCATGACCACGAGCCCGACCTCGTCCGCGGCCCTGAGCGCCCGACCCAGCAAGCGCATATCGCGCGTGCCCCGGCCGTCGTCGCTCAAGGCACCGGCTCCCAGGCGCGCAAGCTCGGCCACCCCTGAAAGCCGGACTCCACGCAACCCCAGCGAGAGAGCCACGGCCGGCACCACACGCACGCTGGCTTTTTTTTCTATGACTGCCATGAGCCTGCGCAGCGTATCGGGGTTGTCGAGAACCGGCCGTGTATTAGGCTGGCAGACGATGGTCGTAAACCCGCCCGCGGCGGCCGCGAGGGTTCCCGAGGCTACATCCTCGGCGGCCTCCATGCCCGGCTCGCGCAGGTGGACGTGCAGGTCCCAAAGGCCGGGCATGACGATACAGCCCGCGGCGTCCAGGACGCGGTCACCCGTAGCCGGGTGTACCCGTGAGCGGTTCGCGGAAGCGACGGACTCGATGCGTCCGCCGGAGATCACCACGTCCGCCGGGCGTTTCAAGCGCACACCCGGATCGACGACCCGCCCGCCTGCGATAAAAAGATGCTTCACAACTATTCAGAAATTCTCGACGACATCGATGTCGAAGTGCAATGTAAGCTGCTGGTTGAAAGGCACCAGCTCCACAACCCGGGCATATGAAAGCGAGATCTCGATCCACTTGCCCTGGGCATCACTCTCGATCTTGAAGGCGTCGTAGGGAAGGTTGAGTTCGAGAATCTTCGCTTCCCGGCGCAGGCTCTTTTTAAGAACCTCCTCGTCCTTCTCGCGATGAGACATGTTGGCCACGGCCCTGACCTTCTCGTCGAGCTTGTAATATTCGATGTAGGGCGGCGCCAGCATGATGGCGAAGTAAACCGCGCCAAGCACGATCAGGATCAGCAGAACCGTCAGCAGGTTGACCCTGCCGCTCTCGGAGGCTGCCCTTGCAGCCAGTGCTCGTCTGCGGAATTTCACAGTGCGTCCCATTTCCCCGCGCCATGTCACCTGATGGCAGTGAACATCCTATCCCAGCGTACCTGGTCCTCGCGGAAAGACCACCAGATGAAGACCGCCCGGCCCTTGATGAACTCCATGGGCACGGACCCCCAGACGCGGCTGTCGCGGCTGTTGTCGCGGTTGTCGCCCATGCAAAATACATGTGCCTTGGGCACCTTGAACGGCCCGTAATTAGCCTGGTTGCACAATCCCGTTTCCTGGTCACAACCGGACTCGATCGGCACGCAAGCGCCGGTTTTCAGATCGCACTGCGGCAAGGCCACTCCCAGACAATCGCGGTAGGAAGTGCACGACCTGCGAAGGATATCGTGCCTGCGCCGTCCACCCTGTCCCATGCTTTCTTCGAAGCGCTTGGTGGCCGCCCTGCCCCTGAACTCTCCGTCCTCGTCCAGGTCGTCGTAGACGAACGGTCTTCCCCGCGCCATCGGCAGCATGCTGCCGTTGACAGCCAGCATGCCGTTCTTGACCTCGATCGTGTCTCCGGCCACCGCCACCACCCGCTTGATGTAGTCTTCTTCTTCGTTCTCCGGCGTGATGAAGACGATCACGTCGCCGCGCTCGGGCATCGACCAGTTGAAAGATACGGCCGGGATCTTTTTGCCGAATATCTTCAACGGGAGAAGGGGAACCCTGATCCCGTAAGACATCTTGTTGACGAAGATGTGGTCGCCCACCCGCAGCGTTGGTATCATGGAACCCGAGGGGATCTGAAACGCCTCGATCACGAACGCCCTGAGCATGAGTGCGATTATTACCGCCACCCCGATGGATTCGACGTACTCCCGGGCGGGGCTCTTCTTGAAACGCAGCAGGTGCTCCTCGATAAACATCTCCGCGTGGCGGCGCTCGGCGAGCAGATCGGCGCGGGTGGTGTTCTTGTCGCCGAGCAGTTCACCCAGGCTGGAGATGCGATCCTCGAGCCTGCGCTGGACGGCCTCCTCGAGCCTGTCACCCTTGCGCCTGAGGATTCGCCGCAGCCGCCACTTCTGCAATGACTTTCCCAGCCTGCGTTCCTGGCGCCTGAGCCCGGCCGTGGTACGCTTGTGTCTGTCGATGTATGTGCCCAAGAAATGACCCGCGGCTGCAAAGGCGGCCAAAAAAAGCCCCAGCAGGCCGATGAACGTCCAGTAACCGAGAGTGAAACCGCGTAGCACGAAGTAGGAGCACACCAGTCCCAGGCCGAGAAACAGCCACCATAGCCGCTGGCTCCAACATTTGGGCAGGTCCATGTGCTTAGCTTGCGGCATGTCGTCTCACGCTTCCTCGGGGTTGCGGCGGAAGTACTCAACCGTTTCCCGAAGGCCGTTGTCAAGCTCGATCTGGGGTCTCCAGCCCAGAAGCTCCGCGGCCCTCGAAGGATCTATCGAGCTGCGGCTCTGCTCGCCGGGCATGGCAGGCCCGTGCGGCAGGCTGCCCGAGAATCCCGTGTGCTTACGCAAGATCTCGGCGATAGTGTTTATGTCGCTCTCGATGCCGGTGCCTATGTTGATCTCTCCCTCGACCTCGGCCTCCAGCGCCAGCAGGTTGGCACGGGCCACGTCGACCGCGAAAATAAAGTCGCGAGTCTGCTTGCCGTCTCCGTTTATCACAGGCGTCCGGCCCGAAAGCATTTTACGCGCGAAGATAGCCACCACGCCCGCCTCGCCGTGGGGATCCTGGCGTGGGCCGTAAACGTTGGCGTAGCGCAAGGCCACCCGGGCGGGCCCACCGCTGCGGGCGAAAAGAGCGAGGTAGTTCTCGGCGCACAGCTTGGAGGTTCCGTATGGGCTCACCGGCCGGCAGGGATGCCTTTCTGTGGCCGGAAAGTGTTCTTGCTCCCCGTATATGGCTCCGCCGGTGGACGAGAAAATAACCTTGGCGGTGCCGGCCCGGGCGGCGGCCTGCAGCAAGCGCACCGTGCCCAATACGTTGATCGAGGCGTCCAGCACGGGATCGGCGACAGATTTCCTGACATCCATCTGGGCCGCCAGGTGAAACACTGCCCGCGGCTTAAAATCAAGCACCAGGTTACCGAAGGCCTCTAAGCGAATGTCCATCTCGCGAAAATCGGCTCCCCGCGGAAGGTTGCGCCGGTGCCCGCTGGAAAGATCATCCACCACCAACACTTCGTGACCGGCAGCCAGGCAGGCCTCGGCAACATGCGAACCGATGAAACCCGCCCCGCCGGTGATAAGACATCTCATGATTTTCACGCCCAACGCGTCAGCGTCTTGAAGTACTCGACGGCGCTGGCCAGGCCGTCTCTGAGTTCCACCTTGGGCTCCCAGCCGAGTATCTCGCGGGCCCGCGAGATATCGGGGCGGCGCACCTTGGGGTCGTCTACCGGCATGGGCTCGTGCCGAAGATGCGAATTGGAACCTGTGACCTCTAGCACGACCTTGGCGAATTCGAGTATGGTAATCTCCGAGTCGTTCCCGATGTTGACGGGATCGGCATCTGCGCGTTCCATGGCCAGCATCAGCCCCCTGACCATATCGTCGATGTAGCAAAACGAGCGCGTCTGCAGACCGTCGCCATAGACGGTAAGATCTTCACCGGCCAGGGCCTGGCAGATAAAATTAGGCACCACGCGCCCGTCGTCCTTGCGCATGCGCGGTCCGTAGGTATTGAAAATGCGCACGATTCTCGTATCCAACCCGTGGTGCCGGTGGTAGGCCATGACCAGCGCCTCGGCAAAGCGCTTGGCTTCGTCGTATACCCCGCGGGGGCCGATCGGATTCACGTGACCCCAGTAGCTCTCAGGCTGCGGGTGAACCTGCGGATCGCCGTACACCTCGGAGGTGGAGGCCAAAAGAACACGCGCTCGTTTATCCTTTGCCAGGCCCAGCACCTTGTGGGTTCCCAGTGCGCCCACCTTGAGCGTCTGGATCGGCAACTGGAGATAGTCGATCGGGCTGGCCGGCGAGGCCAAGTGGTAGATGGCGTCAAGCCTGCCCGGGACGTGAATGAAATTCGCGACATCCTGCTTGAGGAAGACGAATCCCGCTTGTCCAAAGAGATCTTCGATATTGGATAGCGAACCGGTGATAAGATTGTCGGCACAGGTTACTTCGGCGCCGGCGTCCAGTAATCTCCGGCACAGGTGAGAGCCGATGAAACCGGCTCCGCCCGTGACCAGTATCCTTTCCATCTGCAGGGCGACCTCAACGCCTGTCTTCAAATGAAATCTGGCCGGGCAGTTGCTGCTTGTGTCTGTCCAGAACCAGGTCGATTCCTTCGCGAATATACTCCGAGATAGGAACCTTGGTCTTCTTGTGCAGAAGCTTCAAGTTATCACTCTGCTCCTGGGTGATGTACACCGTTGTCGATATCTTTTTTCGAGCCATGACTTCCTCCGGCAAGATGTAGGCTGTGGTCGCGCCTCCTACAGGACATCACAATATATGTCATTATATGTATTGTCAAGGAAATGCTGTTAGATCAAGCTTGTCCGTGTTAATGTCATTATAACAAGGCGTTACAAGAAGAGAAATGCCATGCATTTTTTCTTGACTCCGCTACCCGGTTGGTAACTATACTGTACGTTGCTTGGTACGATCCATTCAGGCCGTTTGTCCACACAAGGGAGTTTCGTGGTGAAAGTTCTCTTTTCTCGCAGCGGTTGGAAATTTCTCTGGTTTGCCACGTTCGCTTGGGTTGCGGCTTGCTCTGCCAGCCCCACAAAGCCCGACAGCGTTCATCAGCCACAGCCGGTCGCCGAGGCTACCGCGAACGCTGTTCCTGGTGCCCCGGGCGCGGCGGCACCCGGAGAGAAACTCAAGCAGTACGATCTCAATCACGACAACAAACCGGATGTCTGGGCGTATTTCGGTCAGATGACCGATCCCAAGAATCCTTCCGGCACCACAGAATCCCTGGTGCGCAAGGAGTGGGATTTCAACTTCGACGGCAAGGTCGACATCCGCCGCCACTTAAACTTCAAAGGCGAGATTGCAAAGGACGAACTGGATCTCGACTTCGACGGCCGTTTCGACGTGGTCACCTTCTACCAGGGCGGCGTCAAACAGCGCCAAGCATACGACTTCAACTTCGACTCCAAGCCCGACTACTGGAAGTTCTTCGAGAAGAGCGTCCTCGTGCGCACCGAACGCGATCGCGATTTCAACGGGCGGGTCGACTACTGGGAGTACTACAAGGGCGGCAAGCTCGATCGTATCGGCATGGATCAGGACGGCGACGGCCAGATCGACAAGTGGATCCAGCAACCCGCGGAGTAATCACGGAATGGCTGCTTGTCAGTCACCAACGACTATCATGGCGTCCAGCGCCTGATCGACCGCCAGTTTTTTCCTGATCTTCTCCGCCTGTTCGCGCGTGGCAAAGTGCCCCAGGCGAACCCTGAAGTAGACACCCTTCCCCGGAATGTCCGACTTGAGCAGGCGTACGTCTGAGTATCCCCGGCCGGTGAGCTTGGCGAGCAACCGGTTGGCCTGCTCCATTTCCTTGTAGCTTGCGATTTGAAGGCAGATGCGTCCGGCGAGCGTGGGGCGATCCTCGTCGCCCAAGGCGGTGTGTTTTTCCAGACTGCCGGCATCAGGGGAAACTAGTGTCAGCTGATGCTTGGCAACAGGCTGTGCCTTTTTCGGCTTGGGCTGTGGAGCGGTAAGCAACTCGTGGAAAGCGGCATCACTACCCTCGTCGCGCCTGTCGATCTGCCCGAGAGACTGGGTTCCCCGGCCTTCCCCCGAAAGAGCCGTCCCGCGACCCACCATCACCCCGGCGGCGAACAGCAACCCGCCCAGGATGACCACGGATAACCCCACCAGCACCTTCGAACCGCCCTGCTGTCTGTGATCGGTCATAACGCTTGTTCTCCCTGGGACTCCATGCGATCGGGCGCTGAAACTCCAATCAACGCCAGAGCGCACCTGATGACCCGGCGGAGCGCCTGTACCATTATCAGACGCGCCGCGATCAGCCCTGGATCCCCTCCCAGGATGGGGCTGCTGCGACCGTATTGAGTGTAGTAGCTGTGAAAATCAGACGCCAGTTCCTGCACGTAAAAAACAATTAGGTGCGGCGCGCGGCTGCCCGCGGCCCGACTCACCGTCTCTGGAAAATCGGCCATCTTCCCAAGCAGCCGGATCTCCTCGTCGAGCACCAGGGGCGCAAGATCGACATCCTGTGCCCGGGTGGGATCGGGAACATCGATGCCCCGCTCTTTTGCCTTGGCCAGGATGCTCGTCAGGCGGGCATGTCCGTACTGGACGTAGAAAACGGGGTTGTCCAGCGACTTCTTCTTGGCAAGTTCCAGGTCGAACTCGATCTGGCTGTCCGTCCCGCGCAGCAAAAAGAAGAAACGCGCGGCGTCCCTGCCGACCTCCTCGACCACCTCCCGCAGGCTGATTATCTCTCCCTGGCGTTTCGACAGCACAACCGGCTGCCCGTCACGCAACAGGCTCACCATCTGCACCAGGACAATCTCGAGCGCCCCGGGCGGCCGCCCCAGGGCTTGCAGGGCAGCCTTCATCCTGGGAACGTAACCGTGGTGATCGGCTCCCCATACGTTTATCAGCCGTTGATGCCCGCGCCTGAGCTTGTCTAAGTGATAAGCGATGTCCGTTGCGAAGTAGGTATTGTCGCCGTTCTTCTTGACCAGCACCCTGGGCTTCTCGTCACCGAAACGCTCCGCAGAAAACCACAGCGCCCCGTCGCGCCGTTCGAGCAGCCCACCTTTCTCGAGTTCAGAGAAAGCCTGCGCCACCCTGCCGCTGCCGACCACTTCGCGCTCGGAGGTAAAGCGATCCATGCGTACGCCGAAGGCATCCAGGTCGCGGCGAATGTCTGCCAGCATCTGGGCCATCGCGAAGTCGCGTATGGCGTCCAGGGTCTCTTGGTCGGGCTCGCCCGGGGGGAAGCCGGCCAGCTTTTCCGGCAGACGCCCGGCCAGCGCGGCGACATAGTCTCCCCGGTAGCCGTCCTCGGGAAAAGGCGTCTCGATGCCGGCCTGCTGCATAAGACGCCAGACGATCGAGCGCGCTAAAGCGTCAACCTGGGCGCCGGCATCGTTGACGTAGAATTCCCTGCTGACTTCATGTCCCGTGTAGCTGAGCAGATTGGCCAGGACGTCTCCGACCACCGCTCCGCGCCCATGTCCGAAGTGCAATGGACCGGTCGGGTTGGCCGAGACGAACTCCAGCAGGATCTTTTCAGGCTTCTCGACTCTTTCGCGGCCGAAGTCGTCTCCCTCGGCCAGCACCCGGTAAGCCACACGCTGAAAGGCGCCGGGCTCGATGAAAAGGTTTACGAAGCCCGGCCCGGCGACCTCAACCCGGGCCACGAAGTCGAGCGCCGCAAGTTTCTCGACCAGCTCTGCTGCGATATCGCGCGGCGGGCGCTTCAGGCGACGCGCGAGCAGCATGGCCGCGTTGGTGGCAAAGTCTCCGTGGGAGGCCTGTCGCGGAGCCTCGATGCTGAAAGCGGGAATCTGGCCGGGATCGAGGCCCAGACCGTCAGTAAGCGCTGTGGAGATGGCCTTTCTCAGGAGTCGCTTCATTGCCGTTTGCTCTTTTCCCCCATATCATCGAGTTTGCGCTCCAGGCGCTCCTGCAAGGAGCGATCGTCGCTCGCCAGCTTGGCTCGTTCGAGCACCGAGCGCGCCCATGCCTTGTCACCCAGCGCCAGGACTTCCTCGAAAAGCTCGAAAGCGCCCGCGGGATTGCGGCCCAGAAAACCATCGGCCTTGCGCAGGGCATAGACGGCCTGGTCTTTCTTGCCCTGTTTGCGAAGGCAGCGCCCCAACCCTGTCCAGGCGGACATGTGCCGGCGATCGATGTTCAGCGAGCTGCGATAGTTCTGCTCGGCCGCGGCTAACTTGCCCTGTCTCTCGTCGATGGCCGCCAACAGCTCGAAAACCATGAAGTCGCGCGGGTTCATCTTGACCATGGCTTGATAGATGCGCCGCACATCTTCAAAGCGACCCTGGCGGGCGGCAATGGCGCCCAGTTCGTCGAGGGCCTCGTAGCGCTCGGGCTGCTTATCGTCGATGCCCTCGAGAATCTTCATGGCTCGCTGGTCATGTTTTTGCCCGATCAAGAACCGGGCATAGGCCAGCGCCAACGCACCGGCCCCGTCCTTTTTGACGCCGTCCAGACCCTGGCGGTAGATCTTCTCGGCCTGCTCGGGACTGTTTTTCTTGACGCAGATCGAGGCCATGGCCAGGTAGCTGGCGACGTCATCTGCATCGATGGCCACCAGGTGACGGTAGGCGTCGAGGGCCTGGTCGATTTTCCCGGACAGCACCAGTGCCCCGGCCAGCTGCTTGTAGGCAATCTTGCTCCGCGGCTCGCGGGCAACGGCCTTTTTCAGGAGTTTCACCGCCTCGGCCAGCATTTCTGAGTTAGCCGTGTTTTTTTTCGCCCGGGCTATCAGGACCCTGGCCAGGTTGATGCCAGCTTCCGTGTACTCGGGATCGAGAGCGATTGTCTTGCGGTATTCGCGCTCGGCCGCCTCAAGGTTACCGTTGCCGAGCGCCTGGTTGCCCTTTTGATAGTGGCTCTGAACTTCCCAGTTCTCCCGGTCACCCGACTTGTCCCGGTTGCAAGCTCCCGAGGCAAGAGCAACCATAATACACAAAACACCCTGCGCCAGGAACCTGTACCGTCCTTGCATGATGCCCCTCTTTGGCAATCAGAACGAAAACCCTAAGGTAACCGATCCACCGGTTGCCGAAGGTGTCACGGAAACGCTCGGCGCCGCAGTTCCGCCTATTCCCCGGAACTTCTGGTAACGATCCGGATCGTCTCCCTCGATAAAAAAATAGGCGCTCAGAACGCCTACCCCGACGCCGACGATTCCGCCGGCCAGGGCCGCGTAATCCATTATCTCGGCGCGATCCATGTCATCCTTGTATCTGGCATAGAACTCCGCCGCCGTCATTCCCCGGTAGTTACTGTTGTTGTAGTCGTCCTCGATGGAATCGTACTCCAGGTAAGTATATGTTCGTAAAGCAACGGCGGCCGCTTCCAGCGCCACGCAGGTGCCGAGCGTTATCCAGGCCCAGGTGCGCATGCTGCCGGCCTTTGCCTCGTAGTTGGCGATGAACTCGGCCGAGGGAATCATGGTCACCTCGAGTGCCTGAACACCGTCCGCTTCGACCTGGATGGTGCGCGCCCAGTCGATGAATCCCTGCTTGGCGACGCGCACATCCCGCGGCCCGGCCGGGATGCGCAGGCCGGCCAGCGGGCTGACGCCCAGGGTCTTGCCGTCAACCGAGACATCCGCCCCTGCCTCGGAAACGTCCAGCACCAGCGTGCTGCTTCTCTTTTTCAAGATGTCCTCAACCACCTTGTAAGCGGCGTTGCCTACTTCCCGAAGCAGCCTTTCGCGCGAGCCTTTGAACTGGCGGTCTACGCGTTTCGCCACCCGGGTAGCCTTGACGTCAATGCGCTGCAGCCCGATGACGTACTTCTCGCCCACCATGCCCACTTCGCCCGCCACCAGGTAAGGAGATCCGAGGATGCCGCCGATATCGACGTAGCAAGACTCGTCGGCGCAGCCGAGCAGCATCTTGTCCTGCTCGTGAGTCAGGATGTTCCGAACGTCTTCCCTGCTGATCACATCGAAGATACCGATCTCGGCCAGGCGAGTGGAGACGACACCGGTGAGCAGTGAAGCCACCTCGGGCCCGACCCCCTTGTCCTTGAGATCCAGAACGGCGATCTTGACGCGCTTATCATGCCCAGCCGCCTGCGACGAAGATGTCTGGGCCAGTACGAAAAATACCAGGGCGATCGTCAATAATCGCTGTGTGCGCATGTCTCGCCTCCCACGGGCAGCAGACCCGCCGACATTTGCGCCATTATAGGTAATGGTTGCGGGAAGCGCCAAGGTTTTTACGACTCACGCTCCCCGCTTTTGACCATCGGCTACGAAAATGGGCGATGACAGATTTGAACTGTCGACTTCCACCGTGTGAAGATGGCACTCTCCCACTGAGTTAATCGCCCTCGGCCCTCCTGATAGCCCAATGTCGCCCGTCAATCAAGAAAAATCAGGCTTTCTTGCCATCCCGGAATAGATGAGCTAGCCTGGATTGCAATGACGCCTTTGCTCCAAATTGTCGAGGACTTGTGCCGTGAATTCGGCATTCTCGCGCTGTATGCCTATGGAAGCAGGGCCGGCGAAACCGCCGCCTTGTTGCGCGGGGAGGCGAAGAGTACAAAGTCGCCCGGATCGGATTTGGACATCGGAGTTCTTCCTCCTGTCGGCAAGGAATTGAGCTTGCGCGACAAGGTAAGGCTGTCGGCGCGCCTGGAGGATCTCTTTCGGCTACCCAGGGTGGATCTCGTCGTACTGCCCGGATGCTCGGCTTTTCTGGCCTTGGAGATAGTCTGCGGGGAGTTACTGGTCGATCTGGATGCGGACAAGACCTCCGAGTACGAGCTTTACGTCATGCGCCGGGCAGGCGATCTGATGTTCTACCAGAAACGTCGCCGGCAACAGGTCATTTCCGAAGGGGCGCGATGACACCCGCCGGCATCCGTGAAAATGTGGTTGCGGAACGCGTGTCCTGGATCCGCCGCATGTTGCAAGGGCTGCGGGATCTACCCCTTGATTCGGAGAAATCTTTCCAGGAAGATCCTCGAACACCGGCCGCCGCCGAGTCCTACCTCAGACGGGCGCTCGAAGCGCTGTTCGATCTCGGTCGCCACGTACTGGCAAAGGGACTGGGCGTCGCGGCCGTGGAATACAAGCAAATCGCCGTGCAGTTGGCAGCCAATGGAATACTGTGCGATGAAGATTCCCGTCTGATGCGCGATATGGCCGGTTACCGGAATCGGATGGTACATTTCTACGACGAGGTGGGCACGGCGGAACTGTACCAGCTTGCCAGAAATGCTACCGGAGATCTGGAACGTCTGTTGGCGGTCATCTTGGAATGGATAGCGGGAAACCCCGAACGCGTGGATAGCCGATAGTCCTGCCCGACAACTCGCCAGTCAACGTACCGCCGTCCGACGTAACATGACGCTGAAACTCTCGACCGGCGCCGGCATTCCCCATCGGATGCCAATGGAATTTGTTATTTTGTTATGACCATCCCCAGTTTTCCAACTTTTATTTCTACTGTAGAAACAGTCGAAATTTTTCTTTACATCAATCTAACTTGTTGTATTCTTTCCCAATAACTGAAAACAAGCAATTGTCGAAATCGTACCAGCCGAAGTGGCCGATCAGGAAAACAAGATACCTTAGCGCTAACTGCATGAATTTTATGAGAACATTCCATTACCGTTCTTTGCACGAATCGTGTGGCACCTCGGATTTGGCAGCCTTGCGAATCGCGGCATGGCCACAAGAATCGCTGTCATCCATAAGCGGTGTCAGGTAAAACCTAAAAACCTAAGACCGTCCCCGTTTTTGCCGTTTTTGCCGCGTTTTTGCCGGGACGACCGAACCGTCGCTGGTATCAAACCTCGGCAAAGTAGTCGTAGCTGGTGTATCCGAGATCACTCATGTACAAAGTTCCCGCTTGCACCTGCCTGGAACGCGCGACTTTCAACTCGCTGTAGCGCTCGCCGGTCAGTTCCACGGCCACGATGCGCCGGCCGATCAAATCGGCGGTGGCATGAAGCTTGCCCGCCGCATCCACGCTGTTGGTCCGCGTTGCCGGAAAGAGCTTCTTCATCAACGGCGAGAGCGTAATGACGGTGCCGTCGTCCGCCAGCACCTCGCGGAACTTCTTCAGTCTGGCGAGCATGTCCGGGCATTGCATCTTCGGCAAGCGTTTGACTGCTCTGGTGAACAGTTCTTCCAGCAACTGCGCGGAGCCTTTCCCCAAATCGCTGGGTGACGGCGCTGCGCGCCACCTTTACGCCCACCGCCGCGGCGAGCAGTCGCCAGACAGAGGCGAAGCCGCGCTTTCCCTCGACCATGGCCGCCATGGCACAGCAAAGCGCAAAATCGAACGCTTTGATGGCACGCGGAGTACGTTGGTAAAAACCGCATTCTCTCGCAAGTTCTTCTACCTCGGAGCGCTTCAGCAGAGAGAACGCCTGCTTCTTCAGGGTCTTGAAACTTCGACCCGCGCGCTTGTTTTCTTTTCTCTCTCGCTCGCTCGGAAGCCAGACGCTGACTAAGAGTGGCCCTCTTTCCTGGACGGCCTTTCGGCCGCCTTGCAGTGCTATGCCGTGGCTTGACTCTGGTCCTTGAACCTCCGAAGGTTCTTCCGGAACCGCTCCCAGTAAACCTCCCGCTGCTGCCGCGAAAGCAGCGCAAGCTGCTCGAACAGCGCCTGGGCTACCTCCTGCTTGTTCTTGCTCGGCAGCTCCTTGACGATGTCGGGATTCGAGTAGACCGTGGTGCCTCCAACCTTGATCGCGCTCTGCCGAAACAAGGCCTTGATCCGGTTCTTGGTACGCACGATCTCCTGGACCAGGTCCTCGTACCCGGAGATCATCGTCCGCAGCTCCATCCGCTCGTCGGCCGAGTGGAACACAGACTTCAGTCGCCCTACCCGCAACAGATCGGCGAGCTCGGTCGCATCCAGGAAGTCGGTCTTCGCCGCGCTCGACTTGGCTATGGCCACCGGGTTGGCCACCACCAATTCGTCGACTTCGCCCTTGAGCAGGATATAGAGCCACTGCGAGAGCGTGCTCTCCTCGAAAGTCAGCGCCTTGGATCCCTTGAGCGATCGAATCACCTCGAAGATCTCGGCCTCGGTGGTCTCGACCCGCTTGCGCAGGAGAATGTGGCCCTTTGGGTCCATGACCACGAAAGAACATGTTTGACTGTGCGCATCCAAACCGATATTGTACCTCTTCATGCGGCGCCTCCTTGGATAGGTGGTTGTTGATAGACACACCAACAACCTACCAAGAAGGACGCCGCGTTTTCATCTTGCCGTCCCCTATCTGGTCCCCTATCTGGTCTATCTGGTGTTGACCGATTTCATAAATGCCCTTTCATCTTATCTTGATTGATACTTTTCTTTCCACTCGTAACATTTCTTCATCTGGCTGTCGGTTGCAGAGCGCTCACATGTTCTTTCGATATACTTCATGAAGTTCTCCCTATCTTGTATTATCATACCGTAGTAGTAGGTGATTTTAATGGCGCTCCTGTACTATATGTGGGTCAAATACATGCATGATTTAGCGGGTACC
>CAZXHT010000015.1:0-77367 GCA_964640665.1 uncultured Myxococcales bacterium
CCGCCGAGAAGATCATGCCGGAGAAGAAGCTTGCCGGCCCGCAGGCCGCCAGCGTGGTTGCCAGATCGAACATGCCGAGCGCGGCTCTCGTTGGTTGCGGGCCGGCAAGCAGCAACCATGCCAGCGAGAGCAACAGGCCCAGCCCGTAGAGAATCGCGCCCCGGGCGGCCAGAAGCAGCGCTCGTTCCCTGCGGCCGCGGGTCGCGGTCCAGGCCCCCAGCGAGGCCAGGCCCAGAACCACACCCAGCATGGCCGCGAAGGCGTAGGTCGTCGATCCCTTGAAGAGCACAAAGGCCAGCAGCCGGCTCCAGACGGTCTCGGCGCCCAGCCCGCAAAATCCGGCGGCGGCCACCAGCCAGACGGCTGCCCGCGGCGCGCCTCCCGGCGCAGCCTGGTTCGCGGGAACGTCTCGCCAGGAGGGCGGCTTCCAGGAGAGCGGGAGGCAAAGCAATCCAGCCAGGCCCCGGACGATCGCGGCCAAGATCAGGCAACCCGATATCCCGACGCGCGGGATCAACACGACGGCCGCGAGCAGGCCGACCAGCGCCCCGGCCGTGTCCAGGGCATAAAGTCTCCCGGGCGCGGCGGCCCGCCCGCTGCCGTCACTCTCCCGTACGCGGCAGGCCACGGGGAAGGCCAAACCCAGGGGCAAGGATGCCAGCGCCACGCTGAAAAGCGCCGCTAAGAAGCCAAGCCCCGGCGGGGTAAGGCGGACAAGCAAGGGCAAGAAGGACATCGCCCCGCCCAAAAACAGGATCGCAGCGAAAGCCGGCATCGGGCGCCGCAACTTGCCGGCCAACCTGCCGCCAAGATATGCGCCTGCGGCCAACCCGCCCATGAACGCGGCCAGGACCGCACTCACGGCAAGCACGGCGCTCCCCAGGAAAGTGGCCATCAACCGGGTCCAGGCCACCTCCAGAAGCAACGCCGACAAGGCGCCCGTTACGTAGATCGCCGCGAATATAGCCCGTCGACCGCGCATGGATGCACGGTAACATTCTCTCCGCCAGGATCAAGATCAAGGCTACGAATTCGACCGCTTGACCGGTACTCCGGCCTATGCTTCAATTGTTGCCGATCGAGTGCGGGAGAGTTTAATCTACACAACCGCCGCGCCGGGAGAAGGGTTAATGAGGGTACGTTGCGAGAAATGCGGGTCCGAGTACAACATTGACGACGCCAGGGTTCCTCCCGAGGGGTTGCAAATCAAGTGTCCCAAGTGCCTGGACACCTTTCTTGTTACCAAGGGAGGCGAAGCCCCGCAGACCGCCGGCGACATGTTCGAACTCGGCGATATCGATCTTTCCGATGATCACGACGGCGGCTCTCTGGAACTCGATCTGCCCGAGGAGACCGCGCCTCCCACCGGACCCGCCAAATCATCAATGGGCGGCTCCACCTTGCCGTCTATCGGCGGACCAGGGGGAGCACCCGGCCCGCTGCCGTCGCCGATGCCTTCGCTGCCCAACATTCCCGGCCGCGAGGCTCCAGCCTCGCAGTCTCAGGCCACGCTCGACCCCACGCCCGGGGCCGAGGGGAAAATCTTCGATTTCATCGACCACGAGATCGGCTCTGAAGACGAGGCCAAAAGCTCTCAGGCTGTCAACTTCAGGATCCGGCGCAAGAGCGGCAAGGTGTTCGGCCCTTTCAATGCGGACGCGCTAAACAAGATGCTCGCAGAGCACCAGTTGATGGGCAATGAAGAGGCATCCCGGGACGGGTTGACCTTCAAGCCGCTGGGCGCTTTCGATGAATTCGCCCAGACCATCCGGCTGCTCATGGAAGAACCGGTCATCGGAGCCCCCGGCGTGCAGGCGCCGCAGTCCTCGGTTACCGGCGTCGAAGACGAGATGGCCTCGATCGAGACCGGCATCGCCCCCAAGGGCCTCGATTTCGCGGAGTCGCCGCAAGAAGATGCCCACAAATCGGGCAGCGGCCTGCTGCTCGGCCTGGCGGCGGGTATCCTGATTGTCATCGTCGGCGTGTTTCTCGGCTTCACCCGTTACGGGTTTTTCGCTTACCGCCTGTTGAGCGGCGAATCGACAGGCTCGCAAACCACCGACGGCGGCGAAGCGCTGCCCGAGCACGGCCCGGACGCCACCAGCCAGGCTCGCGGGCTTTTCTTCGAAGACACTTACTCGGGCTACGACTCGCTGATCAGGGATTTGCTCGACAAGTTCAAAGACGGGGACGAAACGAAAGAAGAACGCTACATGCTGGCCCTTTCCCTGGCCGCCATGCTGCGCAACTACGGTGCCAACGAGGTTTTCCTGGCCCGGGGCCGCAAGGTGCTTCAGAAGATGGAAGAGGACGACGAGGACACACCCGAGTGCCGCAAGGCCCGGGCGGCCTATGAAATCCTGAACGATCCCGCCAAGGCTACCCAAGAACTGGCTCCGCTGGTGGATAAAGGCTCGCATGACAAAGAGGCGTTGTACCTGTCCGGCTGGGCCATGGCCTACCAGAAGAAATGGCCGGAGGCGGCGCGCTTTTTCGACCGAGCCACGGTAATCGATCCCGACTTCGCCAAGGCCTATCATGCGCTCGGGGACATCCATTACCTGCAAAGCGATTTCGATAATGCGATCCTCTTTTACCAGAAGGCCCTCGATAAAAACCCGCACCACGTAAACTCTGCGGTCGAGCAGGCCAAGATCCTGGTCGAGGCCAAGCACGACGACAAGTCTGGCGAGGAGAGCCTCAAACTCGTCTTCGGCAAGCAGTTTGCCGGTCTGGCGCCGTCGGAGAAATCCAAGGCACACGCCTTGCGTGCCGAGATCAACATACACCGCCATGCAAACGACAAGGTCGTTCAGGATCTCAACGCCGCCATCGGGTTGAATCCGTCCAGGGTCGAGTACAAGGCGGCCCTGGGTAATTTCTTCCTCGACATCGGCGAGTACGCCAAGGCCGAGGAACTCTTTGCCAATGCGCTCGAGCAAGCCCCCAAGAATGTGGACGCCCTGGTCGGCAAGGGCCGCGCCATGTGGCAGAACGGAGACATCGTAAAGGCCAAGATGTTTCTCGAAAAGATCGCCGACGACGAGCCCAAGGATCCGCGTCCGATCTACCTGCTCGGACGCATCGCGGAAGACCTCGAGAAACCCGACCAGGCACTGGAGCTCTTCAGAAAGTCGGCCCAGATATCCCCGAAATACTTGACCGCGCGGGTGGCCATCGCCAGGCTTTACCTGAAACAGGACAAGATCAAGGACGCCCTGATCGAACTGACGAACGCGGCCAAGTTCAATCCGCGTTCGGCGGTCGTGCACAATGGGCTCGGCGAGGCGTACCTCAAGCAGGGTAACAACAGCCTGGCAAAGAAGGAGTTCGAAGAGGCCCTGCGCCTGGATCCCGAGCTGGCCTCGGCGCACTTCAACCTGGGTAACGTGCTGCGCGAGACAGGCAAGCTGGATCTGGCCATCGAGTGCTACGGGCGCGCAGCGCTCCTGGCGCCGCGCTACCCCGACCTTGCCCTGGAACACGGCTATACGCTCTACCTCAAGAAACAGTACAAGCAGGCGTTAAAGATGTACGAGGAGGCCATCCGCGAGAACCCCAAGGACGATCGCCTTTACGTGCGCGCGGGCATGGCCGCCGAAGCGTCCGGCGACCAGCAGGCGGCAATCCACTACTACCAGTCCGCCAGCGGCCTCAACAACTCGAACTCCGAGGCGGTCTTTCACCTGGCGATACTGTTTCTGGGGAACAAGGAGTACGAGAAGGCCCAAGAACTCTTCAAGCAGGTAGAGACGCTCGACCCGAAAAACGCCGACGCCCATTTCCACATGGGCGAGTGTTTCAAGGCCCAGGAGATGCTCTCGGACGCCATAGACGAGTTTCATCTGGCCATCAAGATAAACTCCGGGCACATCGAGGCATCGATCGAGTTGGGCAAGGCGCTCGCCGACCGTCTGCAGTTCGACCAGGCCATCGACTTATACAAGCGAGTGGTTCGCGCCAAGCCCCGGCGCATCGATGTGCGCGTGGCCCTCGGGGACGCCTATCTTCAGCAGGGACAGTTCCAGCAGGCGTTGAAGACGCTCAAGCCGGCCTACTCGCGGGAACCCAAGTTCACCGGGCTGGCCTACAAGCTGGGACGCGTCTTCGACAACCTGGAGAAGCGCTCGCAGGCCGTCAAGTTCTACATG
This sequence comes from uncultured Myxococcales bacterium, assembly GCA_964640665.1. GTDB lineage: Bacteria > Myxococcota > B64-G9 > B64-G9 > B64-G9 > DATKYQ01. Next base: position 4,152 of record CAZXHT010000015.1, read on the forward strand.
CGGGCGGTCAAGAACGATCCCAAGGATCCCATGCCGCACTACTATCTGGGTTACGTCTACAAGGCCACCGGCAACAACAAGAAAGCCAGGGCGGAGTTCAAGATCTACCTGCGCCTGCGACCCGACGCCCCGGACGCGGACGACGTCAAGGACGAAATGGATTATCTCAGATGAACGGCGAGAGATCCGGAGACGACGCGGGCCGATGCTAGATCTGAAACTGGTTACCGACAAACCGGACGAGGTCCGGAGCCGCCTGGCGATCCGCGGCCAGGTGGCCGGCGTCGATGAGCTTACCCGACTGGGCCTGCGAAGACGCGAGCTGATCCAGGAAGTCGAGCGCCTGAGACACGACAACAAGCAGGCCGGCGCCGAGATGAAGGATCTGGTAAAAAGCGATCCCGAATCCGCCGCCGCATTGAGAGCCAAGCTAAAAGAGACATCCAGCCGCCAGAAAAACATCGACTCGCAGCTTGGAAAAGTGGAAGACGAACTTCGGGCACTGTTGCTCGAAATCCCCAACCTGCCGCACGAGACTGTCGTAGCCGGCAAGACGGAAGAAGATAACCCGCAGATCAAGACGTCCGGGAACCCTCCGCAGTTCGGGTTCAGCCCCCGGCCCCACTGGGAGATAGGCGGGGATCTGGGCATTCTGGATTTCGCCCGCGGCGCCAAGCTTTCGGGTTCGCGCTTCACGGTAATGGTAGGGCGCGGTGCCCGCCTCGAAAGAGCGTTAATCAATTTCATGCTCGACCTACACACCCAAGAGCACGGCTACACCGAGGTGCTGACCCCGTTTCTGGTATTGCGCGAGGCAATGCAAGGCACCGGGCAACTTCCAAAGTTCGAAGACGACGCCTTCAAGACGACCGATCCCGAGATGTTCTTAATCCCCACGGCCGAGGTACCGGTAACCAACCTGCACCGCGATGAGATCCTGGACGCAGAGCAACTACCACTGAAGTACGCGGCCTACACGCCCTGCTTCAGGCGCGAGGCCGGCGCCCACGGCAAGGACACCCGCGGCCTGACCCGCCAGCACCAGTTCAACAAGGTGGAGCTGGTCCAGTTTGTAAAGCCCGAGGATTCATACCGGGTGCTGGAGTCGCTGACCAACGACGCCGAGGAGGTTTTGACCAGGCTGGGCTTGCACTACAGAATAGTAAGCCTGTGCGGCGGCGATCTCGGCTTCTCGGCCGCCAAGACCTATGATCTCGAGGTCTGGATGCCGGGCCAGCAAGTGTTCAGGGAAATCTCGTCAGTATCGAACTTCGAGGATTTCCAGGCCCGCCGCGCTCAGATCCGATTCAGGCGCGGGAAGGGCAAGAAGCCCGAGCTGGTACACACCTTAAACGGCTCGGGCCTGGCAATAGGCCGCACGCTGGCCGCCATTTTAGAAAACTACCAGCAAGCCGACGGAAGCGTGATCATACCCGAGGCGCTAAGGCCATACACGGGTTTCGAATCGATAGTTGCGGACGAGTAAAATCCTATCTTCCTCGGCTTTCAGAGGTCAGAGCAGGCTGGCCAGGAATTTATGGGCCGGCAGGCCACCAAGAAGTCTACCTCGCGCCCGTCAGAATCCCTGACGTAGTTCAGCGACAGGCGCTGGCCGTCCCGGTCCTCCAGGAAATGGCACAATTTCAGAAGATGCAAGGCCAACAGTTCCATCGACGACAGGTCCCGGACCAGCGCGAGATCCCTGACGTCCTCGCGGAAGAAGCGATCCAGGCGCTCTTTCTGCCAGCGCCGCAGGCCGCGCTCGGATGAGGCGCGGACAACTACTCTTTCATCTCAAAAAGATTGCCGTCGTAATCGGAAATAAAAGTTACAACACTTGAGCCCTTTGGAACTTCGACGACTTTCAGGCCGGCATCCCTGCATTGGCTAACAATATTTGCCAAGTCGGTTACCTTGAGACAGGAATGCGCAACTTGTTTCTGAGGTGCTTCATAGCTTGGGTACGCAAATATCTCATAAAGAACACTCTGGCCCTGGTAGCGTATCACTAAAAGTTCAGCATTTAATCCGAAGATGGCCTGAGCGAGCTTTTTGTCAATGGTTTTTGCTTCTGATTTTCCGAGCCCAAGGATGTCGATAAAAAACCGATCCGCCTTTTCTTCACTACTGGCAGCCAGCCCTATGTGGAGAATCTCCATGAATTTATTCTCTCCTTCTTCCTGTGGTTTGATGATGATCCTGAGTGTGACTTTTCGTGATCATGGACCCAGGGGTTTTCGCCAAACATGGAACCGGGTCCCGAGGCCTTGGTTTCTTGTCTCAATTTCTGGTTTGGTTGTCCAGTTTTTCCTCCGAGTGTAATTAGTGCCACGGAGTAAGGCGGCCGCGAGAATGGGCCCGCGAGGAGCTCGTCATGGCTCTCACCTGCTAATGGTAAACGTAACACCTGCCATGGATAGGAGGAGTAAGCCAGCTAGGCCCGGGCGCAAACGTCGAGTTGCCGGCCTGGGACTACGAGATCTTCAACCCGCGCGAGTGAATAGTGTAAGACTAATCCATGAACTCGGCGATACTGCTATGCTTGCGCTTGATCTCTCCAGCCAGGCGATCGTTGTGGTGGATCCGGACGATGGAACGGATGATCAGGTAGCCGCCGAGCAGGGCCAGAACCCCGCAGATGATCAGCACCGGAACGAGAAGAGGGATGACTTGCAGGAAGTCGTAGTATCTCGAGGTGGCGATCAGCAGGCCCAGCACGGTGAGCGGCAGGGCGAAGACGGCAATGCCCGTCCGCAGGATCGAGAGTGAGGTTCGCTTCTCGGCCAGGATCAGCCGGACTGCGTTCATAATCAGGGCGTCCGATCCGGATATGTCTACAGCTTTCCGGGCCTCGCCCTGTGCGTCAACGGCCCTGGTCATCGCTGAAACGGATGATGCTGCCGTTGACGCCGGTTACTATTATTTCTACCGGGTCGCAGACTATGCCGCCGTCGGAGTCGGTGCGATCTGCCTCGGAGCGCGGCTGGGTGCCCCAGATGCCCTCTACGCGCGTCACCGGCAACTCGCCGAAGGGACAGATCAGGCGGTCGTGGAAAAAGAAGACCTGGTTGTCCCAGCCAATGAAGACGGCCCAGGAGGTGTCCTGGGGGTCGGTGCCGCCGTCGGGCACCGGGCCGCACTTGGCCTGGTAGAAACCCCAGGTGCCGCGCAGGTAGATCTTGTTGACTTTGACGAAGCCGCCCTGCGCCTCGGCCAGGTCTTGCAGGTTCTCCCACTGGCCGCTGTTGTTGCGGCGCAGTATGGTTCCGTCGAGACCGACCGCGAAGATCTCCCAGGCGCCCCGGCCCCAGACCCCGTTCAGGTGGGTCGTGAAATTGTTGATGGTAAAGCGCGTCCAGGCGTTGCCGTCGTACTCGAGGATGGTTCCGTTGTTGCCTACGGTGACGAAGAAATCCTGGGCGCTGCCGAACACTCCGCCGAGACGTTCCGGGCTGAAGCGCTGGTAACTCGTTCGTGTGCAGGTGCCGGCGTCGCAGGGATAGTCGAAGTCTACCCGCTGGCGCATCTCTAAAAACTCGGCGGTCAGGGCTTCCCAGCGCACGATCAAGCCCTCGCCCCCGACGGCGATTACGGTGGGTTGCTGGTCGGGGTTGGAACCGGGAGCCGCCACGCCCCAGACGTCGTGGAAGTTCCCGGTCACCGGCTGGGGATCGGGATTGGCGGGATCGGGATCATTGATCACCCGCTGGGGCTGCCAGGAGCTTCCGTCGTAGCGCAGGATGGTGCCCTCCTGACCAACGGCGAAGACGTCGGTGCGCGTGACCGCGCCCAGATCGTCTTTCAATACATAGCCCCAAACACCTTCGAGGTTGGCCGTGGAGCCGGATTCCATCTTGGTCCAGTTGCTGCCGTCGTAGTGGATGATGTTGCCGGCGAAGCCGACCGCGTAGACGTCGTCGGGGGCGCTGCCCCAGACGTCCATGATATTGATATCGGGAGTCAAGCCCTCGAGCCCGGACGTCTCGACCGTGGATCTCCATATTGACTGCCATTCGGGGACGGCGGCCAGGCAAGGATCGACGTCACCGGCGTCCTCACCATCCAGCAAGCCGGCGTCGTTGGAACTGGCGCCGCCCGTGCAAGAAGCTAGCAGCAGGGAAAGAAGCAACAAGTTCCACTTGCGCATGATCGGGCTCCTGGGTCGTTGGTCACGCTCATTCGGTTAGCTCTATGCTGACTGGCGTCGTCCGTCCATGACGCACCCTGACTACCTTGATCTTCTCAATCTTAAGTTCGGGGTTGTAAAAACGCAACCTGTGTTTGCCAACCCGCGCTCGAACCCCGAAGAGAGGCGTCTCTCCGGGCAGGCGCCTGCCATCCAGCCAGACGTAGGCCCATGGACGCGAGTTGATGTTCAGCTGTCCGTAGCGCGCGGGTGGCCGGACGGTGGCCGTCCGGTCAGCCGCGCGGGGCTCGTCGGCAGCCACCCGGCCGTCACCGCCGGGAGACGCTTCCTGTTCAGCGCCGGCATCGGGCGCGACAGGCCGGCTGTCTCCCGCTGATATTACACCCGCATCCGGGATGCTTCCCCCGTCCGGGCCCTGGCCGAAAAGACTGGCTCTCAGGGCGGGCGAGAGCCAGATGACCAATCCCAGCCCCAGCACGACAAGCAAGGGGATCAGAAACATCCAGCGGCGCGAGCCGGTCTTTCTTGTGTCGCCCGCCTTGATCGACAAGGTTCCCATCTGCAGGATCTCGCCGGTGGACAGGGTAGCTCCCGAACTGTCGCCCTCGCGCGCCAGCCGTTGCAGCATGCGCTCACGCGTCGTGCGGGCGATGGTCTCGCGGTTGATGTCCTCTGAAAAATAGGCCCGCATCCACTGCGCCAGCTCGGCCGAAGTGAATCCCGGGGCCTGCTCGTGGAGGATCCTGGAAAGAACCACCTGCAAGCCGCCGGTGTCCGCGAAACGGCGCTCGGGATCGCGGTTCAGGCACTTGAGCACGGCACCGTCCAGTTCGGACGGAATATCCGCCCGCAGCCGCGAAGGGGCCTGCACGGCCGCCTGTCGCACTTTGGCAAGCGTTTCGATCTCGCTTAGGCCCTCGAAGGGACGCGTGCCGGTGAGCATCTCGTAAAGCACAACCCCGAGGCTGAAGAGATCGGATCTGCCGTCCAATTCGCGGCACTCTGCCTGCTCGGGTGACAGGTAGCAGGCCTTGCCGCGAATGATGCCCTGGGCGGTGCTGCGGATGCGGCTTCTGGCCTTGGCGATTCCAAAATCGGTCAGCTTGACCTCGCCCTGGAACCCCACCAGGACGTTTTGCGGCGAGACGTCGCGGTGAATGATCCCGCTTGGTCGATCGTGCGGATCACGGAAGCGATGGGCGTAGGCGAGTCCCTTGGCGACCTCGGCGGCAATGAACAAGGCCACCGGAAATGGCACCTTGTCTTCGGCCAGCTTCATCCTTTCGAGAACCGTCTCCAGGTTGCGGCCGCGGACGTATTCCATGGCCAGAAAGAAATCGTTGCCCTCCTGGCCGAACTCGAAGACCTGGACGATGTTTCCGTGGTTCAGAGGCATCGAGATGCGGGCCTCGTCGATGAACATGTCGATGAAATCCCGGTTTTGGGTCAGGTGCGGCAGGACCCGCTTGATAACCAGTTCTTTCTCGGTGCCTCGGGCGGAAGCCAGCCGGGCCCGGAAGATGTGAGCCATCCCGCCGGTTGCCAGCAGTTCGAGAAGCTCGTAACGACCGAAGCTCTTGGGAAGATCATCCACGATCATAAGAGAATAGCATGGAAGGGCGCGGACTCAAAAAAAGAGGGTAAATCCGAAATGACTACTCGGCCTGCGGCTCTTGTTGCTCGTTTTCCGAAATCTCCGGACTGGCTCGATCTCGCTGTCTCTCCATCTCGATGATGAAGACGGCCACCATGCGTGGATCGAACTGGGTGCCTGCGCAGCGCTTCAGTTCGGCGACGGCGATCTCGTGCGACAAGGCGGCGCGGTAGGCGCGATCGCTGGTCATGGCGTCGTATGTGTCGGCCACTGCCAGGATACGAGCCTCGAGCGGAATCTCCTCGCCCTTGAGGCCCAGGGGATAACCCGTACCGTCGTACTGCTCGTGGTGGTGGTAAACGGCCGGGACGATGTCCTTCAGAAAATCGATCGGTTCCAGGATGCGGCGGCCCTTGTCCGGGTGCTCCTTGAACATCTCGTACTCGGCCTTGGTCAACTTCTGCGGTTTCTTGAGCGCATCCAGGGGAATGCCGATCTTGCCGATGTCGTGCATCAGGGCCGCAGTGCAGATTCTCTGCACGTGCTCTTTGTCTAGGTGCAGCCCCTCGGCGATCAGCCGGGAGTGCTGCATTACCCGGTCGGAGTGGCCGTGGGTGTACGGGTCGTTGGCCTCCATTGCCCTGGCGAAGCCCTGGATGGTCTGCTGAAAGGTGCTTTGCAGGTTCTCGAACAGCCTGGCGTTGTCGATGGCCGACGAGGCCCTGTCGGCTAAAATGCTGAGCATCTTGCGCTGCCCTTCGGGGAACTTGTGGCCGCGCGTGTACGAGCAGATGTTGAGCATGCCGATGATCTCGAGCCTGATCTTGAGAGGAACGCTGATGAATGAAGAAAGCTGTTGCCCGCCGGGAAGACGCTTGAAGAAGCGGTTGGCCCTGGTACCGTGGTAGAGAATGGGGCGATCCTCCCTGTAGTGCTCCAGGATCTCGACCAGATTCAGCTCCTCGGTATCCTCCTCGCCGGGTGACTCGCCCTGGCTGCGGCGCAGGCGCTCCTCGAACTTCTTGCTGATCGGGTTCATCAAGACCAGTGTGGCCACGTCGGCGGCGGTCTCATCGAGGGTGGTGTTGACGATGATGTCTAAAATGGTATCCAGCGAGAGCGTTTTGGTGAGCGTCTCGGACATAGTGTAGATGGACAGGGCTTCCCGGAGCTGGATATTCTCTTGCTGCAGCCGCTGCTGCTCGAGCCCGCGCTGGACGATGTGGATGACTTCCTCGACCTTGAACGGCTTGAGGATGTAATCGTAGGCGCCTTTCTTCATCGCCTCGATGGCCGTCTCGATCGTGCCGAAACCGGTCATGATGACCGTCAGCAGACTCTGCTGGCGCTGGTTGATCTGTTCCAGCAGTTCTATGCCCCCCATGCGGGGCATTTTCAAATCGGTGATTACCAGGTTGTATGAACGTTGCTCGATCTCGTTGAGGGCCTCGATGCCGTCCTCGACGGTCTTGACCACTAAACCCTCCATGCTGAGAAAATCGCTGAGGATCTCGCGGATGACCTTCTCGTCGTCGACTACCAGCACGCGCTGGGATTCTTCGTGGAAGCTGTATTCCAATTCAACCCTGCCTCTCGCTTGCCCCAAGCGGTATCACAAGGTGGGCAACGTTTCAATGTGTCTTGCCCGAATTTGTAACCAGCAGGTTGCGGCCGCGGCGTTTGGCCGTATACAAGGCTCGATCCACGCGACGAAGCAGCGAGGCGGTGTCATCCTTGCCGTTCAGCATGCTCAACCCCGCGCTGGTGGTCAAGAAGAGCTTTCCGGCCGAGCTTTTGAAAGGCTTGTCGCTGATTGCGTGCAGGATTCGTTCTGCAATGCGGCGTCCCTGCACCAGGGTGGTGTCCGGGAATAAGGCCAGAAATTCCTCACCTCCCCAGCGCAGCATGATGTCCGTCGAACGGCTCTCGTGCCTGAGCCTCTCGGCGAATTCGAACAGGATCTCGTCTCCGACGTCGTGCCCGTGGCCGTCGTTGACCCGTTTGAAGTGATCGATGTCGAGCATGGCTACCGCCAGCGGTTTGTTCTTGCGCCGGGCAGCCTGGATCTCCTGGGGCAACCTGTCGTCGAGGTGCCGGCGATTGTGCAAAAGCGTCAGGGGATCGCTCTCGTTGAGCCGCTTGAGGCGCGCGATCTCGAGCCGCGGCTCGGAAAGTTGCCCCACGAGTTGCAACAGGCGCAGGTCGAGATCGTTGTAGGGTGCATGAATCTTCTTGGAGACGCTCAATACCCCGATGCAGTCCTGGCCGCTGAGCAGCGGAACGGCCATCACCGCCCCGGGCGTCCATACCTGGCCCGTGCGGGATACGAAGCGCGGATCGGATGCGGGATGGTTGGTATAGGCCGGCCGGCGGTGAACCGCCACCCAGCCGATGAAACCCTCGCCGAAGCTGAAGGCGGGCGCCCCGCGCTTGTGAACAGAGGGACCGCTGCGCACGCTGGTCAGAAGCCGCTTACCGCTCTCGTCGAGCAGTCGCAGCGTGCCCTGGATCGAGCGGGTCAACTCGACGGACAGCCTGGTCACCGCCTGCAGGGTGGACTCGAGCAGGCTGGCACGGCGCAGCTCGACCCCCAACTGCAGCAGGCGGTCGGAGGCCCAGCCGATAGAGCGGCGCCGGGGCATCTGCCCGTTGTCCCCCGGTCCATCCTGTCGGCGCCGCTTGTGATTCGCCATGCCCTCGTTCCCGCCGGAGTCGGCCCTTCATACATTGAAGCGGAATGATACCACGTCACCGTCCTTCAGGGTATAGTCCCGGCCTTCCAGTCTCAGCTTGCCATGTTGCTTGGCCTCTTCGAAGCTGCCGAGGGCCAGCACCGTGTCGCAGTCGATCACCTCTGCCCGGATGAAGCCCCGGGCGATGTCACTGTGGATGGCCCCCGCGCCCTGCCGGGCGCTTGCGCCTTCGGGAATGGTCCAGGCCTTCACTTCGTCTTCGCCCACGGTGAAAAAACTCATCAACCCAAGCAGCGCATAACAGTTCCTGATGACCAGCTCTCGGGCCGGCTCGGCGATGCCGTAGTCGGCCAGGAAGGCGCGCGCCTCTTCCGGAGAAAGCTCGGCGATCTCGGCCTCCAGGGCGGCGGCCAGGGCGACCACACTGTCTTGCGGCCCCAAGCGCGAGTCGAGCGATAGTTCGGCCTGCGCGGCATCCTCGGCCGTGTTCAGCAAGGTGATCATAGGTTTGGCCGTAAGGAAGGCAAAGCTACGCAGTTTTTCAGAAGCGGCCAGTTCCGGCACAGTCCTGAGCGCCGTCCCGCGTCCCAGAAATCCCGCGGCCTGGGTGAGGAGCCGGCTTTCATGCAGCACGGCCCCCGCGCGTCGGCTCTCCTTCTTGATGCGATCGAGGCGCTTCTCGCACTGGTCGAGATCGGATAAAGCCAGCTCGGCGTCCAGCGCCTCGACTGCCCCGCTTATCTCGCCTGCGTCCCCGGGCAGGCTGAAGGCGTCGATGACATGCACCAAGGCGCTTGCCTGGCGGACCGAGTTCAGGAAAGACTGGCCCAACTCACCGGCTCCAGCGCGCAAGCCGGCGGCGTGCGCCAGGTCGACAAACTCCACAGTCGCCCGCGAGGTCTTGCGCGGATGGTATATGGACGCCAGGCGATCGACCCGTTCGTCGGGGACGGGCACACAGGCCAGGGCCTCCTCGGCGCCGCCGCTGGCCGGACGACCGCCCAGGGCGCGAAAAACAGTGGACTTGCCGGAACCCGGAAGGCCGATGATGGCTACACGCATGTCATCTCTCCAGTCTGCGGCGAAGCGGTTACCCCGCCCCGGCTCCCGTGTCAAGAAAGAATTCTGCGGGCTCGGCTTCCTGGTCCAGCAAGGCCCAGATGCGGGATTTGATGTCCGAGTCTTTGCTCTCGCGCGATTGACCATCCCGACCGCCGATGGTAGACTGAGGCCTCGATGAGCGCTCGGCTCGAAAACCTGAGTTACGATCTCGAACGAGGGGCCTTGATGCTCGGCCCCTTGCGCTACCTGCTCTTGCGGCCGGAGACGCTTTCGGAAATTCAGAAGGGAGTGGAAGACCGCCTGGGATCCAGTGCGCCCGATTACCTCTACACGGCCGGGGCTTCCTGGGCCATGGGGGTGATGCGCCGCTTGCGATCCGCGCTGGCCGGAGACAGTCACGAGCTGCTGCAAGCCGCCTGCCGGCACGCCTCGGAGCTGGGCTGGGGCAAGTTCGAGCTGGCCGCATGGCAGGTGGACGAGAAAAAACTCGTGGTTCACGTGACCGGCTCGCCGCTGGCCGCCGCTTACGGCCAAGCCGACCAGCCGGTGTGCCACCTTTTCGCCGGCGCTGTCGGCGGGATGGCCGAGGCGGTCCTTTCCATGCCCACCTCGTGCACCGAAGATATGTGTATCGCGCGAGGCGATCCCGTCTGCCTGTTTTCGGCAATCGGCAATGATGTGGCCGGAAGCGACAGCTGGAGCTGGTGATCTTTTTAGGAGTACAGCATGCATCATAAAGGCAATGTACTGGTCGTAGATGACGATGAGTTCATCCTCAAGATGACCAAGGACCTGCTCGTGAAAAACGGCTACTCGGTGGCAACCGCGACCAACACCATCGGCGCGGGCTACCTGCTCAAGGATTTCGACCCCGACCTGGTCGTGCTCGACATCATGCTGCCGGGCTCTCTTTCCGGCGACCGGGCCTGCGACACGCTGCGCGCCTTCAAACCCGGGTTGAAAATCGTCTTCTACTCGGGCATCGACGACAACAAGCTCGCCGCCCTCGGCCAACAACAGAAAGCGGATGCCGTGCTCAGCAAGGGGGGTCGGGTCACCGAGCTTTTGCAACTCATCGAAAGATTGCTGGGCGAGCGCTCGCCCTGAATAGCAGGTTTCCGGGCATGGACGCTCCCGGCAACACCAGGTGCAGCGTTTGCGGAGGCGCCGCCGCCGAAGAGGTGGTCCTGCCCGGTGTTGGCCGCATCTGCCCGACTTGCCTGATGTCCGGGAGTTTCCTGGGGGCGTCCGGCGGGCTCAGGCTCGACTACGTGGCCGATAAACTGTTCGGTATGAGCAAGGCGGTTCGCTACGCGCTGGCCGGCCTGATCGACAATGCGGAGCACCTTGCCCGGGAAGACCAATTCGATGCCGCACGGGAGTCCTTCCTCGGCGTGGCCGGCAATTTACTGGGCGAGCGGCGCCCGATGCTGGCCTTCCTGGTATTGCGGCGCGCTTTGAGGCTTCCGGGACAGTCCGCCGAGGTCTACGAGCAGCTCGGCTTGACGGCGCGAGCAATGGATTGCAAGCAGGAGGCCGTCCAGAACCTCAAGACAGCGAGCTGGCTTGCGGCCCAGTCCTCGCGCCCGGACTTGCTTACGCGCGTTCTCTCCTCGCTTCGGGAACTCGCGCCGGCCGACGCCTGGATCGAGAAGGCCGAACGAATGCTCGCCGAGCTCGGCGAAAATTCCGGCGCCGGTGAGAAGTGCGCTTTTTGCGGGCGCGCCGCCGCCGAGGCCGGGCCGCTGATATCGGGAGAATCGGCTTCGGTGTGCTCCGCTTGCATCAGGCGCCTGATGGCGCTGGACGATCGGGAGGAGCAACACTGAAAGAGAGGTGCCCGTCATGCTCTCGGTAGACATCACCACCCTGGTCGCCGGCATGGCCTGTGGAGCCGGTTCGCTGCTCGCCCGTCTCGGCTGGACCGGCTATCGCCGGCAGGCACGCGCGCTGACCTCGGATGTCCAGGCTATCGCCAACGCAAGATCCGGCAAGGTCCAGCTCATGGGACGCCTGATCTCGGATGAGACGATCGAATCGCCGGTTTCTAAAAAGCGCTGCCTGTTTCTCAAGATCGTATTTTCGGATCTCAGCGCGCCGGATGAGATCCAGGTGAGCGGCTCTCCCGCCTACGGCGGCTACCGACTGCAATCCGGCGGCGGGAGATCCAGAGAGGTGATCACGCGCATGGTCGATCACGTCTACCTCGAGGACGAGTCGGGGCGGGTCGAGATCGACCTGCACGACGCGGATCTCGAGCTGCGCGTGGACAGGTCGTTCGAGACCGGCCCGCTTTCTGAAAACGATCCTGAAACCGTCGTTCTGATGCGCCGCTTCGGCGCACATTTCGGCGCGGGCGGCGGCGTCGGGCGTTGCCGCCTCAGTGAGACCATTCTCGAACCGGGCGACCTGGTCATAATCACCGGCAGGCTGACCATGGACGGCGCCGGAAACATGCTGGTCACAGGTTCCCCGGAAGAGCCGCTCTTCGTCTCGGACAAGCCCCCGGACGAGGTCGCACATGAGGCGCGCAACAAGGCCCGCGGACTCGCAATTCTCACATGGGGCCTGGTCCTGGTAAGCCTAATACTGGTTGCTCTGTCTTTCCTGACCGTCGAGCCCGACTCGCGTCCGCCGCCGCTGGAGCGCCCGGCCGATACATCTGGCAACTACTGATTCAGCCGTCGCGCGGCGAAATATTTCCCAAATGGGCCGGGCGTTCCGCAAGGCAAGGCAGGCTACGGCCTCGTGACGGTCTCGGGGTCGGGGTCGGCGCAGTCGATCCAGGCCTTTTCGGTGCGCACCTCGTCCTGGTGCAGTCGATAGCCCCACAATACCCCGTTGGTGATCTTGCGATTCGCGTGGGCAGGGGTGTCGAAGACGTAGGTCTCGGTGGCGGTGAGAGTGCCCACCATGACCTGCCTGTCCAGCGCTTCGTCGCGGTAGATGCTCGCGGCGATCATCCCGTCCATGAGCTCCACCTGGGGCTGCAAGTTGTAGATGTAGAACGGCTCGGTCTGGAAGAAGTATCCGTCGATCGGATCGCCCTGATCGTCAGAGACATCGGCGTCCTGGACCAGGCCTTCGAAGACGAACTTGAAGCCGGTCTCGTCGCCGACCTGGAGGTAGGGCACGGGCTTCCAGACGTTGTGGTCACGGATCTTGTCGCCGTTCGGATCGATCAAATCGCCGTCGCAGGCGCCGCCGGATATATGGCCGGTATCGGGCTCTACCCGGATGTGCCAGTACATCTCGAGCGGGAACACCAGGGGCTCGTCCAGGTTCATCCAGGTTATGAACACCCCGGGCTCGAAGGTCGTCTGACCGCCCTCGTCCGTGAGCTTGACGGAGAAGCTGATGTCGTACGGCACGCCGGTCCTGTTGCCCTGCAGGTCCCGAAGGCCGGCCGAGATGCGCAGCAGGTAGTCGCCGACCCGTAGATCCAGCAGCGGGTCGAGGGTCGCCTCCGCTCCCTCGTCGTCGAGCGTACACGTGCCGCCCGGGCAATCCCCGGTGGTGAAGCAGGGCCCGGCCACAGGCTCGATGCAGCCGCTGGTCAGGTCCGGGGTGCAGCGCGGCAGCAGGTCCTCCTCCGCGCCCATGGCTTCCAGGGTGCGGCGGTACAGGGTGACAGCCAGGCTGTCGGGCTCGACCGGCTCGCTAAACCGCACCACCAGGTCCGTGCCCGTGTCGGTGGTGAAATCCCCCAGGGCCGGCGAGAACCACTCCACCTCGGGCGGCGGGTCGTATTCGCAGGCAGCGAGCATGGCCGCCAGGACCAGGACCGCGAAGACGTGAACGACGAAATTTTTCATTACCAGTTCCTCGCCTCTCAGTACCGGAACGTCAGCCGGGCCTCGGCCATGGTGCTGGGCACCGCCTCGCCGTGCTCGTCGGCGAGCGCGTCGCCGGGCAGGAGCACCGCGCCCTCCAGGTCAAAATAGAAATAACCCCACAGCCGGGCGGAGAAGCGCAGGTCGAACTCGGTGCCGTAGTAGTCGCCCGGCGGGCCGCCGTTGAAGTTGACCACGTCGTCGTTGATGTAGTCGCCGTCCTCGTTCATCAGGCTGACGTGCGGGTCGGTCAGGGGCGCGGCCGTCCAGGCCATCAGCACGCCGGCCCGGACGAACACGTCGTCGGTGATGTGCCAGGTGGCCTGGGGGAACAGGGCGATGCCGTTGAAGAACGCACCGCCGGTGGCCACCCGCGTCGAGGGCAGGGCATTCGAGCCCAGGCCTTTCAGGATTTCCGTGGCGGCCGCGGCCGAGCGCGCGGTCTCGTAGGCCAGCACCTGGGGAAAGAGCAGCAGGCCCACCTTGGTGTCCTCGGCGAAGTAGAAGTCGGTGAGCGTGCTGTCCGGCCGCGGATCGGCGTCGCCCGAAGCGTAGTCGAACTCCAGGGTCAGGGTGATCGGGCCCAGGTGATAGTCGGCGATGGCGAACATGCCGAAGGCGCGGATGTCCTGGACCTGCGGCGTCATGCCGCCCATCAGGCTCAGGGCGTCCGAGACTTCCCTGGTCCGGCCAACCAGGATCGCTGCTTGTGCCTCCAGCTGAAAATCCTCGATCGTGACTTTCAGCTCAAGCGGGGCGGCGTACACGCTGGTCTGCATCTGGTACGACCAGCGGTAACCTAACGATGCGGCCAGCTTCAGGTCGCGGCAGGAAATACCAAGGATCTCGAAATCGGGCAGCAGGTAGTAGACAGAGGCGCCGAACTGGTCGGCGTCGTCGATGGGTATCTGGATGGCGTCGTCGACCATGCGATCGTAGGCGAAGGCGAGGAACAGGCCACGGTCCTGGCGCGGGTCGGCCGCTTTGGGGTCGCCCTCGATCAGCACCCTGGCCACCTCGATGGGCTTGGTCCCGAACAAGATCCGGTCCACCGAGTTGCCGCGGCCCGCGGGGCCGAAACGGTTTTCGTCGTTGTCCCCGTCGTTGCCGAGGATGCCCCGGCCCTCGAAGGCCGGCATGCGCCCGGCCCGCAGCATGCCGACTCCCAGCGAGACCTCGCCCCAGACCCTGCGGATCTTGATCGGGTCCAGTTTCTTGAGCCCGTAGGTGTAGGAGTCCGGGTCGTACGGATCCTCACCCTCCTTGCGAACGACCGCGATACCGGCCTCGTTGGGCCAGCGAGCGGCAGAGGAGACGCCCTCGTTGGGGTAGGGATCCTCCCCCCACACGAGGCCGTTGTCGCCCACCAGCACCCCGTCGAGGAAGTCGATCTGGGCCCTGATCCTGACCAGGTCGTCTATGTCGAAGTCCAGGCCGGTGCGGAAGCGCTGGATCCCGTAGCTCACCTCGGTAGCGTCCAGCCCGTTGAGCTCCAGCGGGTTGATGTAGATGTTGCGCAGCCTGTACTCGGCCCGCAGGTCGAACGAGGCATTGCCGACGCGCACCAGCGGCTTCCTGATCTCCGGGACGTCCTGCGGCTCGTCGGGCCCCGCTGCGGCGTTCAGGGGGAGCAGCCACAGCAGCAGACAGGCGAACGTCGCTCTTCGCATGGATGACCTCCGCGGGGTTTGGTTGCGGCTCAGATCATTACCGTTCATACACCACGTCCATCTCGAACACGCAGTCGCCGCCGATGATCGCCGGGACCTCGGTCAGGTAGATCCTGGCCGTGCCCGTGCCCGTGTCGCCCGAGAAGGTGATGAGGCTGGTCTCGAAGGACACGATGTCCATGGTCTGGACGTTCGAGTCGCAGCTTGCGACGATCCCGTCGAAGATGGCGCCGGTGACTTCCCCGGCGTCGCTGTGGTCGCAGTTGCCGCGCCAGGTGTCGATTGGCGCGGGATCCTCCACCTCGACGTTGCCCTCGCTGGCCCGCGGGTCTCCCATCTGGATGGTGGCCGAGCAGTTGGAGGACATGGTGATCAGGGTGCGCTGCCACTTGCCCGTAGGGATGAACCCGGGGTTGTTGCATGGGCTGCAGGCGGGCAGGATGCAGCCCACCCCCTCCTGGTAGAGGCTGTCGATGGCCGGCGGCCACGGGTCCGGGCGATCGAGCACGCAGGAGAGACCTTCGTCGTGGTAGCCGGCCTCGCACTGGCAGGTGGGGACGCCGCCGTCCTCCACGCATTCGCCGTGACCGCAGCAGTCCACCCCGTCGCAGGGGTAGAGCGCCTCCACGCAGGTCAGCCCCTCCGGGTAGTAGCCCGGGTGGCATCGGCAAACCGGGGAGCCGAAATCGTCCTCGCACCAGCCGTGCTCGCCGCAGTCGACACCCTCGCAGGGATCCTCCACGCAGGTCAGCCCCTCCGGAAGCCAGCCGTCGTCGCACAGGCACTCTGCCTCTTCGCCGTCGTCCACGCACCGGCCGTGCTCGCCGCAGTCCACCCCGTCGCACGGGCTGGTCGCCTCGATGCAGGTCAGCCCGTCCGGGTAGTAGCTCTGGTCGCACTGGCAGGTGGGAGCGGCGCCGTCCTCGATGCAGGTGCCGTGCCCGGAGCAGGTGACCTTGTAGCAAGGCGTGTTATTCTTGCAGTCGTACCCTTCGGCGTGGAACCCCTCCCGGCAGCGGCATGCGGCCTGCCCGTCCACGTCCATGCAGTCCCCGTGGCCGGAGCATGTGACGCCGGCGCACGGGTCGGCACCGCCGTCCCCGCTGCAACCCGTAAGCGCGATCGCCAGGCCTGCTGCGATCACCCCGAATGACGGTCCTCGCCGTGAGCGGATCATCGCGATCCTCCTGTTTGTTCCCATCAGCCCGGATTTGGCGAAAGTGTATCACGGTTGGCGCCTTCGTGGTATATTTCACACGTCGTCGTCAATTTGGAGGTTTCCGATGAGCCTGACGCGCTGGTTGGTCTTTCTTTCGGCCTTGACGGGTATGGTCCACTTCGCCTGCAGCGATGAACTCGCGTCGATGCCCGACGCCGGCCTGGATTCTTCCGTGGAGATGGACGCCGACCAGGGAGGCGATGACGGCGATCCGGGTGACGAGATCGATGACGACCGGATCGATGGGGGCGATGAGGGGCACGAGCCGGGCGATGGCGACGGCGGAGAGCCGGGCGATGGTGACGAGCCGGACGATGGTGACGAGCCGGACGATGGAGACGCCGGGGGCGACGGTGAGGTGGATGGGGACGACCAACCGCTGACAGCCTCCTGGTGCTACCGAGACAAGGCCGACCCCAATAACCCCGGGCCCGAATACGATCAGTTCAACCCCGTCATCGGCTCCCATTGCCTGGGCACCAACCACCAGGACATCGACGGGATCGAGCTGGTGGTCTTCCTGGGAGACTCTGTCACCGCAGGCACACCTCCAACACCGGCGGCCGGCTACTACCGCTGGTTACTCTATAACATGCTCGCGGACAGGTTCGGCGACGGGCTGGAGGTCAGGAACTGCGCGGCCTGGGGCGCCCGCACAGACGACCTGCTGCTACCGTCCAACCAGCAGATCATCGAGTGCTTTCCGGATCTGCCCGAGAACAAGCGCACCCTGGTGGTGATGACCGTGGGAGGCAACGACTTCTTCAAGATGGCCGAGGCGTTCAACGAAGGGGCGACCGCGCAGGAAATCATGGACATGGCCGTGGAGGCGGTCCAGTTGTTCGAGGACGCCATCCACTGGTTCTACGATGATCCCTCGCGCTTTCCCAACGGCGTGTTTGTCACGTACGCCAACGTCTACGAGTACACCGATGGCACGGGCAACATGAGCGCCTGTCCATCGTGCCTGGTGGTCGGCCTTTGCGGGGACTGGCCGGAGGGGCGTGCGCCGGCCATCTATCTGAACGAAGCGTACATGCGCATCGCGGTGGAGACCGGCTCTGACATTATCTTCCTGCTGGAGCACTTCTGCGGTCACGGCTGGGCCTATTTAGACACCGAGAGCCAGTGCTACGCGGCGGATTCCGAACGCTGGATCGACATCACCTGCATCCACCCCACCGCCACCGGCCACCAAGAGATCGCCAACATGTTCATCTCCGTGGTCGACGAATAGCTTCATGCACACCTCTCCCGGGCCGCATCCATCGGGCCACCGCGGCGAAACCGCGCACCAGCGCGGTCGGCCAGGCCAGCCGGCGAGGCCAGGGTGCGAGCAGCAGATCGCGACCGGCCCGCAGGCGGGCGAAGGCGTCCGAGCCCAGGGGCGCGGCCATCCATTCCCGGAAGGCCGAAAGCGAGGCGAAGCAGGCCAGGTACGGCCGGGCCACCCGGGCGCCGACCAGGGAGAGCACCCGCTCGCTGTCGGTGCGCCAGACCCCGGGCCGCAACCCGTCCACACCAAGGTGCAGGTCGGTGGCCAGCAGGTCCAGGTCGCCGGCCCGCTTGCGCAGGATCAGCGACGTCCAAATCTCCTCGCGGCCCTCATCCACCACGTACAGCAGGATCGAGGTGCTGTCAGGCCACAGGGCGTCGAAGGCGAGTTGGACCCAGGCGAACGGCGGGATCGGCCCCGGCGGGGTGGGCGGATCCAGCTCGATGCCGGTGCCGCGTTCGGTCCTGAAGGCGTCGAGCAGGATCAGCATCTGCTGGGCGTAGTCCATGTCGTACGCCAGCGAGCTGTCGGCGCGCGCATGCGTCCGGCGCATGAAGTGACGCTCCAGGCAGAGCACCCTTCTGGCGCCATAGCGCCGCCGCAGGCCGGCCAGGTCGTCTTTGGGCTGGCCGAGCAACTCCGGCAAGCGCCTGCCCTGATGGGCCGCGTGGACGATCCTCCCGCTGCGGTGCACCAGCAGCAGCCAGCCCTGCCCCGCCGGCGAACCGGAAGGTGCTCCCGGGCCGCGCACCAGGTTGATCCAGTGCTCGGGATGCACGTCCACGATGGCGATGTCGCGGGAGATCACGGCCGCACCTCCAGCGGCCGTATCGACCAGGCGGGCATGGGAAGCTCGACGCAACCGTCCACTGAGTACTCTTGGTTCCGCCAGTGGTCGATCAGCCGTCCCGCGTCAGGCAGATCGAGCCTGGCCGTGCGGTCCTGGTCGGTGGGGTTGGCGATCCATAGCCAGCCGGCGCCTTGACCCACGTGCACGGCGGTCCGGAGGCTCTCGTCGCCCGGGTCTGGCAGCCGCTTACATCCCGCCAGGTCAGCCGCCCGCAGGAGCTCGCCGGCCAGGCCGGCCAGGTCCCCGGCCTCGATCCTGTCCATCAGGTCAGGCAGCCAGATCAGCGCGCCGGCGCCGGACTCGAACCTGCGCCCGCCGGTCCCCGAAAGCGCCTTGCCCGCACCCTCGACCGCCCTGGCCATAAGGTGCATGCCCCTGCCAGCTTCGTCTGCGCGGGGCAGGTCAGGGCCGAACACCAGGAAGCCTCCGGCCTGCACGTATCCCAGCACCCGTTCGGCGTCCCTGCGCTCGAGCAGGTCCACTGTGGGCAGCACGGCCAGCTTGTAGCGTGAGAGATTGCCGGCCGGCCGGCCGGGCTCGCCCACGTCGAACGAAAGCCGGGCCCGGCCCAGGACGTCGAACAGCCCCTCGTGCAGGGCCTCCAGGCTGGCCGCGGGCGGCCGGGCGCAGCCCAGGTCGATCGCCTCGCACCAGTCGGGCGCCTCGAGCCCCAGGCCGGCCATGGCCATGGGCGAGAGCGGGTCGAGCACGTTGTGCAGGCTCGTGAGCCTGCCATAGAGCCGCGTGGTCAACAGCAGGCAGTCGGCCAGGCGTCTGGTTCCGGCGCGGCGCCGCGCCAGGCGCAGCACCCGGCGAAAGAAATCGCAGCGCCTGGCATCCGTCGAGCCGTCCCTGCGGATGGGCGCGCCGTACCAGCGCTCGCGGTCCACGAGCATATAGAAGTTGATCCCGCGAAGCCCGTGCATCATGGCCGCGAGGGTGGTGAAGACCTGGTCCTCGAAGTCGATCGGCTGCCAGGCGTTGTAGGCGCCAGAGGCGAACTCGGGGGCGTAGGGAAAGCGGCTGGCGCCGCAGAGCGCCAGGCAGCGGGCCTCGAGCGAGCGGTGGTCAGCCCGCTGGTAGTACATGTCGATGCCCACCAGGTCGATCTCCTCCTCGAGCGCCGGCAGGTCGAACGGGGAGCGGATCGAGCCCAGCGGGATGTTGTGGGTCAGGAGCACGCCCTCGATGCCCCGTTTCCGCAGCATGTCCGCCACCCGCAGCACTCCGCCGCGCAGGTAGGCCTCCTTGTAGGCGCACCAGTCCAGGTACGGTGGCAGGTCGGCCAGTTTTTCAGCTTCGAAGCTCTCGGGCGGCTCGACCTGCTCGAAGTCCGCGTACTCCCGCCCGTGGGCACGGTTGAGTTTTTCTATCTTGCGGTAGCGTTTCTCGAGAAACCGCCGGTAGTCGGCCCTGGAGGCGAGCGAGTAGTCCACGTCAAATGCGCTGGTGCGGAAGAAGAAGGACATCTCGTTGTCCGGCTGCACGGCCACGACAGGCCCGTCCGGGTGCAGGCGGGGCCTGATGACCTCGCAGACCGCGTCGAGGTAGCCTGCGCACTGCTCGTACAGCCGGTCACCGGCGTAGGAAGGCATGGGGAACATGCGCGGCGGGGACGGCACGAACACCGGGTGCCCGCCGGGCGCGCGGGCCAGGCAGTCGGGATCGCGAAGCACCCAGTTCGGGTAGCCGAACCCGGTCACCTCGGCGTTGGTGTGCGGCCCGGGCCGCGCGATGACCTTGAGCCCGCGCGCGTGCGCCAGGTCGAGGAACCGCCCGGCGTCCAGCTTCCCTGAAAAGTCGAACTCGCCCGGGGCGGTCTCGTGAAACCCCCAGGGCAGGTAGACCTCGATGCAGCCGAAGCCCAGATCCACCACGTGGTCCAGCACGGTCTCCCACTCCCCCGGGTCCAGGCGCCAGTACTGGACCGCTCCGGAGTACAGCCCGAACAGCTTCCCGTCGATCTCGAGTCCTTCGTCGGTAAGGCGAACCGCCACGCTCTCCCTCCCGGTAAATACCTGGACGGGATCCACGCTAACACGCCGCGGGCCAGGCGTTCAAGCGGCTCCTGCGTAACTGGCCGCGCGCGATCGCCCGGATCAATCGTCGCGCGGTGAGAATGGACGCGGGAGCAGCCTGCTCAACCTGGTGCGCACCACCTCGCCCTTGGGATTAGCCAACAGCACGGACAACTCACTGCAGAACTCCGCCATTACCTGCAGGCACAATCCGCAGGGCGGGGCCGGCGGGCTCGAGCTGGTCACGATGGCTATCGCCGTAAAAGACTGGTGCCCGGCGGCCACGGCGGCTGTGACGGCGTTGCGCTCGGCGCACAGCGTGGCCCCGTACGAGGCATTTTCAACATTGCAACCCGAAAAGATCTCGCCATCCTCCGAGACGATCGCCGCTCCGACCTTGAAACGCGAGTAGGGCGCATGGGCTCGCATGCGCGCTTCACGCGCCGCGGCAATTAGCCTCTCTTCAGACCGTTTCAATCTGACCGGCCTCCCGGCACGAGCTTGCATGCGTTTCTCCTCTTCCCGCCCGCATCAACGCAGTTGCCCCACAATAGCCATCAGCAGGCGAGTGAACTTGTCGCGCGCCTTGCGGGCTGTCTCCTTGACCTCGTCGTGGGAGAGGGGTTTTTTGGAGATGCCGGCGGCCAGGTTTGAGATGCAGGAAATTCCCACCACTCTCAATCCCTGGTGAACGGCGGCGATCACTTCCGGGATGGTCGACATGCCCACCGCGTCGGCGCCCGTCTTGGCGAGCATGCGGATCTCGGCCGGCGTCTCGTAAGACGGCCCGCTGAATGCGGCGTAGACTCCTTCTTTCAGTTCGACGCCCTCGGCAAGCGCAACCCGGCGCGCCTGCTTGCGCAACTCGCCGTTGTAGGCGTCGCTCATGTCGGGAAAGCGCGGACCCAGGTGATCGGGGTTCGGCCCGATCAGGGGATTGGTGCCCATCAGGTTGATGTGATCGGAAATAAGCATCAGGTCTCCGGGGCGCAGATCATCGCGGATCGCCCCGGCGGCGTTGGTGACTATGATGATCTTTGCCCCCAGCCGGCCAAGCAGGCGCACGCCCAGGGCGATGCGTTCCATGGTGTAGCCTTCGTAAAAATGGAAGCGGCCCTGCATGACGGCAACCCGCCTGCCGCTGAGTTGCCCCAGTACCAGCCGGCTGGCGTGACCCTCCACTGTGGAAACGGGAAAGCCCGGCAACTCGCCGTAGCCTACCGCCACGGCTCCGTCCACCCGGTCGGCCAGGAACCCGAGGCCCGAACCCAGGATCAAACCCATCTCCGGCTCGATCTTCGTCCTTTGCTTGATCAGGCGCATCCCGACATCGAGCTGATCGATAGTGCTGGACATCTGTTCTCCCGTTCCCGCGCGATCAGGAAATGATCTTGTTAATTAGCTTCGAGACCGCCGGCGTCTGATCGCCGATGGTAAAAGCCGCCTCCAGGCCGGCGAGTGCCTCTTCCCGCTTTGAAGCGTCGTTGAAATACATGCTGGCCAGGTCCGCGCCTTCTTCCACGCGATCACCCACCTTGCAGTGCAGGATAACTCCCGCGCCGTGATCGATCTCGGCGTCCACCGTGGCGCGGCCGGCCCCCAGCGTCATGGCGGCGATGCCCACCCCCTCGGCGTCAATCTGCTGCACGACGCCGCGCCGTGAGGCCTTGATCGTCTCCGAGCGCCGGGCGCCGGGCAGGCGGGAGTGGTCCTTTAGCGCGACGGGATCCCCGCCCTGGGCCGCGACCACCTCCTGGAATTTCCTGAAGGCAGCCCCCTTTTCAATAATCTCGTTAACCTGCCGCCTGGCCGCGGCCAGGTTCTTGGCGGCCTCGCCCAGCACCAGCATGTGAGCCGCCAGTTCGAAAGACAACTCGGCCAGGTCGCCTGTGACCTGGCCTGTGAGCACACCGACCGACTCGATCACCTCGAGGGTATTGCCGACGTGCGTGCCCAGCGGCTGGCTCATGTTGCTGATTAAAGCGACTACCTTCTTGCCCGCGCGCTTGCCGATCTTTACCAGCGTATTCGCTAAAACCTGCGCATCCGCCTGGCTCTTCATGAAGGCGCCCGAGCCGACCTTGACATCGAGTACCAACGCATCGATGCCCTCGGCCAGCTTCTTCGAAAGTATGCTCGAGGCGATCAGCGGAATGCTCTCCACCGTGGCGGTCACATCCCTGAGGGCATACAGCTTCTTATCGGCCGGGGCAATCTCTCCCGTCTGTCCTGCCAGCGCCATGTGGGTGGACGTCAACACTTCTCTGAAACGCTCCGCGCTGAGGTTGACATCGAACCCAGGGATAGACTCCAGCTTGTCGAGCGTGCCGCCGGTATGTCCCAGTCCGCGACCCGAAATCATCGGTACGTAGACGCCGGCGGCAGCCACGATGGGCGCCAGGATCAGCGAGGTCTTGTCCCCCACCCCGCCGGTCGAGTGCTTGTCGACCTTACGACCGTCCAGGTCCGACCAGTCGAGCACCTCGCCTGATTCGAGCATCTCGGTGGTCAAAGCCAGCATCTCCTCGTCGGTCATCCCGTTCAGATAAACGGCCATCAACAGGGCCGCGGCGTGATAGTCCGGTATCTCGCCGGCCGCATAGCCGCGCACGAAAAAGCGGATCTCCTCGGGGCTCAACGCCACACGGTCACGCTTGCGCCTGATGATGTCACTCATTCTCATTGGTATCGCCTCCGCCTTTCCCGGGCCAAGGCAGGCAACTCTGTCCCGGCCCCTGCCACTCGACCCCCAGCGCCCAGGCCACGGTCGCGCCCAGGTCGGCGAACGTGTCCCGCGTGCCCAGATCGGCGCCGGCGCCGAACGCGGGCGACCAGGCAAGAAGCGGAACGTACTCGCGGGTATGATCGGTGTGCGCCATGAAAGTAGGGTCGCATCCGTGATCTGCCGTGAGCAGCAACAGGTCTTTGGCTCCGAGCTTCCCCATCATCGGTCCCAGGGCTGCGTCGAATTCATCGAGGGCACGGGCATAGCCCTGGGGGTTGCGCCGATGCCCGAAGCGCATGTCGAAATCAACCAGGTTTACAAAGATCAATCCACGTTCGACCTCGGTAAGCAGTTTGGCGGTCTGCCGCATACCGTCGCGATTGCCCGAAGTCGCAATCCCGCGAGTGACTCCCACCCCGGCGTAGATGTCCTTTATCTTTCCCACCCCGACGACTTCGATACCCGCCTGCTCCAGCGCGGTCAGAACGGTCGGCCCGGTCGGCACCACGGAGAAATCGTGTCTGTTGTAGGTTCTCTCGAAGGCGCCGGGCTTGCCGATGAAGGGACGCGCGATCACCCGGCCCACCCGGTAAGCATCCAGAAACTCGCGGGCCCAGCGGCAGGCCGAGTACAGTTCGTCGAGCGGAATCTTTTCTTCATGGGCGGCGAGTTGGAAGACGCTGTCGGCAGAGGTGTATAGAATCCACTTGCCCGTCTCGAGATGCTCCGCGCCCAGTTCCTCGATGATCTTGGTCCCCGACTCGGGGCGGTTGCCGAGCACACCGCGTCCGGTCTTGTTGACGAACGGTTCGACGATCTCCGCCGGGAATCCTTTTGGAAAAACGGGAAAGGGCTCGCTTACGGGCAGGCCCATCATTTCCCAGTGTCCCGTGGTCGTATCCTTGCCGGCCGACATCTCGGCCAGTTTGCCGCACAACCCCCGCGGCCGCGAGACACGCTCGATACCGGCAATTTCGGCGATGCGGCCCAGGCCCAGAGACTGCATGACGGGCATCGTAAGCCCAGAGACGGCGGCGGCCGTATTCTGGAAAGTGGCCGCCCCGGAGTCGCCATAGTTTGCTGCATCGGGCAACTCGCCGATGCCTGCGCTGTCGAGGACGATCACCAGGACGCGCTTGAACGTGCTCTCTTCAGTCACCGTGACATCTCCCTGTCACCCCCAGCCCCGATTACTGAGTCTACCGTGAGCCCGGCCAGAGTCAAAGAAATGCACCCGAGCGTTGTTGACGCCGGCGCCCAGGCGGGGTAAAAAGCAATTTCGGCGGTGATGGGTCGCCAAAGGAGCGTTCCATGGACGAAAGACAGTTCGGCGGGCAGCGCAAGGACATACGAGTAACCGTCAACCGCGAGTTTCGCACCCTCGACCAGTTCATTATCGAGTACGTGCAAAACATTTCCAAGAGCGGTGTGTTCATCAAGAGCGAGGATCCCCTGCCGGTGGGCACCGAGGTCAACCTGCGCTTCACCGTCATCATGAACGAACTGGAAACCATCGAGGGACTTGGCAAGGTCGTCAGGGTAGTTCCTCCCGGCGGCGAAGACACTCCCGGCATGGGAGTTGTCTTCACCCGCCTGACATCCTACTCGGCCAAGCTGGTCGAAAAGCTGCTCTCGCGCACCTGACACTCGCCGGTCGCTTCAACCAGCAGGCATTACGACTCCCGATTCAATCGCGAATTGCCGGCCGCATGCCGCGCAGATCGCCCGGCTTGCGTCGAAGGTCAGTCCCGCGCCACACAGGCAACTATAACCGGCCGGGCGGGCGGGCGCACCCTGCACCAGTGTAAAATCGGATACGTCGGCGCAAACAACCGCTCCTGCGCCGACGAAGGCGTGCCGGCCGATAGTTACGCCGCAGACAATCGTCGCATTAGCGCCGATAGTGGCGCCCACCCGCACCAGAGTGGCCGAGCGCTGTTCGGGATCGTTGCGCGGGAAGGCCGCACGGGGTGTCTTTACGTTTGTGAAGACGGCCGAGGGACCGACGAAGACGTCATCTTCGAGGGTAACGCCAGAGTAGACCGAAACATTGTTCTGGATCTTGACTCGCTCGCCTATCACGACTCCCTCGCCGACAAAAACGTTCTGTCCCAGGACGCAACCGGCGCCGATGCGCGCCCGGGGCATGACGTGGCAAAAATGCCAGATACGAGTGCCCTCCCCGATCCGGCAGGCTTGGTCGATGACGGCGCTGGGATGGATGTGCGCCGCGCTCACGGATGCACGATCTTGGCGAAGCGGTCGGCTAATGTAACCGCGCCGGCGCTTTTCCGGCCCTTCCAGACGCCTCCGACGGTGGCGGAGTGTTCGGCCAGGGAGGGAGAGTCTGCGCCGACTGGTTCGAAGTTTCCAAGCCCGGAATACGCTCGTTGCAGGGCCAGAGGATCGTATCCGGCACAGGCACACAGCACCGAGCCCAACTTGTCGGCGGCGATCTCTTCTGCGCGCGGGCGCGCTGTGTGGGCGATGGAGACCGTCTTTTCGATGGCCAGATCAAACTTTCCGGATGCCGCCGGCCCGCCGGGAATCGCCTGTGCAAGTTCGGCTGACCCGTGACCGAGCACGACGTGGGCCACCTCGTGTGCCAGCACGCCGGCCAACCCGGCTTCGTCTGAAAGCGCCCGCAACAGGCCACTGGTGATGATCACGAATCCCCCGGGCAACCCCAGCGCCCGGGGCTCGTCGCTGTCGAGCACGGCGAAACGCCAGGACAGATCATAGCGGCTCGAGTACATGGCCACTGCCATGCCGACCTTGTTGACATAGTCGTCGACGGAAGGGTCGCTTATCAGCCTGCCGGCGGAAAGAATTTGCGTGGCCGCGGCAAGACCCAAGCGATGCTCGATCTCGTCCAGGCGCGGATCGCCCTCGGGTTGCCGCGGTACGCCGGGCATATCCAGCAACTCGACGCAGGAGGGCGGCTTCAGCTGGCCCAGGAAATCTCCGAATCCCTCGGGTCTGAAGGCCGCTTTTTGCAGGAACTCGGCAAGCAACGGATCGAGAGCACCCGTGCTCGAACCGGACGGCGCCTGCAACCCGCGGGCGGCCATGGTGACTACGGTGGTCGATGCCCCTTGAAGACCGATGTCACTGAGAACTTTTCCGTAGCCGCTGGGCTTTGCGGGCCTCGCAAAAACCCTGCTGCTCACCCAGCCTTCCTGTCCGGCGGCGACCTTCACCTTGGTCCAGTGAGAGCGCTTCTCGATGACCGATAGCTTCTCACCCTGGTCGATCTTGGTAACTACAGGAAAGTAAACCCCGGGACCGGAACGAACCGTCGCGCTGCGCTGAACCGCCTTTTCTGCGGCCCTAGCCGAAGAAAAGAACAGCGATAAAACGAAAATAACAACCGTAAACCTGCGCATGGGAGATACTCCCTTCACCCTCCAGCCTATATTGGACGGAAAGATTCTTCCTGATCCAGGCGCTTGCGAATCGGAGCCGCGCTCACCGTCGCCAGGGCCGTCTTCAGGACGTCGAAAAGCAGGAAAGGCACGAAACCTGCCATCAGCGCCCAGGCTAGCCCGATGCCCTTGCCGGAAAGCGCAGCCCAACTCCACAGCCAGCCGATACCAAGGGCATAGATGACCGCGAGCCCGGCCAAGGATCCCAGCCAGCGCGCCCGTCCGATGAAGTGTCCGGCCAGGTAGGCAGCCAACGGAAAGGCCAACAGGTAGCCGAAGGTGGGACTACCCACTACCGCCGCACCGGCCAGGCCGGCCGAGGCGAAGACCGGAACGCCGGCCAGGCCGATAAGCAGGTAGAGCAACTGCGACGCCAGACCGCGCACGGGCCCGCAGGCACTGCCGGCGAAGATAACCGCCGCCACCTGCAGCGTGGCCGGCACGGGCGTGCCCGGCAGGGGAATGTAGATCTTGGAAGCCAGCACTGTAAGCCCGGCCAGCCCGACAACGATACCGGCCTCGCGCGCAATCCGTGATACTTTCAGTTTTTCCGCCACCGCTACTGAGTCAGTCATCTCGCAACCTCTTCTTTATAAAGATACTCATTGTCATGAATGTCCATCGAGGTGATCATGGAGCTTGTTTTCGACGCCTTGCAGTCGGGATTCACGGTTTTTGCCGATGGCGTTGATCGATCCCATATCGCGCTTGATGTCGCGGACATCCATCTTGAGAACGCCTACATCGGTCTTGAGTACACCGACATCGGTCTTGAGTACGCCGACATCGGTCTTGAGTACGCCGACATCGGTCTTGAGCACGCCGACATCGGTCTTGAGCACTCCGACGTCGGTCTTGAGCAAGTCCTGCCCCAGCTCCAGCCGGCCCAGGCGCTGATTGACGCCGTCCTGCCCAGTCTCCAGCCGGCCCAGGCGTTGGTTGACTCCGTCCAGCCCCTCGAAGGCGAGTTGAAAGTTGCCCTTCATTTCTTCCATCAGAATTTCGAAATGTTCCTTCTTCATCGTAGTCTCCAGGATAGAGCTTGCCGTTGCCGGAATCAACCGCAATTTTCATCCTGCAATTAAGCAAGCTTCGTGCCACCATCCTGGCCGTCTACTTTTCAAGGATTTGCACGATTCGGCCGCCTGGCGTGTGTACGAATTTCGGACACCGCAGACAAAATGAAGCTCTGTTTATGCCTGGGACATCTTTTCGGGAAGAACGGTGCGGCGATGGAGGCAGAAGGCTTGCGCGGCCGCCGCCGGGCCGTAGACGACGGCCAGGGCAATGAAGCCCTTGATGACCGCGCTTGGCGTGTCACGCTGGACTACCAGCGCGAAGAAGCCGATCACGGCGGCCATGGCCAAAAGGCCGCAGACCAGCAGGTTGAATCCGTTGAACAGCCTGGCAACGGCGGTGTACCGATGCGTGTTGGTGTACTTGTCGATCAATACGCATTGCGCGCCGTAGATCAGGCCGCCGCCCAGCGCAAGACCGATGGCCAGGCGTACGAGTTCTCCGCGTACTTGGCTCGAAAGCAGGCCGAAGAGAAGGCAAAAACCGGCCCCCAGCAGCACGTGGTATGCGAGCGTCTTGAAATAGTACAAAGCCGCCTTGAGGCCCAGTTGCGTGTCGATTGGGCTTTGTTCGCGGTACGCCCGCCAGCGAAGCACCAGGTATGCCGCCGGCAGGATCCAGAAGAAACCCCAGAAGAGGTACATGAAACCGAATGAGCCCAGATAGAGATTGGATAATGTAGACATGAAACCTCCCGTGTGATTCTCATCTCCTGCGGAATCGTCTCCGACCTTTTATCAGTAAACGGAAAAAACCGTCATTTTACAACTGGGGACCCTGTTGAGGAAACTGCGACATATGGGGCCTGGAGTAGCAAGTCACAGTAGACGCATTTCCGGCACTACTTTGTATCAGGACTAACTGCCCAGTATTTCTTCCACTCTTTCCTTGTCGACATCCATTATATACTGGATTCCGCTACGCTCGGCAGCATCTCTTGTCAGTGCGCACAGGTCGTCTCGGCTCAGGTACTCGGTGCCGAACTTTCTGGTCCCGGCCATGAGTTGCCTGAGGCCCTGGGCCAGGCGCTCGTAGTACGAATAAAGGCCGATGGCACCCGTGGGAAGTTTTTCAAACTCCTTATCTCCGAGCTTCTGGCGAAGTTCCGCAGCGGTGACGAAAATCTCGTCTTTAGAGTGACCGAAACGTTCGATGTAAACCGGTATCTGGTTTTCATCGATTGTACGGCCGATTGTCTTTCCGACCATTGCTGCGGCGATTGGAGCTCGTGCCATGCCTATGAGTTTGACAAACGGCGCGCCCAATGCCAGACCCTTGAATATCTGGTCTTCAAGTGTGAACCCGCCGGCAAACGCGATTGCGGGCAGGTACTCGCCCTTGTCATGGAGTGCTTTCGCGTACTTACAGGTCATCGTGTGCAGTTCCACGGGCGGAATGCCCCACTCGTTCATCATGCGCCACGGGCTCATGCCCGTGCCGCCGCCGGCCCCGTCAACGGTCAGAAGGTCGAGCTTGTACTTTGACGCATACTTTATGGCAAGTGCTAGCGCTGACGGGCGATAGGCGCCGGTCTTCAGGAAAATATGTTTCGCCCCCACCTTACGGAGTTCCTCGACGCGTTTCGCAAAATCTTCCTCGTTGACCATTCCCACGCGTGAGTGGCGCTCGAACTCCTTGAAACTGCCGCGCTCAAAAGCCTTGATAACGTTCTTGTCGTGCGGGTTCGGAAGTACGATGTAACCGCGGTCGGAAAGGAGCTGGGCTTTCTTCAATTCCCTGGTTTTAACTTCACCGCCGATATTCTTTGCGCCCTGGCCCCATTTCATTTCCACGCACTCGACGCCGAGTTCCCTGATGGCGTATTCCTGCCCTCCGAGTCGCGTATCCTCGACGTTCGCCTGTACGATGATCGCGCCGTAACCGTCTATCTGGTGGTCCTTGTAAAGTTTGACCCTGCGTTTGAGGTCAACCGTGTCGATGACTTTTCCGTTTTCAAACTTTGACTCGACATCCATACCGACAACGTTTTCACCAATGGTAAGCCCCGTGCCCGCGATCGCGCTACCAATGGCGAGCCCTTCCCAGTTGTTCTTGGCGATGTTCGTAGAGCCGATGCCCGGGATAATCCAGGGATAACGAAATTTGATGCCGTTATCATGCCCGAATTTTACTTCGAGATTGACTGCCGGGAATATGGCTTTATCGCTGTCCGCCTCAACGCCCCGGGCGCCCTCGACTCCGCTGATAATGTTGAAGTGCGAGTAGTCCACGGGATAATCCTTTTCCCCGGCGCTGGTGATCACGCCGAAGGGCTGCGGATAGATTACCTCGTGCCCGCGGTAGGCGGATTTCCCTATCTCGCACATACCGATGCAGCCGTCCACGCAAGTCACGCACATCCCTGATGTTGGAATAACCGAGCCTTCGGTCCTGTTCTTGGTCAGGGTCGCCGCAGTGGCATTAGCTTTTGTAAGTGACATTTCAGAAGCTCCTTTTAAGAGTTGTTAATCCTGCTTATTGATTTCGCAAGCAACACACGGGTCCATGTAGCACATCATGTCGTGGAACTCGTCCTCTTCCAGACAAGGTGGCTGGAGGTTCTGGCATCCACCGCAAACGGCTTTCTCGGGCTCATTGTAAGTGCACCGGAGTTGGCAGGCGGGGCATACGTACATGCAGCCTCCGCACTGGCGGCACACGTCCGAAGGAACGTCGAACGGTGTGCCGATGGAGATGTTCTCGCCCCTGCCACGGAAACCGATGGCCTTTGCCATCATCTGCTCCTCGCACATCCTCACGCACAGTCCGCACAGGAGGCAATTCTCGTACCGCTGCTTGAATCGCTGCCGGTTCACGCCGTGCGCGGCCGCGAGGTCCTGCACAACCTTCGATTGAGGGCACCTGGCCAGGTACAGCTCGATAATCATCCTGCGTGCCTTTACGACGCGTTCGGAAGCGGTGCGTACCTTGAGGCCCTCTTCCGCCGGGTAGGTGCAGGAGGTGACGAGCTTCGCTTTACGTCCTTCACCGATTTCCACCACGCACAGCCGGCAATTCCCGCCCGGTGAAAGTCCTTCTTTGTAACACAGCGTGGGTATGGGAAACCCGAAGTACTTCGCGGCTTCGAGTAGGGTCGTGCCTTCCTCAACCGATACGGCCAGTCCGTTGATTTTGAGCGAAACCATCATGTTTCTCCCTGGACAAGAGCTTCCCGTTCAACTTGCGTAAACTCGAGGTCGCATCTCAGGCATCTTTCGGCTTCGCGCCGCGCTTGTTCTTCTGAAATGGCGAGATCAACTTCTTTGAACGACCTGACGCGTTTTTCAATCGGCAGATGGGGCGGTTCTACTCTTTTAACCTGTTCGCCCGGTTCTTCATCGCCCTGCTTTTCAATATACTGGTCGGGGAGATGTACTTCAGCCGGAAGCCTGGGAGCTTTTCCATCAATGAAGAGTTTCATCAATTTGGCGGCTTTTTTACCCGCGGCAACCGCCTCTATTACCGTGTTCGGGCCTGTAGCGACGTCCCCGCCGGCAAAGACTCCCTTGCGGCTTGTCTCCAGCGTGTCGGCGTCGTAAACAACGGTATTCTTCCCGCATGCGACACCCTCAATGCAAGCGGTGTCCGGGGTTTCTCCTATCCCGACAATGAGAGTATCAAGCTTGATCGTATGTTCGGTTCCATTGACCGGAACGGGTCTTCTGCGACCGCTGGAATCACGCTTGCCGAGTTCATTCTTGATGAAGTCGACTCCAACCAGCTTGTTTTTTTGTGAAACTATTTTAACCGGTGTTTCAAGTTCGATTATCCTGACACCCTCTTCAAGGGCGGCCTTGATTTCCTCTTCATAAGCGGGCATTTCCTTTCTTGTACGGCGGTATAATATTGTAACTTCAGTCACATCCTTTTGGCGTATTGCCACGCGGGCGGCGTCAACAGCCGAGTTGCCCCCGCCGATAATTCCGACGCGGCCCTTCGCCAATTCCTGGCCCCTCATGTTGTACGCCTTTAGAAATTCGATTCCGGGATAAACGCCTTCTGTCTCTTCGTCTTCGATTCCGAGCGGGCGGCTCTTGTGCGCTCCGATGGAAAGGAGAACCGCCTTGAATCCTTCATCGAGAAGCGAATCGACGGTGAAATCTTTCCCAAGAGCCGTATTGGTTTTCAGCGCGACATTTTCTCCAATAAGCCCCTTGATTTCTCGTTCAAGCACTTTGCGCGGTAGCCTGTATTCGGGAATGCCGCATACGAGCATGCCGCCGGGCTTTTCCTCGGCTTCGAAGACGGTGACTTTGCAGCCCGCGAGCGAGAGATAATGCGCCGCGGTAAGACCGGTGGGTCCCGCGCCTACTACCGCAACCTTCGGCGATTTATCCGTTATTTTCTTTATACGTTCAGGCTCGTAAATCGACGGATCGACATTATCGCAAACGAACCTCTTGAGAGTTCGGATGGCGACGGGTTTGTCCCCGCTTGTCCCGAGGCGGCAGCGGTCTTCACACGGATGCGAGCAGACACGCGCACAGACTGACGGGAACGGGTTGGCGTTCCTGATGACCATATATGCATCCTCGTATTCACCGCGCTGGATGTGCGCCACGTATTTCCACGCTTCGGTATCAACCGGGCATGCGTTATGGCAAGGCGCGCCTACCAGTTCCTTGCATACTCCGGCGCGGCAGTGTTTCTTCTCGATATGCTCGATATACTCGTGCCTGAAATAGCGAAGCGTCGAAAGCACGGGATTCGCCGCCGTGTTGCCCAGACCGCACAGGGTCGTGTCTTTTACGATAGGTGCCAATTCCTCGAGCAGGCTAAGTTGTTCGAGGGTTCCCTTGCCCTTGGTAATGTCATCGAGGATTTCGTACATGCGCTGCGTTCCGTCGCGGCAGGTAAAACATTTTCCGCACGACTCTTCCTTGAGGAAATTCATGAAGTACTTCGCAACGTCGACCATGCAAGTATTTTCGTCCATCACGATCATGCCGCCGGAGCCCATGATCGAACCGGCTTTTGCAAGCGATTCATATCCGATTTCAAGGTCGAACAACTCGGCGGGAATACAGCCGCCCGAAGGCCCGCCGGTCTGAATGGCCTTGACCCTGGCTTTTCCAGGTGCTCCGCCTCCTATTTCATAGACGACATCTTTTATCTTCGTGCCAAGCGGAACTTCCACAAGACCGGTATTTCTGATCTTCCCGACCATAGAGAATATCTTCGTGCCGGTGTTGTTTTTCATGCCGATTTTCGCGTATTCTTTTGCACCCATACGTATTATGATAGGAACATTTGCAAGCGTTTCGACGTTGTTAATACACGTCGGATTGCCATTTATGCCTTTTGTAATCGGATATGGAGGACGCTGACGCGGGTGTCCCATGAGACCTTCTATGGATTTGATAAGGGCTGTTTCTTCCCCGCATACGAAAGCGCCGGCTCCGCGTACTATTGTAATATCGAAATTTATTCCAGTTCCCAGTATGTTCTGGCCCAACAATCCCATGTCACGCGCCTGTCGAATCGCTATATGTATATGTTTAATTGCAAGTGGATATTCGCTTCTTACATATACAATGCCGGTATCGGCTCCTATTGCCACGCCGGCGGCAAAAAGGCCCTCGATAATCGCATGAGGATTCCCCTCGAGAATGCTACGATCCATGTAGGCGCCGGGGTCACCCTCGTCGGCATTGCAGACGATGATTTTCTGTTGACCGGGTTTTCCTGATTTGTGGGCGTTTTCCCATTTTATACCCACCGGGAATCCCGCACCGCCTCGACCGCGTATTCCGGAGTCCTTGATTTCCCGTATTATCCATTCGGGATTCGGGTTGCTGATGATCTTCTCAAAAGCGGCATAACCGCCCTGATCGAAGTAATCAGTTATACGTATTGGATCCAATTTCTGATTCTGGCCGGATAACAAGCGTTTTTGTCCGCTGAAAAAAGGGATGTCTTTGATTGTCCGGCATTTCTCATTGTTTTCGGGGTTTCTGTAAAGGAGTTCTTCTGCGACTTCCCCCTTGACTGCCGCGTCAATTACCCTTGGCACATCCTCCATTTTAAGCTTCGGATAGAGGTTGCCTTCCGGCTCAACCAGGATGAAGGGGTTCGTCTCACAAAAGCCCTGGCAGCCTGTTACTCTTAGGTCGACTATGTCCCGAAGATCCTCGTCAATGATATAGCGTTTCATGATCCTCAATACATCGTTGGCTCCGCTTGCCTGTCCGCATGTTCCGGCGCATATCACGAGGCAGGGATTCTTCGCACTTGATTCATTGTCGGCAAGCACTCGAGTGCGAAAAGAAGAAAGTTCGTCTACCGTGGTAAGCCTTTTCATTTTGATATACTCCGCTTCAAATATCGTCTTGTGCTTGTTATACGTTCGCGCTCGTGCCTATTAGGTCGAGCATGTGTCCCTTGCATCCACGCCTGGAACATATCCTGACCATGCCGCCTCCCTTGACAATCATGGGGACCATGGGGGCGCCACATTCCGGGCAGGGTGTGGAACTAGCCAACTCGGTGTGGCAATGCGGGCAGAATAAGTCAATCATGTCGTCATCCGACAGGGGAAACGCGCACTCGACCACGTAACTGCCGTAAAGGGACGACAGCCTCAACCAACCGTGCCGCTGTCCGACGGTGGCGGTCACGCTGATGGACGGGTGGCCGTCCACGAGGTTGTACTTGTCCATAAAGCTGTGGTTGCAACGGGGGCAGCTTACCTCAATGGGGAATACCCGCTCATCGGTGTACACATCTATCTTTTCGAGCCCGGCGCGGGTCTTTTCGATAATCCCCTGCACCTGGGTTCTCTTTACATGAGAGAAGTAATGCCCGTCCACCACGACTGTTGGTCCCAAGGCGCAGGCACCAAGGCAATTCACCGTTTCAAGTGTGAACTCATTTTCCGGCGTGGTTTCACCCGCCTTGATACCAAGCCTTTTTTCAAATTCATCCGCGATTGCGGGTGCTCCCCGGACGTGGCATGCGGTTCCCAGGCATACGGAGACGAGGTGTTTTCCTCTGGGCGTCAGGGAGAAGGCCTTGTAGAACGTGGCTATGCCATACAGGTCCACCATCGACCGGCCGGTTTCCTCGCTAACGAGTTTGAGTGCATCGGCGGACAGGTATCCGTTCTCGCTCTGGATTTCCTCGAGTATTGATAGTATACCACCATATCCACCATGGTACTTACTGATAGTGTTTATAATTGCCTTATCTTTCATGGGAATACCTTTGCAGTGAGAATACGCGTTGCCACCAGAGGGGCATTCTGAAACCTTGTGTAATCCGGCGATATTACATTCATTCTATTAATACCCTGGTAACCTATTCATATTCCTCGCAGAACCAGACACCACATTCCGGTTTCCGGAACTTGCATTCAGGGAATTTGTTGCAGTTTACGCAAAGACCTAGAGGCGCGTCTTTATGGTATACGCGATCGCGTACGGGATCGGGCACCAACTTGTGCTTTTTCGGAACAAACGCCGACTCTGCCTCGAATTCCTCGCAGTGCACAGCGCATCTTTCCGGGTTCTTCGCGTACATGCACGTTTCCCTGTGCTTGCATGTGATACAAAGGCCGTTGTATTTGGTTGTGGACATAGTGATTCTTCTCCTGTTTCCTATTGGTTAGCGCTTCCATTTGCATCGCCGGAAACGGAAAAACTAAATGACCACTATGCTTCTTTCGTGCCGAAACACCGGCGAGTGAAGGAATTGTCATTAATTGCCGGAATTACAGCTATTTTATCCCGAAACTGTTGGAAGAAAACACGCTATTCAGGAGGGAAAATGCGGGGCAATTCTCCCCGGCGGGGAATAATCCCCCGGTTCTAGGAGGAACGATTGTCGATCTTCTTCAGCTTCTCACGGAGGGTTTTGCGGTCTATGCCAAGGATTTCCGCGGCCTGCGTCTTGTTGCCGCCCACACTCGCGAGCACATTGTTTATATGCTCAATTTCTACTTCTTCGAGTGAGCGATTCGGCCCTTTCTTGTACTGTACGGAAAACCGCATGTATGGCGGCAGGTCCGTCACTTCTATTTCTTTCCCGTCGACCATGACAACCATACGCTGCACAAGGTTCTCGAGTTCCCTGATGTTTCCCGGCCAAGAGTAGGAACGGAGCGCAGACAGCGCCTTGTCCGTGAAAACAGAAACGCTCGCTCCAAACTCCTTGGCGTATTTTCCCAGGAAGTACCGCGCAAGGATCAGTACGTCGTCCCCGCGGTCGCGGAGGGGCGGTAGATTGATGGTAAGCACATTCAGTCGAAAAAACAGGTCATCGCGGAAGTGCTCCTTTGCCACGAGCCCGGAGAGGTCCTTGTTCGTCGCGGCGAGGATGCGTGCGTCGATATTAACGCTCTTATTGGATCCAATCATGCGAACTTCCTTGTCTTGCAAGACGCGGAGGAGCTTGGCTTGCATGGCAAGGCTGGTATTGGATACCTCGTCAAGTAATATCGTTCCCTTGTCAGCGGTTTGGAAAAAGCCCGCGCGAGACTCGGACGCACCGGTAAAAGCGCCCTTGACGTAGCCGAAGAGTTCGCTTTCTAGCAGACCTTCGGGAATACCGCCGCAGTTGACTGGTACAAACGGTGCGGAGGCTCGCTTGCTGGAGTAGTGGATCGCCCGTGCAACAAGTTCCTTGCCGGTTCCGCTTTCGCCGACAATAAGGGCGGTGACCGGTGTTGCGGCAGCCTTAGCTATTATGTCGTAGATTTCTTGCATGGCATCTGACTTGCCGATGAGGCTGTAAGGCGCGAAATCCGACTGCTGCGTATCAGGCAGGTCCTTTTTAAGCGCCTTTTTTACCGAGGCGAATAGTTCCTCGTCCGTGAAGGGCTTGGGCAGGTATTCTTCGGCCCCTGTCTTGATGGCCTTGATCGCACCGTTGATCGATGCGTAGCCCGTTATCACCATCACTTCCGTGTCCCTGAGATTCTCGTATACGTAACGGACAAGATCCAGCCCACTGATCTTAGGCATTTTTATATCAGTAATTACAAGGTCTATAGGCGTGTTTTCAAGGATATTCAGGGCTTTCTCCACGCCGGAGGAGGTGAATACCCTGTATCCCTTTGACGTGAGGTTTCTTTTGATGATCTCAAGAGTATCAGGGGCATCGTCAACAACGAGAATGGCTTTTTTATCGGCTGGGGCTCCCATGGTGTCGTTCTCCAAATACTTATTCTTTATATATAGACATAGGAAAAAGTATCTCAAATTTCGTGCCGCGGCCGGGGGAGGAGTCAACGTTTATTGTTCCGCCATGGGAAGTGACTATTCCATGAACCATGGCAAGACCCAACCCCGTTCCCTCGCCGACATCCTTGGTCGTAAAAAACGGCATGAACAAATGCTTCTTTGTTTTCTTGCTCATCCCCACACCTGTGTCTTCAACCACTAACGTTATACCGTTCTTGCCGGATACGGTCCGTATTGTCAGCTTCCCGCCCTCATGCATAGCTTGTGTTGAATTGACCACAAGGTTAACCATCACCTGGTTGAGTTGAGAGGCGTCGCCCGTTATTTCGGGCAGGTCGTCATCAAGAAGCAGTTTTATCCGGATATCGCTCTTTGCGCACCGTGACTCGATGAAGTAAATTACTTCCTTTACTATATTGTTCAGGTTGACGGGCGCCTTTATCGGCGGTGTCTGCCTTGCAAATACCAGCAGTTTTCTAATAGTTTCCCTGGCGTGCAGCGAGGCGACCTCGATCTTTTCCACGTCACCCCTTGCCAAGCCGGAAAGCTGGTTGTTCTTCTTTAAAAGTTGGGCAAACCCGAGAATGTTTCCGAGCGGCTCGTTGAGTTCATGTGCAATGCCCGCGGCAAGCTGGCCGATGGTCGCGAGCCTGTCTGCGTGGCGGAGCTGTTTTTCCAATACCTCACGATTTTCATCGGCAAGCTTACGTTCTATTATAAGGGCAACCTCCTTGGCTACGGCGTCAATAAGGCTGTGTTCTTCCCTTAAGAAAGTTCCCCTGTCGATCGCGTGCTTCCACTCAGAATAGCAGACTGAAACCTCGCCCCTGATTTCGTCTTTGATTAATATGTTCGCTGAGATCCCGTCAAGACCCTCGTTAAACCCCGCGGTAGCATAGACATCGTCTTCAAAGGTTATCCTCGCAGCGGCAACCTCGGGATACTGCCACGCAGGCGGAAGCAACTTCACAATTTTGTGGAGAATTCCATCCAGCGAGCCGCTGACATCCTCGAAAATCCGGCTGATCCCGTAAAGACAGGTAAGCTCCTTGACCCTCTCGTTGAGCGCCACCTGTGTATACTGATTGGAAAGCGCGAGTCCGATGGTAATGGAAAGCCCTTTGTAATGACGAACATCGCCCATGGAGAAGAAGTCTTTTTTCCTGCTTTTCAGGCAGAACTGCCCGATGTTTTCATTTCCAATATGCATTGGAATCAATGCGACGGAATTGTATTCCTGTTCGCTTCCTGCGGTGGAGCCGGACGCTTTCGGCGTGCATCCCGAAGGCCCGGACCGGAAATCGGGCTTCTCCCCCCCTGAAAGCAGGCTCGAGTAATGCCGGTCTTCTTTTTTTAAGTAGAACTCAACACAGTCACAGCGCGAGTATTTCAACAAGACGTCATGAACAGCCCTCAGGAAATCGACTAGCGGCATATTTTGGATCGCCAGTTGTACAATATCCTTCGAAATGGATCCGAGGTCGGCCCTTTTGTTCTCGTCATCATGAAAATCCCGTGAGCGGTCTTTTCTCATAGCGGCACAGCCTTTGCCAATACAGTTCACCGCAATGTTGCATAATTCGACCAACTTCACAACCCGCCGCATTGTTTGCAACTTCTCCGTCGACACGACGCCAAGCCTGTCACAGCAGCGAGTATACGACCCGATAATCAGGTGTCAGTGCAGACAGAATCGCGAAAAGCTCTACTTTGTCGTCATCACGAAGACGCCGTCCCAGTCGGCGCCGGGAGGGTCGGCGATGCAGGCCGTGCAGCGCGCCAGATAGGTCTTTGACGGTCCGTCGCCCGGGAAGCCTTCCAGAACCTTGGTAAAGTGATCA
This sequence comes from uncultured Myxococcales bacterium, assembly GCA_964640665.1. GTDB lineage: Bacteria > Myxococcota > B64-G9 > B64-G9 > B64-G9 > DATKYQ01. The sequence goes on from CAZXHT010000015.1 coordinate 42,761, forward strand.
TGGGCTGCATGAAAGTCTTTTGCCCGGTAGGCCTCGATGCCGCGCTCGAAGATCGAAAACCTCTCGGCCTGACGGGCAGGCGCCTCGCCCTGGCAGACGAGTTCATATATGCGCACCGGCTCACGCTTGCCCTTGACTCTGATGAAATCCAGCTCGCGGGTCACGAAGTCGTCCCCCAGCGCAGCCTGCGTGCCGGGGCCAATAATAATCCCCACGTTGAACTCGCGTGTCAGCCCCTCTATGCGCGAGGCCAGGTTGACCGCGTCGCCCATGGCCGTGTAGTTGCCGCGGGTAGCCGAACCTATGTTGCCGACAACCATTGGCCCGCTGTTGACACCGACGCCGCAGGTCAATTCCGTCAGTCCTTCTTCAACGAGCTGCCGGCTTAGTTCGACCAGACGCTTTTGGCTCTCGAGCGCCGTCAGGCAGGCCGCCCGGGCGTGCTCGGGCATGTCGGCCGGAGCGCCGTAGACAGCCATGATGGCGTCGCCGATGTACTTGTCGAGCAGCCCGCCGTTACTCAGGATTATTTCGGTCATCTCGCCCAGGTAGCGGTTCATCACCGCAACCACCTGCTCGGGGGAGAGTTTCTCCGCGATGGAGGTGAAACCGACGATGTCCGAAAAGAGAACGCTGCACACCCGTGACTCGCCACCCAGCTTGAGACGCTCGCGGTTCCCCAAGATGCGGCCGACCAGCGCCGGATCGAGATAGTACTGAAACAGGCTGCGCACCCGCTTGCGGCCACGCCGCTCGCGCAGGAAGTTCAGGTAGGTGATCGCCGCGAAGGTTATGAAAATGCCGCACTCTACCGCCACCACGTCCAAAAGCACGCCGCTTTTGAAAAAAAGCAGCGACAGCAGAACGTACCCGCCCAGGCCTCCAACCAGCGCCAGCATGCTCCAGGAAATGCTTCTCAGCACTGATCCCAGCACGCCAGTCAGCATGCAGCCCGCCACAAGCAGCAAAATCACCAGCCAGCGCGGCACGCGCCACAGGAAATCCCCGTGCAGCAGGTTGTCGAGAATCGTGGCCTGGATCTCCATCCCCGGATAGGCGCCGGCTTTCGAAAAGGGAGTGGCCTTGAGGTCGAAGCCGGCGGCGGCCGTCGAGCCGATGATGACCCACTTGCCGTCGAAGACATCATTCTTTAAAATCGGCACACCTCCCTGTTTCGCCTGGATGGCCGATAGCAAAACATTGGCGAACGGAATGTAGCGGTAGGTCCGTCCCCGGCCCGCCCGGATGCCTCCTTTACCATGAAAACGGATCCAGGCCCGCCCGTCGCTCGAAATCGGCAGTTTTTTCCCATCCACCAACAGGCTTTGTTCGGCGCTGTCTATTGCGGCAGGGCCTATCTTCAACAGCGGCGCCAATGTCAACGCCGGCACCAGCCTCCCGCCCACCCTGGCCAACAAGTTTGCCCTGCGTACCACCCCGTCAGCTTCTGGAAAAGCATTCACGAAGCCGAAGCGTGCGCCTGACTCGATCAGCTCCACGGCCAGGGGATCGATGCGCTCGAAGAACGGAAGTTCCAGCCAGGCTCGTCCGGGCAGAGCCGTGCGCTCGAGCATACTCATTGAAACACTTGTGGCCGGTGTCGGGTCGGCCGGGCGCAGCTTTACCGCCAGGCCGACGTTGTCCGCGCGGCGAATGGCGGCCGACAACTCGGCGTCCTGTTCGTGACCGTCTTGCTCTTCCGAGCCGGGGCTTGAGCCTTCGAACAACAGGTCGAAGATCACAGCCCGCGGCCCGCCCTGCTCGATGTAGTCGAGCATCAGCGTGTGCAAGGCCCGCGGCCAGGGGTAACGGTGGCCCAGAGTCTGCTCCACCTTCTCGATGCTGCCCTGGTCGACAGTCAAAAGAACAATGTCATCATCTGCCAGCGCCGGTTCGGCCGCCCCGCGTTGCATGGCGTCGAACACCAGTAGTTCAGGCGTCTCGAAGACACCCAGCCACAAAAACCCTCCCAGCAGGCAGGCTACCACCAGACCAAGAGCCGACCCGACGGCCAGGCTTCGCGGTAAGTTCCGTGTGGCGGGCATCTCAGCGACTCTCCAAAAGGCCGATCCACGTCTCGTAAGCCGCAAGTGAGCGGGACACGAGCTGTCCGCCGACGGCCGGCCAGTGCCTGCCGTCGCGCACGTCGCGCAGGCCGGAGGCCGCAGCACCCAGTGTCGACAAATCGACGCTGACATCGTCGACGGTTACACCCCTGACGTTGACCACCATCACCAGCGTCTCGGAGTCGTCGCTGCGAGCGAAGGCAAAAACGTCTTGTCCGCCGCCTGTAACCGCAAGCCGCCTGTAGTCGCCGCGTCTTAGCGCCGCGTGCTCGTTCCTGGCTGCGATGGCGTCTTTGTATGACGACTCGAGGGCATTACCGGGAGAGTCCTTGGACCAGGGCATCATGCCCCGCCAGGTCGTCGTGCCCAACTCCTGGCCGTAGAGAATCTGCGGGCTGTTGGGCAGTGTCTGCATCAGGACGTTGGCGGCCATCAGTTTGTCCGCGCTGCCGCCCCAGTCCTGGTAGACGGTCGTGTACCAGGGCACGTCATGGTTCTCGATGAAAAAGCACATAACGGCGGACGGATCGAAGCGCTCGGCCACGGCTTGCTCGAGCCAATCAAGACCGCAAGCCGTCGCGCAGCCCCCGACCGGCTCTCCGTTCTTGAAGATCCCCTGGGCAACCCAGTAGAAAGGAAAAGTAAAGGCCAGATCGAACTGGTCGCCGTAGTAGTCCTTGATGCCGTACCCCTGCCCGCCGTTGTCGAAGTCGCGGAACACCTCGGCCAGCAGCAAAAGATCGGGCCGCAAGGATTTCAGTTCGCGCCTGAGCGCGCGCCACACCCGCTGGGCGGGGCCGGTCACGTGATCGAGGCGCAGGCCGTCCACGCCGTCTTCGAAATCGCCGTCGCCGTTGGGATCGATCCACTGGCGGGCCGTGCCGAAGGTCCATTCGCGGGCCGCGGGATTTCCGAAGTTGACATCGGGGATGTCGGCCCAGCCTGATTCGATGGTCAGGCGCGTGCCGCCCAGTTCGCGCCCGAAGCCGTAGCGTGTGGTCAAGGGATCGGAAGGCTGGTGGTTTGCGAACCAGATGTAGTTATCGTGGAAGCGCGAGGAGGGATCGAGCGCGGCCAGGAAGCGCGGATGGTGGCGCGAGGTGTGGTTGATCACCAGGTCGAGCACCACCCGCATGCCGCGCGCGTGGGCGGCGCGGATCAAGGTTACCAGATCGTCGTTGGTGCCGTAGTCGCGCTCGACGCGGTAGTAATTCATGGTGTGATAGCCGTGGGCGTGGTCGGCCGACTCGAAGACCGGCATCAGCCACAAAGTGTTTACTCCAAGATCCTCGAGGTAATCGAGCTTGCCGGTAAGCCCCGGCAGGTCGCCCACTCCGTCCCCATCGTCGTCGGCGAAGGCGCGCACGTAGATCTCGTAGATCTCGGCGTCAGGAAGCCAGGCCGGCGGGGCCGCGAAGTCGCAGCCCGAGAGCTTTCCGGCGCTCTTTGTAACGAGCACTGTGGCCGGCTTTCCGTCGCAGCCGTCCTTGGAAGCCACCAGGTAGAAAAAGTAAGCGCCGTCCGCGGGCAGATCGTCCGGAGAAAGATCCAAGCGGGGCCCGGACGGCATCGCCGGGCCGCCCGAGTTGCCAACGTCAGCGTACCAGCCAAAGCTCGATCCGGGCAGGCTCGCGCTCGCGGTCGCCGAGATGCCACCCCCGACCGCACTTATCTCGATATGGGCCGAGGGTTTCTCGCCGGAGCCGGGATCGAGCACAATCACATCGGTCTCGGCCGACTGCGGGCAGATGCCGTCCACGTCGGAAACAGTCAACGAGAAGCGGTAGCTCCCGGTTGCCTGGGGCGAAAAACCCATCAAGGCGTCAGTCAGCGGCGGCTCGGCGGTCGGGTCATAGTCGTAGCCCGCCTGCGGCGTGACAGGCTGAGGATCGAGAGCGACGGCCGGGCCGGCAGCCTGGCTCCAGGCGTAACCGCTGATGCCGATGCCGTCGGGATCGCGGCTGGCGGTGGCGTCCAGCACCACCCAGTCGCCCGGGTAGGCGAACTGTGTCGGACCGGCATCGGCGATCGGAAGCTCGCCGGCGACGTTGACCGTGAACATGCCCGAGACCTCGGCCGAGCGATGGCCAAGGTTATCTGCGGCCGAAAGCCAGAAGCGGTGGTCACCCTCGGCTAGATCCGTAAGCTCGGCCAGGACGAGAGCGCTGCCCGCGTCCCAGCCGGCCTGCCAGCGCTCGCCGTCGAGCACCAGGCAGATCGAGTCGGGGTCGATCCCGGCCGCGGCCTCGCCGTCGGTGTAGGCGGCGGAGATGATCACCTGGTCGCTGTCGAAGACCTCGCCGTAGGTCGGAGTGATTTCATCCAGGTTCGGCGTGCATGGGTTGTCGTGAACAAGAACACGGTTGCAGAAATATGGCTCATCCTTGTTCACGCATCCTTGTTCAAAGACATCGTTGACGATGAACTTGTACTCGTAGCGGCCCTCTCTCAAGTTGACACCGGCGCTGAAGTTACCGGCCCCGTCGCCGGCCATGGGAATGGCCCCGTCGCGCCAGCCGGTGAAGTCGCCGGCCAACAGAACGCTGTCGGCCTGGTTGCCGGTCGAGAAGGTGAATTGCGCCGCGGCCGGCTCGCAGTTGGTGGCCCGGGGACAGTCGCCCGCGGCCGGAGCCAGGTAGGTAAATCCCCCGGCCAGCTCGCCGAAGCGGCCGTCGGGGTTGGTCACTCTCAGCGTGACCGTTCCAGCAGAGCCCGGCGGAGTCGTGACCTGAATGGTTGACGAGGAACTCACCACGGCCCCCGAGGCCAGCGCGGCCCCGAAGCGCACCGAGGCGCCATCCGCAAAGCCGCTTCCGGAAAGAGTCACCCGGGTACCGCCCGCAACTGGCCCGGATGGCGGATCAACCGAATTCAGCACGGGCGCGGGGGCGTGATCACCGGGACCGCCGTCTGCATCGACCGCGCCGTCCGGACCACCGTCGATAAAACCGCCCGTACCGGCGCAGCCCGCCCACAGAAACAGAGTCCCGATCAGGATCCACCGCGGAGACTTGTAGATCATGGAGTATTTTTACCACAGTTGTGGCCACCGGATCCATGTGTTCTCCGCTTGGCGTAAAATCCGCCAGCCCGGTGACGGGACCCCCACCGGCAATCGAAATTCCTTGTTTACTCGATGCCATCTTTGCCCTATCCTCTGTCCCGCGTTGAAGAGGAAAAAAAACAGGAAGGCCCGGCCTGCCAGGGGCAGCAGCCTGAGGGGCATTCCCAGGGAGGGCAAGGAGCTTTTGCGCCATGCCATGGAGTCGGCCCAGTCCCTCTGGGAAAACGGTGAGATCGAGGAAGCCCTGGGTACCCTGCATGCGGCCATCTATAATTTTCCCAAGTACGAGCCTGCCCATCACCTCATGCTCCGTATCATGCTGGAGGAAAACTACCACCCGGCGGACGTGCTCTGGGTCTTGAAGCAAATGAATAAAATCGTACGCCTCGGGCCCAAGAACAGGCTTCAGATGGGGATCGAGGAGTGCAAGCTGGGCAACTTCCAAAAGGCACTTCCTCTCCTCGATCAGGCACTGTCGCTGCAGCCCGATCTGCTGGAAGAGTGGGGCCATGACCCCGAGGTCATCGAGGGATTTGCCTCCATCTGCCGCGAGAACCTGGACAGGCTGGTCCTCCTGGAAAAACCTGCCGAGAAGAAAGCACGGCCCGCGAAGGTGGAAAAAAAGGCCGTACCTTCCGCTGCCGGCAAGCGGGCGGACGAGCCCTCCAGGCGGCCCGGAGCGCCCGAGGAGACTCCCCGGATAGTCATGTCCACGCTCATTGAGGATCCATCCGAGCTCGTCGGCGGCTTTGCCACGGGGAGCGTCTCCAGGCTCTCGATGTACCTTCTGGCCCGGGAGGCGAGCGAGATCAACCAGGCCGAGCGCTTCGAGAGCTTGCTCTGCTTGAGCGGGCTGCACGATGTTACGCGTTACTCCTACCAGGTCGAGACCGTGCGCAAGGTTCTGCGCTCGTTCAGGGGCAGGGTGCTGCTGGCCGACGAGGTCGGCCTGGGCAAGACCATCGAGGCCGGCATGGTGCTCAGGGAGTATATTCTCCGAGGCATGGTGAAAAAAGCCCTGATCTTGACGCCGCCGGCCCTGGTCAACCAGTGGTGCGAGGAGCTCAACTCCAAGTTCTCGCTGGCGCCGGTCTCCAGCGATCATCCCGAACTACGCCGGGATCCCGAGGGCTTCTGGAAGGGACACGATCTCATCGTGGCCTCCCTGGCGCTGGCCCGAAACAAGCGCCACAGACCCATCTTGAGCCGGACCGGGTTCGATCTCGTGATCGTGGACGAGGCCCACCACGTTAAGAACCACCTCACGGCCGGCTGGAAGCTGGTCGACGATCTGCGGAGTCGGTTCCTGCTGCTTATCACCGCAACCCCGGTGGAAAACAACCTGATGGACCTGTACAACCTGGTGACCCTGCTCAAACCCGGTCAGCTCCGCACCAGGGCCTCCTTCAAGCGCGAGTTCGTCCTGCGAGGCGATCCCACCCAGCCCCGCAACCGGGAGCGTCTCAGGCAGCTTACGGGAGAGGTGATTATCAGGAACACGCGCGCCCTGGCCGACATCAAGCTGCCTCCCCGCCACGCCACCACGGTGCTGGTGGAAGGCAAGCCTTCGGAGCGCGAGATATACAGGCGCCTTGCGGATCTGGTCAGGGAATGCTACAGGCGAGACCTATCCAGGCTCTCCCTGGGGCTGCTTCTTCAGGAGGCCGGATCCAGCCCCCGCGCCGTTCGGCGGACGCTGCTCAAGATGGCCCGGCGCCCCGAGATCGACTCCGGCCTTGCGGACCGGATGGCCAAGCTGGCCAAGCTCTGCGACTACGCTCCGGACACCGCCAAGACGGCCCGCCTGCTCGATCTGCTGCGGGCCAGCCGGGACAAGGTGCTGGTCTTCTCGCGTTTCACGGCCACGCTGGAGGAGCTCGCACAGAGTCTCACCAAGGCGGGCGTTGCCTTCTCCTCGTTCACCGGCGGTATGAGCTCTGCCGAGAAAGACGCCGCCGTTGCGGCCTTGCGAGACGGCGTCGGCGTGATGCTCTGCTCGGAGATCGGAGGGGAGGGTCGCAACCTCCAGTTCTGTTCCACCATGGTCAACTTCGATCTCCCCTGGAGCCCCATGAAGATCGAGCAGCGCATCGGTCGCATCCATCGCATCGGACAGACCCGGCCCGTATACGTGTACAACCTGTGCGCTCGAGACACCGCGGAGCACCACATACTGGAAGTGCTGGACAGGCGCATCAACATGTTCGAGCTGGTCATCGGGGAGGTGGATTTGATCCTCGGCCAGATGAAAGACGAGAGCGAGTTCGACGAGCGCATACTGGCCATCTACGGGAAAAGCCGGGACGAAAACGACGTGGGCCGCGCCTTCGAGCGGCTGGGGGACGAGCTTCTCACGGCCAGGCAGCGATATGAAAAGATAAAGCAGCTCGACGACGCGATCTTCTCCAATGACTACGAGATGTAGACGGGAAAGAGATCATGAGCACACCGCTGAGGTTCGCAGACAGGCTGATCGAGGAGAGCGGCGGGGAGGTGGAGTGGCATCCCGCTTCGGACGGCTTTCAGGCCCTGTTGCCGGAGGAGATCCGAAAAGAACTCGAGCTGCCCGACCGGCTCGTCACCATCCGGGATGGGACGGCCGCGGACGAAGAACGGAATACCTTCCCGGTGGGGTTCGGCACCGCCCTGCTGGAACGAGCGACGAGAATGGCCATGCAGCGGGGTCGGACCGCCGCGGTGCGTATGCCGCCCGTGACGAGGAAAAAGCAGGTCGGCTCGGATCTTGCCCGTCACTACGAGGCGCTGAACGCGACCTTCCAGGCCGGGGGGATGCAGGAAGGCTTTTGCGACTACTGGATCTGGTCGTTTACCACGGCGGCCGAGGCGGACGAGCGGCGCGAGGGGCAATACCACGTGTGTGTCTCCTCCAACCGGGTGGAGTGTCCGGGGCTTGTGCCTCTCATCCTCGGCCAGGCACCCGACTTCGAGGAACTGCAGCCCGAGGCGGACGACCGGCCCGGAAAGGATCTCGGCGCCCTGTACCTGGTGGCGGCGGACCGGGCACTGAGAAGGCTGCGGCAAGAGCTGCCGGAGTTCGCCCAGGGTGTGGCTCGACGCCACGGGCGCGACATCCGCAGCATCAAGGCCTACTTCGAGGATCTGCGCCGCGAGATGGAGGAGGAGATCCACAGGCACTCTCTCGAGGGAGAGGCGCTGCAGATAAGAAGGGAGAAACAGGCCCAGCTCTCCAGGGAGGAGTCCCGCAAGCTGTCACTCCTCGATGAGAAGTACAGGCTGCGGGTCACGATACGACCGTGGGCCCTCCTGCTGGCCCGCTTGCCGGTGAATTACTGCGAGCTGCTGGTCAAGCGCCGCAAGAGTGAGCGACGTATCGGCGCGGTTTACAACCTGCTGTCCAAACGCTTCGAGCCGCTTGCCTGCGAGGCCTGCGGCGCCGACAGCTACAAGCTCGGCTTCTGCGATCGGAAGCTGCATCTGCTGTGTGCGGACTGCCTGTCTCGATGCGGAGGCCGGGGCCTGCGGGATTGTCCGCGCTGTTCGGGCGGACGCCCTCCCTCCCGCCTGGCCGAGGTGATCGAGCGGGTGGACCTTGAAGACAAGGGAGCCTGAGAAATGAACGAGAGGAGAGTCGAGGATCTGGCCGGCCGGCTGCTCGCGAATGCCGCGGACAAGAGCAAGAAGCTTTCCAGGGTGGTGGGGGCGCTCAAGAAGCTCGCCGGCATGGAGACACTGGATTCGCCCCGCAAGGTCTTGGAGGCGTCGAGGGAGCTTACGTCCATCGAGCCCGGCTCCCTCGACTTGCGGCTCGACTTCAGCGAGCTTTTCGATGCCCTGGACGCCGACCAGGCCCGGCGCGCCGCCGGGAGGAAGGTGGAGTTCGGGCGCGTCATGACCGGGGAGGCACGGGCCTCGGGTATCGCCTGCGAACTCGTGACTGCGGATCCGATGGAGTTCGCGCTGCCGCCCTTTACCCTGACCGTGGACCTGGCCGAGAACCGCGCCGAGTTGCGCTATGCCAGGCTGGTCCTTCAGGAACTCCAGGCCCAGCCGGCACGCATTGTCGATGCGCACAGCAAGAACCACGAGCGCCTGGAGGCCGGCTGGACCGCGGAGCAGTTCTTCGATGCCCTGCTGCGGGCCTATCGCGTCCAGTTGCTGCATGAAGGAGTTCGCCGGGGCGAAAGGGTTCGCCTGGCGGATCTGCTGGGCCAGGTCGCCCTGGCCTTCCAGGGCAACAAGTTCCGTACCGATCCCGTGGCCGTCAACTACCGCGCCTACGGACGGGTACGCTTCGCATACGATCTGGCCCGCCTCAGGAAAGTCGGGCTGCTTTCGCGCGACGGCCTGCGCCTCAACCTGGGCACCGCCACCGGCTCCTCCACTCGCCGCAAGCAGGACGTGATCTACATCGAGGAGAGTGTGGGTCGGGGACAGTACTACCTGAGCGCCTGGTTCTCCCCCGAAGGCTCCCCGCCGGAAGCAAGCTCCGGGAGAGAAACCCAGCTGTCACTGGAGGATAAAAAGCAATGAGCTCCAACGAATCCCTCACCCCCGAGTTGGCCAGGCACATCCTGCAAAGGGTGGGAGAATCGGGACAGCCTCCCGAGCAGGGTATCTCCCACCTGAACGTCGGCAATCACAGCTACCTCGACATCCTCGATCGGGAGTACCTGCAGCGGCTGAAGCACAACCCCAGGGGATCGAGCTTCAAGCTGGTGCAGGGCTACTACGGCGGCGGCAAGACTCACTTTCTCTACTGCGTAAGAGATCTGGCTTGGAAGCACGGTTTTCTCACCTCGCTGGTGAACCTGTCGCCGAAGGAGTGTCCCTACGACGACCCCGTGAAGGTCTACTCCGGCGTGGCCTCGACACTGGCCGGCCCGCCCGTGGAAGAAGGGGCCGAGCCCACGCGCTCGCTGACGAACGTGCTTCGGGACCTGGCCGACGACCGGCGACGCAGCATGGGCGACGAGAGGGCAAAGGCCTGGATCGCAAACACCGCGGCCCGGGTGAATGCGGAGAGCCACTCCTTCCGCAGGGCGGCCGCGGAGTTCATGGCCGCCTACCTCCAGGGGCACAGGGAGCGCGAGGCGATCCTGGAGCCCTGGCTCCTGGGCGAGCCCGTGCCCCAGTCGGAGACCCGGCCCCTGGGTGTGTTCGAGGCCATCGAGTCGGCCACGGGGTTCAAGATGCTCAGGAGCCTGTGCCAGGTCATCTCCGGTTACGGCCTGCCCGGCGCCGTCCTGATGTTCGACGAGGTGGACCGCAACATGTCCCTTTCGGGCCGGAAGATGTATGCGGTGGGCGACAATCTCAGGCAGGTGATCGATCTGTGCGGCCAGGCCCGCCTACCGGGCACCTTTTTTCTCTATGCCGTGCCCCCGGAGTTTTTGCGCAACGTGGTCCCCGACTACCCCGCCCTGGACCAGCGCCTGAAAAGCCCCGTTCCCCTTTGCGAGCGCAGCCCCCAGGCGGCCGTCATAGACCTGGAGCGCCTGGACCTCGAGCCCGTCGCTCTTCTTACGGCCATCGGCGAAAAGCTTCAGGTCATCTTCGAGACGGCCACGGGGTGGAAGGCCGAGATCGATCTCCAGGCCGAAAACCGCAGCCTGATAGCCGACACGATGGTCTCCTACACCTTCGAGGTGAGCCATCGCCGGCTGTTCGTGAAGTCCTACCTCGACTTCCTTTACCGGCAGAAGGCCGAGGGGCAGCGGAAGATCACCGCTGAGCAAGCCAGCTCCATGGTCCAGGGAAGCTACACGAGCCTGGATACCGAAGACGGCGAGGAGTTCCTGGATGCCTAGTCATCGCCCGGCCCGGGAGGGAGACCGGATCCTGCACCCCGAGCTGGGGCCCGGCAGGGTGCTCGGCCTGCTGCGGGGCGGGCGGATAGTCAGGGTGGAGTTCGACGAGATGCCGAAGGTTCCCTGGGAGGTTCCGCAGGAGGAGTTGCGCGTCCACGAGATCTCTCCGGGGAAGCCGCCCGGGGGAAAGAAAACGAAAAAGCGTCGCCGCAAGCCCGCGATCCCATCCCCCTTTCCCGAAGAGCCCGGCGACGCAGACTCGCGCTCCGCGCGCCAGGCCCTGGAGGCGCTGCGGCTCGGCGTGGTGCCCTCCACCCATCTCGAGACCTACACGGTGGGCCGGGAGGCCGAGCTCGCCCTGGTGCGGCGGGATCTCGATCAGGTACAGCGCAGGGGCGGACTGAGGGTGGTGCTGGGAGACTACGGGACGGGAAAGACCCACTTCCTGGAGATGGCCGAGCGCCTGGCGCTCGGCAAGGGATTCCTGGCCGCCAGGGCCACCCTGGACAGCCGGGAGGTGCTGCCCAGCAGGCCCCGGCGCATCTTCCAGCAGCTCGCCGGCGGCCTGCGCTACCCGGACGATCCTTCTTTCGAGCCCCGCGGCCTGATGCCTTTGATCGAAAAGGCCGCGGCCGACAAAAAGCTGGTGCTGCGCTGGAGCGGCAGGCACGGGATCGACCGGCACCCCTACCTGGGACCGGTACTGGCCTACCACGCGGCCCTGTCCGAGGTCGGCGGCCCGAAGGATCTCGACGAGTGCCTGCTGGACTGGATCGAGGGGTCCGAGGTGGCCGGCAACATGGATCTCGACAAGAGGCTGCGCCGCGCCACCGGCACCCGGGCGCGGATGTACGCGCTTTTGGATCACCGCACGGTCACCCACCTTTACACCCTCGTTCTCGGAGGCATCGCCGAGCTGGCCCGCCAGGTTGGCTATCGGGGCCTGGTGATCACGCTGGACGAGGCCGAGTTCTACAGCGTGCTTCACGGCAGGGACCGCGCCTTTGCCGAGGTGCTCTTCAGAACCTTTGCCGCCGCCTGCCTGCCCAAGTCCAGGCTGCGCTTCGATCCCGGGACATTGCCAAGGGGCGGCCAGGCAGTGCACAGGAGCTTCTCGTACCGCTTCAGGAACCCGCAGCCGCTCTACTGCATCTTCGCCTTGACCTACGACCCCGAGGGCAAGCAGGTTCTGGCGACGAGCGTTCCGCCCGAGTGCTTCATCGAGCTTCGGCCCTTCAGACCCGAAGAGTACCGGACGCTCGCCGAGCGGGTTCTGGTCCTCTACCGGATCGCCGGGCTGGAGTTCTCCCTGGGACCGGAGCTGGCCGCGCTCATGGCGAGGGTGATCGAGCCATGCCACCGCCGGGGACTGATCGAGAACCCTCGCCAGGCCCACAAGTTTATAACCGAGCTGGTGGACCTGACCCGCCATCGCCCGGAAAGCATCCGTCCCGTCCTTTCCGATATAGAGAAACAGCTCAAACAAGCCTGAGCCGCCATGTACGACCCGCGGGACATATCGAGGCTCAGGGAACTTCTCCCCCGAACCTGGCACGCCTTCCTGGCCCGCTTCGGCAGACCCACCCCTGTACAACTCCAGGCCGTCCCGGCGCTCCTGTCGGGCCGCCCCACCCTGCTGGTCGCGCCCACGGCCAGCGGCAAGACCGAGGCCTTTGCCGCCCCAGTGGCGGAAAGCATACTGGCGGACCCCGGGCCCGGGCACCTGCGGGCCTGGGTCGTGTGCCCCACCAGGGCACTGGTCAACGACCTGGCCCGGCGCCTGGAACCCCCGTTGAGAACCCTGGGCCTGCGGCTCGGGCGCCGGACGGGCGAGCACCGCGAGATCCCCGCCGGCAACCCGCCCGACGTGGTCCTGACCACCCCGGAGTCGCTTGACTCGCTGCTGACCCGCTCTCCGAAGATTTTCGAAAGCATGCGGCACCTGGTTCTCGACGAGATCCACATGCTGGACACCTCGCCCCGCGGTGACCAGCTCGCCTGCCTGGTCTCCCGGGCAAGTCGGATCGCACGTAAGCTGCAGGTTGTGGCATCTTCCGCCACCGTGGACGACCCGGACGGGCTGGCCCGGCGCTATCTCGGAGATAGTTACCAAAAGGTATGCATCCCGGGTGTGCGCCCGATCGAGCCCGTCTTCGCCCGCGGAAGCGCGAGTGCTCTTTCCAAGGCCCTGCTCAATCTCGTCGCCGGCGGCGCCGGGGTCCGCAAGGTGCTGGCCTTCGTCAACCGCCGCAGCGACGCCGAGAAGTTCTGCTCCATCTTCAAGGGGCGGCCGCCCTTCGGCGATTCGGTCTTCCTGCACCACGGCAGCCTGGCGCGCTCCGCGAGAGAGGCGGTCGAGAGACGCATGCTGGCCGGCCAGGCCTCCCTGTGCTTTTCCACCACGACCCTGGAGGTGGGAATAGACATAGGCGACGTGGACCTGGTGGTCCTGACCGCGCCCCCTGCCGGCGTGACCTCGCTGCTCCAGCGCATGGGACGCGGGAGCCGGCGCACGGGGCTGGCCCGCGTCCTGTGCCTGGCCGCCGACGCGGGCCAGGAGCTGAGATACCGCCACCTGCTGCACGCCGCAGGGGATGGCCGCCTGCTCGCCGATCCCCACCGCTTTCACCCGTCGGTGCTGGTACAGCAGTGCCTGAGCCTCCTCCTCCAGACCCCGGGCGGATGGATAGACGCCAGGGCACTGGCCTCCCGCCTGCCGTCCTGGATTGCCAAGGGGCAATGGGTCGACCGCCTGCCGGAGCTCCTCGATCACCTGGGCGACGGGGGCTGGCTCGTGTCCGCGGGCGGCCGCTACCGGGTGGGCGACCGTCTGGAGGATGCCTTCGAGCGGGGCCGGATCCACACCAACATCCAGGACCGGGCCGGCCAGCTCCAGGTGGTGGACATGGAGACCCGCAAGGTGCTGGGCGTCCTGCACAAGGAGGCCGCCTCGGAGGGAAAATTCCTACTGGGAGGCCGAAGGCTGAAGGTAAAGAGCGTACGGCGGGATCGAGTCCTGGTGACCGACACGGCCGGTCCGGCCGACTTCAAGGTATGGGGAGCCGCGGGACCGACGACCTCCCGCAGGCTGTCCGAAGACTTCGCGGCCTTCGCGGGCCTCGAGCCCGGCAGTGCCCCGGTGGTCCGACTTCCGGATGGCCGCTCGGCCGTCTTCCACTTCCTGGGCAGCGCCTGGAGTTCGCTGCTAGAGGCGCTGCTCGAAGACCTGCCGGGCCCCAAGCCCCAACAAGGCAACCCCTTCTGCACCGTGGTGGGAGGAGCACGGCCGGTGCTGCCTAAGAACCTGGAGCCCGAGACGGTAGCGGCGACGATCTCCCGCAATGCAGACCGGCTCAGCCGCCGGATCCCCCTCGGCCCCTGGTCCCGCGAGATGCCCCCTTCCTGGCGCAAGGATAACCTGGTTCAAATCCTGAACCCCGAGCTCTTCACCAGGACAGTTTGCAGCCTGATAGAATGCCGGGAACCGGTTCCCGAAGAGCACCAGGAGGCATTTACCCGCCTGGCCGGCTGCAAGTGGTAACAAGGAGAATCTCCGGCAGTCATTTGCCAACGGGGAGTTGGAAGAAAATTCAGTTATTAGGAAATTCCGAACAACTGCAGGGAAAGATCCTCAAATACGCCCGAGCGGCCGCGAGAGCCTACAACGAGCCGGAAGCACGCAAGAGCCGCTATGGATTCCGCCCAGTAAGAACCTTGCCTTGAAGCCTTGGTCTATTCCGATTTTCGCCACCGGACTTCACGCCAGGAACGCAAACTGAAGCTGCGGCTCGCCAAGGCTAAGTTGCGCGAGAAGGCTTGCTGGGTTCGTGTCCCTTGCATTTCATCACTTCTTTTTTCGAGCAGGTTTACGGTTTAGCCTACGGTGATGGGCCATCGCTTCAATGAGAGCTTTTGTGGGCTTCTCGGGATTGAGGACTGCTTGCAAGAAGGCATCCCTGTCACGCCCGTACAAAGTAATACGCTCCTGCTCGCCAATCACCTGGTCAGCCTTGCTGACCGCAGTGGAGATTACAAAATCCGTAATGGTGGCCCCGCTGAGTTCCGCGGCTCGCTCGATCTTCTTTTTCGTCAAGGTATTCAAACGCAGATGAATACGTTCTTCCTTTAACTTCGCTTGTGGCACGGGCAACTCCCTCTTATTTTGACTGTACGCCTAATCGGCGTACATGTCAATAACCCATTTTTTCAAACGTACTAAGCGGCAAATACATTCTCAGGGGTGTAGACGCCAAAGATCGGAACCCATATTTCGCGTAGAAAGTCAGCGTCGCATCATCCAACGCTTCCACGATGACCGCCTGCATAGCAACGACTTCACTTGCAGCCACTACCCTGTTGAGAGCATCTGAGAGCAGATAACTCCCCAGGCCCTTGCCCTGGAATCTCTCGTCAACTGCCAGGCGACCTATCCTTGCGACGGGGATCGGATAGCGGGGGAGTTTTTTCTTCAGCTTGTCCGGCAAATCTTGCAGATCGACACTGGCGGCGCTGAGCGTGTAGAAACCAGCAATGACAACCGGATTATCCAGTGCGGCAACGAATATCCGCGCAACCTTTCGCCTGGAGTCTTGCGATGCTTGCTTTCTAATATATCGATCTAGCGCCGGCACCCCGCATCTGAAAGCATTCCGCTTGTGACGTCTGGCAAGCTGTTCGATGATTGGTTTCTGTTGCAGCAACATCAATTAACTCCGACCCAATAAAGAACAACGGACTACCAGGCCTGCTTGCCGCGGCTGAGCAGGTTGATGGCCCCGCCCACCAGGCGTCCGGCCAGCGGGGCTTTCATGATTCTGACGAACATGCGGTTGAAAACACCGGGTATGAACACCACCGGGCCGTTCTCCAGTGCGGATAACGACTGATCTACCACCCGTTCCGGGTTCATCCAGGCGAATTTGGGGATCTTCTCGTAGTGGAAATCCGTGTATTCCGGGGTGAACATGAATCCGGTTCGGGTGAGCCCCGGGCAGAGTGCCTGCACCTTCAACCCGGTGCCGGCCAGTTCCGCGGCCAGGCCCTCGCTGAACACGTTCAGATACGACTTGGTGGCCGAGTAGGTGGTGTAATGGACGGTTGTGAAGAACGCGCCCAGGGACGAGATGTTGATCAGAGCCCCACAACCCCGTCCAATCATGGCGGGCAGAGCCGCCCGGACCAGCCGCACGCTGGCCAGGACGTGGACCCTGACCATTTTCTCGGATTTTTCGGCATCCACCTCGGCAAAGTGTCCGCGGGTACCAAAGCCGGCGCCATTAATCAGCAAATCCAGGGCCGGACCGCCCTGGATAACGTTCACTAGCCGTTCGACGTCCTGGTCCCGGGCCAGATCGGCCGCTTGCACTTCGGCCCTGATTCCGTGTTTGGTCTCGAGTTCACTGCCGATTTCCGCCAGGCGCTCCTTGCGCCGGGCCACCAGGATCAAGTCATATCCGTCGCGGGCCAGTCGACGGGCGAACCTTTCCCCGATGCCTGAAGAAGCCCCGGTAATCAGCGCAAGCGGGCGGCTGCCATTCTTGCATTGTTCGAAGTTTGCCATGATTGTTCTCCGGGTTTAAAAAATATACAGGCACGAATTTACGGTATACTCCAGGGAAATCGGCGTCTGTTTTCCGGCGCCACTTCCGACGAGAGGGGACTATACATGGGTAAGTTCATAGGTGTTTTGCTTCTGATCCTGCTGGGCATCCCGTTGCTGATCGGAGTGATCTTCGCCAGCGGCCTGACCCGGGCGGCGACAAGCCCGGATTTCTACAGCGACCTGGCCGGCAAGGTGATCAGGCGCATGCCAGAGATGATCGACAAATCCTTCGCGGCGGCCAGGCAACCGGGCGCGGTCAGTGACCCCAACGCACGCGCCTGGATCGAGGCCATGGCCAAGGCCGAGACTTCTTTTCCCAAGATGCTCGAGCTGACCGGCATCCAGGGCTGGCTGCAAGACGAAGTGGCCCTGAAAGTCGCGCGAGTGGGCGAGGTGGTGGCGGGCAAGGCGCATCCAGGGGAGATCTCTCTGGACATGCGTCCCTTGAAGAAGGCACTGGTCTCCGACGAGATGGGCGCCTATCTGAACCAGGTGCTGGCGCAGCTTCCCGACTGCGACGCTGCGGGCATCGAGCGTTGGAAGCAGCGCGCGATTTCCCAGCGTCACGAAAAACCGTTGCCGGCTTGCAATCCAGGAGCAGAAGTCATCGACCAGCGCTCGCAATGGATGACCGCCTGGCTGGGACAAATCCCCGACCAGAAGCCGATGTTCGCGGGGCATGCAGTTTCTGAGCCTGTCATCTTTGACGCTCTTCATTGGGTCAATGCCGCCATGTGGCTTCTGTTTCTGCTGCCGGCCCTGTTCATCGCCATCGGCGCGCTGCTTCTGCGATCGGACGGGCGCGGATTTCTGAACGTCAGCGGCGGTACGATCCTCACCGGCGGAATCGTTTCGTGGCTGCTGTCGTGGCTGGCCAGCGGCTGGCTTATTGCGGCGGTCGCCCAGAACCCCGACCGCTGGATGACAGGCGCCGATGCGCGCCTGTTCGGCTCCCAGGCCGGCCGCATGTTCATCAGGGAACTATCCGGAACCGTAGGAGTCTTCCTGGACGACCTGTTCTCACCGGTGGTGACCTCGGCGCTGGTCGTCTGCGGAATCGGCATGGGAATGCTGGTGCTGTCTTTTCTGCTGAAAGACCGCAGGCCTGAGAAGCCTATCTCTTCCATGCCCAGGGCGTGAAAAGTATCAGCACCGAGAATATTTCAAGCCGGCCGAGGAGCATCAGCAGGCTCATGACCCACTTGGCCACGTCAGGTAGATGGGCCCAGTTGCAGACGGGTCCCACGGCTCCCAGGCCGGGGCCTATGTTGCCCAAGGCCGCGGCCGATGCAGACGCGGAACTCACCAGATCGTACCCGCAGGCAGCCATTACCAACAGGCCGACAACAAAGGTGGCGGAGTAGATCACACCAAAGGCGAGTATGTTCGAAACGATGCCGGGCTCGATCACCTTCTCTCCCACGCGAACCACCCGCACGGCATGGGGAAATATCAGCCGCTGCAACTCCCGCACAAGCGCCTTGGCGAATACCAAAAGACGGGCGCTTTTCATCCCGCCCCCGGTCGATCCCATGCAACCTCCCGAAAACATGAGCAGCACCATAACCAGGCGCATCAGCTGGGGCCAGGTGTCGAAATCGGTTGTGGCGTAGCCGGTGGTGGTCCCGATCGACACAACCTGAAAGGTAACCTGGCGGATGTGATCTTCGATACCTCGACCGGATGGGACGACAAGCAGGCCCACCAGAATGCTAGCCAGCATGATTCCGGCATACAGCCGGAACTCGGGGTTGCGAATCAGCGGTTTGGCATTCAGCCTGAACAGCTGGGCATGCAACGAGAAGTTCATTCCTGCTACGAACATGAAAAAGATGATGATCCATTGGGCAACGGGACCGAAGTAGGCGACGGACTCCCCATGCGGGGAGTAGCCGCCCGTGGACATGGTTGTGAAGGTGTGACAGAAAGCATCGAAGATATCGGCGCCGGCCAGCTCGAGCAGGATCACTTCGGCGGCAGAGATGATCAAGTATATTTTCCAAAGATCCTTAGCCGCGTCCGTGATCCGCTGGCGGTCCTTTTCGAAAGCCACACCTCCGGGTGCCTCAGCCCTCAACAGGCGATAGCCCCCCATGCCCAGGAACGAGAGCAAGGCAACGCTCAGCACGACGATGCCCATCCCCCCCAGCCACTGGGTCATGCAGCGCCAGAACTGCAGGCCGTGCGGGATCTTCTCTATCTCCATCCCGGGACTACCGAAAACGGTCGACCCGGTGGTGGTGAAACCGCTGATGATCTCGAAGAAGGCATCGGTGATGCCCAGCATGCCGCATATTATGAAGGGCAATGTTCCCAGGAGGACCGCTGACAGCCAGGCGCAGGTGACGACCGCGAAGCCTTCGCGCCGGCCGACCTGGTCTGCAAAACTGTGGAACTTGCGCCTGATGTAAAAACCCAGGCCCAGTGAAAAGGTCGCAGTCACGAAGAAACTGACTATCTCCAGATCCTCGATAGAGCTCTTCGAATCGTAGACAATGGCCACGATCAGGGGCGCGAACAAGCACACCCCCAGGATGATAAACAGGTAACCCAGAACCGAAAGGACCGCGCGCCAGCGCATTGTTCAAAACCGCCGGCGCTGCGTGAAGAGCTTCTCGATCTTGGGGATGGCGTCCGGCAACGCGAATACTACGACGTCGTCTCCAGGCTGGATCAGAGTGTCTCCTGTCGGAATCTGCATCTTCCCGTCGCGGACTATGGCTCCGATCAGCGCATTCCTCGGGAAGGCCAGATCGCGGATCTTGTGCTTGACTGCCGGCGACTTCTCGGAAGCCTCCATCTCGATGATCTCGGCGCGGCTCTCCGCCAGCCGGGTAACCGAATGTATATGACCGCGGCGCACATGCATCAGGATCTCGCCCACTGTCACCAGGCGCGGATTGATGACTATCTCGACACCCAGGCTGTCCATGACCGGAACGTACTCGGGTTGCTGCACCATGACCGCGGCGTCGGTATGGGAGTGTTTCTTGGCCAGCAAGGCCGACATCATGTTGTGCTGATCGTTATCAGCCAGGGCGCAGAAAAGATCACACTTGTCCAGCGAGGCTTCCTCCAGAACATCGAGGTTGGTCTCGTCTCCCTTGAGGACCGTGACCTTTTTCAGTCGCTCGGACGCCTCGAATGCCTTTTCACCGTCGGGCTCTATCAGGAAAACCCTTTCAACCTTATCCTGGATTCTCTCGGCCAGTTGCAGCCCGATGCGGCTCGCTCCGAAAATGATCACGTGGCCGACCTTCTTGGGTCGCCTGTGGATGAACGGAGCAACGAACTGCAAGGTATCGGCAGATACCAGCAAGTGAATGTTGTCACCAGGCTCGATCCTGTCATGGCCCTTGGGGACGATGACCTCGTCCGCCCGGGTGATATAAAGGATCAGAAAAGCATCCAAAGAGCTTACTTCCCGCACTTCTGCAAGGGTCTTACCCGCAAGCGGGCTGTCCGCCAAGATGTCGAAGCCCAACATCAGCACTTGGCCATCGGCCAGATTTGCAAAGTCGTTGGAGCCGGGTATCTCGATCATGCTCACCAGGGCATCGACAATTGCGGGATCGGGGTTGATAACCTGATCGATACCCAGTTCCTTGAGCGGGAAAATGCAGCCCTCTTCCAGGTACTCCTGGTTGCGCAGGCGCACGATGCGGTGCTCGACACCCATGCGGCTGGCCAGCATGCCCACTACCAGGTTAACCTCGTCAACGTCAGTGACCGCGATGATCATCTCGGCCGACTCGATCCCCGCGCGCCTGAGCACGCTGGGCATGCCGGCGTTGCCCAAAACTGCGAGCACGTCCAGCTTCTCTCCGATTTCCCTGACTTTCCGCCGATCCTGATCGATCATGGCCACCTGGTGGCCCTCCAGGGAGAGTTGCTCGGCCAACGATTTACCGACCACACCGGCGCCGACAATGAGGATGTTCATGCGGGTCCGATAGTAGAAGAGCGAGAATCAGGAGTCAATCAACTATTCGAATCCCACATCTGCATTGCATCATTGCAATCCGCCTCCACTCGCGTTAGCATCACCCATTATCAAATCAGGGAGGTAAACAAATGAAACGATCTGTTTATGTGGGCCCTTTTGTTTTTTCTCTGGCGTTGGTGCTCGTCGGCTCGGCTTGCGGCAGTTCGGGCGAGGATTGCACCGGGGTCGGCATGGAGTTGTGCGCCGGCCAGTGCGTCAATACCCAGACCAGTTCCAGCGACTGCGGCGGCTGCGGCAACGCCTGCACCGGGGGGACGGTTTGCGTCCAGGGCAGCTGCACATGCTCGGGGACCGGGGTCGAGATGTGCGACGGCGAGTGCACAAACACTCAGACCGACGCCAACCACTGCGGCGGCTGCAGCACGGTCTGCGGCGGCGGGGCCACCTGCTCGGCCGGAAACTGCGCTTGCTCTGGCGGGCTGACCTACTGCGTCGACAAATGCGTCAACACAAACACCGACGACCAGAACTGCGGAGCCTGCCTGGCCCCCTGCTCGGGCGATCTGCAATGCATCCAGGGTCACTGCCTGACCGCCTACGATGAAAGCTGCGACGGCGAGGACAACGACTTCGACGGCCTGACCGACGAGGACGAAAACGGCCAGCCCCTGGCCCGCGCCTGCGACAACCTGTGCGGCCCGGGAACCGAGACCTGCACGGGCGGCGCCTACGCCGGCTGCACCGCCCCCGTCTCTGTCGACGAGGTCTGCGACGAGGCCGACAACGACTGCGACGGCCTGACCGACGAGGGCGTTACCAACACTTACTACGATGACTACGACCTCGACGGCTACGGCGACCCCGACCTGGCCTGGGCCACCGAGGCCTGCTCGCTACCCGCGGGCCCCTCCCAGAGCGGCGGTGTCTACGTCGAGGACAACACCGATTGCGACGACCTGGATGACACCATCAACCCGGGAGCCACAGACGGCCCGCCCGACTTCTGCGACACGTACGACAACGACTGCGACGAAAACACCGACGAGGGCTGCACCTGTTCACCGAACGGCGCCGAGCGTGACTGCGGCACCGACGAGGGCGAGTGCAACCACGGCACCCAGATCTGTAGCAGTGTTGACGGCTGGGGCGACTGCGGCGGGGTCGATTACGTGCCGCCTGCCCTGGGCGAGGAATGCAACGGCCTCGACGACGACTGCGACGGAGAAACCGACGAGGAGCTGGCCGACGACGCCTACGAGAACAACGATAGCTGCGCCCAGGCCCGCCACCTTCCCGACGCTAACGAGGACTGGGGCGAGGTCGCGGTCGACTCGCTGTCGCTCTACCACGGCGCGTCGACCGATCCCGACAGCGACTGGTACATCATACACGCCGAGGAGGCCACCCACTTCGATTGCATCCTTCATCCGGGCGACTGGCAGTGCAACTTCCGCTGGCACGCCATCCTGACCGTGCCGTCCGACGCTGTCCACGAGGACTATGTCATGTGCATCAAGACCGGCGGCACCTGTGGAAGCTTCGACTACAACTTCTGCACCGACGATGTCGACAGCGCCGCCGTCTATGACGCCGGAAGCCACAGCTACACCATGGTGCTCACCTGGGACGGCACCTGCGGCCTGGACGACAGCTGGGACTTCTACGTCCAGGTGAAAAACGCAGCCGGTGCCGCCAACTCGTGCCAGAACTACTCTCTGGGCTTCGAGCTGACCTACGACGGACCGATCAGCTCCGACCCGTGCTCGGACGACTAGACGCCCGACTAAACACCGGTTGACCAATACTTTCCAGCGTGCAATAAGATTCTCTGATAGTTTCGCCTTGATAGCGGGTCTTCGGGGGGAGACCCATCCGCCCCTAAGGAGGTCCAGGCAAGATGAAACCAGGAGAGAAGAAGTATCCCCATGTTTTCTCGCCCGGCAAGATCGGGAAAATGGAGGTCAAGAACCGCATCAAGTACGCCTCCACCGAGACCAACTTCAACTACGGCGACGGCTACGTCTCGGACAAGGAAGTCGCCTACATGGAGGCCCAGGCCCGCGGCGGCTCCGGTATGGTCACCACCCAGGGGGCCTATACCGATCCCCACGGCGAGGGGCAGGGATACGTGGGTATGATGAGCATCGCCGACGACAGGTTCATCCCCGGCCTGCGCCGCATCTCCGACGCCATTCACAAGCACGGCGCCAAGGCGGTCTTGCAGTTGATGCACTGCGGCCGGGTGGGCGGCATCAATATCGACTACACCGTCGGCCCTTCGGTCGTCAAGCAGCGCATCCCGCGTTTCCGCGAGCCGGTTGAGATGAGCCGCGAGGACATCGAGCGCAGCATCGACGAACACGTCAAGGGTGCGCGGCGCTGCATCGAGTCCGGCTTCGACGCGGTCGAGATCTCGGGCATCGTCGGCTACCTGCTCTCCAACTTCATATCCAGCTACACAAACCTGCGCAGCGACGAGTACGGCGGCGACATCAAGGGCCGGGCCAAGTTCATGACAGACATCGTCAGCGGCATAAGAGGCGAAGTCGGCCCCGACTACCCGATCATCATCCGCCTGTGCGCCGACGAGCTGTTGCAAGACCGCGGCGGCAACAAGGAAGAAGAATCGCTCGAGGTGATCAAGCTGGCCGAGGCCGCCGGGGCCGACTGCTTGTCAGTCACCGCCGGCTGGCAGGAATCGGCCGTCTCGGTTATCTCGCGCGATTGCCGGATGGGCTCGTGGCTCTACCTGGCAAAGAGAGTACGCGAGGCTTTGAAACCCGAGACCGCGGTTTCGATGGCCTACCGGCTGTTTTTGGCCGAGTATCCCGAGCGGGCCATCGCCGCAGGCGAACTCGATTTCTGGGAGGCCTGCCGGCCGATGATCGCCGATCCCAACCTGCCCAACAAGATCCTCGAGGGCCGCGAGGACGAGATCATCCCCTGCATGGCCTGCAACATCTGCCTGGCGCGCCTGTTCCGCGACGCAGAGTTGAACTGCATGGTGCGCCCTTCGCTGGGCCACGAGTCCGAGGCCGAGTATGGCTTCTACGGCTTCCCGAAGACGTCACATTCCAAGAAGATCTGGATCATCGGCGCCGGTGTGGCCGGCATGCAGGCCGGCGCGATCGCCGCCGAGAAGGGCCACCGGGTCACAATCAGCGAAAAGAGTGACAAGCTCGGCGGCCAGTTGGCAATAGCCTCCAACGGGCCCTGGGGCGACAATGAATTCATGCGCCTGGTGAACTATCTCAAGTTGCGCTGCGAGAACGCCGGCGTCGAGTTCGAGACCGGCAAGACCGTCACGGCCGAAGAGATCAAGGAATCGACGGCCGACGAGATCGTCGTCGCCACCGGGGCGATTCCGACAAGCGAGTTGCCGGGCGCCGACGGCGACAGCGTCGTCTCTTGCCTGGACGTAATCGACGGCAAGCTCAAGCCCGGCAAGAACATCGTCATCCTCGGCTCGGGCGGAGTGGCCATCGCCACCGCGCTTTACCTGCTCGAAAACGGCGAATACAACATCACCATCGTGCACCTGGGCAGGAAACCAGGCCCGGACGTCAACCCCTCCTACATCTGGCGCTACATGTCCAAGCTGAAGGAGGGCAAGGTGGCCCGGGTAGCCTTCGCGCGGCCCGAAAAGATCACCGACAAGGGCGTGCAGGTAAAGACCGCAGACGGCGATAAATTCGTCGAGGCTGACACCGTCATTCTGGCCCAAATGCACCCAGTCAACGATTTGTTCAAGGCCCGCAAGGGAATCAGCCTGATCGGCGACGCCATCATTCCGCGGCGCGGAAACTCGGCGGTGCTGGACGGATACAAGCTGGGCATGCGCCTGTAAGAGGAGAATCGCCATGATACCCAAGGTAGACGTTTTCAAGTGTGACGGGTGCGGGATTTGCGTCAAGCGCTGCCCGCCCCAGGTGATGGGCCTGGTGCAGAACCGGGCGGTGATCCTGGTCGATCTGTGCGAGGAATGCGGCATCTGCCACGAGGTGTGCCCAATCCACGCCATTCACTTCCGCCTGCCCAACCAGGGAGTGGCTGCGATGCACGAGTCGTACACGGTACCGCGCCAGGCTACGCCCAATCCGGGCAACTGGACGGTCGGCGTGCCGTTGGGCCGCGACGGGGCCGGACACTACAAGTGAGCACGGAGGATATAGCCATGAAAGTCAACAAGATCGATCATATCTGCATCGCGGTGAAGAATCTCGACCAGGCCTGCAAGAAGTGGGAACCGATCCTCGGCAAGGACAAACCCGACGACGAGTACATCGACGAGCCCGAGAAGATCAAGGTGGCCCGCTACTGGGTCGGCGGGGTCGGCTTCGAGTTGATGGAGTCGACAACGCCCGACGGCGACGTGGCCAAGTTCATCGAGAAGCGCGGCGAGGGCATCATGCTGATGTCCTTCAACGTGGACAACACCCGCGCGGCCATCGACGATCTCAAGGGTCAGGGTTACCCGTTCATCGGTGGTGCCCGCAAGTTCCGCGACTGCGAGTTCGCCTTCATTCATCCCAAGGCGGTCAACGGCGTCTTGCTCGAGGTGATCGACTACAAGTGGGATGAGCTGAAGAAGTAACCGGCGGCCCGCCGCCTCACCGAGGCGTGAGATGTCCGAGCACCAGAAAGATCCTCTGCTTGTCGATGTCGAGGGACACGCCGATTGCCTG
This sequence comes from uncultured Myxococcales bacterium, assembly GCA_964640665.1. Classification (GTDB taxonomy): domain Bacteria; phylum Myxococcota; class B64-G9; order B64-G9; family B64-G9; genus DATKYQ01. Next base: position 67,913 of record CAZXHT010000015.1, read on the forward strand.
CTCGGCAACGAGGCCATTGTGCGCGGCGCACTGGAGGCCGGCGTGGCCTTCGCCTCGGGCTATCCCGGCACGCCCTCTTCCGAGATAAGCGACTCCTTCGCCCGCGTGGCCGGCCGCTTGGGAATTCATTTCGAGTACTCGATCAACGAAAAGATCGCCCTCGAGACGGCCTTCGGCGCCAGCCTGGCCGGCGCCCGGGCCATGTGCGCCATGAAGCACCTCGGCCTGATGTACGCAGGCGATCCGCTCTCGACCATCCCTTACATCGGCCCGGTCGGCGGCCTGGTGATCGTCTCGGCCGGAGATCCGTCTTGCCGTACCAGCCCCAACGAGCAAGACCAGCGCCTGCTGGCGCCGATGCTGCATATCCCGGTGCTCGATCCGGCAACTCCCGAAGAGGCCTACCGTATGGCGATCTTCGCCTTCGATCTTTCCGAGAGTAGCCGGCTGCCGGTGTTGCTGCGACCCACTACCCGTGTCTGTCACTCGCGTGCCGTGATCCGCTATGGCAAGCTGCGAGCCCCTGTCGTTACGGGCTTCGTCCGCGACCCGCAGCGCTTCGTCCCCATTCCAGCAAACGCCCGCCGGCTGAGAATCGAGCTAAGTGAAAAGATCGAGCAGGCCCGCCGCATGCTCGAGGCCTCGCCCTTCGTCTCATCTTCCGGCAGCGGCGATTCGGCCATCCTGGCCTCTGGCGCCCCGGCCGCAACTTGCGCCGACCTGCTTGAAGAGTTGGGCCTGACCGGCAAGTTGCGCCTGTTGACGCTCGGAGCGGTCTACCCGTTGCCCGGGGAAAAGCTTCTAGCGCTTCTGGACGGTGTGCGCCGGGTGCTGGTCGTTGAGGAGTTGTCTCCCTTTATCGAAGATGCCTTGAGCGCCCTGCTCACCCGCCGAGGCCTGTCGCTCGAACTGCTCGGCAAGCGCAGCGGACATCTGCCCGTCGAGTTCGAGTACACTCCCGAGATCATTCAGCGCGCGCTGCATTCGGGACTCGGCCTCGGCCGACCGGTCCCCAAGCAGCCGAGCTTCCAGGAGGCCCCGGCCCGGCCGCCCTCGCTGTGTCCCGGCTGCCCGCACCGGGCCGCGCAGTTCGCGTTGCGCACGGTATTCGGCGACGAGGAACTGTATTTCAACGACATCGGCTGCTACACGCTGGGTTACGGCCCCCCGCTGAACACCGCCGACGCGCTTTTGAGCATGGGCGCCTCCTTCACCCTGGCGGCGGGAGCCGCGCGGGTCACCGGGAAACGTACTGTTGGCATCATGGGCGACTCGACCTTCTTCCACTCCGGCATGCCGGCCCTGCTCGACGCTATAAAGGAAAACTCCGACGTGGTAGCCGTCGTCCTCGACAACCATGTCACCGGGATGACCGGCTTCCAGGAAAGTCCCACTGTCGAAAGGGTCGGCGACGAGTTCCGGCGCAGGGTAACGATCGCCTCGGTGGCAAAGGTTCTGGGCACATCACAGGTCGAGACAATCGACCCTTATGACCTGCCGGCGACCATCGCGGCCTTCGAGCGGGCGCGCGGGGCGCGCGGCGTGAGCGTGGTGGTCTGCGAACGCACCTGCCCGGTGTACCTGGCGCGCGAGACCAAGGCCTCCCACCCGACCACCATCTATCAGGTCGATCCACTGCGCTGCCGGGTCTGTTCTCGCGAGGAATGCGGCATGCGTTGCGGCCAGGACGTGGATGCGGGCTTCGAACGCTTCATGGCCCGCGCCCGGGCGCTGGAAATCGACAAAAGCGCCGACAATCTGCCGGGCCAGGCTCCCTGCAGCCTGAGTTGTCCGTTGGGCCTCTGCATTCAGGGTTACCTCGGACATGTCGCGTCCGGAAACTACCGTGCCGCCTTCGAAGAGATCGTCCGCCGCGTGCCTCTTCCAGAGAGCGTCTGCCGGGTGTGTCATCGCCCCTGCGAGGCAGCCTGCGTGCGTGCCGCAATTGATGAACCGCTGGCCGTGAACGATCTTAAGCGTTTCGTCATCGACTGGGCCGCGAGAAACAAGATCGCCTACCAGCCCGAGTGTGACGAGCCAAGCGGCATGCGCGTTGCCGTTGTCGGCGCCGGTCCTTCCGGGCTGGCCGCGGCGCACGACCTTTGCATCAGGGGATACGCGGTCAACCTCTTCGACGCCGCAGAGAAGCCCGGTGGGCTTTTGAGATACGGGATCCCACCATATCGCCTGCCGCGCCGGGCACTCGATTGCGACCTCGATCGCATCATGAACTTGGGAGTGCAGTTCGCCGGCAACAAGCGCTTGAGTCGCGACTTTACGACCGCCTCGCTTTTCGAACAGGGTTTCGAGGCCATATACCTGGCCCTGGGAGCCGGCCGCGGCCTGGCGCTCGATATCGAGGGCGTTGGAGCGCGGGGCAGTCCCGAGTTGATCGACGCGCTCGATTTTCTTGAGACAATCGAGTCGCGTTCCGTCCCCGCGCGGGTGATCGTTGTCGGCGGCGGTAACGCGGCCATGGACGCCGCCCGCAGCGCCCTGCGCCTGGGGGCTAAGAAGGTCGTAGTGACCTATCGCCGTGATCGCGACGAAATGCCGGCCATCGAGGACGAGATCGACGCTGCCCTGGCCGAGGGTGTCGAACTCGCCACCCGGCTTGTGCCTCTGAGGCTCGAGTCCGGGCACCTGGTTTGCCTGCGCACCGAACCCGGCGAGCCCGACGCCTCCGGGAGGCGGCGCCCAGTACCTATCACCGGCTCCGAGACCGAACTGCCGGCCGACCTGGTCATCTCCGCCATCGGCCAGGCACCCGAGTTCAAAGAGAAGGGCTTCGATCGAGAGCCGGGCGGCTTGCTGCGCGTCAATCCCGTATATCTGCAAACCAGCAACGAGCGCGTCTTCGCCGGTGGCGATCTGGTACCGGGTGAACGCACCGTGACCGGTGCCGTCGCCTGCGGCCGGCGTGTCGCCTGGGCGATTGATCGCCTGCTTCGCGGCGGGGAAATCGCCGATCGCAGACTTCCGCCTCCCCTGCCCGGAGACATCGAGCCATGGGCCAGGCCGGGGATAGATCGCGCCGATCACCTCCCGCGCGCGCGGCCGGCCGAGCTTGCCGGTAAGAAGCGCCTTGGCAACTTCGATGAAGTGGTCTCGGTTCTTTCCGAGGTGCAGGCCCGGGCCGAGGCGGGCCGCTGTCTTTCATGTGGCAACTGCGGCAATTGTCGCGCCTGCCTCGACCTGTTCGGCTGCCCGGCCTTCTTCGAAAAAGACGGTCATGCTGAAATCGATCCCGGGCTATGCAACGGCTGCGGCGTGTGCGCCGAGCTGTGTCCCAACGGGGCCATCCGGCCGGTTGCTGCGCCGGGCGCGGAGGCCGGGTCATGACTCCTGCGCGCCTCAAGCTACTGGTGGTCGGCGTCGGCGGCCAGGGCGTCCTGACCGCGGCGCGCCTGCTGGGCGAGGCAGCCATGCAGGCGGACCTTGAAGTCATGGTGGGCCAGCTTCACGGCATGTCCCAGCGCGGCGGCGCGGTGGAATGCTCGGTGGTGATCGGTAGCGTTAAAAGCTCGTACATCGGCACGGGCGGAGCGGGCGTCGTCCTGGCTCTCGAACCGATCGAGGCGCTGCGGGCCTTGCCCAAGATGTCGACCCGTACCCGGGTAGTCGTCAACCTCGGCAAGATCGTTCCTTTCAACCTGGTCATTCAGGGTAAGGATTACCCGTCTGTCGCGGGCATCTTGGCTGCCATAGAAGAGGCGGCCTCGCGGCCGTACACCATCGACGGTCCCGCGCTGACCGGGCAGGTCGGACTGCCGCGCGCCTTGAACGTTGTCATGCTGGGCGCTTTAGCCGGTCTCGGTCTGTTGCCCTTTGACGACGAGATCCTCTGGCAGGCCATCGAGAAGAAGATCCCTAATCGCTTCATTGCGGCCAACCGCCGGGCTTTCGAGCTTGGCCGGGATGCAACGGACGGAAAGCGGGGATAGGATCTTGAGCTACAGGATCGGTATCGACGTCGGCGGAACATTCACTGACTTCGTCCTGCTGGACGACCAGAGCGGCAAGATCACCATCAACAAGTGCCTGACGACGCCCCGCGATCCATCCGACGCGGTGGAAGAGGGCATCGGCGAACTGGATCACAAGGCCCCCGGCTTCGTCGAGCGACTCGACGAGGTCATCCACGGGACCACCCTGGTGATAAACGCCATCATCGAACGCAAGGGCTCACGCACCGGGTTGATCACCACACGCGGTTTCAGAGACGTTCTCGAGTTGGGCCGCGAGATACGCTATGCGCCCTACGACATCTTCGCCGAGTTTCCCGTACCGCTGGTGCCGCGCAGCCGGCGCCTGGAGGTGGACGAGCGTGTAGGCAGCGACGGGAACATTTTGCAGCCGCTGGATCCCGGGCAAGTCCGGCGGGCGATCGAAAAACTGGCCGGCATGGGTGTCGAATCGCTGGCTGTCTGCCTACTCAACTCCTTCGAAAACCCCGTCCACGAACAGATGATCCGCGACATCGCCGGCGAGACGGCTCCCGGGATGTCGCTTTCGATCTCCTATGACGTACTGCCGCAAATCCGCGAATACGAACGCACCAGCACTACTGTCACCAACGCCTACGTAAAACCGCTGACCGGTGATTATCTTACGCGTCTCGGCCGCAGGCTTTCCCGCCTGGGTTCGCAAGCCAGGTTGTTCATCATGCTCTCCTCGGGCGGCATCACCTCGGTCGAGACAGCGGCCGAGTTCCCGGTGCGCATCATCGAGTCGGGACCCACGGCGGCTGTCATCTCGGGACAGTACTACGGGAAACTGTTCGGCATCCCCGAGATGTTCTGCTTCGACATGGGCGGCACGACGGCCAAGTCGTGCCTGATCCAGGGCGGGCGGGTCAACGTCGTGCCCACCTTCGAGGTCGGGCGCGTGCAGCGTTTCATGAAGGGCAGCGGCCTGACGATACAGGTGCCGGTAGTCGACCTGATGGAGATCGGCGCCGGGGGCGGCAGTATCGCCGGCATCAGTAAGCTGGGAACCCTGCGGGTCGGCCCGCAAAGCTCTGGGGCCGATCCCGGCCCTGCCTGTTATGGACGCGGCGGGCAGGAACCCTGCGTCACGGACGCCGACTTGTTGCTTGGCTATCTCGACGCCGATTATTTTCTCGGTGGAGAAATGCGACTCGACAAAGAAGCCGCCCGCCGGGCCGTCGAGGAAAACATCGCAGTGCCCTTGGGTGTGTCTTTCACCAAGGCCGTCTTCGGCATCCACGATATGATCAACGAAACCATGGCCGCAGCCGCCAAGACGCACATCGCCGAGCGCGGCGGCAATCCCGGCCTGGTGACACTGGCCGCCTTCGGCGGGGCCGGCCCCGTCCACGCCTACGGCCTGGCTAAAATACTCGGGGCACCGCGTATAATGGTGCCGCCGAACGCGGGAGTGGGGTCGGCTTTGGGCTTCTTCACCGCCCCGCGGGCGTTCGACCTGGTTCGCAGCCACAAGGCGGCCCTTCAAACCGCAGACTTTGAGGTGATCGAGAAGATTTTCGCGGGGCTGGAGATCGACGGCGCCCGGGCGCTACAGCACGAGCACATTCCGAAACAGTTATTATTCAAGCGTTCGGTCGACCTGCGCTTCGTGGGACAGGGTTCCGAGACAAACATCCCGGTGCCCGAGGACGACTTCGCAGCTTTGAGCCGCGACGAGATCCGCAGACTGTTCGATGCCGAGTACGAACGGATCTATGGGCGCACCTATCCGGCAGCGCCCGTCGAGTTCGTCAACTTCAGGTTGCGCGCCAGTCTGCCCGAGCGCCCGCTTGAGCTTCCAAAGCTTGTGAAATCGGGCGGCGATCCGCAAAGTGCCGTCAAGGGCGAGCGCCTGGCCTATTCGGCCGCCGCGGGAGATTTCGTACCGTATACTGTCTATGACCGTTACAGCCTCGGTCCAGGCGCGGTCTTCCGCGGACCCGCTATCATCGAAGAGCGCGAATCGACGCTGGTCGTCGGAGAGGACGGCCGGGTGTCGCTGGACGAGTTTGGATTCTTGTGGATCGACTTGCCGGGAGCCACACGATGAAGACCGGCTTCGATCCGATAACTCTCGAGATCCTCTGGCGCCGATTGATCTCCATCGTCGACGAAGCCGACGGCTCCGTGGCACGCACGGCCTTCTCGAGCCTGCTCAGAGACGCACATGACTACACCTGCATGTTCACGGACAGGCAGGGCCGCGAGCTGGCACAGGGCAGCTTCGCCACCCCCGGCCAGTCGGGCGCCATGGCCCTGGGTATCAAGAAGCTGGTCGGCCAAATGTCTCCCGACACCTGCCGCCCCGGAGACGTCTTCATCACCAACGACCCCTGGGCGCTGGCCGGGCACCTCAACGACGTCTGCGTGCTCAGCCCGATCTTCCACCGCCGGCAGCTCGTGGCTTACACGGCTTGCGTCTTTCATCATTCGGACATCGGCGGGCGGGTGTCGTCCGACAACCACGATGTCTATGAGGACGGCCTGTTCATCCCGCTGGTCAAGCTCCACGAGGCAGGAGTCGTCAACCAGGCGTTGCTCGAAATGATCCGAGCCAACGTGCGCACCCCCGACCAGGTAGTCGGGGACATCCGCTCGCAGATCGCGGCCAATCATGTTTGCGCCGAAAAGATCCGCCTGATGCTCGACGAGTACTCGCTGGACGGGCTCGACGAACTGGCCAGTGAGATCTTCGAGCGCACGGCGGGAAGCATGCGGCAGGCCGTAGCCAAGATCCCCGACGGCATCTACCGCGCACAGGGCGTCATCGAACAACCCGAGGGCCGCGACGACGTGGTCATCCGGGCCGCGGTCGAGGTCGCCGGGGACGATATCTCCGTCGATCTCGCGGGCTCTTCGCCGCACGTCGATTGGGGCGGTAATGTCGTATTCAATTTCACCTACGCCTACGTCTTCATGGCCATCAAGAGCATGCTCGACCCGGACATGCCCAATAACGACGGCTGCACGCGGCCGATCTCGGTCGCGGCTCCCGAGGGAACGGTGGTCAACTGCACTTTCCCGGTAGCCGTCGCGGCGCGCATGCAGATAGGACATTTCTTGACCGAGATTGTCTATCGCGCCATGGCCGGGGCGCTGCCGGACAGGGTCATCTCCGCCAGCGGCGGCACGCCGGCGACGATGAACGTCTTCTACGGCCGGCGGCATGACGGACAGCCGTGGCATACGGTGATAATCAGGGGCGGGGGCATGGGTGCAAGCGCCACTGATGACGGCCAGTACGATTACATTTTCCCTGCCAACGGAGCCAACACGCCGGTGGAGATCTTCGAAAGCGACACCCCGCTGATCATCGAGCGCCGCGAGCTGCTGCCGGATTCGGGCGGCCCCGGTCGCCACAGGGGCGGCCTCGGCCGACGAGTGGTCTTCAAGGTTCCAGAAGGCCCCCAGGCCCCCGAGCCGCCGGTCTACCTGGGCATCCAGTCCGGCCGCTTCCGTTACCCCCCCGAGGGCCTTTTCGGCGGTCGGCCCGGGGCGCGGGCGCGCTTTACGATAAACGGCCAAGCGGGAAACCCTTACGGCCTTACGCGCCTGCAACCCGGCGACGAGGTGGTCATGGATGCCGCCGGCGGCGGCGGCTACGGCGATCCCCGCGAGCGCGATCCCGAGTTGGTTGCGGCCGACGTGGCCGAGGGCTACGTCTCCATAGAGGGCGCCCGCCGGGACTACTCGGTGGTCATCGATCAACAGACGCTCAAGGTCGACCATGATGCGACCGAAGATCTACGGAGGAAGAAATGACCAAGCCAATCCGCGCCTTGATCGCCAAGCCGGGTCTCGACGGTCACGACGTCGGGGCCAAGCTTGTCTGTCGCGCGCTGATGAACGCCGGCATGGAGGTGGTCTACACCGGCCTGCGGCAATCCCCCGGAGCCATCGCCAAGGCCGCGCAGGAAGAAGACGTCGACGTGCTCGGGCTGTCGATACTCTCCGGCGCCCACCTGCCGTTGTGCCGTCGCCTGGCCAAAGAAATGAAGCAGCGCGGCTTCGACGACGTGCTATGGCTGGTGGGCGGAAATATTCCCGCGGGCGACAACGCGGCCCTGGCCGAGTTGGGTGTGGACGGCGTCTTCCCCACAGGCACGCCGTTCGAAAAGTTAGTAAACTTCATTCGTGAAAAGGTGACGCGGTGAGCGACAAGAAGAACGATCTGCCCCCCCTCTTCTGGGAATCGGGGCTCGAGGTAAAACCGGTCTACACGACCTCGGATGTCGAAAGCAGCGGCGGCCTTGCCGACGTCGGCGATCCGGGCGATTACCCTTACACGCGCGGCATTCACCCCTCGATGTACCGCAAGCGCCCCTGGACCATGCGCCAGTACTCGGGTTTCGGCACTGCGGCCGAGACACACGAGCGTTTCCTGTGGTTGCTCGAAAACGGCCAGACCGGACTGAACGTTGCCTTCGACTTGCCCACCCAGTGTGGACTCGACTCCGACGACGAGATGGCTGCGGGCGAGATCGGCCGTGTGGGCATGGCGGTAGACAGCCTGGCGGACATGGAAGAGGCTTTCGCCGGCATTGATCTCAACAAGATCACCGTCTCCTTGACGATCAACGGCTCGGCCGTGGCCATCATGGCCATGTACTTCGCCATGGCCCGCAAGCGCGGCTACGACCTGGCCGAGCTGCGCGGCAACAGCCAGAACGACATCCTCAAGGAGTTCATCGGCCGCGGCACCTGGATCTTTCCGGTCGAGCCGTCGATCCGCCTGGTGGGAGACACCATGGAGTTTTGCGCCCGCAACGTGCCGCGCTACAGCCCGGTAAGCGTCTGCGGATACCACATCCGCGAGTCGGGCGCCAACCCGGCCCAGGAGATGGCCTACGCCCTGTCCATCGCCCGGGCTTATATCGAGCATGCCTTGCAGCGCGGGCTGGATATCGACGCGCTGGCCGCCGGGATCACCTTCAATTTCGACATCCACGGCAACCTCTGGGAGCAGGTGGCCAAGTTCCGCGCCGGGCGGCGCCTGTGGGCCAAGATCCTCCGTAAGGAATATGGGGCCGGAGATCCCCGCGGCCTGCGCCTGCGCATGATCGCCGGCGGCGGCGGCGGCGGGCTGACCATCCAGCAGCCCGAAAACAACATCGCTCGCGGGGCCTACTACGCGCTGGTAAGCGCGCTGTCCGGCACGCAGACCATGGCCCTGTGTTCCTACGACGAGGCCTACACCATTCCATCCGAACACGCCGCCAAGCTCAGCCTGCGCACCATGCAGATCCTGATGCACGAGATCGGCCTATGCGACACGGTCGATCCGCTGGGCGGCTCGTGGTTCATAGAGACAACCACCAACCAGATGGAAGCGCGCATCGTCGAACTGATGCGCGAACTTGAAGAGCAGGGCGGCATCGTGCAGGCGGTGGCCACGGGTCGAGTACAGGCCGCCGTCAACGCCCAGGCCTACGAGCAAGAACGCAAGATTCAATCAGGCGAGATCAA